>NZ_CAXUNP010000001.1:0-101960 GCF_964252635.1 uncultured Jatrophihabitans sp.
GCGCATGACCACTCGTTTCGGGGGGCTGCGAGAGACTGCGGGGGACGGCAGCGGATGGCATGTGAAGCGGACGTGAGTTCCTGTACCCAGGTGCTTCCCCACCTGTCACACCCGACGGCCGCCTATCTCAGTCCCTTTGGCCTCATCAGTAACAGCAGCCCCAACCGTCCCTCGTGTCTACCGGGAAACCGCGCCCGACCCGCCTAGCCTCGTCCCGATGAGCTCCGACGCCGAGGTCCCCGACGAGGTGCCACGCAACCGCCGGCTGCAGCCGCCGACCGTGTCGTACCGCGCGCGCGTCGGGGTGCGCGCCCTGTTCGCGTCGCTGTCCCTGCTCGTGCTCGTGGGCAGCGGCGTCGCCTGGGTCACGTTCTCGAACTTCACGGCCAGCGTCCCGCACGGCGACCGTGTCCCCGCCCTGACCCGCGGCGAGAAGGACCCGGACGGCGCGGACCAGAACGTCCTGCTGATCGGCAACGACACCCGGGCCGGCGCGACGAAGGCCGAGCTCAAGGCCCTGCACGCCGGTCACGACACGACCACCGTCAACGCCGACACCATGATGGTGCTGCACATCCCGGCGAACGGCTCGAAGGCGTCGCTGGTGTCCTTCCCCCGCGACTCGTGGGTGACGATCCCGGGCTTCGGCAAGGGCAAGATCAACGCGTCCTACCCCGACGCCTACAACGCCGCCAAGGCCAAGCACGCCACCGAGACCCAGGCACAGAGCGCCGGCATCATCTCGGTGATCCGGACCATCCACGCGCTGACCGGCCTGTACATCAACCACTACATGCAGGTCAGCCTGCTCGGCTTCTACCGCATCAGCAACGCCATCGGCGGCGTCCGCGTCTGTCTCAACGCGGCGCAGAACAAGCACACCGAGGTCGGCGACGGCGCGCACGGCAACTCGGGCATCGACCTGCCGAAGGGCGTGTCGGTCATCAAGGGCACCCAGGCCCTCGCGTTCGTGCGGCAGCGCCACGGCCTCCCGCACGGCGACCTCGACCGCATCCGCCGGCAGCAGTACTTCCTGAAGTCGGCGTTCACGAAGATCACGTCGGCCGGGACGCTGCTGAACCCCTTCAAGTTGCGCAACCTGCTCACGGCGGTCGGCAGCTCGTTGCTCACCGACCCCGGCCTCGACCTGCTGTCCCTCGCCCGGCAGATGCAGTCCCTGACCTCGGGCAAGATCACCCTCGAGACCATCCCGAACAACGGCCCGCAGCTCATCTATCCCGACGGTGTCGAGACCTCGATCGTCCAGGTGAACACGAGCGCCATGCCCGCCTTCATCACCCAGCTCGAGGGCAAGTCCGACGCGGCGCTGAAGAAGGCCAAGCCGGCCGCGCCGGCGACCGTCACCGTCGACGTCCTCAACGGCACGCCCACCCCCCGGCTCGCCGCCCGCAACGCCGCCGCGCTGATCAGGTTCGGTTTCAAGGTCGCCACGGTCGACTCGGCCCCCACCACGGTGGCCACCACCGTGGAGTACCCCGCCGGCGCACAGGCGCAGGCCCTGGCGGTGGCGCGTCGCGTGCCGAAGGCCAAGCTGCTGCTGACGCCCACCCTCTCCCGGGTCACGCTCGTGCTCGGCACGAACGGCCGCGAGGTGGCCGGGCTGCCCGGGCCGGCCTCAGGGGGCGCCACCGCGTCGCCGTCCGGGCGCTCGGCCACTCCTGCGGGGGTCGCCGGGCTCGGTTGCATCGACTGACGCCTGGCAACGAGCCGCACCGCTCAGCAACCTCACACGGCCGCAACTTGTACCCTCGGGCCGATGTCCTACGAACCCCTGCCCCCGCATCTCGACCCGCGCGGTCGACACCGCGGCGGCAGTCACGGGCCGCGAGCCGGGGTGGCCCGCCCCCTGGGGCGGGTGCTCGGCGCGCTGCTGTCGGTCACCCTGCTGCTGGTCGCGGGGTACTACTGGTACACCTACCGCGAGATCAACAACAAGGTGCCGCGCCTGAACGGGCTGCACGTCGGGGCGGCGCCGAGCGGGTCGAACGGCGCCCATGACATCGACGGCAAGGACCAGAACATCCTGCTGGTCGGCAACGACGACCGCTCGAACATGACCAAGAGTGAGATCAAGGCGCTGCACGCCGGCGAGAGCAGCGGCAGCCTGGCCACCGACACCATGATCATCATTCACGTACCGGCGAACGGCTCGAAAGCAACGTTGATCTCGGTACCGCGCGACAGCTACGTCGACATCAAGGGTTTCGGCAAGGGCAAGGTGAACGGCGCCTACGCCGACGCCTATTACAACAGCGCACCGAAGAACGCGACCCCCGACGAGCGGCGCACCGCCGGCGCGAACCTGCTGGTCGACACGTTGCAGGACCTCACCGGGCTGACGATCAACCACTACGTCCAGGTCGACCTGCTGGGCTTCTACCGCATCAGCAACGCGATCGGCGGCGTCACCGTCAACCTCTGCCACGCCGTCGACGACAGCCACCAGGCCAACGTCAACGCAGGCCTGAGCGGTGGTTCCGGGCTCGTGCTGTCCAAGGGCAAGCACACGATCAAGGGCGTCACCGCGTTGGAGTTCGTGCGCCAGCGGCACTTCCTGCCGCGCGGCGA
Organism: uncultured Jatrophihabitans sp.; assembly: GCF_964252635.1. Lineage (GTDB taxonomy): Bacteria > Actinomycetota > Actinomycetes > Mycobacteriales > Jatrophihabitantaceae > Jatrophihabitans. The sequence goes on from NZ_CAXUNP010000001.1 coordinate 2,590, forward strand.
CCTCGACCGCGTGCGCCGCCAGCAGTACTTCCTCACCGCCGCCTTCCGTCAGGTCGCCTCGGTCGGCATCCTCACCAAGTTGCGCTCGTTGGGCGACGCCGTCGAGAAGTCCGTCTACCTCGACCCCGGCCTGAACCTGACCGACCTCGGCAGCCAGCTGCAGAACCTGCGCGCCAACAACATCGTCAGCAAGACGATCCCGACCACGAACGCCACCATCGACGGCCAGGACGTCGAGCAGGTCAACAAGACCAAGGTGCAGTCGTTCATCGACAAGCTGATCAATCCGGCGCCCAAACCGTCCGCCACGCCGGGCTCCCCGGGGACGAGTAGCACCGGATCGACGTCCGCCTCGACGCCGACCGCGGCGACGTCGACGAACACGCCCATCGACTCGAAGTGCATCAACTGACCCCGGATGCCTCCAGCCAGCACCCCTGAGCGGCGCTTCGCCGAACTCGTCGCGACCGAGGGCACCCGCCCGTTCGTCACCTACTACGACGAACACACCGGCGAGCGTTCGGAACTGTCCGTGCGCTCGTTGGCCAACTGGGTCGCCAAGACCCACCATCTGCTCACCGACGAGCTGGGGCTCGGGGTGGGCGACGTCGCGCGCATCGACCTGCCGGCGCACTGGATCTCGGTGCCGGTCCTGCTCGGTTGCCTCAGCGCCGGCCTGGCCCTCACCGACTCCGAGGACGCCGACGTCGAGTTCGTGACCGACGCGTCCTCCCGCGGCGGTGCGCCCGACGTGTTCGCGGTCGCGACGGCCTCCGCTGCGGTCGGTTTCCGCGGCAGCGAGCCGGAGGGGACGACGGACTACGTGGTCGCCGTGCGGCCGCAGGCCGACGCCTGGGCGGGCGTGGCCATGCCCGCGGGCCCGGACGACCCCTGTCTGCCCGGGCTCACCCGGCGGGCCGCCGGCACGACGGCCCTGGCCCGGGCCGGCGAGATCGGGCTCGACACGGGTGGGCGCCTACTCACCACCCGCGACTGGCGGGGACCGGCCGAATGGGTGGACGCCGTGCTCGCCCCGCTCGCCGTCGGCGGCTCGCTCGTCGTCGTCCGCAACGCCGACGACGCGACGGTGACGCGGCGCGTCGACCAGGAGCGGGCGACCGCCCAGCTGCGCTGAGGACAGTCGACTAGGCAGCCGGCGGGCGACGGGGCAGCTCGGCGGCCAGGCTGCCCCACCAGCCGACGCCGTCCCCGTCGTAGCGCAGGGCGCGCCGGATCATCCCCAGCGGTTCCCCGAGATCGAAGTCGGCGACGTTGTGCCCGAAGGCCACCGGGTCCACGTCGGGGCCGACGTCGTACCCCCAGGCCATCAGGTTGCCCAGGCGCCACTCCCCCGGCTGCACGGCGTCGTGCCAGCGTCGTCGCAGGCCCACGATCGAACGCGTCTCGCCGGGCGGGCGGTAGACGACGCACAGCGCGTCGGGGCCCTCGGTCCAGGCGTCGACGACGTGAACGAGCTGCGCGGCGGTGACCATGCTGACCTGCAGGCGGTCGAGGCAGGCGGCGAGCGCAAGGTCGGACCACTGCTGCTCGCTCACGCGCTGCTCCGGCACACCCACCCGACCAGGCTGCCACACCCGCTGACCGGGACTACTTCAGCAGCTGGCGGGCCATCACCATGCGGTTGATCTGGTTCGTTCCCTCGTAGATCTGGGTGATCTTGGCGTCGCGCATCATGCGCTCCACGGGGAAGTCGCGGGTGTACCCGGCGCCGCCGAACAGCTGCACCGCGTCGGTGGTCACCGACATCGCGGTGTCGCTCGCGAACACCTTCGCGGCCGAGGACGTGAAGGTCAGATTCGGCTCGTTGCGCTCGGCGCGGGCGGCCGCGGCGTAGACGAGGTGACGGGCGGCTTCAATGCGCATGCCCATGTCGGCGAGCATGAACTGGATGCCCTGGAAGTCGGCGATGCGCTGACCGAACTGCCGGCGCTCCGAGACGTAGTCGCGGGCCGCGTCGAACGCGCCCTGCGCGATGCCCAGGGCCTGCGCGCCGATCGCGAGCCGGGTGTGGTCGAGGGTGCGCAGCGCGGTCTTGAACCCGGTGCCGGGCTCGCCCACGATGCGATCGGCCGGGATGGTGCAGTCCTCGAAGTAGATCTCGCAGGTCGGGCTGCCCTTGATGCCGAGCTTGCGTTCCTTGGCGCCGACCGAGAACCCCGGGTCGTCCTTGTGCACGACGAACGCCGAGATGCCGTTCGCCTTCTTGTCGGCATCGGTGACGGCCATGACCGTGTACCAGCTGGACACGCCGGCGTTGCTGATCCACGCCTTGGTGCCGTTCAGCACCCAGGTGTCGCCGTCGCGCACGGCGCGGGTGCGCATCGACGCCGCGTCGGAACCGGCCTCGCGCTCGGACAGCGCGTAGCTGATCATGGCCTCGCCGGAGGCGATGCTCGGCAGCACCTGCTGCTTGAGCTGCTCGGAGCCGGACAGGATGATCGGCTGCGAGCCGAGCTTGTTGACGGCCGGGATGAGCGCGGACGACGCGTCGGCGCGGGCGACCTCCTCGACCACGATGCACGCCGAGATCGCGTCGGCACCGGCGCCCCCGTAGGCCTCGCCGAGGTGGACGGCGTGGAACCCGGCCCTGACCATCGCCTCGTAGACGTCCCAGGGGAACTCGCCGGCCTCGTCGATGTCGGCGGCCCGGGGCGCGACGCGGTCGTCGGCGAACTCCCGCACCGCCTTGCGCAGCATCTGCTGTTCTTCGGAGAGCCGGTACTGGTCGAAGGCTGCGTCCACGTCGCTCATGACCTCGATAGTAGGACGCCCTAGTAATCAGGTCATCCGGCCCGTGGGCGCCCCCGGACGCTGGGATAGTCTTCCCGGGAGCCGTGACTGGCGCTGTTGAGGTGGTCCGACCACCGGGGAGCGGTTCTGTTCACCCGCCGCGCGCCTGGGCCCACCGACTCGCGATCGGAGTTCTCCCGTGTCCCAGCCCTTCGACGGCTCGACTGCGTCAGCCGCCTACCGCAACGCCCTCGAGGTCATCGGCGCCGTCGAACCGACGATTGCCGACGCCATCCGCAGCGAGCTGACCGACCAACGTGAGTCGCTGAAACTGATCGCCAGCGAGAACTACGCCTCCCCCGCCGTGCTGCTGACGATGGGCACCTGGCTCTCGGACAAGTACGCCGAGGGCACCGTCGGGCACCGCTTCTACGCTGCGTGCCAGAACATCGACACCGTCGAGCAGGCTGCCGCCGACCACGCGAAGGCCCTGTTCGGCGCCTCGCACGCCTACGTGCAACCGCACTCAGGCATCGACGCCAACCTGGTCGCCTTCTGGGCGATCCTGGCCCAGCGCATCGAGGCGCCCGCACTGGCGGCGGCCGGCGCCAAACACGTGAACGACCTCGACGAGGGCGACTGGCAGCAGCTGCGCCGTGCACTCGGCGACCAACGCGCGCTGGGCATGTCGCTCGATGCGGGTGGGCACCTCACCCACGGCTTCCGGCCCAACATCAGCGGCAAGATGTTCCACCAATCGTCCTACGGCACGGACGAGAACACCGGCCTGCTCGACTACGACAAGGTCCGCGCGACCGCCCGGGAGTTCAAGCCACTCGTCCTCATCGCCGGATACTCGGCGTACCCCCGCAAGGTCAACTTCGCCACGATGCGCGAGATCGCCGACGAGGTCGGCGCCGTGCTCATGGTCGACATGGCGCACTTCGCCGGGCTCGTCGCGGGCAAGGTCTTCACCGGCGACTACGACCCGGTGCCGCACGCGCACGTCGTCACCACGACCACGCACAAGTCGTTGCGCGGCCCGCGCGGAGGCATGGTGCTGTGCCAGCCGGAGTTCGCCGACTCCGTCGACCGCGGCTGCCCGATGGTCCTCGGCGGCCCGCTGGGCAACGTCATGGCCGCGAAGGCCGTCGCCTTCGCCGAGGCCCGTCGGCCCGAGTTCCGCACGTACGCCCAGGCCGTCGCCGACAACGCGGTCACGCTCGCGGAGGGGCTGGCCCGCCGTGGCGTCACGCTGGTCACCGGCGGCACCGAGAACCACCTCGTCCTGCTGGACGTGTCCGGGTTCGGCCTCACCGGACGGCAGGCCGAGTCGGCCCTGCTCGACTCGGGCATCGTCACGAACCGCAACGCGATCCCGCGCGACCCGAACGGCGCCTGGTACACCTCCGGCGTCCGGATCGGCACGCCGGCGCTCACGTCGCGCGGCTTCGGGGCCGCCGAGTTCGACCGCACGGCCGAGCTGATCGTCGACGTGCTCACCGCGACCTCCCCGACGGCGGCCGCGTCGGGCGGCGCGTCCAAGGCGAAGTACACCGTCGCCGACGGCGTGGTCGACAAGACCCGGTCCGCGGCGCACGAGCTGCTCACCGCGAACCCGCTCTACCCCGGCCTCGACCTGGGCTAGGCCGCCCGGCACCTCCCCATCGACCCACCGTGCTCGACCCTCGACGAGGAGGACTGCGTGCCGCTCGACCCGAACATCGCCGGACTGTTGCAGATGACCAACTCCACCCCGGCCCTGTCGGCCGGCACCCCGGCCGACGCCCGTGCCGCGCTGCGGATGCTCATGGTCACGTTCCGCGACCCGGCCGGCGTGGTGCAGGTGGCGTCCGTCGAGGCGGGGTTCGCGGGCGGGGTGCCCGTCCGCGTCTACCGCCCGGCCGAGTCGGCGTCGGGCACGGCCACGGGAACCATCGTCTACCTGCACGGGGGCGGGTTCGTCATCGGCGACCTCGACACCCACGACGGCGCGTGCCGACGGCTGTGCCGGGACGCGAACGCGGTCGTGGTCAGCGTCGACTACCGGCTCGCGCCGGAGCACCCCTTCCCGGCAGCCGTCGACGACTGCTACGCCGCGCTGACCTGGGTCGCGGCCAACATCGGCGACTACGGCGCGGACGACGCACGGCTGGTCGTCGGCGGCGACAGTGCCGGCGGCAACCTCGCCGCGGTCTGTGCCCAGCAGGCGCAGCACGACGGGCTGTCGCTGGCCGGTCAGCTGCTGCTCTACCCGAGCACCGACATGTCGCGCGACTACCCCTCACGGACCGAGAACGGCGACGGCTACTTCCTGACCCTCGCCGACGTCGAGTGGTTCGCTGCGCAGTACACCGGGATCACGGGCGGGGCCGCGGCGCTGGCCGACCCCGCGGTGTCCGACGTCGCGGCCGACCCCCGCCTGTCACCGCTGCGGGCGGCGAGCCTGACCGGCCTGCCACCGGCGGTGGTGGCCACAGCCGAGTTCGACCCGTTGCGCGACGAGGGTGACGCCTACGCCGACGCGCTCAGCGCGGTCGGCGTACGCGTCGCCCATCGGCAGTTCCCGGGGCTGATCCACGGGTTCTACGGCCTGGAGCAGTTCAGCCCGGCCATCGCCGAGGCGACGTCCTGGATCAACGCCCAGGTGGCCGAGCTGCTGCGGTGAACGGTGTACGTCCCGCTCAGTCGAGCACCTTGTTCGGGTCGTAGAGCACCACAGTGCCGCCGATCAGGTCGGGCAGGCTCTGCCGCTTGGCCGACGACAGGAACAGGATGAACGAGATGAGGCCGGTGATGATGCTCAGGATCTGCTGCACGATGACGCCGACGATGTCGCGCAACGCCATCGTGCCAAAGGTCGCCGACCGACCGTCCACCGGCTTATAGCACCGCATCCCGAGCACGCGGAGCGCCGGCGAGGTGCCCTTGCCCCACAGGACGAGGCCCCAGATCAGGTAGCCGATCACGAGCGTGACGAGGATCAGCGGGATGGCGAGAAAATAGGCGCCGATGCGGCGGCCGCGGCTCGCGAGCTCGGTGCCGACCGGCAACGTCAGGCCGGACTCCTGGTGGAAGTAGTAGCCGGGGGGTGCGTATCCCGCAGGTGCGACGGGCGCCGACGGGTAGCCGCCCTGACTGACGGGCGGCGGCGCGGAGCCGGGCTGCCCGTAGTTGCCCTGTGGCGGCGGCGGGAACCCGCCCTGCGGCTGCTGACCCTGCTGTGTGTAACTGCCCTGTTGACCCTGGGGCGGGTGACCGCCGCCCTGCGGCTGCTGACCCGGAGGCGGGCCTTGTGGCGGCTGACCGTGTGGCGGCTGACCGTGTGGCGGCTGACCGTGTGGCGGCTGACCGTGTGGCGGTTGGCCGCCGCCGTGGGGCGGCTGGTTGGGGTCCGAGGGGTCGTGCTTGCCGAAGTCGGTCACCGGCTGGCTCCTTGGCTGGGGCGTCGTCAGTAGCGCGTCACGGTAGCGCACGCTGACCGCCCCGACCACCGTCACGACGTCGTGGCGACCCCGAGCGAGCTGAGGGCGTAGCCGGGGAACACCGAGTTCGGCGACCCGACGCCGAGGCGTTTCTGGGCCAGCTCGCCGAGCACGTCGAAGGGGCTGTTCAGGCCGGGCACGTCGCCGCTGTCCACAGTGGTCGCGCTGAGCTTGTTCCACTTGCCGAACACCGAGCTCTTGGCCAGGCCACCACCCAGCAGCCACATGACGCTGCCGTGGCCGTGGTCGGTGCCGCCGCTGTCGTTCATCGCGACCCGGCGCCCGAACTCGGTCATGACGACGACGGTGACTCGCTTGCGGCGGGTCGGCCCGAGGTCGTCCATGAAGGCACGCAGCGCGGTCCCGGCGGCGGCGAGGTTGTTGTCCAGGTCGTTGGCTTCGTCGGTGTGGGTGTCCCAACCGCCGACGTCGACGGTGGCGACCTGCATGCCGACCTCGGCCTTGAGGATGCCGGCGATGTCCTTCAGCGCGCTTGCGAAGGCGCCGCTGGGGTAGACGGTCGTGGTGGCCGGCTTGGCCTGGATGGTGGCGGCAGTGGTCAGGGCGGCCAGGGTGTCCGGTACGTCGTCGGCCAACGGGCTGCCCACGCCGCGGTACAGGGTCGACATTGCTTTCTCAGCTGCTGCGCTGTAGCTCGCAGTGCCGGGGAAGGTGAACGTGTTGATGCCGGACAGTGTTACTGACGGGACCGGCCCGGCGAGGGATGCGGGGGTGGCCGAGCCCTCGGAGATGGCCCGGAAGGTCGTCCCCAAGCCCATCTGACTCAGCGCCCGGTCCAGCCAGCCGGTCGTTGCGGTGTCGGATCCGCCCTTCTCTAGGAATTGAGCCGCCTGAAAGTGGCTGTGACTGACTCCCGGCACCGAGACCGCGGGCACGAAGGCCAGCTCGCCCGTCCCCCAGAGGCCGTCGTAGAGCGGCTTGAGGTTCTTGTTCAGGGCCCACCCCGAGGTGCCGGGCAGAGCGATGGCGTCCGTGGGGACGAGCTTGCTCCGCACCGTTCTCAGGTAGTCCACGCCGAGGTCGCTCGAGCTCGGCACCAGGATGCGCAGCCCGTCGGCCGCGCCGCGCATGAACACGACGACCAGCGTCTGGTCGTTGGCGGTCGCGGCCGAGGCGAACGACGCCCGGCTGGTCACCAGCTGGCTGCCGAGGGTGGCGACGCCGGCCATGCCCACGCCGGCGAGGAAGCGACGGCGGGTCCACCCGCTCTGGCCCCACGCCTCGTCCTGCGCAGCGAGCTCGCAGCTGACCCGCTCGGCGCGGCGGCGCAGGACGGTGTCGAAGGTGCCGGTCATGAGCGAGCTCCGCGAGCAAATGACCCGGCGGTGTGGCCTTCGGCGGCCGGAGTGAAACGTAGGTCGGTCATGAGAGAGCTCCGTTCAGCGGAAGGCGTGATGGGGGGCGTTCAGAATGAGCGCGGCCAGGGTGCCAGCCAGCCAGCGCAGGACCGACCGGTCCATGGACGTGCCCGCCGGCTCACCCAGATACGTTTGCAAGGCGGCGAGGTGCGCGGCGGACCAGCTCATCCCGGTCAGACGTTTGGTCATGAGGCTGATCGCTTCGCCGCTGCTGGTCGGGGTCGCGCCGCCGTACAGCGAGGCCGTCGATGGCGCCGGAAATCCAGCCCACCAGGCCCCAGTCATGGCCTGGTGCATGCTCCAGAGCTGAAGGATTGTCCCGGAGGAGCGCCAGGAGTTGGCGTCGTCGGGGTAGCCGTTCGGCGCGGGCCAGTCGAGGGGGCGGTTGCCCATCTGATAGGTGACCCAGTTCAGGGTGCCGAGCGCCTTGGTCATGTCGTTGGGCGTGATGTCGAGCAGCCGGATCGTGGCCATGACGTTCTCGGCCGGGCGGCGCACCTTCTTGCCGCGGGACTCCCAGAACTCCGTCGAGCGCAGGATGGTCGACAACATGGGCAGGATCTGCGTGCCGCTCGCGGTGTAGGCCGCGGCCACCGCGGCCACCAGGTCGGCCGACGGGGTGTCGCTGACCAGCCTGACGCAAAGCTTCTGCGCGAGGTGCTTGGCGGTGGCCGAATGGCCGGCCAGGTACCGCAGCAGGGCGTCGCCCGCCTTCTCGCCGCCCGCCGCCGTCGTGTTGGCGTTGGTGAACCCGAGGACCGTGACCTTGCCGGTGCCATGAATGTCGGGGTTGTAGACGTAGTGGTTGTTGGCGTCGAGGGTGCGCCCGGTGAGCAGCTTGGCCGCGTTCTTGACGTCGTTCTCGGAGTAGATGCGCCCGACGGTGTGCATCTCCATCAGCTCGCGGCCGTAGTTCTCGTTGACGGCGAGCTTGGTCGACTGGGCGAGGTTCAGCGACAGCAGCATGGCCGGGTTCTTGGCCGAGGCCAGCAGCATGTCGGTGAACGAGCCCAGGACGTAGGGCCGGATGACGTCGCGGTCGTGGGTGTGCCGGGTGGTCCACAGGTCGCCGTTGTGGTTGGGGACGTTGAGGTGGTTGCTGAAGAAGTCGACCAGCACCTCGTAGAGCTGCGCCTCGCTCCACGCCTGCAGGCCCATGGTGACCTGGCTGAGCTGGTCCATCGCGTCCGACCCATATGGGTTGCCGTTCGCGGCCAGGGTGGCACGCAGGTCGAAGGGGCTCAACGACAGCAGCGGCCCCTGGGCCGCCACCGCCGGGTTGCCGGAGTAGCCCTGGCAGCGGCGGCCGGCTGCGACCTGTGCGGCGTACCAGGCGTCCGGGCCGGTCTGGGCGAGGGAGGCACGCGAGGCGGTGGTCGGGCCGAAGGCGCAGCGCGAGAGCAGGTGGTTGACGGGATCCCAGACGAGCGGCGCCGCGGCGGTCCGGGCGGCATTCCCTTGCGCCAACGCGATCGTCGGGTAGATGCGGATGGACACGGCGGGGACCTTTCGACCTCGGGTCCCGAAGCGCAGCGGGCCGGCTTCGGAGTGGAACGCCCCCGCGCTCATGTAAGTTCTGCGTGAAGTTACCCGTAGTCGAACGTCCCTAACCAGAAAAGTCGAAGGTCCCGCCGACAGGTTCTCGAGTCGTCTCCGGCCCGGTTTTCCGGGGCGTTGCCCGCTTTGTCCAACGGCTACGTTAGGAGAATGAGTGAATCTGCATCGGCGACCATCGGCGTCACCGGCCTCGCGGTCATGGGCCGCAACCTGGCCCGCAACCTGGCCCACAACGGGCACACGGTGGCGCTGCACAACCGCACCAACGCCCGCACGACCGACCTCGTCGACAAGCACGGTGACGAGGGCACCTTCGTACCGTCCGAGTCGCTCGAGGGCTTCGTCGCCTCGCTGACCACGCCGCGGGCGATCATCATCATGGTCAAGGCCGGCGGACCCACCGACGCCGTGATCGACGAGCTCGCGCCCCTGCTCGACGAGGGCGACATCATCGTCGACTGCGGCAACGCCCACTACAGCGACACCCGCCGGCGCGAGCACGACCTGTCCGAGCGGGGGATCCATTTCGTCGGCTGCGGCGTCTCCGGCGGCGAGGAGGGCGCGCTGCTCGGCCCGTCGATCATGCCCGGCGGCTCCGAGCAGTCCTACGCGAAGCTCGGGCCCATCTTCGAGTCCATCGCCGCCGACGTCGACGACACCCCGTGCTGCGTCCACGTTGGCCCGGACGGCGCCGGCCACTTCGTCAAGATGGTGCACAACGGCATCGAGTACGCCGACATGCAGCTCATCGCCGAGGCCTACGACCTGCTGCGCGCCGGACTCGGCGCGTCACCGGCCGAGATCGCGGACATCTTTCGCAGCTGGAACGAGGGCGACCTCGAGTCCTTCCTGATCGAGATCACCGCGGACGTCCTGGCCCAGAACGACGACGCCACCGGCAAGCCCTTCGTCGACGTCGTCCTGGACCAGGCCGAGCAGAAGGGCACCGGCCGCTGGACGGTGCAGAGCGCCCTCGACCTGGGCGTGCCGATCACCGGCATCGCCGAGGCGACGTTCGCGCGAGCGCTGTCGGGCCACGCCGAGCAGCGCAGGCCGGCGCAGGAGGCGTTCGGCTCCGAGATCGGCGACCTCGCGATCACCGACCGCGACGCGTTCATCGAGGAGGTCCGCCTCGCGCTGTACGCGTCCAAGGTGGTCGCCTACGCCCAGGGCTTCGACCAGATCAAGGCCGGCTCCCGGGAGTACGGCTGGGACGTCGACCCGGGCGCCATGGCCACCATCTGGCGCGGCGGCTGCATCATCCGGGCCCGCTTCCTCAACCGCATCCGCGACGCCTACGCCGACGACCCCGACCTGTCGTCGCTGCTCGTCGCGCCGTACTTCGCCGACGCCGTTCGTTCGGGCGTCGACGCGTGGCGACACGTGGTCGTGCAGGCGACCCAGGCCGGTATCCCCATTCCCGCCTTCGCGTCGTCGCTGTCGTACTACGACGGGCTGCGCCGTGACCGGCTGCCCGCCGCGCTCATTCAGGGGCTGCGCGACAACTTCGGGGCGCACACCTACAAGCGGGTCGACCGCGAGGGCACCTTCCACGTCGAGTGGGCGGGCGACAAGGCCGAGCACGACGCGTAGGCGACCGGTCGCCGGGAGCTGAGGGTCAGTCCGGTCGCGGTCCGGGTCACGCCGACCTGCCCCACGTGCGTGGTCGGTGACCGGGCAGTGCGACCGGTGCGGCCGGTGCTGCGATGGTGCTGCGATGGTGCTGCGATGGTGCTGGGTCAGGTGGGACGCTCGTCGAGATCCATCTCGTGGTCGAGGTCCTGGTCGATCGTCTCGTCCGTGCGGACGGCGTCCCGGCTGGAGGCGCCGGGGTCGTCCCCGGCCCCGTCGTCGGCCTCAGGCGCGGGGTTGTTCGGCCCGTAGTAGCGACGGGGTTGCTGGACGCCCCGGCCCGACACGGGGGGCGGGTCGTCGTGGCCGTGCGAACGGAACGCGGGCATCTCACCGGTCGTGGTCGGGCTCTGCTCGGCCGGGTTCCAGGTCTGTGACGGCTCGGCCGCGGCGTCCTGGTCGGCCTGCGGGGAGTCCTCGGACGGGGCCGGCGCGTCGTGCCCGGCGGCGCCGGCTCGTGCCCGGAAGCGCTCGGCGTCCGGATGACCCTCGGGTGGCTCCAGCAGGAACGGCGGTTCGGTCTGCGGTGCCGGCTCGGGAGCGACCGGCTGCGGTTCGGTGGGCTGCGGTTCGGTGGGCTGCGGCCCGGCGGGCTCGGGGCTGACCGGCTGCGGCTCGGTCGGGTGCGGGCCATCGGGTGCGGGGCCGACCGGTTCGGGTGCCGCGGGCTCGGGTGCCGCGGGCTCGGGTGCGGTCGACTCCGGGCTGACGTCCTCCGGCGCCCGGTAGGCGGCGTTGCGGTCGGAATCGGTCTCCCGGCCGCCGTTGTCCCGGCCGTCGTTGTCCGCGCTATCCGCGTCACGGTCCGAGAGGTTGCCACGGTCGCTGTCGGGGTGGTCGCTGTCGGCGTGGTCGCTGTCGGGGTGGTCGCTGTCGTCGTGCAGGCGCTCCCCCACGTAGAGGGCTCCTGCCCCGGCCGCCGCTCCGGCGCCGGCCAACGGCAGCTCGGTCGTGACCGCCGAGGACCGCTGGTCACCGTCGCTCGAGCCTGAGGTGCCGGGCGTGCCGTACCCACCGGAACGTTCCCCGGTCGGATAGGCCCCACCCGTGTGCTCCGCGGCCGGACGGTCGTGAGCGCCCTGCCGGTAGTCGTCCTGCGGGTAGTCGTCCGAGCGCTCGTCGCGTCGGTAGTCGTCCGAAGGCTCGTCGCGCCGGTAGTCGTCCTGCGTGTAGTCCTCGGGACGCTCGCTGTCCTGGTCCGCGGCGGCGCGCCGTGCGGCGGCCTGGGCGTCCCGGGTGCTGTGTACCGACAGGCGGCCGATGGCGACGGCCGCGAACAGGATGATCAGCGCACCCAGCCCCGTGAAGAACGCCAGGTACTCGGCGACGTAGCGGCGGTCACCGGCCGCCGACGGCGCGCCGGGTGAGCCGAGGGTCAGCAGGTAGGACACCTGCTGGCCGACGACGAACCAGCCGCCGGCCAGGGCTGCGATCCACGCCCCGAAGCTGGTGACGATGCGGTTCGCCGAGAGGATGAGCAGCACACCACCGAGCACCGCGATGCCGCCGGGCAGGACCTCATACCAGCCGCGCGCGGCGGTCCAGTGCCAGGTCTCGTGCGGATGGGGCGTGTAGGCAAAGTGGAACGACGGCCCGACGAACGGGATGAACGCACCCCAGATGCCGGCCAGCACGAGGACCACTCCGGACACGGCGCCGCGGCCGCGCGACAGCCGCATCCCTGCTCGAGGCGGGGCCGCGTCGGTGTCGGCTTCGCTCACGGTGGAGCACCTCCGGCGTCAGCGGACGCAGAACCGTCCGTGGACCCCCAGCGTTACCCAGAGCTGCCGAACCGGCCCGAAGGCACGCCGATCACGCCCCGGTCATCCCCGATCACGAGCGAGCTCCGTTGCGCTCGCGTCACTCGCCGGTGTTCCCGCCTTCGGTGATCAACAGACTCAATCGGCTCGGCAGCACGAGCAAGCTCGGCTGCGCTCGCCTCACTCGCCGGTGGGCAGCTCGTTGTGTCCGCCGAACGCCTTGCGCATGGCGGACAGCAGCTTGTCGGCGTAGACGGCCTCGCCGCGGCTGGAGAACCGGGCGAACAGCGCGGCGGCGAGGACCGGCGTCGGCACGCCCTCGTCGATGCTGGCCTTGATCGTCCAGCGGCCCTCGCCGGAGTCCGACACCCGGCCGGCGATGCCGTCCAGATTCGGGTTGCCGTGCAGGGCACCGGCGGTGAGGTCGAGCAGCCACGACGCGATGACCGAACCGCGCCGCCACACCTCGCTGATGGCGTCCAGATCGAGGTCGTACTGGTAGTACTCGGGCTGCTCGAGGGGTGTCTCCTCGGCCGAGTGGGTCTTCTCGGTCTTGCCGGCGTTGGCCTTGGCCAGCACGTTCAAACCCTCGGCGTAGGCGGCCATCATCCCGTACTCGATGCCGTTGTGGACCATCTTGACGAAGTGGCCCGACCCGGCGGGCCCGCACAGCAGGTAGCCCTGCTCCTCTGGCGCGGGGTCGCCCTCGCGGCCCGGCGTGCGCTCGATGTCGCCGAGCCCGGGCGCGATGCTCCGGAACAGCGGCTCGCAGTGCTCGTAGGCCTTCTGGTCACCGCCGATCATCAGGCAGTACCCGCGGTCCAGACCCCACACGCCGCCGCTCGTCCCGACGTCGAGGTAGTCGATGTTCTGGTTCTCCTTGAGGGCCTTGGCGCGGTCGTAGTCCTCGCGGTAGTTCGAATTGCCGCCGTTGATGATGATGTCGCCCTCGTCGAGCAACTCCGACAGCTGGGTGACGACCTTGTCCGTGATGCCCGCCGGGATCATCACCCAGGCCACGCGCGGCTTCTCGAGCTTCTGGACGAACTCCTCGAGGGTCTTGGCGCCGACGGCGCCCTCGCCGGCCAGCTGGTCGACGGTGTCGGGGTTCGTGTCGAAGGCGACCGCCGTGTGGCCGTCGCGCATGATGCGGCGCACGATGTTCGCGCCCATCCGGCCGAGACCGATCATTCCGAGCTGCATGGTGTCAGTCGTCCTTTCGAGCGTTCCGGTACCGCTGGATCAAGGCGTTCGTGGAGCTGTCGTGCGTGAGGTCGGGAGATTCGTCCGAGGTCAGCTCGCCGGCGACCCTCTTGGCCAGCACCTTGCCCAGTTCGACGCCCCACTGGTCGAAGCTGTTGATCGACCAGATCGTGCCCTGGGTGAACACGCTGTGCTCGTACAGGGCGACCAGCGTGCCCACCGCGTGCGGGGTCAGGTGGTCCAGCAGGACCGTGTTCGACGGGCGGGTGCCGTCGCACACGCGGTGCGGCACCAGCCAGTCGCGCGTGCCCTCGGCCGCCACCTGCTCGGCCGTCTTGCCGAAGGCCAGCGCCTCGCCCTGCGCGAACACGTTGGCCGTCAGCAGGTCCTGGTGGGTGGCGCCGGCCGGTGCCGCGTCGGACCGGGCCAGCAGCGGGTTCAGCGAGTGCAGGAACCCGATGAAGTCGGCCGGGATGAGCTCGGTGCCCTGGTGGATGAGCTGGTAGAAGCTGTGCTGGCCGTTCGTGCCCGGCTCGCCCCAGTAGACCGGGCCGGTCGCGTAGTCGACCCGCTCGCCGGTGAGCGTGACGTGCTTGCCGTTCGACTCCATGGTCAGCTGCTGCAGGTAGGCGGGGAAACGCTTCAGGTACTGGTCGTAGGGCAGGACGGCCTGCGTCTGGGCGTCGAAGAAGTCGGCGTACCAGACCGTCAGCAGACCGAGCAGCACCGGCAGGTTCTCCGCGAAGGGGGCCGTGCGGAAGTGCTCGTCCATGGCGTGGAAACCAGCAAGCAGATCACCGAAGCCCTCAGGCCCGATGGCGATCATCGTGGACAGGCCGATGGCCGAGTCCATGGAGTAGCGGCCGCCGACCCAGTCCCAGAAGCCAAACATGTTCATGACGTCGATGCCGAACTCCGAGACGGCGTCGGAGTTGGTCGACACCGCGACGAAGTGCTTCGCGATCGCGGCCTTGCTGTCCAGTGTCGCGAGCAGCCAGTCGCGGGCGGTGGCGGCGTTCGTCATCGTCTCGAGCGTGGTGAACGTCTTGGACGAGACGATGAACAGCGTCTGCTCGGGATCGAGGTCCCGGGTGGCCTCGGCGAAGTCGGTGCCGTCGACATTGGACACGAAACGGAACGTGAGGTCGCGCTGGGAGTAGTGCCGCAGCGCCTCGTAGGCCATGACGGGGCCGAGGTCCGAGCCGCCGATGCCGATGTTGACGATGTTGGTGGTGGGCTTGCCGGTGTGGCCCAGCCACTTGCCGCTGCGCACCTTGTCGGCGAACTCGCCCATCCGGTGCAGCACCTCGTGGACGGCCGGCACGACGTCGACGCCGTCGACCGAGATCTGCTCACTGGTGGGCGCGCGCAGGGCGACGTGCAGGACGGCGCGGTCCTCGGTGATGTTGATCTTCTCGCCGGCGAACATGTCGGCGATGTGCTCGCTCAGCCCGGACTGTTCGGCCAACTCGATCAGCAACCGCAGCGTCTCGGCGGTGATCCGGTTCTTCGAGTAGTCGAGGTAGATGCCCTCGGCCTCGACGGTGAACGTCGTACCGCGGCCGGGGTCGGCGTCGAACAGGTCGCGCAGGGTGGTGTCGGCGATCTCGGCGTGGTGCGCCTGCAGCGCGGCCCAGGCCGGTCGACGGATGAGGGGGGCGATGTCGGACTCGGTCATGGGCAGCGTTCCAGGACGATCCTCATGGGTCATGCCTACCAGACCCGCGGATGGCGCTAAACAGTCCCGCGGGGGCTCGCTGAGGCGCGCTCAGCGCTGTGCTCGAGGTCGTCGAGCACGACCCCGAGGACGCGCTCGCACACCCGTCCGTCGTCGTGCGGGGACATCTCGGCGTTCATGGCCTGTCGACGGGGCCCGTCGGCCGGGCCGCGGGCCGGATCGAGCAGCGCGGCGACCAGCTCGTCCTGCGTCCGGACGATGGGCCCGGGGACGCTGTCGACGGGCAGGTAGAACCCACGCAACGCGTTCTCGTAGCGGTCGAGGTCGTACATGAAGAAAATCATCGGACGGTCGAGCAGCCCGTAGTCGAAGTAGATGCTGGAGTAGTCGGTGACGAGCAGGTCGCTGGCCAGGCAGACCTCGTTGATCTCGTCGACGCCGGACACGTCGAGGACGAAACCCTCGTGCGCGGCCAGGTCGAAGGAGTTCGTCACCAGGTAGTGGGCGCGGAACAGGACCACCCAGTCGTCACCCAACGCCCGCCGGAGGGCGTCGAGGTCGAGCGGCTGGCGGTACACGTATCCCGACCGCGAACTGTGCTGGTCGTCGCGCCAGGTCGGCGCGTACAGCACGACCTTCTTGTCCGGGGCGATGCCGAGCTTCTCGCGGGCCGCCTTCACGTCGGCGTCCGTGGCGTTGACGAGCTGGTCGTTGCGCGGGTTGCCGGCCTCGAGGAACAGGGAGTCGACCTTGGCCTCCGGCACCCCGAAGGCGCTGGTGAAGCAGCGCGTGGTGAACGGCGCCGCCGACAGGAAGCGGGTGATCTTGCGGGCCTCGATCCGGTAGCGCTGGTCGATTTCGTCCTTGCCGTTCATGGCCGTCTCGGTGGTCTCGACGACGTCGATGCCGATGCGCTTGAGCGGGGTGCCGTGCCAGGTCTGCACGTAGGTCTGCCCCGGGCGGGGGCTGAGCTCAGCGGCGATCACCGAGTTGCTGACCCACGCCGCGGCGCGCCCGAACGCCTGGTAGTACGGCCCGGTGCGGTAGCGCACGATGCTCGTGCGCGGGTCGGCGAGCGCGGCGAAGTCCTGCGCGTGGGCGGGATTGCGGAACGACCACACGAACCGACGGTCGGCGAAGCGGGGGTCGTCGAGCATCGCCTCGTAGAGGGCGCGCGGGGAGCCGGCGTAGCTGCGGCCCATGAAGCTCTCGAAGGCGATCAGGCCCGCGTCGGGTGCGCCTCGGGAGTTCCAGCGGAACAGCATCGTGCGTTGACGGGTGCGCCAGAGGCGGTACTGGGCGCGCAGAGCGGGGTGGCGTTTGAGCACGCCCACGCCGTAGGCCTTGACCCGCTTCAGGACGTTCATCCGAGGTCCCCCGGGGCGGCGCCGAGAGCCAGCGCGACGATGCGACGGGTGCAGCCACCGTCGGCCGGTGCGACGAACTCGTCGCGGAAGCGGGCGACCGAGGCCACCGAGCCCTCGTGGTCGTGGATGGCGGCGGCGACGTCCTTGGCGGTGGCCGCGACGGGTCCGGGCATGTCTCCCTCGTAGTCCAGGAAGAGCCCGCGTCGACCGCGGTACTCCTCGAGGTCGTAGGCGTAGAAGTAGAGCGGCAGGCCGACCACCGCCGCATCGAACACGATGGCCGAGTAGTCGGTGACGACGTGGTCGGCGACGGCCAGCCAGTCGAGCGTCGAGAACGCGCGGTCCTGGACGACGCCCGGACGGCCGGAGTAGTCGCGACGGTCCAACGGGTGCAGGGTGACGACGACGTCGAAATCGTCCGGGCCCAGCGCGTCGAGGATGTCGTCGACCCGCACCGGAATGCCCTTGCGGAAGGTCGGCGCGTACAGGACCAGCGGCTTGGCCCCCAGCTGCGGGTGCGCCTCGTGGATGCGCCGCCGCTTGGCCTTCGTGGCCTCCGGGTCGTGCAGGATGTCGACGCGCGGCGTGCCGATGGGCAGGACCCGAGCAGGCGGCACGCCGAAGGCCTCGGCGAACGGCGTGACCATCCGACGGCCGCCGGCGATGACCCAGTCGTAGCCCTGGTGCATCCGCATGGCGGTGGCGAGCTCGCGTGAGCGGCCCTCGTCGGTGTCGAGTGCGGCGAGGCCGAAACGCTTGATGGCACCCAGCGCGTGCCACATCTGCACGACGACCAACGACTCGCGATGACGCAGCACGCTGAGGGCGGCCATGTAGCTGTCGGTGATGCACGCGCGGGACGTGGCCAGGTGGTACATCTCCTGCAGCATCTGCACCGGTACGCCGAGCGGGTTGGTGTTGCGGTGGTTCAGCACGACCACGCGCAGGGACGGGTCCTGCCGGCGGATCTCGTCGCGGACGCGCTCGAAGTCCTGGGACGTGCGGCCGTACAGCCGCGACATGAGCACGACCTTCGGCCGCACCGGCAGCAGCTTGAGCAGCGCGTAGACCACCGCGAGTACGCCCACCACGCCACGCGCCGCGAACGCGACGACGGACTCGAGACGGGCGCCGGGCATCCCGTCAGCCTACGAAAGGCTCATGGGACGAGTGAGATGCGCACCGCACGGAACTGGGCCGGGGTCGCCCGCAGGACCGCCAGCTTGGGGTCTTTGACCTCGAGCCACGGTCCGGACGGCGCCGGCAACGCGACGAGGCGCCGGTCGGCGAGCACGGTCTGCACGGCGTCCCGGTCGCCGCCGGCCACGAGGGCGTCCAGGTCGGTATGTGCGCCCAGGACGCGGGCGGCCACGTCCGCGGCGTCGGCGAAGACGGCGTCGGCCTGATTGGCGCGGCGCCGGGCGTAGCGCTGCTGCGACCACCCGCCGGCCTTCGTCCCGCCCTGCACGTACCGCGACCCCACCTTCGACTCGCGCAGCTCGGCGCCCTCGAAGACCCCGGCCGCGTACCCGCCCCGCCGCACGATCAGCACGCCGACCCGGCGGGGTCGGTTCGCATGCTCGACCAGGGCGTCCAGGACGTCCCCGCCCTCCGTGACCAGCGGCGGGAACGGGACGTGGATCCAGGCGCGGTCGCCGTCGGACCCGGTCAGCGCCACGACGTCGCGGTCGAGCCGGGTGTCGGCGTCCCCGTGTCGCTCGCCGAAGCCGGCCAACCACTTCGACAGCCGCTCGGGCCCGACGCTCACCTGGCGGGCGTGCGCCGGCGGATCCACCGACCCCTCGGACGCCGCCACCCAGGTCACGCTACGGCCCTCCCCTGCTCTGCCTCCCGCCCGCAGTGGTCGCGATTCGTGCGGGTTCTGCGACCACACCGGGCGGGAAGACGGGTGGGGTTGGGTCAGACGGGTTCGACGGCGACGGTGTCGGGTGTGTCGGAACGCTCGGGGTCGGTGCCGTCACCGGCCCGCACGAGCGCGATGCCGACGAGCACGACGACGGCCCCGACGCCCTGCAGCAGCGCCGGTCGCTGGTCGAGCAGCGCCCATGAGAACAGGATCGCGAACAGCACCTCGGCCAGCCCGACGAACGAGGCCACCCGCGCCCCGAGCCGCCGCGCCGCCGCGATGCCGGTGGCGTAGGCGACGACTGCGGCGATCAGCGACACCCCGAGCACCGGCACCAGCCAGCTCACGGCGGCGCCGGCCAACCGCACGTCGGCGGTCGCCGTACGGAACGGCAGCACCCCGGTCAGGTCGACGGCAATCAACGCGATGGCCGCCGACGCCATGCCCGCCCCGGCCATCACGATCGGCGGCAGCGGCTCGCCCGCGTCGGCCGGCGACGAGCTCGACAGCACGAAGTAGGACGCCAGGCCGACCGCCGCCCCGAGCGCCCACAGCACGCCGACGAGGTCGACCCGCTGCGCGCCCGTGAGGTCCAGGACGAGCACCAGGCCGCCGAGCGCCAGCACCCCACCGACCGTCGTCAGCCGGCTCGGCCGGTGCCCGTGCACCAGCCACATCCAGAGCACCACCAGCAGCGTGCCGCAGTACTCCAGCAGCAGCGCGACCCCTACCGACAGGTGCTGGACAGCGTTGAAGAAGAACAGTTGGGGCACGGCCACCGCGGTGACGCCGTAGAGGACGGCGGTGCGCCACTGCCGGCGCAGGAGATGCCACCGGCCCCGGAGCGCCCGCGCCGCCGGTACCAGCAGCGCCAGGGCCGCGATGCCGATGCGCAGGGTCGCCGCTCCCGCCGGCGTCCACCCGGCGGCCAGCAGCGAGTCACCGAACGGCCCGGCGGTGCCGAAGGTCGCGGCGGACAGCACGGCCAGCCCGAGGCCCGCGGCACCGATCCGCTGCATTGCCGCCACCCCGCTTCGAAAAGATTGTAAGGAGTCAAACACCCGTATGCTGGTGACGGTAACGAGCAGACCCGAAAGGAGTCAAGTTGCTTTTTGCTCATGACACCGAGGTGGCGCTCGCGGCCGCTGCCGCGCTCGTCAACACGCAGGGCGACGGGGGTCTTGACACCGTCGGCGAGCTCGACGCCTTCGTCTCCGCCTGGGGCTGGACCGGGTCACGCCGGCACAACCGCGCCGAGCTCGACAGCGTGCGTGACCTGCGTCCGCGGCTGCGCTCCCTGTGGACCGCCGACGCGGACGGCGCCGTGCAGACCGTCAACGCGCTGTTGACCGAGGCCCACGCCCTCCCCCAGCTGGTCAAGCACGACGGCTGGGACTACCACCTGCACGCCACGCCGCCGGCCGCGCCGCTCGCCGACCGGATGGCGGTGGAGGCCGCGATGGCCGTCGTCGACGTCATCCGCTCGGGCGAACTCGCGCGCCTGCGCCTGTGCGCGGCCGACGACTGCGACAACGTGCTCGTCGACCTGTCGAAGAACCGGTCGCGGCGCTTCTGCGAGAGCGGGTGCGGCAACCGCGCGAACGTCGCCGCCTACCGCGCGCGACGGGCGGCTACGACGTGATGTCCTTGCGCTCGAAGCGCAGCCAGGCGTAGCCGAGGAACAGCGCCGTGTAGACGAGCGCCACCCCCGTCCCGCGGATCATGTCGTCCCAACGGATGGAGGAGCTCAGCGCATCGACCCAGGCGTAGTCGTAGTGGGTCGGCAGGAAGTTGCGGTAGGACTTCAGCGCCGTGATCTGGTCGATGATGCTGGACACCACCGCGGCCATCACCGCGCCGCCGACCGCACCGAGCGGGTTGTCGACCGCCGTCGACAGCAGGAACGCCAACGACGCGAAGATCATCATGCGGATGGCGATGAAGACGATGACGACGACCATCCGCCACAGCGACGCGCTGGTGTCGAACGAGCCGCCGATCGGCGACTTGGCCGGTGCCCACCCGAAGAACACGCCGCCGACCACGAACGCCCACGCCGGCAGCACCACGATGGCCGCGAAGCTCAGTGCCGCACCCACCGCCAGCTTCTGGCGCAGCAGACGCGACCGGCGCACGGGCTGGGCCAGCAGGTAGCGCAACGACGACCACGTCGCCTCGCTGGACACGGTGTCGCCGCAGAACAGGGCCACGACGACGACGATCAGGAAGCCCACCGACGCGAACTCGGTGAACAGTGCGAAGTTGAACCCGCCGGCGGTGGCCAGCCCGACGAGTTGCGGCGCGTCCGAACCGGCCGCGCCGCCGAGCTTGAAGGCCAGCGCGATGACGAGCGGCAGCACGAGCAGGAGCCCGAACGCCACCTGGGTACGGCGCCGGCGCAGCTGGCGCTCGAACTCGACACGCAGGCGCAGGGTGCGACGGGGGTCGAAGGTCGGCGCCCGGTCGGGGTCGAGCGCGGCCAGCCGGTCGTGGAAGCCGCGCCGCGTGGCGGCGACGCGCGACAGCTCGCGGTCGTTCGCCGGTCGCCGCGTCATCGGTTCGACCATCTAGTCACTCCCGATCAGGTCGAGGAACACGTCTTCGAGGGCGCGCCGGGCCGGGACGACCTGGACGCCGATGCCGGCGGCGGCGAGCACCCGCGACGCCTGCTGCGGGTCGTCGACGGCCAGCTGCTCGCCGGCGGTGCCCGCCACGACCTCGTCGACCGAACCCGCCGCGACGAGCTTGCCGCGGTGCATGACGACGACGTGCGTGCAGGTCTGCTCGACCTCGGCCAGCAGGTGGCTGGACACGATGACGGTGCGACCCGTCTCGGCGTACTGCCGCAGCACCTCACGCATCTCGGCGATCTGCGGCGGGTCGAGACCGTTGGTGGGTTCGTCGAGCACGAGCAGCTCCGGCAGCCCCAGCATGGCCTGGGCGATGCCGAGCCGCTGCCGCATGCCCTGGCTGTAGGCCCGCACGCGCCGGTCGATGGACCCCCCGAGGCCGGCGATGTCGAGCGCGACGCCGAACTCGGCCTCGTCCTCCGGCCGGCCGGTGGCCGCCCAGTACAGACGCAGGTTGTCGCGTCCGGACAGGTGCGGCAGGAAACCCGGGCCCTCGATGAAGGACCCCAGCCGGGCGAGCACCGGAGCGCCGGGCACGACCGGCTCACCGAAGACGTGGATCTCGCCGGACGTCGGGGTGATCAACCCGACAAGGGTGCGCAGGGCAGTGGTCTTGCCGGCGCCGTTGGGCCCCAGCAGCCCGACGACCTGGCCACGCTCGACCCGGAAGCTGACGTCGTCGACGGCCCGGTAACCGCCGCGGTACTCCTTGACGAGGTGCTCGATGCTCACCGGGACGCCGGCCAGCTCCGGCACGGGCTTGAGGGTCAGGCGACGTCGCAGGAAGACCGCGGCGACCCCGAGCGCGACGAGAGCGGCGACGACGAGGCCGACGATCAGCCAGGTGATCGGGTGGCCGCCGCTGACCGTCGTGCCACCGACCGTCGGAACGGTCACGGCGGCCGACCCGCCCGCGAGCGCGATCGCGTACTCGCGCGGCTGCGTCTCGTTGGCGTAGGCGAAGTCGGTCGAGCTGACGGTCAGCACGAGGCGGTGACCCGTCTGGATGTTGCGGACGACGGCGGGCAACCGCACGGTGACGGTCGTCGGCACCCCGGCGCGCGCGTCCGCTATGCGCAGGGGCGACACGAGCTGCGACGGCAGCGTGGCCGAGCCGTCCTTGTCGAGGTCGCGGAGCCCGACAAACAGGACGACGTCACCCGAGCTCCGCGGCGTGACGGTCAGCCGGACGGTCGGGGCGCCGACGATGCGGACGTCGGACGTCAGCGCCGCCGAGGCGAACGCCGCCGTCTGGCCCGGGGCGGCGGGCAGGGCCAGGGCCGAGCCGCCGACCGAGCCGAGGCGGTTCAGGATGCCGCCGAGGCCCGGGATGCTGGTGATGTTCGAGGGCGTCCCACCGGCCGGCGAGGCGATCGGCTGGGTGGGCCCGCGGACGTCGACGGTCCGGGTCTTCGCCGCGGACGTGCCCCCGATACCCGGGTAGCCGTCGGCTCGGAGCACCTTGTCGGCGGCGTCGCCCGTGGCCGCGGACACGACGCCGGCCTGCTCGGTGTACTCGAAGGACTGCCGCTCGGACACGGTGCCGTGCCCGGCGCCCAGGGTCGTGCCGAACCACGACGCCGCCGCGCTGGTGGCCGTGCCGCCGCCGACCGAGCTGTCGTCGTGGCCGCCCTGCCGCCACACCACCCGCACCGGGGTGCCGTGGGCGGCGATCCCCCGCGCGTTGGCGTCGGCCTCGGTCAGCGGGAACAGCGAATCCTGCTCCCCCTGGGTCAGCAGCGTGGGCGCGTCGATCTTCGACAGGTAGGTCGACGGACTGGCGGCGGTCATGATCGTGCGCAGGGCCGCGGTGGGTGCGCCGGCCTCGGCCGAGGCCTGGTAGGCCGAGCAGACGTCGGGGGCGAAGTTGCCGCAGCTCACCGAGCGCGGCAGCTCGGTGGGTGCCTTGCCCGCGGCGAGCTGGGCCAGCAGTCCCTGGCTGTTGCCGAACCCGTTGCCGAACAGCGAGCCGACGTAGAGCCGCTTGAAGACGCCGGCGGTGCTGCCCGCGTTGTTGGGGAAGAAGGCGTGCGACAGGTTGTTCCAGGTGATGTCGGCCGCCACCGCACCCACCCGGTGGTCGGCAGCGGCCAGCAGCAGCGAGATGCCGCCGCCGTAGGACGAGCCTGCGGCGCCGATCTGGGCGCGACCGTCGACCTTCTCGACCTGGCGCAGCCCGCTGAGGTAGGTCACGAGCCGGGAGGCGTCGCGGATCTCGTAGTCGGGCGACGCGAAGTGGATCAGGCCGCCGGACTTCCCAAAGCCACGAGCGCTGTAGGTGAGCACGACGTACCCCCGGTCGGCCAGCTTCTTCGCGGTGCCGGCCAGGTCACCTTTGTCACCGCCGAATCCCTGGCTCAGCAGGACGGCCGGCGCCGGGGTACCGGACGGTATGTAGAGGGTGGTGTCGAGCCGCACCGGCGTGCCGTTCTCGGGGGTGCCGGTGACGAACTGGCTGCGGCTGGTGACGTGGCTCGACGACGAGACCGCGCCCACCACGATGCCCGCGACGGCCAGCACCACGACGGCGATGACCACGACGAGAACGGTTCGGGAGCGCAGTCGCTCTCGCAGGGCGGCCACCATCTGGCCCAGCGTACGGATCGCACCTAAGGGCAGCTGACAGCGCGGTGACCTGGGACGAGCCGGGCGGTCAGCCCTGCTGCATCCGGGCCTGCAGCGAGGCGTCCTTGGCCTGCGCCGCGGCGGCGAGCTCGAGCTGGAACGCGCTGACGCGACGGGCCAGGGCGTCGTCGGACGAGGCGAGGATGCGCACGGCGAGCAGGCCTGCGTTGCGGGCGCCACCGATCGACACGGTCGCGACCGGCACGCCGGCGGGCATCTGCACGATCGAGAGCAGCGAGTCCACGCCGTCGAGGTACTTGAGCGGGACGGGTACCCCGATGACCGGCAGCGTCGTGGACGCCGCGACCATGCCGGGCAGGTGGGCCGCCCCGCCCGCACCCGCGATGATGATCTTGAGGCCGCGGCCGGCGGCCTGCTGGGCGTAGGTGTGCATCAGGTGCGGGGTGCGGTGGGCCGAGACGACCCGGACCTCGTGGGCGACGTCGAACTCGCCGAGGGCCTCGGCGGCGGCGGCCATCACCGGGTAGTCCGAGTCCGAGCCCATGATGATCCCGACCTGCGGCGCGCGTGCCGCCGCCGTCGACTCACCCATGCGCGGGCACCGTGCCGGCCGCGTCGCCGACCATGAGGTACTGCGCGGCCTCCCGGGCGCGCCGGCGCAGCGTCTCGAGGTCGTGGCCGACGACGGTGACGTGCCCGACCTTGCGACCGGGACGGAACTGCTTGCCGTACAGGTGGACCTTGACCTCGGGCCAGTGCGCGAAGCAGTGGTGCATGCGCTCGTCGATCCCCTTCGGCACCACGTCGTCGGGGCCACCCAGCAGGTTGACCATCACGGTGTGGGGCGCGACCGGGTCGGTGGTGCCCAGCGGGTAGTCGAGGACCGCCCGGAGGTGTTGCTCGAACTGCGACGTCGTCGAGCCCTCGATGGTCCAGTGGGCGGAGTTGTGCGGGCGCATGGCCAGCTCGTTGACGACCAGCCCGTCCGCGGTCTGGAAGAGCTCGACGGCGAGCACGCCGGTGACGCCGAGCTCGTGGGCGATGCGCAGGGCGAGGGCCTGCGCCTGCTCGGCCACGTCCTCATCGAGGTCGGGGGCCGGCGCGATGACCTCGACGCAGATGCCGTCGCGCTGCACCGTCTCGACCACCGGCCACACGGCGCCCTGCCCGAACGGCGAGCGGGCGACGTCGGCGGCGAGCTCCCGGACGATCGCGACCTTCTCCTCGACGATCAGCGGGGTGCCGGAGGCGAGCACCGGGGCCGCCTCCTCCACCGAACTGACGACCCATACGCCCTTGCCGTCGTAACCGCCGCGCGTGGCCTTGAGCACGACCGGCCAGCCCACCTGCTCGGCGAAGCCCGCCAGGTCGTTCTCGGTGTCGACGGGGGCCCACCGCGGGCACGGCACGCCGAGCGCCGACAGACGACGGCGCATCTCGCCCTTGTCCTGGGCGAACACGAGCGCCGCCGCGGAGGGGTGCACGGTGACGCCGTCCGCCTCGAGCGCGGCGATGTGCGCGTTCGGGACGTGCTCGTGGTCGAAGGTCACCGCGTCGCAGCCGACCGCGAAGGCCCGCAGGTCGTCCAGCGACCGGTAGTCGCCGACCACGACGTCGTGGGCGACCAGGGCGGCGCCGTCGTCGACCGAATCGGCGAGGACCCGCAGCCCCTGGCCCAGCGGGATCGCGGCCTGATGCGTCATGCGGGCCAGCTGGCCGGCCCCCACCATGCCCACGACGGGCAGCCCGGTGCGTTCGTCCACGCCAGCAGCGTAGCCGGATGAGCGTGCGCTCCGGACGGGGTGGAGCCGCGTGCGGGCGGGGGTAGAGTCCGCCAGGATGACGACGGCCGGCCCCTCCGTGTTGCGCGCGCGCTTGCGCGCGTACCTGCGTGGCTCCTGGCGGATCCTGCTGAAGGAGCTGGCCGCATTCGGCGTCGTCGGCGCCATGGCCTTCGTCCTGGACATCGGCATCTTCACCTGGCTGACCCACGGCGTGCATCTGGGCGCCCTGAAGTCCAAGGCCGTGTCCACGGTGGTCTCGACGGTCTTCGCCTACTTCGGCAACCGCCACCTGTCCTTCTCCCACCGCGCCCGGTCGAGCCTGGGTCGTGAGACGGCGTTCTTCTTCGGCATCAACCTCGTCACGCTGGCCTTCTCCGAGCTGGCGCTGGCGCTGTTCGTCTACGGCTTCCACTACGGGCACCAGAGCTCGACGGTGTTCGTGGTCAACCTGGTGACGATCGGCATCGGCACGGTGCTGCGCTTCTGGGCCTACAAGCGGTTCGTCTTCCTGCATCCCGACCGCGTGCACGCCTCGGACGCGGACCTGGAACGGCAGCTCGCCGAGTAGAACGCTCGGCCCTCGTCCGGTGTCAGTCGACCCCGCCGACGTCGGTGTGGAACGCCTCGTAGACGAGGTCGGCGCCCGTCTGCCTGTGCCGCACCAGGTGGCCCAGCAACCGGGTGGCGCGTTCGCGCAGCTCGTCGACGTCCTGCTCCGCGACCGGAGGCTCGCTGTCGGCGACGAGGGTGTCGATCTCGGCGGCCATCCCGGCGTGCTCGTTGGTCAGCCCGGTGACTGCGTTCGCGAGACGCAGGTCGCGCGTCAGGATCGCCTGGTGCAGCCCGTCCGGGCCTTCGGTGACCTCGATATGGGCACCGAAGTCGGTGGCCAGCGTGCGCAACGCGTCGTGCACCGCCTCGCCCCACACGACCGCGCGGCCGGACGCCGGCGCGGCCAGGCAGCGTTCGAGGAAGTTCAGGCTCTCGCGCAGCTCGGCGCGACGCACCCGGACGGCGTCGAGCTCGTCGATCTCGGCAGGCATCTCGGTACGGGGTTCCATGGCGCACCTCCGGTGGGCGGAGCCGGTGTTCATGGCGGGTCACCATGGTGGTCCTTGCGCGCCCGTCCCGTCCACCCCCCAGGATGGACGCCATGACGAGTGTGCTGATCGGTGGCGGACGCGACGACCTGGGCGCGCTGCTGGCGCCGTTCTTCGCCGCGGCGGGGCCCGACCCCACGGTGGCGTGTGTGGTGATCGACGAGGGCACCGGGGCCGACGAGTTCGCCGAATGGGCGGCGGCGCTGCAGGCCGCGGCACCGTGCCGGCCGGTACCTGTGCTGCTGCCCGTCGGTGCCCCGTTCGCCCTCGAGTCGCTGGATGACGCCGACGCGCTGTTCGTGGCCGGCGGGCTCACGCCGGCGTACGCCGAGGCGCTGGTGCCGGCGGCCGCATCCATCCGGTCGTGGCTGGCCGGCGGGCGGCCGTACGCCGGGTTCTCGGCCGGGGCCGCCATCGCCCCGGTGGGGGCGGTCGTCGGCGGGTGGCTGCTCGCCGGGCGGCCCGTCTGCCCGTCCGACGCGGCCGAGGACCTCGAGGAGGTGACGGTCGTCGACGGCCTCGGCCTGCTCGGGCTGGCCGTCGACGTGCACGCCGCGCAGTGGGGGACGCTGGGGCGGCTCATCGGCGCCGTGACGGCCGGTCTCGTCCCGGCCGGGCTCGCGCTCGACAACGGCACGGCGCTGGTTGTCGCCGACGACGGCGAGCTGTCGGTCCTGGGGACGGGCGCGGCCCACCTGGTGCGGCCCGCGGCCTCGGGGGTGAGCGTCGTGTCCTTCACCGGCGGCGCGCCCCTGACCGTCTGAACCCGGGGGCCACCCCGGTCTTGATCAGGTCTTCCTCCCGAGTTGCCGGTTCGGAGTCGCGAAACGGCAACTCGGGAGGTAAACGTGATCGGCACTCGGCAGGGACGTGATCAGCAGTCGGCGGCGCGGCCGAGCAGCAGGGCCCGCTCGCTCGCGTTGGCGGTCAGCGCGGCCGCGCGCTCGAACTCGGCGCGGGCCTCGTCGCGACGGTCCAGCTTCAACAGCAGGTCGCCACGCACCGCGGGGACGAGGTGGTAGCGCCGCAGTAGCGCGACGTCCTCGTCGACGAGCGCGTCGACGACGGCCAGCCCGGCCTGCGGGCCGTCGGCCATCCCGACCGCGACGGCCCGGTTCAGCTCGACCACCGGCGAGCCCGTGACCGCGACGAGCCGGCCGTACAGCGCGGCGATCAGCGGCCAGTCGGTCCGGTCGGCGCTCACCGCCCGGGCATGGCACGCGGCGATCGAGGCCTGCAGCACGTACGGCCCGGCCCCGCCGAGGCTGGTCGCCCGGTCGAGCGCGGCCAGCGCGTGCGTGATCAGCAACCGGTCCCACCGGGAGCGGTTCTGGTCGAGCAGCGTCACCGGGGCCCCGTCGGGGCCCACCCGGGCGCGCAGCCGTGACGCCTGGATCTCCATGAGCGCCACCAGGCCGTGGGCCTCGGATTCGCCCGCGGCCAGACCGGCCAGGATGCGCCCGAGTCGCATGGCCTCCTCGCAGAGCGTCGGCCGGGTCCAGCTCTCCCCGGCCGTGGCTGCGTACCCCTCGTTGAACACCAGGTACACGACCTCGAGGACGGAGGCCAGCCGCGCGGTGAGATCGTCGCCGGACGGCACCTCGAACGGCACCTGCGCGGCCGACAACGCCTTCTTGGCCCGGGTGATGCGCGCGGCCATGGTGGGCGTCGGGACGAGGTAGGCGCGGGCGATCTCGTCGGTCGACAGGCCACCGACCATCCGCAGGGTCAGCGCGACCCGCGCCTCCGGCGCGAGTACGGGATGGCAGGCGGTGAAGATCAGCCGCAGCACGTCGTCGGCGACCGTGGCCCCGCCGTCGACCTCGGTGTCTATGTCGATCATGGGATCGTCCGTCGTCTCTGTCAGGTCGCGGCCCAGCTCCTCGAGCTTGCGCTCGTAGGTCACCTCGCGGCGGACGGTGTCGACCCAGCGGCGCCGGGCCACTGCGGTCAGCCAGGCGCCTGGGTTGTCCGGCACGCCGGACTGCGGCCACTGCTCCAGCGCGGCGAGCAGCGCGTCCTGCGTGAGGTCCTCGGCGAGGCCCGCGTCGTGGGTGACGCGGGCCAGCCCGCCGATGACCCGCGCGGCCTCCATCCGCCACACCGCGTCGATGCGGCGGCGGACGGCCTCACTGCTGCTGGGCGGCAATCTGGTCGCGCAGCTTCTGCTCGGCGGCCTGCACCTCGGCGGTGAAGCCCGCACCCAGGTCCTCGCCCTCCATGACCTTGCGGAGCTCGAGGTACTGGCCGTCCGGGAACGGCGCCCGCTTGGCCCACTCGACGGCCTCGTCCATCGAGGAGACCTGCCAGATCCAGAACCCGGCGACCAGTTCCTTGGTCTCGGCGAACGGGCCGTCGAGCACCGCGGCGTCCTTCCCGAACCGCACCCGCTTGCCCTGCCGGCTCGCCGTCAGACCCTCGCCGGCCAGCATGACGCCGGCGTTCACGAGCTGCTCGTTGTACTGGCCCATCCGGGCGAATTCCTCCGCGGAGGGCAGGCGCCCGTTCTCGGAGTCCTCGTTGGCCTTGACGATCACCATGACGCGCATCGCAGTCGCTCCTTCGTCCGTCGGGCCCCTGATGGGCCCGTCACGAGTGCGTCGAACGACCCGTGACCATTTCGACAGCGTCCGCAGACTAATTTCCGATGCGTGCGAGGTCACGCCTCTACGGCGTGACCGCGTCGATCGCCCGGTAGATCCGCTTCTCGCTGATCGGGCGGGGGGTCCCGAGCTGCTGCGCCCACAGGCTCACCCGCAGCTCCTCGAGCTGCCAGGCGATGTCGCGGACGTCCTGCCCCGCGGACCGCACGGGCGGCAGGGCCCGCACCAGCTCGTCGTAGGCGTCGCGCACCGTGTGCACGCGGGCCATCCGGGCACGGTCGGTGTCGACGTCACGGGGCAACAGCTCGAGACGGCGCGCGATGGCCGTCAGGTACCGCGTGAGGTCGCGGAGTCGTCCGGCGCCGGCGCGGGCCACGAAACCCGTGGGCAGCAGTTCGCGGAACTGCTGACGCACGTCCTCGACCGCGTCGGCCTGGCTGCGCGGCGGATCGGCGGGCAGGGCCAGGCGCACCTCGTGGGCGGCGGCCAGCACCTGCTCGACGTCGCGGACGACCGATGCCGTGCGGGTGACGAGCTGCTGGGCGACCTCGGTCCGCAGCCCTTCGAAGGCGTCCCTCGTCCAGACCGGTTCCGGCGCCAGCACGTCGACGGCCGCGTCGGCGCAGTCGTCGAGCAACGCGGCCAGCGACCCGTCCGGGTTGCTGCCGAGCACCAACCGGGCCCGGGTGGCGATGGTGCGCTCGACGGCCTTGACGGGTGACGGCGTGGTCAGGCGCAGCAGCCGCCGCTGCCCGGCCCGCGCGGCCGCACGCTGCTCGGCCGCCGTGGCGAACACCCGTACTCCGACTGTGGCGCCGCGCTCCACCAGCGCCGGGTACCCGCGGACGACGTGCTCGCCGCTGCGCCGCTCGACGACCTGCGGCAGCTCGGCCAGGTCGGCAGGCCAGGTGGTGAGGCCGTCGCGTTCCAGCTCGCCGCCGATCGCGTCGGCCACCGCGGCCCGGACCGGGGCGGCCAGCTGCTCCTGCAACGCGGCGAGGTCCTTGCCGCGCGCCACCTCGGCCCCGGACGCGTCCTCGACGACGAAGGACATGCGCAGGTGCGACGGCAGCCGCTCGGTGTCGAAGGCGTCGAGCGGGACGAGCACCCCGGTACGCCGTTGCAGCTCGCGCTGCAGACCGACCAGCAGCGGTTCCTGGCCTGGGTCCAGGTCGGCGAGCACGGCCCGCGCGGTGTCGGGTACCGGCACGAAGTTGCGGCGCAGGTCCTTGGGCAGTGAGCGGATCAGCGCGGTGACCAGCTCCTCGCGCAACGCGGGTACCTGCCACGCGAACTCGTCACCGCCGAGGCGGGCCAGCACGTCGACCGGGACGTGCACGGTGACGCCGTCGTCGTCTGCCCCTGGCTCGAACCGGTAGGTGACGGGCAGCGCGAGGTCGCCGGCCTGCCACACGTCGGGCCCGACCGCGTCGGCGTCCTCGGTGCGCAGCAGGTCGTCACGGGTCAGGGTCAGCAGGCCGGGGGTCCGGTGCCTCTGCCCCTTCCACCACGCGTCGAAGTGCCGTTGGGACACGACGTCGGCCGGCAGCCGGGCGTCGAAGAATGCGTACAGCTCGTCGTCGCCGACGAGCAGGTCACGGCGGCGGGCCCGCTCCTCCACCTCCTCGAGCTCGGCACGCAGGACTGCGTTGTCCCGGACGAAGTGGTGCCGCGTCTGCCAGTCGCCCTCGACGAGCGCGTGGCGCAGGAACAGCTCGCGCGACTCGACCGGGTCGACGGTCGCGTAGCCCACGCGCCGGCGGGCGACCAGCGGCAGCCCGTACAGCGTGACCCGCTCGTAGGCCATCGCGGCGCCCCGCCGGGCGTCCCAGTGCGGCTCGCTGTAGGTGCGCTGGACAAGGGGTCCGGCGACACGCTCGACCGTCTCGGGTTCGATGCGGGCGGCGATGCGACCGAAGAGCCTGCTGGTCTCCACGAGGTCCGCGACGACGATCCAGCGTGGCGGCTTCTTCGACAGCGTCGAGCCGGGCGCGAGCACGAATCGGGTGTTGCGGGCGCCGACGAAATCGCGCGACGCGCGAGAAGGAGGACCGGAGTCCCGGGAATCGCTCTCCCGCAGGCCGACGTGACCGAGCAGGCCGGCGAGCAGGGCGGCGTGCACCCGCTTCTCGTCGGCGGGCTCGTCGTTCTCGACGATGTCGAGGCCGCGGGCGATGGTCCGCAGCTGGCCGACCAGGTCCTGCCACTCGCGCACCCGCAGGTAGTGCAGGAACTCCTCGCGGCACATGCGTCGGAACTGGTTGCCGGACAGGTCCCGGCGTTGCGAGCGCACGTAGTTCCAGAGGTTGACGAAGCTGACGAAGTCCGAGTGCTCGTCGGCGAAGCGCGCGTGCTTCGCCCTTGCGGCGTCCTCGCGGTCGGTCGGGCGTTCGCGCGGGTCCGGGATCGACAGCGCGGCGGCGATGACGAGCACCTCGCGGACGCACCCCTCGTCGTGCGCGGCGAGGATCATCCGCCCGACGCGCGGGTCGAGCGGCAGCTGCGCCAGCCGCCGCCCCACGTCGGTGAGCCCGCCGTCGGCGTCGAAGGCGCCGAGCTCCTGGAGCAGGGCGACGCCGTCGCGGATGCTGCGGCGGTCCGGCGGGTCCAGGAACGGGAACTGCGCGATGTCGCCGAGGTTCAGCGCGGCCATCTGCAGGATGACGCTGGCCAGGTTGGTGCGCAGGATCTCGGGCTCGGTGTAGCGCGGACGGGCCTCGAAGTCCTGCTCGCTGTACAGGCGGATGGCGATGCCGTCCGCGACACGACCGCACCGTCCGGCGCGCTGGGCGGCCGACGCCTGCGAGATGGGCTCGATGGGCAGGCGCTGGACCTTGGTGCGCCTGCTGTACCGCGAGATGCGGGCCGTGCCCGGATCGACGACGTACCGAATGCCCGGCACGGTCAGCGACGTCTCGGCCACGTTGGTGGCCAGCACGACGCGTCGACCGGTGTGCGACTGGAACACCTTCTGCTGCTCGGCCGTCGACAACCGCGCGTACAGCGGCAGGACCTCCGTGTTCGGCAGGTCGGACAGCGCTTCCGCGGTGTCGCGGATCTCGCGCTCGCCGGACAGGAACACCAGCACGTCGCCCGGCGCCTCGTGCTCCAGCTCGCGCACGGCGTCGACGATGGCCTCGGTCGGGTCGCGTGTCTCGGTCCGGACGACGTCGTGGTCCGGGTCATCCGCATCGTCGTCGTCGGCGGGGGCGACGGGCTGCTCGAGCGGCCGGTACCGGATCTCCACCGGGAAGGTGCGCCCGCTCACCTCGACGATCGGCGCACCCCCGAAGTGGGCCGCGAACCGTTCGGGCTCGATGGTCGCCGACGTGAGGACGATCTTGAGGTCGGGACGACGCGGCATGAGCTCGCGGAGGTACCCGAGCAGGAAGTCGATGTTGAGGCTGCGCTCGTGCGCCTCGTCAATGATCAACGTGTCGTAGCGCTGCAGCAGACGGTCACGTTGCATCTCGGCGAGCAGGATGCCGTCGGTCATCAACTTGATCAGCGTGCGGTCGCTCGCCTGGTCGGTGAAGCGCACCGTGTAACCGACCGCGTCGCCCAGCTCGGTGTGCAGTTCGTCGGCGATGCGCTGGCCGACCGTGCGGGCGGCGAGCCGACGCGGCTGGGTGTGCCCGATGGTGCCGCGGACGCCGCGGCCGAGCTCCAGGCAGATCTTGGGCAGCTGGGTCGTCTTGCCCGACCCGGTCTCGCCGGCGACGATCACGACCTGGTGCTCCCGGATGGCGGCCGCGATGTCCTCGCGACGGGCGCTCACCGGCAGGTCCGGATACGTGACGGTCGGCACGGCGGCCTTGCGGGTGGCCACCAGCGCCTCACCCCGCGTGATCTGCTCGGCGATGCGCTGCAGCTTGGTGTCGCGGTTGCGGGCCCGGCGGGCCTGCTCCAGACGTCGGCGGATCCGGTGCTCGTCCCGGATGGTCAACCCGCCGAGGCGCGCACGCAGGTCGACGACGGACGGGGCGGACACCCGCTCCAGGGTAGGCGGGCCGTCGCGCGGGTAGGCACGTCCCATGAGCGCACCCAACGACACGTCCTCACCGTCGAACGAGCAGCAGCCCGGAGACCCGCACGAGGGCATCAACGCCTACGAGAACCAGGACGCCCGCGCGTTCGAGGAGAACCAGAGCTCACCGCTGGCGCGCGCCTCCGGTGGCGAGGGCATGCCGCCCGCCGAGGCCCCCAAGGAGGGCGAGGCCCCCGAGCTGGCGGGTACCGGCGCGGGCGACCCGCTGGCCGGCGTGCACATCAGCGACGAGGACTCCGAGCACGCGGTGTCCGGCGACGAGGGTCCGGAGCATCCCGGGGTGCGCCGCAACACCTGAGGCCAGGTCGGCCCACGTCGTCAGCGAGCGGCCACCTGGCAGGCCGTCGCACCGTGGCAGGTGGTCAGCGCACGCAACCGGGCGTGCAGACCGGCGAGTACCACCGGTGACGCCGTGGGCGCCAGGTTGTTCGTCTCGTACGGATCCTTGACGGTGTCGTAGTACTCGCGTTCGCCGTCCTGGTACTCGACGTAGAGCGCAGTCGACGTCCGCAACGCCTCGTAGGTCGGTGGGTTGCCGTAGCGGACCGTCTGCACGTCGGGGTCGTGCCGGTCGTAATCGGGCCCGTGGTGCTCGACGAGCACGCTGTTCTGCCAGTCGGTGGGTACCGCGGCGCCGTGCCACAGCTTGGCCAGGCTGACACCGTCCGGGTCGCCGCGCAGGCGACCGCCACCCAGGTCGGCGAAGGTTGGAGCGAGGTCGATGCTGGACGCCATGGCGCTGACGGTGCGCCCGTGCGGCACACCGGGCCCGGCCACGATCAGCGGAACCCGGATGTCGGTGTCGAACGCGGTCTGTTTGCCGGGCAGCAGGCGGTGCTCGCCCATGTGGTAGCCGTTGTCGGAGCTGAAGACGAAGTAGGTGTTGTCGGCGAGGCCCTGCTGCTGCAGCTGCCGCTCGAGGGCTCCGACCACGCGGTCGACCTCCTGCACGGCCTGCACCCGCTTGCGGAAGGCCTTGTCGATGTGCACGTTGTCCTGCGGCGCGAGCGGCGGCAGCTTCCGTAGCCATGCCGGTGCGTTCACGGAGACCCGCCCGTAGCTGGGGTTGCGCGGTGCGTGCACGTCGGGGAAGGCGTTGGCGTCGCGTGGCGCGGGCGTCGCCGGGATGTGCGGGGCGAAGCTGGCCAGTTCCAGCATGAACGGTCGGCGGGCGTCGTGGATCAACGAGCCGGCCCGCCGACCGATGACGGTCGTCAGGTAGTCCTCCGGCGCATTGCCGTACGACGTCTGCACGCCGTCCTGGTTCAGGGTGTAGTTGAACTCGCCGTATCCGCCGGTGCCGGCGACGTCCCACTCCGACCAGCCGGCGGGCTTGGGCACCGTCGGCTGGTAGCCGTTGAGGTACTTGCCGAGCAGCCCGGTCTGGTAGCCGCGGCGTTGCAGGGCGACGGCGAAGGTCCGGTCGGCGTCGCGGTGCTCGTCGAAGGCGCGCATCCCGCCGTCGGGCAGGTGGTTGGTGTACACGCCGGTGTCGTGCGGGTAGTCGCCGGTGAAGATGGCCGAGCGCGACGGGCAGCACAGCGAGTCGACGACGTAGTAGTTCGAGAACGACGTGCCGCGTCGCGCGAGCCGCTCGACGTTGGGCATGTACGGCAGCAGGTTGGACGCCAGGTCGTCGGTCAGGACGAAGACGATGTTGGGCCGCGACGACGAGTTCGGCCCGGAGGCGGCATGGACGGCCCGTGCGCCGGCGGACGCGCCGCCGTGCCGGTGGCTCGCCGACGACGTCGTGCACCCGGCCAGGAGCACGACCAGGCAGGTGAGCACGAGCATGAGACGGGGCGTCAGGGTTAGGCGCACGACCGAGATACTTCCGGTTCGTTGCTGAGGGCTCGGCGCCGGGCTCGGCGCCGGGCTCGGCGTCGGGCTCGGCGTCGGGCTCGGCCGGGGCGGTCAGAGGCGGACGGGCAGGGCCTCTAGGCCGTAGACCATCGACAGGTCGCGGTAGGGCAGGTCCTCCGCGTCGGTCGCCAGGTGCAGGCCGGGGAAGCGGCGCAACAGGGCCGGGAACGCCAGCCGGAGCTCGAGGCGGGCGAGTTCGGCGCCCACGCAGCGGTGCAGACCGTGCCCGAACGCCAGATGGGACACGGGCTCGCGGTCGAGGGAGACGGCGTCCATGTCCGCGCCGATCCGTCCGTCGCGGTTGGCGCCGCTCAACGAGCAGATGACGACGTCGCCGGCGAAGATCTCCTTGCCGCCGAGCGTGACGTCCCGGCGGGCGAAGCGCGGGAAGCCGGCCTGCACCACGCTCAGCAGGCGCAAGGCCTCCTCGACGAAGGGCTCGACCGCGGCGTCGTCGTCGCGGACGCGGGCCGCCAGCGCCGGATCGCGCAGGAGCACGACCGAGCCGAGCGCGAGCATGCTGACGGTCGTCTCGAGGCCGCCGGTGAGCACGCCGTCGGCCAGGCCGGCGAGCTCGACGTCGTCGATCGAGTCGCCGTACTCGGTGAGGACGGCGCCGATCAGACCGGGCCCTGGGTTGTTGCGCTGACGGGCCACGACGTCGCGCAGCAGGGCAATGGCCTCCTGGATGTAGTCCAGCGTCGCGGCACCCTCGTTGAAGTCGAAGCGGGCGGTGCTGAGTCGTTGGAACTCGGCCTGGTCGTCGTCCTCGACACCGAGCAGTTCCATGATCACGCGGGACGGGATCGGCAGGGCGAAGTGCTGCTGCAGGTCGACGACCCCGTCGCGTGCTGCGGTGGCGGCCACATCGGCCAGCGCGTCGTCGACGATCTCGCGTACCCGCGGCACCTGCCGGGCCAGCGCCCGGGTCGTGAAGTGCGGCGTGAGCATGTGCCGCAGCCGGGTGTGCGCGGGCGGGTCGGCGAAACCCAGGCCGCCCGGGTCCTGGTCGGCGCCGATCCCGATCTTGCCGACCATGTTGCTGAAGTCGTTGCTGAAGGTATGCGGGTCCGCGGCCAGCACCTGGCGCGACTCCTCGTAGCCGGTCACCAGCCACCCACGCAGCCCCAGCGGCAGCTTGAGCCTGCTGACCGGCGCGCGTTCGCGCACGGCCGCGAGCTCCGGCACCGGGTCGAGGCCGACCCGGCGCAGCGGCATCTTGGCCTCGTCCGGGAAGCGGGCCAGCAACGAGGACGGGTCGGACTCCCCGGGCAGCCGCATCAGCAGCCCGAGCAGGGCGCGGCGACCACGGTTCGCCCCCTTGGCGCCGAGTGTCCGTAGCGACTGCACCGTGCTGGCCTCCAGGTCGTGGTTGCGCTCATCGTAGGGACGGCGGCCCGGCTGTGCCGGACGGCGCGGCGGGACATACTGCACGACGTGTCGGACGCCGGGTTGACCGTCAGCGCGGGGTTGGCCCTGGCGAGCGCGCTGGCCTTCGCCGTCGCCACGGTCGCCCAGCAGCGGGCCGCGTCGCGTTCCTCCGACGAGGACGCCCGGAACGCCTCCTTCATCGTCTCGCTGCTGCGCAGCCCGCTGTGGTGGGCCGGGACGCTCGGCAACGGCGGCGGGTACGTGCTGCAGGCGTTCGCCCTGGCCTTCGGCCCGCTGCTGCTCGTCTCGCCGATCGTCGTCACGTCGCTGCTGTTCGCGTTGCCGCTCAGCGCCCGGCTGATGGGCCGGCGGCTGACCGCGGCCACCTGGACGTGGGCGGTGGTGCTGGCCGGGTCGCTCGGCGTGTTCGTCGCGCTGGGCAACCCCGACAAGGGCCGCGACCGCGGCACGGGCACCGGCTGGCTGCTCGTCGTCCTCGTCTGCCTGCCGGTCGTGCTCGCCTGCCTGGTGATCGCCCGCCGGCGGACCGGGGCGGCGCGGGCCGGGTCGCTGGCCGTCGCCGACGGAGTGCTCGCCGGCGTCAACAGCGTGCTCACCAAGTCCACGGTGCTGCTGCTCGGGCACGGGCTCGCGACGGCCTTCACCTCCGGCGAGACGTACGGGGTGATCGTCGTGGGGCTGTCGGGCGTCTACCTGCAGCAGTTGGCGTTCCAGGCCGGCGAGTTGCAGGCCTCCATGCCGGTGATCGCGGTGCTCGAGCCCGCCGTCGGCGCGTTGCTGGGGGTGACCCTGCTCGACGAGCGGCTGCAGGCCGGTCCGGCCGTGGTCGTGGTCCTGCTCGTGGTGAGCGTGATCATGGCCGTGGCCACGGTGGCCCTGGCACGCAGCCACGCGCAGGCGCATGATGAGGTCGCCGTCGCGGACGCCCCGTCCGGTGCGCCGCAAGTCGACACGCCGACAGACGTCGTCGCACGATTGACGGATTAGAACATCTGTTCGATGATGGGCGGATGCTCGACGTCGCCATCCACAAGGCCGACGGCACCACCGCCGTCGACTGGGCGCACGTCGGTGTGCGCACCGCTCCCCCGTTGCCGGTGGCCCCCGCACTGCGGGCCGTCCTGCCCGACGGGCTGCGGCGCGGCAGCACGGTCAGTGTCAGCGGGTCGCTGTCGCTGCTGCTCGCGGTGCTCGGCACGGCCTCGGCCGACGGCGCCTGGTGCGCGCTCGTGGGGTTCGGCCCGATCAGCGCCGAGTCCGCGCAGGAGTACGGCGTCGAGCTGCGCCGGCTCGCGCTCGTCCCTGCCCCCGGCGACGGCTGGACGACCGCGGTGGGTGCACTGCTCGACGCGGTCGACATCGTCGCCGTGCGGCCACCCCAGGCCGGCGGTGCGTCCGGGCGTCGCGGGGTGGCTCCCGGCGACGTGCGGCGCCTGGCCGCCCGGGCGCGCAGCAAGGACGCCGTGCTCATGCCCTACACCGATGCCTGGGCCGGCGCCGACGTCCGGCTGACGGCCCGCGAGGGCAGCTGGACGGGCGTGGGCGGTGCGGGCGGTGGCCGGCTGCGGTCCCGTCGGGTGCAGGTCGAGGCCCGGGGTCGCGGGCCGGCCGCCCGTCCCCGTTCGGCCGGGTTGTGGCTGCCGGCCGACGGCGGCGGGGTCGACACCGCTGCCGCGGTCGCTGCCGACCTCGCGTCGGCTGACCTCGCGTCGGCTGACCTCGCGTCGGCTGACCTCGCGTCGGCTGACCTCGCGCCGGCCGACCTCGCGCCGGCCACCGCCCAGGACATCGCCCAGGACATCGCTCCTGTCGTCGAGCTCGCCGGCTGAGCCGCGCCATGACCTCCGCGAGAAGGATCTGCGTGTGGGCGCCCGACTGGCCGGTCACCGCCGCACAGGTCGACGCCGGCCTGGCCGGCACCGATCCGGCCACCTCGGGTTCGGGCCAGGACGTCCCGGTCGCCGTCGTCACCGCCAACCGGGTCGTCGCTTGCTCGCACCCGGCCCGCGAGCAGGGGGTGCGGCGGGGGCTGAAGCGGCGTGAGGCGCAGGCCCGGTGCCCGCAGCTCGTGGTGCTCGGCCGCGACGAGGCGGTCGAGGCACGCCTGTTCGAGCCGGTGGTCGCCGCCCTCGAGGCCATCGCGCCGGGCGTCGAGATCACCCGCCCCGGGCTGGCGGCCATCGGGGTCCGCGGCCCCACGCGCTACTTCGGCGGCGAGACCGGTGTGCTGCACGCGCTGTCCCGGGGGGTGCACGACGTTCCCGCCCTGCGCGGCGGTGACGTCCTCATCGGGATCGCTGACGGCTCCTTCGCCGCCGAACAGGCCGCCCGCCGCGGCCTGGTCATCGATCCCGGCGGCTCGCCGGAGTTCCTGGCCGAGCTGCCCGTCGAGACGCTCGACCCGGGCGGCACCTCGTCGCTGATCGATCTGCTGAACCGCCTCGGCATCCGCACGCTGGGCGCCTTCGCCGCGTTACCGCCGCGCGATGTGCTGGCCCGCTTCGGCCCCGACGGCGCGTGGGCGCACCGGCAGGCGGGTGGCGTGGACGAGCGGCCGGTGTCGGGGCGGCGGCCGCCGGTGGAGTTCACCGTCACCCTCGATCTCGAACCGGCCCTCGACCGCGTCGACAGTATCGCCTTCTCGGCCCGGGGCGTCGCCGAGCAGTTCGTCCTCGACCTCGCCGCGCACGGGCTGGCCTGCACCTGCCTCGAACTGCAGGCGCTCAGCGACAACGGCGAGGAGACGGTGCGGCGCTGGCGGCACGCCGGTGTGCTCACCGCCGTCGACGTGCTCGACCGGGTCCGCTGGCAGCTCGAGGGCTGGCTCTCCGGCACATCGGGGGGAGCTCGCGACCCCCGCCTGGCCTCGCGACCGACGGCTGGAATCACCCGCCTGCGGCTCGTGCCGATCGAGACCGTGCCGACGGGCACGCACCAGCGGGCGCTCTGGGGCGGCGCGGGCGACGACGACGAGCGCGCGGCCCGGGCGCTGTCCCGCGTGCAGACGCTGCTCGGGCACGGTTCGGTGCTCATGCCGGTGATCGAGGGCGGCCGCAACCCCACGCAGCGCACCCGCCTGGTGTCGTGGGGTGACGACCCGCAGCCGCTGCGCTCGCCCGAGCAGCCGTGGCCGGGGCGGCTGCCGGCACCGGCACCGTCGGTCCTGCTGGACCCGCCGCGCCCGGCGCAGGTGCTCGACGCCGAGCGGCGCCCGGTCGTGGTCACCGACCGCGGCGCCGTGCCCGCCCCGCCGGCCCTGTTCGCGATGGGGTCCGAGGCGCCGACGGCCATCACGTCCTGGGCCGGTCCTTGGCCGGTGGACGAGCGGTGGTGGAACGAGTCCGCGCACCGCAGCGTGCGCTGCCAGATCGTCGACGTCCGGGGTCGCGCCTTCCTGGTCAGCGCGACGATGGGCCCGGCCGACGGCGTCGGGCCGCAACCGCGCTGGCAGGTCGATGCGATCTACGACTGAGCCGACCCGCTCTCCCGACGGTGTGCAGACGCGCGGGCCGGTGACCGCGTGTCTGCACACCGTCGGTGCGGGACGGCGGCGTTTAGGCTCCGCGCATGGAATCCCCGGGCCGCGCGTACCAGAACCTGATCTACCGCGACGGGGTCACCGGTCGTCGTCCCACGGTGTCGACCTCCGCGGCGGGGCTCGAACGCCAGGCGAGGCGGCGCATGTCGAGGCGCGCGTGGGCCTACGTCCAGGGCGGCGCCGGGTCCGAGGCCACGATGGCCGCCAACCGTGCTGCGTTCGACCGGCACCGGCTCGTGCCCCGCGTGCTGCGCGACGTCAGCCGGCGGAATCTGTCGATCGACCTGCTCGGCACCCGGCTGCCCGCACCGCTGCTGCTCGCCCCGATCGGCGTGCTGTCGCTGGCCCACCGTGACGCCGACCTCGCCGTGGCCCGAGCCGCGGCGGCGCGCGGGGTCCCGTTCGTCTTCTCCAACCAGGCCTCGGTGGCGATGGAGGAGACCGCCGCCGCCATGGGCGACGCACCGCGCTGGTTCCAGATGTACTGGTCCACCGAGGACGACCTCGTCGACTCCTTCCTCCGACGCGCAGCCGCCGTGGACGCCGGCGCGCTGGTCGTCACCCTCGACACCACGATGCTCGGCTGGCGCCCCCGCGACCTCGACCTCGGCTCGCTGCCGTTCGCCCGCGGCGAGGGCATCGCCCAGTACACGTCCGACCCCGTCTTCCGCCGCCTGCTCGACGACGTACCGCCGGCCGGCGAGCGGCCGCGGATCACGCCGCAGACGATCCGCACCCTGATCGAGATGACCTCGCACTACCCGGGTGACTTCCGCGAGAACCTGCGCTCCCCACTGCCCCGTGCGGCGGTCGAGACGTTCCTCCGCATCTACTCGCGCCCGTCGCTGACCTTCGACGACATCGCCACCCTCCGCGACCGCACGGACCTGCCCGTGTTCCTCAAGGGCGTCCTGCACCCGGACGACGCCAGGCGCGCGCTCGACGTCGGCGTCACCGGCATCGTGGTGTCGACCCACGGCGGCCGTCAGGTCGACGGCTCGGTCGCGGCCCTCGGCGCGCTGCCCGGCGTGGTCGACGCGGTCGGTCCGGACGTGCCGGTGCTGCTCGACAGCGGGGTGCGGGGCGGGGCGGACGTCGCCAAGGCCGTCGCGCTCGGCGCGCGGGCCGTGCTGCTCGGCCGGCCCTACGTGTACGGGCTCGCGGTCGCCGGTGAGGCCGGCGTGGGCGCCGTCCTGGACACCGTCATCGCCGAGCTCGACCTCACCCTCGGCCTGTGCGGCGTCACGAGCCCCGACCAGTTGTCGCCCGACAACCTCGCCTGAGTCCG
Source organism: uncultured Jatrophihabitans sp. (assembly GCF_964252635.1). Taxonomy (GTDB): domain Bacteria; phylum Actinomycetota; class Actinomycetes; order Mycobacteriales; family Jatrophihabitantaceae; genus Jatrophihabitans. Next base: position 44,101 of record NZ_CAXUNP010000001.1, read on the forward strand.
AAGCGACCTCAGCGGCTCGAACTGAGCTACGTCAGCCCCGCCACGGTCGCGGCGACGGTCGCGCCGAGGTCCCAACAGGCCTCGCGGTCGTCCTTGCCGGGCGACCCGGACACCGTCACCGGCTCGTGGGCCTGCGACCACCCGAGGCCGCCGGTGATCGACGCCGCAGCGCGCAGCGCGCCGTCCACACCTTGATTCCCGTGCACCCAGATGCCGTACGGCGCACCCGGCTTGGCGGTCAGCGTCGGGTAGTAGATGCCGTCGAAGAAGTGCTTCAGCGCACCGGACAGGTACCCGATGTTGGCCGGCGTGCCGAGCACGAAACCGTCCGCCTCCAGCACGTCGACGGGCGAGGCGACGAGTGCGGCCCGTACGCGGACCTCGACGCCCTCGATGCCGTCGGCCCTCGTGCCGTCGAGCACCGCCTCGAGCAGCTCCTGCGTCGCGGGCGAGACGGTGTGGTGGACGACGAGCAGCAACGGCATCTCGTCAGCCAATCACAGGGCTCCATCGGCGCCGCAGAACGCGGAACCGGCCGGCGCCGTCCCCCGCGGACGGCACCGGCCGGTGTGGCGAAGAACCGGTCAGAACGCCCCGGTGCCGTTCGGGGTGCCGAGACCGGTCGGGCCGTCGTAGCCCGGCTTGCCCGTGCACAGGTAGCTGCCCCCGCAGCTGCCGTTCGAGCCGGATGTGACGTCGTTGAGCGACCCGGTGTGCGCGTAGGGGTACGAGCCGTAGGTCACCGCGTTGCCGGCTAGCGCGTACACCGACGCGATCAGCGGCGACGAGAGGCTGGTGCCGCCGACGGTGGCCCAGCCGTCGAGTCCCTGGACGAGCCCGTAGGAGATCAGCTGGTCGCAGAACGACGACGACCCACAGCTGTTGTAGGTGTCGTACACGCCGAGGCCGGATGCCGGGTCGGCCACCGCGGCGACGTCGGCTACGGTGCGCTTGGCGCAACCGCTGTCGTGCTGCCAGGCCGGCTTGGGCTCGTAGGCGGAGCAGCCGCTGCCGGCGCCCGACCACACCGTCTCGTTCCAGCCGCGCGTGTTACCGGACTTGGTCAGCGTCGTGCCGCCGACGCCGGTGACGTACTGCGAGGACGCCGGCCACGAGACGCCGTACCCGTCGTCGCCGCTCGACGCGGTGATGGCCACGCCCGGGTGGTTGAAGTGCGAGTCCGCGGCCAGGATCGTGCTGTCCTCGGCCGAGCCGTAGCTGTTCGAGACCGCCGACGCACCCAGGCGGACGGCGGTGTCGACTCCGGCGGTCAGGGCGTCGGTGGACGGGGTGCTGGCCTCGACGAGCAGGATGTGGCAGTCGGGGCAGGCGGACGACACCGCGTCCAGGTCGAGGCTGATCTCCTCGGCCCACCCGTAGTCACCCGACGGCAACGGCGAGGCCGCGCCGGACTGGTTGACCTTGCGGAAGCACCCGTTCGCGGTCGTGCACGGCGCGAGCCCGTAGGCCTTGCGGTACGCGGCGAGGTCGGACTCCGCCTTCGGGTCGTCGTAGGCGTCGACGATGCCGACGGTCCGGCCACCGGACTTCAGCCCGGACAGCTTGTAGGCCGACTGGATCTGGGCCGGGCCGAGGCCGGTGGGGCCCTTCGTCAGCTTCGGGCCGAGCTCGCCCTCGGCCGTGACGGCCTGCCCGAAGCACGTGGCGCTGGAGCCCGAGAGTCGGGTCACGGCGGGCAGCAGCGACGACGAGTGCCGGTTCGCCGGGTTCGCGCAGCCGAACGGCGCGAGCGCCTGGGCGACCGACGATGCCGGCGACGCGCCTGCGGACGGGACGCCCGCGACGGCGACGAGACCCAGCATGCCCAGTGCCAGTGCCACCACGGCCGTGACGACCGCTCGAGTTCTGTTGACCACGTGTGCCCCGATTCCGCATCGCGAGAGGGTCACGCCGACGCGTGACCGGCCCAGCACAGCACGCAGGGCGGGTGCGGTCTCGGCGAACAGCTGTCAGGTAGCGGACTCGCCGGTTGCTGACAGTGCGACCTCGCTCTGGCGAACGCGACTCAGGCGAAGGTGACGTCGGCGGCGCGGACGGTGCCCGCCGTGCGCCCCGGCGCCTGATGATGCGTCCAGTACAGGTTCGTGTGGGCGATGACCTGCTCCGGCGGGGGCGCGCCCCACTCGGTGAGGTCCTCGGTGGTGTGCGCGTCCGAGACCAGCTGGGCGTCGTACCCGCGCACCACGAGCCCGTGCAGGGTGCTGCGGATGCACTGGTCCGTCTGCGCACCGGCGACGATCAGCCGGCCGACGCCGCGGTCGGCGAGCACGCGTTCCAGGTCGGTGTCCTCGAACGCGTCGCCGTAGTTCTTGTGGACGACCGGTTCGCCGTCGTCGATCGTCAGCTCGGGCACGTACTGCCACGCGTCACTGCCGTGTTCGAGTTGGTTGTCGGAGTGCTGCACCCAGACCACCGGCACGTCGTCGGCACGCGCCCGGTCGACCAGCCGCGCGATGTTCGCCACGACGCTGTCGCGTTCGGGCGCACCGTCGACGACGCCGACCTGCACGTCGACGACGAGCAGTGCGGTGTGCGGACGGTCGGCCAGTGTGGTCATGACAGCTCCTCTGCACGGGTGGTCGTCGCGACCCACCGTAAACCGGGGTCACGACATCGTTCAGTGCTGCGAGACCGCGGGTCAGGGTGCCTCGGTTCGTGAGGTGACGAGCACCAACGGACCGGTGTAGCTGGGCTGGGTACGCAGCGCGCCGTGGCTGCGGTCCCACGACCCCGAGTCGAGGTCTGTGGCCAGGCGACCGAGTCCGCGCTCGGCCGCGGCGGGGTCGACGAACTGCCAGCCCGACTGCGCCGCGCGGACGCGCTGGTCGAGCAGGGCCTCCGGGCGCCCGTAGTAGGCCTCGAGGAACCCGTCGCTGCAGTCGAGCGGGATCGGCACCGGGGTGATCTCGACGTGCCCGCCCAGCGCCGTCGCGAGGTCGGCCAGCGGCGGGAAACGTCGCTGTTCGGCTGCCAAACGTTCGGGAAGGTAACGGCCGAGCCAGAAGTCAGGCAGGGCGTCGATGTCCAGGGTCATGACCACGACCGGGCCGGCCGCGACCCGACGCAGCTCGCGCAGGCCACGACCGACGTCCGGCCACTGGTGCACGGTGAACACGGCCATGGCGGCGTCCACGGCGCCGTCGTCGAACGGCAGCGCCTCGGCCGCGGCGTCGACGGCCGGGACGACCGCGTCCGGCGCGCGCCGGGCGCGCATGGCCGCCGACGGTTCGACGGCGAGGACGTAACGGTCGCGCGGTTCGTAGGAGCCCGTGCCCGCCCCGACGTTGAGCACGGTTCGCGCCTCGCCCAGCTGCCGGTGGAGCACCTCGGCGATTCGCGGGTCGGGACGCCGGAAACGCTCGTACGCTGCAGCCGCCGCGGTGTAGTCGGTGTCGCCCGCGCCGTCGGACCTCTGGTCGTCGGTCTTCTGTTCGCTCACGACCCAAGCTCATCACGGCGCGGCTGAGCGCGGATACCGCCTGAGGCGTCGAGTCCCGCTGGCCTGACGGTCAACGTGGCCCTCGTCGGTTCGGGACGCGTGCCGGCGACGGACGGGCGGTAGCTGTCCTCCGTCTTGCGCTGAGCGCGGCGTGGCGCGGTCGTCAGTCGTAGATGACCGCGAGCCCCTTCCGTCGCAGGTCGCCGAGGAGGCCGCGCATCGACTGCAGCTGCTCGTCGGTGTGTCCCGTCCAGTCCAGGATCTCCCCGACGATCCGCACGGGTTCGCGAGTACGGAACGAACGCGTGGGGTTGCCCGGGAACTTCTTGTCGGTGACGTTCGGGTCGTCCTCGAGATCACCGACGGGCTCCACCATGTAGATGCGGCCCGGCCCATCACCCGCCGCCAGCTCGGCGCCCCACGTCGCCGCGTCGAGCGTCGCGGTCACGTAGACGTGGTTCATCACCCGCCCCGGTTCGAAGTTGGACAACCGACCCGGGACCAACAGGTCGCCTACCGCCAGTTGAGCCTTCGTCCCGTGCAGCAGGATGCCCTCCTCGTAGATCTCGAACGGTGTCGATGGTTTCGGCATGACGGCCCTCCGGGAGTCGAACGCGGTGTCGAGCCGGTGACGGTAGAGGGATTTCGCGCGGCTCATGAGACGCGCCGTCGTCTGCTAGAACTGGACGTGGCAGCAGCCGGCCCGCCGGTCCGCAGACACGAACTCTTCCGGCCGTGACGACGTGGCCGCCACGCCATCGTGAGGACATTCATCGAGAGCCTGCGCCCGCTCGATGTCGGTGGGCGGAAGATGGCGCACCGGCTCGAGGGACTCGGTGTCGTCACGATGGGCCTCGCCAGCAACGGGATCGGCCACGGGGACTTCGCTCTCGGCGTCGACGAGTTCAGCGACTGAGCTCCAGACGGGCGCGCGGGCATCGTGGACGGCCCGTCGACGAGTCACCTGCCGCCGCGCGCACACCACGTGGCGCTGTGCGAACAGATGTTCTAATGTCACGGTATGGGTTGGGAGAATCCCGAGATCCCCTGGCGGGAGCTCGAACGGCGGCTGTCCGGCCGCGCCCTGCCGCCCGACGCCGACCCGTCCGGCCAGCGCATCCCGTTCCCCGGCGCGCAGGTGCGCGGCGACGGCGGTGACTCCCCCGCCTGGTCGCGCAAACGCGAGCACTACGAGGCACCGCCGCTGGAACGGCTCGGCACCCAGGTGCCGTTCGCGGAACTGCACGCGCACTCGTCGTTCAGCTTCCTCGACGGCGCCTCCTCGCCGGAGGAACTCGTCGAGGAGGCGGTGCGGCTCGGTCTCGAGTCACTGACGCTGACCGACCACGACGGCGTCTACGGTCTCGTGCGCTTTTCCGAGGCGGCCGAGGAGCTGGGCCTGCCCACCGGCTTCGGGGCCGAGCTGTCGCTCGACGTCGCGCGGCCGCCGACGCAGTCCGAACGCATGGTGGCGGCCCGGGTCGGCGTCCCCGACCCACCCGGGCAGCACCTGCTCGCCCTGGCCCGCGACCCCGAGGGCTACGCCCGGCTCTCGCGCACCCTCGGGCGCGCCCACCTGCGCGGCGGTGACAAGGGCCGTCCGAGCTACGACGACCTCGAGGCGCTGGGGGCGGAGGCGGACGGTCACTGGCTGGTGCTCACCGGCTGCCGCAAGGGCGCGGTGCGCCAGGCCCTCGACCGGCCGCGCTCCGACGGCGGCGGGATCGTCGGCGCCCGTCGTGCGCTCGACGAGCTGGTACAGACCTTCGGGCGCGACAACGTCGCCGTCGAGCTCATCCACGAGTTCGACCCGCTGGCCGACGAACGCTACGAGGTGCTCGCCACGCTGGCCGACGAGTTCGGCCTGCCCGTCGTCGCCACCAGCGCCGCGCACTACCACGGGCCGCCGCGCCGCCCGCTGGCCACGGCGATGGCCGCGGTCCGCGCCCGCTCCAGCCTCGACGACCTCGACGGCTGGCTGCCGTCCTGGTCCGGGCAGCACCTGCGCTCGGGTGAGGAGATGGCGCAGCGCTTCGCCCGCTGGCCCGACGCGGTGGCCAACGCGGCCCGGCTGGGCAAGGAGATCAGCTTCTCGCTGCAACTCATCGCCCCCGACCTGCCGCCCTTCCGATGCCCCGACGGCCTCGACGAGATGGGTTACCTGCGCCGGCTCACCGACGAGGGATTCGAGCGGCGCTTCGCCGGCACTCCGCACGCGGCCAGGGCACGCGACATCATCGAGCACGAGCTGGAGACCATCGAGGACCTGCACTTCCCCGGCTACTTCCTCGTCGTCTGGGACATCGCCCGCTTCTGCCGCTCGCAGGGCATCCTGTGCCAGGGCCGCGGCAGCGCGGCCAATTCCGCCGTCTGCTTCGCCCTCGACATCACCGCCGTCGACCCGGTGTTCTACGACCTGATGTTCGAGCGCTTCCTGGCACCCGAACGCGGCGAGCCGCCGGACATCGACCTCGACATCGAGTCCGACCGCCGCGAGGAGGCCATCCAGTACGTCTACGAGCTGCACGGTCGCGAGCACGCGGCCCAGGTCGCGAACGTCATCACCTACCGGCCGAAGTCGGCGGTGCGCGACGTCGCCAAGGCCCTGGGTTACTCCACCGGCCAGCAGGACGCCTGGAGCAAGGAGATCGAGCAGGGTTACTACTGGGCCTACACCACTGACAACGGCACGCTGCCGCCGACGACGCAGACCACCGAGCAGGAGCTGGCCGACGTCCCGCCCGAGGTCGTGCGCCTGGCCGCCGAGCTGCAGGACGCGCCGCGCCATCTCGGCATCCACTCCGGCGGCATGGTCATGTGCGACCGGCCGGTCATCGAGGTGTGTCCCGTCGAGTGGGGGCGGATGGAGAACCGCACCGTCCTGCAGTGGGACAAGGACGACTGCGCGCAGATCGGGCTGGTGAAGTTCGACCTGCTCGGGCTCGGCATGCTCTCGGCGATCCAGTACAGCTTCGAGCTGATCACCAGCCACCACGGCGTCACCTACGAGCTGCAGACCATCCCCAAGGAGGCGCCCTGCGTCTACGAGATGCTGCAGGCCGCCGACACGGTGGGCGTGTTCCAGGTCGAGTCCCGCGCGCAGATGGCGACCCTGCCGCGCCTGCGGCCCGAGAAGTTCTACGACCTGGCCTGCGAGGTGGCGCTCATCCGCCCCGGCCCCATCCAGGGCGACTCCGTCCACCCGTTCATCCGGCGCAAGAACGGCGAGGAGCCGGTCACCTTCCCGCACCCCGCGCTGGAGCCGGCCCTGGCCCGGACTTACGGCATCCCGCTGTTCCAGGAACAGCTGATGCAGATCGCGGTGGGCGTCGCCGACTTCAGCCCGGCCGAGGCCGACAAGCTGCGCCGGGCCATGGGCTCCAAGCGCGGCAAGGACAAGATCGACGCGATGCGCATCCGGCTCTACGACGGCATGGCCGGCAACGGCATCACCGGCGAGCTGGCCGACGAGATCTACGAACGCATCCGGGCCTTCGCGGCGTTCGGTTTCGCCGAGTCGCACTCGATCTCGTTCGCGCTGCTCGTCTACGCGTCGTCCTGGCTCAAGCGGCACTATCCGGCGGCGTTCTGTGCGGCGTTGCTCAACGCCCAGCCGATGGGCTTCTACTCACCGCAATCGCTCGTGCACGACGCCAAACGCCATGGCGTCGAGGTGCGGGGCCCGTCACTGACGTCGTCGCGCTCCAACGCGTCGCTCGAGCCCGCCGACGGCGCCTCGCAGTGCCCCTGTCTCGACGCACCGCAACCCGCGGTGCGGATGGGGTTGTCGTCGGTGCGGACGATCGGCACCGACGACGCCGAGCGGATCGTCGCCGCCCGCGACGCCGACGGGCCGTTCACCTCGATGGCCGACGTCGCGCGCCGCGTCGGCCTCACCGCCGAGCAGGTCGAGGCCCTGGCCACCGCCGGCGCGTTCGCCGACCTGCACGCCTCGCGGCGCGACGCGCTCTGGGGCGCGGGCGCGGCCGCCACCGCCCGCCCCGGCCAGCTCGACCTCGCCGTCTTCGACGAGACCCCGCCGACCCAGCTGCCGCCGATGACCGGGCCCGAGCAGCTCATCGCCGACATGTGGTCCACCCACGTCACGCCCGACGTCTACCCCACCGCGCTGATCCGGCCCCGCCTGGCCGCGCTGGGCATCGTCACCGCCACCGCGCTGCACGACGTGCCCAACCGCACGCGGGTCACCATCGGCGGCGTCGTCACGCACCGGCAGCGCCCGGCCACCGCGCGCGGCGTCACCTTCCTCAACATCGAGGACGAGACGGGCATGGTGAACGTCATCGTCGAGGAGACGGTGTGGCAGCGCTACCGCCGGGTCGCGCGCGAGTCCGGCGGGTTGCTCATCCGCGGCATGCTCGAGAACACCGCCGACGGCGTGATCAACGTGCTGGCCGAACGCATCGAGCGATTGCCGCTCGGGCTCAAGAACACCTCGCGGGACTTCCGATGACGACCTCCGGGATCGACTGCGGCTCGTGGTCGGGAACCGGCCACGAGCCGCAGTCGATCTGCATCGGGGTGCGGCGATGACCGAGGCGTTCCGGTGGAAGACCGTCGACGACGGTGAGCCGGCGCTGTTCGGCGTCGACGACCTCGTGGCACCGGTGCAGGGCACGGGGCGGATGTCCGACCTCGAATTCCTGCACGTCACCGCCAAACGCATCCTCAACCACGTCCCGCCCGGGTCGCGTGCACCGAGCAACTGGACGATCAACGTCTACCGCGGCTGCAGCCATGCGTGCACGTACTGCCTGGCGGGCGAGACACCGGTCCTCATGGCCGACGGACGCACCAAGCCGATCCGCGACGTCCGTGCCGGCGACCACGTCTACGGCACCACAGCACAGGGCACGCAGCGCCACCTCGTCCCGACCGACGTCCTCGACCACTGGCCGACGGTCAAACCCGGCCACCGGATCACGCTCGAGGACGGCACCGAGATCACCGCGAGCGCCGACCACCGCTTCCTCACCGACCACGGCTGGCGTCATGTGACCGAGTTCGGACCGGGAACGCGGCTCGTGCGTCCCACGCCCGACGGTATGCAGACGCGCGGGCCCGAACCCGCGCGTCTGCATACCGTCGTCGTCCACATAGCCCCGCTGCGCGGCGAGATGCCCATGTACGACATCACGACCGGGACCGGCGACTTCATCGCCAACGGTGTAGTGAGCCACAACTGCTTCGCCCGGCCGACGCACACCTACCTCGGGCTGAACCTCGGGGAGGACTTCGACAGCAAGATCGTCGTCAAGATCAACGCCGTCGAACGGGTGCGTGCCGAGCTCGCCGACCCGACGTGGGCCGGCGAGTCGGTCGCCATGGGCACCAATACCGACCCCTACCAGCGCGCCGAGGCGAAGTACCGCCTGACCCGTGGCGTCGTCGAGGCCCTGGCCGAGCGGGGCAACCCGTTCTCGATCCTCACCAAGTCTCCGCTCGTCACCCGCGACCTCGACCTCATCGCCGAGGCCGCGAAGCACGCCGACGTTCGTGTCAACTTCTCGCTCGGGACGCTGGACCCGCGCGTCTGGCGGGCCACCGAGCCCGGCGCCCCCGACCCCCGCCGGCGCGTGGACGCCATCCGGCGCCTGGCCGAGCGCGGGGTGCGCACCGGAGCGCTCATCGCGCCGGTGCTGCCGGGCCTCAGCGACTCCGAGCCGCAGCTGCGTGCCGTGGTCACCGCCGTGCGCGAGGCCGGCGGCGAGATCCTCGGGTTGGGGCCGCTGTACCTGCGCCGGGGCACCCGCGAGCACTTCCTCACGTGGCTCGCGACCCACGACCCCGAACTGCACGCCGACTACCTCCGCCGGTACGCGACCTCGGACTACGCCCCGGCGCGGTACCTCGAGACCCTGTACGCACGTGCCGGTCTCACGCGTCGGGGGTGGGCCTCAGGTCCGGCGCGGGTGCGGGCGCGGTCGTGATCCCGGTCAGCTGACCTGGGCCGAGATCGCCGGGGTGTCGATGAGCGACCACACACGGTCGATCCGGCCGGACCGGAAGCGGTAGAAGACGTGCTCGGCGAACTCCACGTGCCGGCCCTGCACCGGGAGGCCGAAGTAGTCGGTCGCCGGGACGCAGTCGAACCAGAGCCGGGCGGCGACGGTGTCGTCCTGCACGACCAGCAGCTCGATCCGGAACACCAGGTCGGGGATCGCGGCGACGTCGGCCCTGAGCATCCGGGCGTAGTCGTCCCGGGTGATCGGGGCGCCGTTGTACTGCAGGTCGTCGTGCACGAAGTTGCTCAGATCCTCGAACCGGCGCTCGTTGAGAACCGTGAGGTAGCCGCGGTAGGTGACTTCCAGGTCGTCCATGGCGTCTCCCTCGAGGGTCTGCGTCACGTGCGGGGAACCGGGCTGCCCAGTGTCCCCGGTCCCGGCCGACCCTGGCGCCGGCCGACCGACTACGGCAGGGTGGTAGCCCCTACCGGTCGAGCTGGGCGAGGTGCACCATGATCATCTCCGACATCCTGCGCTACAAGACGTCGTCCGGGGGCTCGGATCGGCCCGGCCTGGTCACCATCGCACCGGGCGACACGGTCGCGGACCTCGTCGCCACGCTGGCGCGGCACAACGTCGGCGCGCTGGTCGTCGTCGACGGAGACGGCGGCAGCGTCGCCGGTATCGCGTCCGAGCGCGACGTGGTCCGCCGGCTCGCCGACCACGGCAACGACCTGCTGGCACAACCGGTCTCCAGCATCATGACGACGACGGTCGCCAGCTGCGCGAGCACCGAGGGCGTCGACGACGTCGCCGGAACCATGACCGAACGGCGCATCCGGCACATGCCCGTGATCGACGACGACCGTCTCGTCGGCATCGTCTCCATCGGTGACGTCGTGTCCAGCCGGATCCGTCAGCTCGAACACGACCGGGGCCAGCTGGAGCAGTACATCTCCAGCTGACCCCCGGGCACGCATCAGGTCACTTGCAACGGTTGCGCACGATCCCGTCGACGCACTTGGTGTGGGCGAAGATCGCGTGGCTGAACACCGCGCCCTTCACCGTCGCCCGGTTGAGCACCGCCCGGCTGAGGATGGCGCCGGCGAAGTCGGCACCGGTGAGGTTGGCCCGGTCGAAGTTGACCCCGGACAGGTCCGCCCCGCGGAAGTCCGCACCGCTGAGGTCGGCGTTGGCGAACGTCGCACCGGCCAGGTTGGCATGCGCGAACCCGGCGTTCTTCCCGAGCACGTTGGCGGCCTGCAACGAACGCAGCGTCGCCCCGGTGAACATCGCGCCGGTCAGGTCCGCGCGGTAGAACTTGGCGTGGTCGAGCACCCCACCGGTGAAGTCGGCGAAGCGCAGCGAACCCTGCGTGAGGTCCACCCGGTTCCCGATGACGTTGCGGCCCTGCACGCTCGACAGGTCGGCGCGGAAGGCCCGCAGCCCGGTGAGGTCGGCGGACGTGAGGTCGGCGCCGTGGAACACGGCCTGCCACACGTTCGCGAACCGCAACGAGGCCCCGGACAGGTCGGCTGCGGTGAAGACCGTCTGCGCGAGGTTCTTGCCGTCGCAATCGGCGCCGGGTACGACCTGGCAGCCGTTGACGAGGCGGCCGGCCCGCAGCGCGATGAACAGCGTGGCCGAGTGCAGCGTGCCCGAGACACCCGGGACCGCGCCGCTCGTGGCGATGCCGGTCTCGGTCGCAAGACCTGTGGTGACCGACGACGCCGAGGCGACGGTGAAGGACAACCGGCCGGATGTCAGCGACGGGCCCGAGAGGGTCAGCGCGTGACGCACGCCGTCGGCACCGAGCAGCACGGCGTCCAGCGAGCCGGCGAGCGGGTCCGACGTCCAGCGGTTGATGAAGGCCGACAGGCTCTGGCGGCCCGACCCGGACGTCGAGGTCAGCGAGCTCGCCGGCGCGTACAGGACGAGGTTGCGGCCGGTCGCCATCGTGACGTCGGCGGTGAGGCGGTAGACGACGGTCGGGTTGCCCTTGGTCACTGACACGGCCGAGACGTCGCTGCCGGAGCCCGAGCCGCTGCCGGTGCCGGTGCCGCTCTCCGCGTACCCCGCGTTGCTCGCCGGTGTCGCCGTCGTCCGGCTGGTCGGTGCGGGGCTCGAGGACGGGTGGGCCGGCGCGGCGTCGGCACTGTGGCCGAGGCCGGTCGACATCCGACCGGACAGCACGGACAGCGCGACCACGGCCGCGACGACGGCCGCGACGATGGTGACGAGCCGCTTCACGGCTTGAGCCCGTGGTCGGGGCGGAACAGGCGGTAGCCCATGTCCAGCACGGTGATCAGGGTGAGCACGGTGAGCAGACGCCAGCCCACGAGCAGGGCGACGTAGGCCGAGTGCGGGGCACCGTCGCGGATGCCGCCGAGCAGGGATTCGAACCAGGTCATGACCGAACTGCCTTTCGCTCTGCCTCGTACTGGGCGGACCAGCCGTCGAAGCCTTGGTGGGTGAGGACCTTGAACCAGCAGCGCACCCAGCAGGCGAGGCGCAGCCAGAGGAACAGCTCCGGGACGATCAAGGTCCCGGCAAGGAAGAGGTCGCGCTTGCGACGGTTGGGCATCGCACCGGCGAGCCGGAGGTTCAGCAGCGACGCCCAGACGGGCGGGAAGATCCACACCCAGTACCAGGTGAATGCCGCGAGCAGCCACGCCGCGAACAGCTGCACGACGAACATCGCGCGCAGGCTGAAGTCCAGCAGCATCTTCGACTGCAGGCGCCACGGGTAGCGGGTGCTGGCGTCGCGCAGGCCCCGCCGATCGTGCAGCAGCTTCGCCAGCCCGTAGTCCCACTTGCTGCGCTGGCCCCACAGAGACCGGATGGCGGTCATCGGGCCGGCGTAGGCGCGCGCCTCGGCGGAGACCCGCACCTTCCAGCCGGCGTCCTTGAGCTGCCAGGTGAGCTCCATGTCCTCGACGAGGGTCGTCGTGGTCCACGGGCTCTCGCGGTCGTCGCGGGCCGCGACCTGGGCCAGGGCCGAGGTACGGAACAGCGACGCCTGGCCGCCCAGCACGTACGTCTCGCGCTTGCGGTGCAGCAGGTCGTCGATCCAGCCCGCGAACTCGAGCCGCTGCGCGAACACGAGCAGCGATGCGATCGGTCCCTGCTTGTCGGCGGACGGCTGGTCGAAGGTGTACCGCGCCATGACGCCGGCGAGCTTGTCGTCGGCCTGCAGCTCGTCGCGCAGCTGCCGGATGCAGTCGGGGTCGAGCCGGGTGTCGGCGTCCACGCCCAGCCAGTACGGGTGCTGCTGTCCGACGATCCCCCACGACTCGATCAGGGCGCCGACCTTCTTGTGCTTGTTGTCGGGCATGTCGACGACGTCGACGTCACCGAAGGAACGGGCGATGGCCGCGGTGCGGTCGGTCGAGTTGTTGACGATGACGACGATGCGGTCCGGCGGCAGCGTCTGGCGCTGCAGGTCGGTGATGACGTCGGCGATCCCGGCCTCCTCGTTGTGCGCCGGCACGACGGCGACCACGCCGCTCGTCGGGCGGCCGACCGGCTGCGCCGTCATCGCCTGCGGCGTCGTCTCCTCCGGCAGGGGGACTCGCACGACGCGGCGACGCGGCGTGCCGAGCCGGTTGGCGGTGCTGGGCGTGGGCCCGGGCAGGGTGGCGGTCATCAGCAGGTCTCCTTCAGCGATCCGAAAAGCTCCGGGGCGAGGGCCAGCCAGGCCGCGCCGTAGTAGGTCGGGTAGTGCCGGTCCTGCGCCGCAGCGGCGGCGAGAGCCGTGGCCGCGCCGCGGCGGTCGCCGGCGGCGGTGCGTGCGGCGTACAGCGCCACGTCGGTGAGCGGGTGCCGCCAGGTCACGAGCGGCGCGCCGCTGAGGGTGCGCTCGCCGACCGCGCCGGGCGCTCCGAGTCGGCGCGCGTACGTCGCCGCGAGAGCCCGGTCGGACGCCGAGCACGAGGCCGCCAGCCGGATGATCAGGCGCGGGGCGTCGAGCCCGTACTGCACCGGCTGCGAGCCGTCGGGTGCGCCGGTGGCGGTGGCGTCGCCGGCCTGCGCGTCGCCCGCCAGCGTTGCCCAGTCCGGCGGCAGCGGGAAGCGGGCCGCCAGGGAACGGTCGAGGCTGGCCGTGGCCGCGGCGACGGGGGTCCAGCCTGCGTTGCCGGTGAGCCGGGCCAGCAGACGGGCCTCACCGGAGACGACGTAGCTCGGGTTGAGCGTCGCCGGGTCGGCGGTGGCCCAGGTACCGGCCACCACGAGGGCGCCGGGCGACGCGGTGACGGTCTCGTAGGTCAGTACGGAGTTGGCGATCGCGGTGCCGGCGGCCGTCCACGCCGGGCGGGCGAACAGGCGGCCCGCCTGGAGCAGGGCGATCGCCGCGTCCAGGTCGGCGTCCGGCGCCGGGTTGCGGTCGACGACGTGCCCGCTCGCCCAGTGGAAGGCGAGCAGGTGGTCCGGACGCTGCAGGTGGGCCTGGGTCCACGACCAGATGACCTGGAAACGGGTGCGGTCGTGCTGGGCGACGGCGATCAGCATCGCGTAGGCCTGTCCCTCGGACACGGTGTCGCCACCCTGGTCACGACGCACGACCCGACCATCGGCGGCGACGTAACGCTGCAGGAACGTGCGTCCCGCTGCGTCCGTCGCCGCCGACGCGTGCGACGCCGGAGCGGCGCACCCGGTCGTGGCCACGACGATGCCCGCCGTCGCGGCGATGCAGGCCAGGGCCTGAACGCAGTGACGACTCCCCCGAAAAAGGGCATGCCGGGCTGACCGTGCCATCAGGGTTTCCCTCCCCCATGGAAGCCGTGATCGACGCTCGGCTGCGTTAGATCGACGTTATCTTCCGTGGAAGAGGTTGCACGAACAGACACTTGACGGCAAGTTCACACGGCCCAGGGCGCGTCGGAACCACGGGCATTCTGTCCGACTTCCTGCGCATTCGAGACGATAAATCCGGGACCATCGTCCCGTTCGGAACGGGTTGTTCGGCGTTCAGCACCACCGACCCGGCATCACAACGGTCGATCCGGCGAAACCTGGTTCGGGACTTCCGTCCCTGGGTATTCTGCGAACTAACACCGATCAACAAACGCAGGAGGACGGGTGTACCGGACACACGCACCGATCCTCGATGCCCTGCGTTCCCGCGGCTTCGACCAGGACCGCCTGTCCGCCGCGGCGGCTGCGGCCGACAGCTCCGGCCGCGCCCTGCACGACGTCCTGGTCGACGGTGGCATGATCACCGAGCTCGAACTCGCCGAGGGCCTGGCTCTCGCCTACGGCCTGCGGACCGTCGAACTCGGCGGCTACCCGATCGACCCCGCCGCCTCCGCACGCATCCCGTTGGGACTCGCCCGCCGGCATCGGGTGCTGGGCATCGCCATCGAGGCCGGCGAGCTCGTCGTCGCCGTCGCCGACCCCGGCGACGTCCTGGCCCTCGACGACGTGCGTGCCGCCTCCGGCCTGCCGGTCCGCGCCGTCGTCGCCGCCCGCGACGAGCTGGCCAAGGCCATCGAGCGGATGCAGCGCGCTGAGAACGACCTCGACGACGTCGCGGCCAGCCTCGGTGTGGACGCGTCGTCCACCCTGATGAGTGCGCTCGACTCCGTCGGGCAGGAAGCGCCGATCGTCAAGTACGTCAACCAGCTCATCGAGCGGGCGGTCGACCACCGCGCGTCCGACCTGCACCTCGAGCCCACCGAGGGCGACCTGCGCGTCCGGTTCCGCATCGACGGGGTGCTGCACGAGATCGAGACCGTGCCCAAGGGCATCCAGTCCGCGCTGATCAGCCGCCTCAAGATCATGGCGGCCATCGACATCACCGAACGTCGCATCCCGCAGAACGGCCGCATCACCCTGCAGCTCGGCGCGCGGTCCGTGGACCTGCGCGCGGCAACCCTGCCCACGGTGTGGGGCGAGAAGGTGGTCCTGCGCATCCTGGACACCGGCGGCATCGACCTCGACCTGAAGCGGCTGGGCTTCTCGGCCCACAACTACGAGCGCTTCTCGGGATCGTTCGCGAAACCGCACGGCATGCTGCTCGTCACCGGCCCCACGGGGTCCGGCAAGTCCACCACCCTGTACGCGACCCTGACCGAGATCAGCAAGCCCGAGGTCAACATCATCACCGTCGAGGACCCGGTGGAGTACCGGCTGCCGGGCGTCAACCAGGTGCAGGTGAACCCGAAGGCCGGCCTGACGTTCGCCGCTGTGCTTCCCGCGATCCTGCGGTCGGACCCGGACGTCGTGCTGATCGGCGAGATCCGCGACAGCGCCACGGCGCAGCTGGCCATCGAGGCCTCGCTCACCGGCCACCTCGTGCTGTCCACGTTGCACACCAACGACGCCCCGTCCGCGGTCACCCGCCTCGTCGAGATGGGCATCGAACCGTTCCTGGTCGGCTCGTCCCTCGACTGCGTCATGGCCCAGCGCCTCGCCCGTCGCCTGTGCCAGTGGTGCAAGCAGGAGTACGCCCCGACCGAGCACGAGCTGACCCTGGCACGCTGGCCGCACGAAACGCTGGGCACGCCCACCCGCCTGTGGCGCCCCGTCGGCTGCCGCTCGTGCGCCGGAACCGGGTACCGCGGCCGCGTCGCGCTGCACGAGGTCATGCCGGTCAGCGAGCAGATCGAGCGACTGGCCGTCGAACGGGCCTCGGCCCACGACATCCAGCGCGTCGCCCTCGCCGAGGGCATGCAGACCCTGCGGACGGACGGCCTGTCCAAGACCTTCACCGGCGACACGTCGCTGGCCGAGGTGCTGCGCGTCGCCGTCTGAGCGACGCCGCCTGACCGACGCCTGACCGACGCCGCCTGCTCCACCTCGACACCGACCCGTCGCCGGGCACGTGCACCATTCGCGTCGCTCGACCCCTTGCGCGCCCGTCCGCCTTGGGGGCTTTTGTCACACCGCGATCCAGACACTCCCGGACATAAAATTGGTGTGAACTTTCCAGCGCGAAGTCTTGCGCACGTGAGATTCGTGTGTGTAAGTTTTCTGTTAGCACGTCACACACACCTCGGGGAGAAGTCATGGAGCTGTCGCCGCTCGGCACCAGCGTCTCCGTGCTGTCCCCTGCCCACCCTGCGTCCGCGGCGCCGGCCGACCTGGACGCCATGCTGACCACGATGGTCCGCTCGGGCGGCTCCGATCTGCACATCACCGTCGGCCTCCCGCCCATGATGCGCATCCACGGCGACCTGACCCGCCTGCCGGGCTACGCCGAGCTCACCGCCGCCGACACCGAGCGCATCGTGCGGGGCGTCGTCGACGCCGAGCAGTGGGCCCGCTTCGAGACCGACCTCGAGTTCGACCTGGCCTACGACCTCCCCGGCGTCTCGCGGTTCCGGATCAACCTGTTCCAGCAGCGCAACGCCTACGGCTCGGTCATGCGCTCGATCCCGCACGAGATCAAGCAGCTGCACGACCTGGGCATGCCCGAGCAGATCGAGCGCTTCGCCGCCCTGCCCCGCGGCCTGGTCCTGGTCACCGGCCCCACCGGCTCGGGCAAGACCACCACCCTCGCCGCGCTGCTCGACCTCGCGAACCGCACGCGTCGCGACCACATCGTCACGATCGAGGACCCGATCGAGTTCATGCACACCCACAACCGGTGCGTCGTGAACCAGCGCGAGCTCGGCGTGGACACGCACAGCTTCGCCGAGGCGCTCAAGCACGTGCTGCGGCAGGACCCCGACATCATCCTGGTCGGCGAGATGCGGGACCTCGAGACCGTGTCGACGGCGCTCACCGCGGCAGAGACCGGCCACCTCGTGCTGGCCACGCTGCACACGCAGTCGGCCGCGCAGACCATCGACCGCGTCATCGACATGTTCCCGGCGCACCAGCAGCAGGAGATCCGCGCCCAGCTGTCGACGGCCCTGCAGGGTGTGGTCACGCAGTCCCTCGCCCGCCGCCCCGACGGCAGTGGCCGCACGGTCATCTGCGAGGTCATGTTCGCGACGTCAGCCATCCGCAACCTGATCCGCGAGGGCAAGAACCACCAGATCCCGTCGTTCATGCAGTCCGCCGGCGGCGACGGCATGCTCACCTTCGACGCCCACCTCGCCCAGCGCGTACGCGAGGGTCTGATCACGTACGACCAGGGCCTGTCGCTCTGCCACGCGGTCGAGGAATACCGCCGTCTCGCCGGACGTGCGGCATGAGCGACGCTTGCGGAGCGATCCGGCGGAATTGCGTCTCTGCATGCCCGAACGGAGTAAGGGCATGAGCGCCACGAAGGTCAAGGAGAAGACGTACGCCTTCGAGGCCGTCGACACCAAGGGCAAGCGGTCGAAGGGCACGATCGAGGCCACCGACGAGTCGGCCGTCACCAACGCCCTGCGCAACCAGGGCGTCACCCCGCTGTTCGTCCAGGAGACGGGCAGCGG
This sequence comes from uncultured Jatrophihabitans sp., assembly GCF_964252635.1. Taxonomy (GTDB): domain Bacteria; phylum Actinomycetota; class Actinomycetes; order Mycobacteriales; family Jatrophihabitantaceae; genus Jatrophihabitans. The sequence continues at coordinate 61,893 of NZ_CAXUNP010000001.1, forward strand.
CCTCAACCGCGAGATCACCATCCCGGGCATGGGCAACAAGATCGGCCTCAAGGACCTGGCCATCTTCGCCCGGCAGTTCGCCACCATGGCGTCGTCCGGGCTGACCCTGCTCCGCTCCTTGACCATCCTCGAGGAGCAGGCTGAGAAGCCCAAGCTCGGGGCGGCGGTGCGCGACGTGCGCCGCGACGTCGAGGGCGGGCTCTCCCTGTCGCAGGCCATGGCCAAGCAGGACGAGATCTTCCCGCCGATCATGATCTCGATGATCCGGGCCGGCGAGACGGGCGGCTTCCTTGACGCGGCGCTCGACCGCATCGCCGTGAACTTCGAGAAGGACGCCCAGCTCCGCGCCAAGATCAAGTCTGCGATGACCTACCCGGTCATCGTCATCTGCTTCAGCCTGCTGATGATCGCCGGCGTCCTCGTCTTCATCGTCCCGATCTTCGAGAAGATGTTCAAGAACCTGGGCGGCTCCCTGCCACTGCCGACCCAGATCATGGTGACCCTGAGCCACAACGCCCTGTGGGTGCTGCCGCTGATGGTCGCCGCGCTGGTCATCAGCACCAAGCTGTTCCGCGCCAAGCTCAAGCGCGACGAGGCATGGCGGCTCGGCTTCGACCGATTCAAGCTGCGCTGGCCGGTCTTCGGCACGCTGTTCACCAAGATCGCGATCAGCCGGTTCAGCCGCAACTTTGGCACTCTGCTCGCCGTCGGCGTGCCCGTCATGCAGGCCCTGGACATCGTGGGCGGCACGACCGGCAACGCGGTGATCGGCGAGGCCATGAAGGACGTGGCCGAGTCGGTGCGCGCCGGCAACACGATGTCCGCGCCGCTGGCCGAGCACAAGGTCTTCCCGCCGATGGTCGTGCAGATGATCGAGGTCGGCGAGGAGACCGGGCAGATCAGCCCGATGCTCGACAAGGTGTCGGACTTCTACGACCACGAGGTCGAGACCGCCACCGAGTCGCTGACCGCCGCGATCGAGCCGCTCATGGTGATCGTCATGGGCCTCATGGTCGGCGTGATGGTCGTCTGCCTGTACCTGCCGATGTTCACGATCTACCAGCACATCCAGGGCGCCTCGTAACCGAGCCGCGACCGACAACTCCACAACTTCCGTACTCCCCAGTACGGAGCGACCTGGACGCCCCCATGCACGACGGTCGCACCCTCCGAACCAACCCCCGGTCCGGAGTTCCCCCACCAGAGTCCCCGGAGGCTCAGATGTTCCGTAACACCCTCTCGAAGATGCTCGACATCCGTGACCTCAAGCGGACCGAGCGTGAGGACGGTGAGGCCGGCTTCACCCTCATCGAGCTCCTGGTCGTCGTCGTCATCATCGGCATCCTGATCGCCATCGCCATCCCGCTGTACCTCAACTACACCAAGGGCGCGAAGGCCAAGGGTGCCGAGTCAGACGTCCGCGCGGCCGTCTCCGCCGTGCAGCAGTGCTTCACCGACAACAACAACACCCTTCCGGCTTCGGTAGCTGCACCGACAACGGCCGGCACCGACCTGAGCCTGACGTGCGGCAGCGCGACCGAGACGTCGACGGTGTCCTCCGGGACGAAGCTGAGCTACACGAACAACGCCGACGGCACGTACACGATCGTTGGCGTTTCGGACAGCGGCAAGACCTACACCTTCTCCAGCTCCACGGGCAAGATCGCCACCACCTGAGCGACGTCCGGGCGACGACACCACTAACTGCCCGGCCTGTCGGATACATCTCACCGCAACAGTTCACAGCCCACGCCCGTCCCCTCTAAGCCCCGGAGGCTCTTATGTTTCGCAACGCACTAAGTCACCTGATCGACATCCGCAACGACAAGCGCGCCGAGCGGGAGGACGGTGAGGCCGGCTTCACCCTCATCGAGCTCCTGGTCGTCGTCGTCATCATCGGCATCCTGATCGCCATCGCCATCCCGCTGTACCTCAACTACACGCAGGGTGCGAAGAACAAGGGCGCCGAGTCCGACGTCCGCGCAGCCGTGGCTGCGGTTCAGCAGTGCTACTCGGACGGGAACAACAACTTCCCTGCTTCGGGAGCCCAGTCCGGCAGCACGTTCACCTTCACCATGCCTACGGGTGTCACCCCGGCGACCTGCACCACGACCTCCACTGTCTCCGACGGCACGACGTTGTGCTACGGGCTGGTCACCGGCGGGTACAAGATCACCGGGGCCTCCTCGAACGGCAAGACCTACAACTACGACAGCACGATCGGCAAGGTCGTCCAGGGCAGCTGACCCACTCCTACGACCCGGTCGGAGCGGGAGGCGAATCCCGCTCCGACCGGCACCAACTCCATACGCCCCTCCGAACAACGATGGAGGTGACCCATGCCCCCCAGCCGGGTCCGCCCCCCACTCCGTCGAGCACCAGGAGCGAGCACCCGGCCCGCAGTTACCCCCACTGACCGCGTCGCCGACGACGGTGGATTTACCGTCGTCGAGGCTCTCGTCTCCCTCGTCCTCCTCGCCGTGGTAGGTACGGCAGCGACCACCGCGGTCGTCGCCGCCACCAAGACGTCCAAGAACTCCAACGACCGAGTCAACGCAGCCAACCTGGCTCAGCAGGACCTGCAGGCAGCGCGCGCGCTGCGCTACCCCGCCTACCCCGCCGCGGTCAGCGCGCGCAGCGTCGTCATCGGCAAGACGAGCTACACCGTGACCCGCACGGTGTCGACCCCCTGCCCGGCCACCATCAACTACACGAGCAACCCGTTCATGACGGTCACCTCCACGGTGACGTGGAAGCCCGCGACCCCGACCCAGACCGTGGTCATGACGACGGAGCTGGCATGTTGAGCCGGCTGCAGCGGCAGGACGACACCGCCGACGACGCCGGCATGACCCTTGTCGAGCTGGTCGTGGGCATGACGCTCATGAGCATCGTCGGGGCCATCGCCATGACGTTCTTCGTCGGCATGTCGACCCAGACCGCACGTGTCGGGGCCCAGACCCAGGACGCCGCCGCGGCCCGGACCGCGCTGAACCAGATCAGCACCGTGCTGCGGCTGGCGGACACGCCCACCGCGCGTCCCGGGTACTCCACCTCGCGCTTCCAGGTGCCGTCGGGCCAGAACCAGCTGACGGGCTCCGAGATCGTGTTCTTCGCCAACATCGGGAACGGACAGACGCCGAGCCGAGCGACCGACACAGCCAACGCCACAGCTGTCCGCATCCCGCCGACCAAGGTCGACATCAAGCTGGTCAACGGCACGCTGACCGAGTACACGTACGCACCCCTGAGCCTGAGCTACGGCACCGGCTACGACTGGACCACCAACTACCCCAGCACGCCGACGACCACCTCGGTGCTGCTGTCCGGTGTCGCGAACTCCACCGTGTTCGCGTACTGCTCGGACGCCACCGACATCGCACAGACGTGCACGTCGACGACTGCACCCGACTCGGTTGCCGTCGTGCAGGTGACGCTCACGACGACGCCGCTGCGTGGCAATGCAGCACAGACCGTGCAGTCGAGCGTTGCGATCACCGGAGCTGTGTCGTGATCGCGAACCGACTGCGCCGCTTGCGTGACCGCGACGAGGGCGGGTTCGCCCTCATCTTCACGCTGTTCGTGACCACGGTCATCATGCTGGCCGTCGCCACCACCCTGGCCACGACCACGCCAAACATCACCGCCGCGAAGCAGAGCCAGGACGTCGCCGGCGCGCTGATGGCGGCGCAGTCCGGGATCGACGACGCCATCGCCTACCTGACCAGCGTTCCGCAGTGTCGCTCGCAGACACGGATCTGCTCACAGGCCTACGGCACGAGCAGCGCCGCGCTCGCCACCTCAGGCACCCCTCGACCGACGCTGGGCAGCGGCCAGTCGTTCTCGTGGCGCCTGGGATCGTCGTTGACCGCCGACGGCTACGTACGCGTCTCGTCGACCGGCACGTCGACGGGCATCAGGCGCACACTGGTCGCGGACCTGTCACTCGCGCCGAGCATCCTGTCCTACGGCTACTACACCGACTACGAAACGCTCTCGCCAGCGTTCCTCACGGACTACAACAGCAAGCACAGCATTTACCTCAGCAACAGCACCACCTACAGCAAGGTGAGCAGCACGTACCGAGGAAGCACCTCGGTTCCCCAGACTGTGTCCTGGAAAGACCCGACGGGCACCCAGCTGTGTGGCGAGCATTGGTACCGCGAATCGGCCACGATTCCGGGCCGCGCCGCAGACACCACTGTTCCCACCCAGACCGGCTCCTTGATCACCAACCGGACATCCCCGTCCGCGACCCTCGGCTGCGATCTGGTCTTCACGACCGGAATGATCGAGGACGGCAAGACCTACACACGCGACGCCATCGACGTGAGTAACGGCAGCGGAAACGGACCAATCTTCAATCAGCCGGTCTACACGTTGTGGGGTTACAACGACGGTCACGAGAACTTCACCAGCCCGTCGAACGGAGGGCAACCCTGGCGTGGAGACAGCATCAGCAGCTCCTCCCTCTACAAGCCGGTTGTTGCTCCGTACGACCTGACCCTGCCTCCGACCATCGGTTCCGACGGGCTGGCTACCAACGCATGTGTCTATTACGGCCCCACGCGCGTGGTCCTGAACGGCGACGGCACGGCGACCGTGACCAGCCCGTCGACCACGGTGCGAGACTCGGGCAGCGACGTCAACTGCTACCCCTCCGGTTCGTTGGACAATGGCATTCGCAACTTTCAGATCGACTACGCGACGGTCGGCGGCAGCACGGTCTACGTCAAGAACCTGGGAACTGCTCCTGCGACCGGCTGGCCCGACAATCCGACGAAGCTCACCAACACGCCCGCGGCCAACAACGAGGTCTTCTGGCTCCCGGTGTCCGGTGTGGCCACGCCAGACAGCTCGACATCTGCCGCACCGAGTACGTGCGCGAACACGAGCACCCAGAAGTACTCGGCCGCAGTCAACGCTCAATGCGCCTGGACGAACGTCGCCACCAGCACGGACGCCAGCTCCACGACAGGGTGGACCGCCTATACGACCTCGAGCACAACCGGGACCAACTGCGCCAAGCCACCCGCGGCGACGGACCAGCTCCTGTTCCAGTGCGAGTACAACCACTCGACGTCCACATCGGCGCCGAGCACCAATGCCTATGCCGCCGTACGCAGCACGATGCAGTCGTTCCTCAACAGCAACTCGTGTGCGACCGGCCTGGCCGCAGCGTTCAAGACGTGCTTGCAGACCCAGGCGAACTCCGCGCTGTCAACGGCAAACACCTCGCAGCACCCGTTCAACTACACGTCCCCGGCGAACGGCGACCACCAGTACGCAGCGACGGTCACGCTCGGGACCCCGGTTACCGGCAGCACGCAGAACGTCGGCAGCGCGCCCGCCAACCCGACCGCCGGCGACACCCTCTTCAGCTACACCGGTACCCCCGGACAAGAGCAGTCGACGCTGACGCCCGTCACGACCACCGTTTATCGACAGACGTACTCGTCGACCAGCAAGAGCTGGTCGGCGGGCACCGCCCAATTCACCTTCACGACCACGCACAACGACTGGGTGATGACCGCGCAGCCTTCCGGAGCCAGCTATTTCCCGCAGCTCCCCGACGTCACGGACTACAACTCGGGCACGACCTCGGGCAGCCCCTCGGTCGCGGTCGGGTCGACCGGAAACCTTCAGCCCGGGGACCTGTACATCCAGGGCCGGAACAACGGGCAGTTGAGCGTGCTGGCCCAGAACGACATCATCGCCACGGGCGACATCACCGACACCGGGACCACCGGCAGTGACACCCAGGCTGTCGACCTCGTCGCCGGCAAGGACGTACGCAATTACCACCCGGTGTCCTGCGTCGACACGAATGCGACCGACATCAACAACACCAGTCCTGGCTGGTGTCCCAATGACATCAGCGACCTGACGTCGTCGTCGCTGCAGAACTCGGACGGATCGTTCACTGCTCAAGCACCGCAACTGCAGTACCAGAACATGACGCAGACCGGCGATCACACCATCGACGCTGCCATCTTCACGCTGAGCGGTTCTTTCCGAACCGACAATTACGACCGTGCGCCGTGGGTGGGCAACGTCCTCGTGAACGGTGGTCTCTACCAGTCACATCGAGGTGGCAACGGCACGACGCACACCTACAACGGCAACACGGTACGAACCGGTCTGTCGTTGAACTACACCTACGTCGACCTCGAGCGCGCGAACCTGCCGTACGCGCCGCCCGCGTCCAACAGTGCGAACCCTCGCCCCTGGAACGTGGTCAGCATCTCGGCCGGTGGCCCATGACCCACGAGCCGCTCGCACACCCCCGCCCCCACTGCACGTCGCACGACCTAAGGAGCCCGTCATGGCAACAACACCGGTGAGCATTGGCCTGGACATCGGGTCGCATGCCGTTCGCGCCGTCGAGGTCGCGCGCACGAAGGATCGTCAGGTGATCGACGCCTTCGGTGAGACCTCTCTGCCAGACGGCGCCACCAAGCACGGCGTGGTCCAGGACCAGCGCGCCGTGACCGGAGCCGTCCGCGAACTCTGGTCGGGCAAGCGTTTCCGCGCCAAGTCCGTCCGCCTCGGTGTCACCCACCAACAGGTCGTCGTCCGCGAGGTCGAGATCACCGATCTGCAGCCGAAGGACATGCGTCGTGCGCTGCCCCACCAGGTGCGCGACGTGCTGCCGTTCCCCGCCGACCAGGCCATCCTCGACTTCCGTCCGCTGGGTCCCGGCCGCAAGCCCGAGACCGTGTCCGGGTTGCTCGTCGCCGCGCCGAAGGAAGCGATCGTCGACACGGTGCATGCGGTGGAGAAGGCCGGCTTGCACGTCGAGAGTGTCGATCTGGCCGGCTTCGCCGTGCTCCGGGCCCTCGCTGCGGCCACCGCCGGACCGGAGGCCGTCGTCGACATGGGCGCCGAGCGCACCCTGGTCGTCGTCCACACCAACGGCGTGCCGCGGGTCGTACGTACGATCCCGCGCGGCGGCGACGACGTCACCGCCATGTTGGTGAACCGGCTCGGGGTGTCCCGCGATGAGGCCGAGGCGCACAAGGCGCGTGTCGGTACCGGGGCATTCGGCGCGTCCGACGGACCCGACGTCGCGGTCAGCGAGGTCGTCAACGACGCGCTCCGCCCCCTCGTGAACGAAATCCGCAGCTCCATCAGCTTCTTCCTGTCGGCACACCCGGACCACGCGATCGGTCGCCTGTGCCTGGCCGGTGGTGGCGCGCAGCTGCCCGGTCTGGACGACCTGATCACGCGCTCGCTCGACCTGCCGGTCGTCCACGGTGACCCGTTCCAGTACGTCACCACTGCACGACACCGCGACGAGGCCGACGCGCTGCGCCGGTTCCGTACCTCCTCGGCCGTGTGCGTCGGCCTGGCCTTGGGAGCAGCGTCATGACCATCATCGACACGCCGCCCCCACCCGCAGCGATCGCCCTGGCCCTCGACGCGCACTCCGGTCCGCTCGCCCGGATCAGCGCCGACCTGCTGCCCGACGAGGTACGCGCGCGCCGGCGCCTCGCGCATGTCAAGCGACGCATGGTCTTCGGCTTCGTGGCCCTCGCGCTCGTCATCGGCCTCGGCGACACCCTCGCTCGCCAGCAGACGAGCAAGGCCGAGGATGCGCTGGCCGCTGCCAACCAGCGCAACGGTGCGCTCAACCAACAGGTGACGCGCTTCGCCGCGGTGACCGGTGTGCAGGGCGACACCCAGCAGATCACCACCCAGCTCACCCAGGCGATGGCCGGTGACGTCCCGTGGGCCAAGCTCGTCGCCACGATGCAGCGGCTCGCCCCACGGGGTCTGGCGCTGACCGGGATGAACGCCGCGACCGGCGCCGGTGGCGCATCCGGCGCACCGGCCCCGACAGCGCCGGTCGCCCCGGGCGCGACTTCGTCGACCGCAGCACCTGTCGGCACCCTGTCCCTGACCGGCCAGGCTGCGAGTTACCGCGACGTCGCTGACTACGCCGGCGCCCTGGCCGGCGTACCCGGCCTCACCGGAGTGACGCCGACGACTGCGGCGACCACCGATACGAGCCACACGATCACCTTCACGATCACCGCGTCGTTGACCGCGGCGGTCCAGGGCGGTCGCTACGCCACCACCGCTCCGCGCACGGGCACAGCAGCGGCACCAGTCGCAGCGACGTCCGGCGCACCGACGGCTTCCGCGCCGTCCAACACCGCGGCCGCGCCACCCGCGGGACCGACCACCACCGCATCCGCTCCGGTAGGGAACTGACATGCCACGCACCCAAACCGAACGACTCTGGGTCGTCGGCGCCGCTCTCGTCGCGCTGATCATGGCCGCCGTCGGTTACTTCCTGCTCATCGGGCCCGAGCGCTCGCGTGCCGCCTCGGTGCGCAGGGACGCGTCGGACACGTCGTTCCAGACCGCCACCCTGCAGTCCCGGATCGCGAGCCTGACCGCCCAGAGCAAGCAGCTGACGACGTACCGTGCTGCGCTCGCGAAAGCACAGCGCGCGCTCCCGACGGCCGACGACCGGACGGCCACGCCGCAGCTCATCCGCGATCTCGCGTCGACGGCGTCGGCGACGTCCACGGCCATCACCTCCCTGACCGTCGGCCAGCCGACGGCACTGACCCCCAGCACACCGGCCACTCCGACGGCGTCGTCACCCAGCTCGTCGGGCAGCACGTCCGCCGGCACGGCTGCACCGGCCACCCCCACGTCGACCCTGTCGTCGATCGCCGTCGGGGCCACGGTCTCGGGGGTGCCTGCCGCGCTCAACAGCTTCCTGTCGGCGGTCCAGACCACGGGCTCCCGGGCGTTGTTGGTCACTTCCGTGACACTGAGCAAGACCACCGGCCGGCTGACCACCATGACCCTGACCATGACCGCCTTCGTGCGGCCCGCCGAATAGAGCTACCGGGACGCGAGTCCCGGGACAGACGTCGCTGCGCTGGGGGGCGCGGTGACCCATGAACGGCGTCGCGGCTCGTCGCGTCGGGGGCGGCGGGACGAGCCGCGGCGCCGGTTCATGACCATCGAGACAACACGGAAAGGTCCGAGATGACACCCCTGGTTCTGCTGGCTGCACTCGTGGGCGTGTTCGGGCTGGCGATCGGCTCGTTCCTCAACGTCGTCGTCTATCGGGTTCCGCGCGGCGAGTCCGTGGTGCACCCGGGGTCGCACTGCCCACGGTGCGACACCGCCATCCGCAGCAGGCACAACGTGCCCGTGCTCGGCTGGCTGATGCTCCGTGGACGTTGTGCGACCTGCCGACTGCCGATCAGCGCGCGCTACCCGTTGGTCGAGGGCGGTACCGGCCTGCTGTTTTTCGGTTCGACTCTGCTGGCCGGCGTCACACCGGTCCTGCCCGCGCTGCTCGTGGTCTGCGCGTTCGGACTCAGCCTCGGCCTGATGGCCTTCGACCACGTACGGCGGCCTACGACGGGATGAGGTCGAACGTGTCCGGGTCGGGGCCGGTGCGCTCGTGCCGGTCCAGCCCGGTGATCATCGCCATGTCAACGTCCTCGAGCTCGAAGTCGAAGATCTCGAAGTTCTCCTTCATCCGCTCGGGTGACACCGACTTCGGGAAGACGATGTCGCCCCGCTGGATGTGCCAGCGCAGGACGACCTGGGCCGTGGACTTGCCGACCCGGCGAGCGATCTCGGTGATCGTGGGGTCGTCGAGCACTGCACCCTGAGCGATGGGCGACCAGGCCTCGACCGCGATCTCGTGCTCGTGACAGAACGCCCGCACGTCGTCCTGGGCGAGGAACGGGTGGACCTCGATCTGGTCGACGGCGGGGCGGACCGTGGTCTCCTCGTGCAACCGCCGCAGGTGGTGCGGGTTGAAGTTCGAGACACCGATCGAGCGCGACCGGCCGTCACGGTAGAACTCCTCCAGCGTCTGCCAGGTGGACACGTAGTCGCCGTCGTACCGCGTCGGCAGCGGCCAGTGGATGAGGAACAGGTCCACGTAGTCGAGCCCGAGGTCGCTCAGCGTCTGGTCGAATGCGCGACGAGCGTCGTCGGGGCGGTGGAAACCGTTGTTCAGCTTGCTCGTGATGAACAGGTCCGAGCGGTCGAGGCCGGACGAGGCAACAGCCTCACCGACCTCCTTCTCGTTCCCGTACATCTCGGCAGTGTCGATGTGGCGGTAGCCGATCTGCAGGGCCTGGGAGACGGCCTCGGCCGTGTCCTTCGGCTCGATCTGGAACACCCCGAAGCCGAGCTGCGGGATGGTCTTGCCGTCGTTGAGGTGGATGTCCGGAACAGTCATGCCGTCGAAGTACCCGACGCCGGGCGTCGTCTCACCGGTCCGTCGTCTCACCCACCCTCGGGGCCGTACCGGCCCGGGTGCGCCTGGCGGGAACGGCGCAGGTCGTCCTCCTCGATGAGCCGGTTGAGGCTCTGCTGCACCTGGTCGGAGTGCGGGACGTTCTTCAGGGCCTCCTGGCCGTGCTCACCGGCCGACTCGATCACCAACGTGCCGGCGCCGACCATCCGGTCCCATAAGGACTGGGTGAAGGCCACGTCGTTGATCCGCTGCAGCGCGATGTCGCGCCCGGTGTGCGTGAGCACGCCACGACGGATCAGCACGCGGTGCGTGGTCAGTACGAAGTGGGTGGTGCGCCAGCGGATCCACGGGCCCGCGCTGAGCCAGAGGAAGAGCAGCACCGCGACGACCGTGATGACGATGAGCACGACCGTGCGCTGGGTGCCGTGGTCGGGCGCGAAGTAGGCGCCGACGCCGGCCGCGGCACAGATCAGCAGGAACCACAGGGTGGCCGGCACCAGCGTGATCCAGTGCGGGTGCAGGTGCTCGACCACGCGCTCGTCGTCGGCGAGCAGCTTCTCCGGGTAACTCATGGTCGAGAAGATAGCGGGCGCAGCTGCGCCGACACTCTGGTCAGGGCGTTCGATCTTCGCTAGATTTTACGCGTGCTTCACACGATGCGTTCGGTCGCCGCGCGCGCCGGGGACCGGCTCGACGCCTCCCGGCGCGTCCTGTGGCTCTCGGCCTTCGCGCCGACCCTCGTGCTCTACGTCGCAACAATGCGCACCAATCCGTTCGACATGAGCTCCGACCCCACGGCCGTGTCACCGTCCGCGTGGTCCGTCGCCCACCACGGCACACCGCTGCTGCGAGCCACGTCCTGGCCGCGCTGGAACCCGTGGGTCATCGACCTCGTGCACGGCCAGGCGGTGTCGAACCGGCCGCCGGGCCTGCTGTTCCTGGCGGCGCCGGCGTACCGCCTCTTCGGCGCCGTCCCGTCCTTCAGCCCGCTGCCCGGTTCGCTCACCGCGGCCGGCGTCACCGCCGCTGCGATGGCGACCCTGGCGCTGGCGCTCACGCACGTCCTGACCCACCGTGCCGCGCTCGTCGCCGCGCTGATCGCGGCGACCGCCACTACGACGTGGGCCGTGTCCGGCACGGCTCTGTTCCCGCAGGGCCCGGACCAGCTGGCGATCGCAGTGGCCCTGTGGGCACTGGCCGCGAACCGGTACGGCCGGGCCGGCGTCGCGTACGCGGTGGCCATGACGGTCCGGCCGACCCTCGCCATCGCGGCGGCCGCGAACGGGATCATCGCGGCGTGGAAGCAGCGTCGCGTAGCCCCGCTCCTGTTCGTCGGCGGAGCGACGGCCGTCGGCGCCGCCGCGTACTGGGCCTACCTGGTCTCCCTCCCGAGCTCCCCCGCCACGCGGTCGTCGACCGACACCGTCGCGCTGGGCACCCACGGCTACGTCGGCTCCCTGTTCGACGTCGGCCCCGCGGCCTGGCCCGACCTCGCCGAGAAGATCGCAGGCACGCTGGTCTCTCCCGGGCGAGGCATCCTGGTCGGCTCGCCGTTCCTGCTCATGCTGCTGCCGGGCCTCGTCAGAGCCTGGCGGAGTGCGCCGACGTGGGTGCGTTCCAGCGCGGTGGGAGCAGCAGCCTACGAGCTGGTGCAGCTCAAGTGCGAGGTGTTCACCGGCGGGGTGTTCTTCTGGAGCTACCGGTACCCGATCGAACCGCTCACGCTGTGCGCACCGTTGCTGGCGCTGTGCTGGACGCAATGGACATCGCTTCGGGCCGGACGGCGTGCGGTGTTCGGCGGTCTCGTGGTTGTGTCCGTGACGTGGCAGGCCGTCGGCGCCCTGTTCTTCCGCGGTCCCTACGCCGACCGTCCTTGGACCTTCGACAACGCGCGCGGCGCCCTGACCCACGGTCACCCCGTGGCCGCGCCCGTCCTGCTGGCGACCGGGTTCGCCGCCGCCGCCTGTGTCACCGTGCTGCTGTACCGGACGCGGCTAACCCTGACGGTTGCGCAGATGCTCGACGTCTCCGGCGCTGACCGCATGCACCCCGTCGGGGGCGTCGACGACCACCCGACCGAGATCATCGACGTCGCGCGCCCGTCCTTCGAGGACGCGGCCGTCACCCAGCGACACCCGGACGTCGGCGCCCAGGGTGCTGCACACCGCGCGGTAGGCATCGGCCAGGCCGCTCGTCGAAGCGTCACCGTCCGCCGCTGACCAGCGCACGAGCCACGCATCGAGGCGGGCCAGCACACCGCCGAGCACCGCACTGCGGTCCAGGGTTCCAGTCGCACCCGCGAGCTGGAGGGACGTCGCGGTCGGTACCGGCAGCTCGGCCTCGGTCAGCGACACGTTGAGCCCGATGCCGAGCACGGCCATCTCGCCCGAGCTCTGCGCCAGGATGCCGGCGACCTTCCGGCCGTCGACGAGCACGTCGTTCGGCCACTTCAGCATCGCGTCGACCCCTGCGACGGAGCGCACCGCCTCGACCGTGGCCACCCCGCCGAGCAGCGGAAGCCATCCCCAGTGGCGCACCGGGACGGACGGTCGCAGCGCCACCGAAAACAGCAGAGCCGAGCGCGGGGGCGCCAACCAGGAACGGTCCAGGCGCCCACGGCCCGCGGTCTGCTCCTCCGCGGCCAGCACGGTGCGGTCCGCGATCTCGGCGTCGGCCACCAGGTCCGCGTTGGTCGACGTAGTGCGCTCGACCACGCGGACCACCGGCCACGCCGGCCCGGCAGCAGCGCGGATGCGGTCCGGGTCGAGCGGCGAACGGTCGAGCACCGGACCACCGTAGCGAGGCCGAGCGCTTCGTCACCTCCGTGCCCGCTGCAGGCCGCCTGCCGCCTAAGCTCTGGCGCATGGCAGCCGATCCCGCCGACGCAGCCGCCCCTGCGAGCGACGCCCCTGACCCGCACACCACCGCCGGTAAGCTCGCCGAGCTCGGCAAGCACCTCGACGAGGCGGTGCACGCCGGGTCCGCCCGCGCCGTGGAGAAGCAGCACGCCAAGGGCAAGATGACGGCCCGGGAGCGCATCGAGGCGCTCCTCGACGAGGGATCCTTCGCCGAGTTCGACGCGTTCGCCCGGCACCGGTCGACCTCGTTCGGGATGGAGAAGAACCGGCCCTACGGCGACGGCGTCGTCACCGGCGCCGGCACGGTCGACGGCCGGCCGGTGTGCGTCTTCAGCCAGGACGTCACCGTCTTCGGCGGCGCGCTCGGCCAGGTGTACGGCGAGAAGATCGTCAAGGTCCTCGACTTCGCCATGAAGACCGGCTGCCCGGTTATCGGGATCAACGAGGGCGGCGGCGCCCGCCTGCAGGAGGGCGTCGTCTCCCTGGGCCTCTATGGCGAGATCTTCCACCGCACGGTCCGCGCGTCCGGCGTCATCCCCCAGATCTCGCTGATCATGGGGGCGGCGGCCGGTGGCCACGTCTACTCCCCCGCGCTCACCGACTTCGTGGTCATGGTCGACAAGACCTCGCAGATGTTCATCACCGGCCCGGACGTCGTCAAGACGGTCACCGGTGAGGACGTGTCGCTGGAGGAGCTCGGCGGCGCGCGGACGCACAACACCAAGAGCGGCAACGCGCACTACCTGGGGACGGACGAGCAGGACGCCATCGACTACGTCAAGTCGCTGCTGTCCTACCTGCCGTCGAACAACCTGGACCCGCTGCCCGTGTACGACACCCAGGTCAGCGACACCACCACCGACGACGACGCGTTCCTCGACTCGTTCATCCCTGACTCGGCGAACACCCCGTACGACATGCACGAGGTGATCAACCACCTGCTCGACGACGGTGAGTTCCTCGAGGTGCACCAGCTGTTCGCGCAGAACATCCTGGTGGGCTACGGCCGCATCGAGGGTTATCCGGTGGGCGTCGTGGCCAACCAGCCCATGCAGCTGGCCGGTTGCCTCGACATCGACGCCTCGGAGAAGGCCGCGCGGTTCGTGCGCACCTGCGACGCCTTCAACATCCCGGTGCTGACGCTCGTCGACGTCCCCGGTTTCCTGCCCGGTGTCGACCAGGAACACGCGGGCATCATCCGGCGCGGCGCCAAGCTCATCTACGCCTACTCCGAGGCCACCGTCCCCAAGGTCACGGTCATCACCCGCAAGGCGTTCGGCGGCGCGTACGACGTCATGGGCTCGAAGCACCTCGGCGCCGACCTGAACATCGCGTGGCCGACGGCGCAGATCGCGGTCATGGGTGCCCAGGGCGCGGCGAACATCCTGTACCGCAAGCGGTTGGCGAAGGCCGACGACCCGGAGGCGCTGCGCGCGGATCTCGTGCAGGAGTACGAGGACGAGCTGTTCAACCCCTACATCGCCGCTGACCGCGGCTACGTCGACACCGTCATTCCCCCGTCCGAGACGCGCGCCTACGTCATCCGTGCCCTGCGGATGCTGCGCAACAAACGCGAGTCGCTGGCCCCGAAGAAGCACGGGAACATCCCGCTGTGACTGACGAACCTTCGAACGAGATGACGGCAGGGCGACCGGCGCTGCGGATCGTGCGCGGCGACGCCTCGCCCGAGGACGTCGCGGTGCTGACCGCGCTGCTGTCGGCGGCGGGCGAGCCGGACGCGCCCAGCGCGCCCACCCCGCGCGGCGGGTGGCGGGACGCGACGCGGCTGTACCGCCGTCAGCTCTATCCCGGCCCGGGGGCGTGGCGCTCGTCGGGCTGGTAGCGCTCGGGCCTCGTCGGGTTCGTAGTACCTGGCGTTCGTTGGGCTCGAAATCTGCGCGCCCCGGCCGGGGGGCTTCTGCCTCGCTGCTTGTGCTCTGCACGCACACCGGCAACCCGTGGGCTGCGGCGTTGCGGGTGTGCGTGCAGACCTCAAAGGAGCTCGGCGCAACGCCTTCCGTCCCGGACCGGAAGGGCTGGCAGTGAGAGGTCGCGGGTCACGGTCAGCTGTCCCGGGCAACCCAAACACCTCTGATTGCGGACGGAGCGCCCCGGGGACGATCCGCGTCGTGACCACCAGCTCGGCCGCGACTACCGACCTCCTCGACGCCGATCGCGCCGAGGACGCGCGCCTGCGTCGCGGGCTCGGCTTCTGGGGCCTGACGGCCATCGGGTTCTCGAACATCTTCGGCTCCGGCTGGCTGTTCGCCGCGATGTATGCCGCGCAGACGGCGGGGCCGGCCGCCCTGCTGTCCTGGGTGCTGGCCGGCGCACTGTGCCTGCTCATCGCGCTCGTCATCGTCGACCTCGGCGGCACCCGGCCCGCCGGTGGCGCCACCGTCCGCTGGCCGCGGCAGAGCAACGGCCAGCTCGTCGCCTCCGTAGTCGGCGTGTCCGTGCTACTGACCGTCGGCGGGACGGCCGCGGAGGTGTCCGCGATCCTGGGCTATGCGGACCGTTACCTGCCGTGGCTGCAGTCCGGCAGCTCGCTGACCGTGCCCGGCGTGCTCGTGGCGATGGGCCTGGCCGTCCTGCTGTCGGCGCTGAACTGGTACGGCGTGAAGCTGTTCTCGTCGTTGAACAACGTCATCACCGTGGTGAAGTTCGTGGTGCCGGCGCTGACCGTCGTCGCCCTGATCGCGTCCGGCTTCCATCCCAGCCACCTGCACGACCACGGTGGCTTCGCCCCCTACGGGTACGGCGCCGTGCTCAGCGCCCTGGCCGCCGGTGGCATCGTCTACTCGGTCAACGGGTTCCAGGCCGCGGCCGACTTCTCGGGCGAGGCGCGTGACCCTCGTCGCGACGTGCCCCGTGCGATCGTCGCCGCGATCGTGCTGTCGGTGGTCGCCTACCTCCTGCTGCAGGTGGCGTTCCTGTTCGCCGTGCCGGAGTCCGCGCTCGGCCACGGCTGGAACGGCGTGAACTTCGACTCGCCGTTCGGTCAGCTGGCCCTCGTGCTGAACCTGCAGTGGCTGTCGACCTTGCTCTACGCCGACGCGGTGGTGTCCCCGGGTGGCTCCGCGTACGTCGGGGTCGCCGTGGACGCGCGGCACACCTACGCGCTGGCCGCGAACCGGGTGCTGCCGCGCTTCTTCCTCGCCGTCGAACGCCGCTCGGGCATCCCGCGGCGCGCGCTGTTGCTCAACCTGGCGGTGATCCTGGTCTTCCTGCTGCCGTTCTCCGGTTGGCAGGACATCGTCAGCGTCGTCGGCGACCTGTACCTGCTGACGTACGCGGCCGTCGCGGTGTCGGCCGCGGTGCTCGCCGAACCGGGACGACCCCCGGTGGCACGGTGGATCCCGCCGATGCGCGTGCTCGCACCGGTCAGTTTCATCGCCGCCACCGAGTTCGTGTACTGGTCCGGGTGGCACGACCTGCGGTTGGCCTTGCCGCTCACCCTCGTCGGTGTCCCGCTGTACCTCGCGACCGCCCGCAACCGGCCCGGCATTCACGTCGCCGCCGAGCTGCGCCGGGGGGCGTGGATCGTGGTGTACCTGTTGCTGCTCGTCGTTCTCTCGGCGTTGGGCAGCTTCGGCGGCCACGACGCCGTGGGCTCCCCGTGGGACACGCTTCTCGTGGCCGCGCTCGGCGCAGGCACCTACGCCGCGGCGCTGTCGTCGGGTCGTCGGATGGTGGGCACGGGCGCGGAGAACGCGGCAACCGCATGATCGTGGTGGCCGTCGGCATCGTCATGCTGGTCTGTGCCGCCGTCCTCGCCGTGGCGCTGTTCCGGAGACGCTCGGACCGGTGGGCCGCCCCCGGCGTCTACCGACCCGTGTAGGTGGCCTTGCCCGGTCCGTCGGCGAGGAACGACGAAACGGCGCCCTGGAGATCGTCACTGGCGAACAGCGCGCCGCTGACCAGCGGGGTCAGGTCGTCGGCGGCGCGCGCACCGTCGCGGGCCGCGGTCGCGGTGATCAATTTGGTCGCCGCGTGGGCCCGGGTCGGCCCGTTCGCGAGGCGCAGTACGAAGGCATGGGCGGCCTCGCGGAAGCCGTCGTCGGGCAGGACGCGGTTGACGACGTTCCAGCGCTCGAGGGTGGCGGCGTCGAACAGCTCGCCGGTGTAGATCAGCTCCCGGGCGCGCGCGGGCCCGGCACGTTCGACGAGGCGTTGCGGGCCACCCATCGACGGCGTGAGGCCGACGACGGTCTCGACCAGGCCGAACCTCGCCGACTCGGCCGCAAGGAGCAGGTCGCAGGCCAGCGAGATCTCGAAGGCGGCGGTCAGGCACAGCGCGTGCGCGGCGAAGACGGTCGGGATCGGCAGGTCCTCGAGCGCGTGGACGACCTGCAGCCAGTCACGCCACACCGCGGCACCGGACACCGCGTCGAGGGTGGCGAAGAAGTTGACGCCGACGCCGGCGGACACGGCGCGTCCCTCGGCCTGGATCAGCAGGCCGCGCGCGCCGGAGTCCGCCACCTGGCCGAGGGCGGACGCCAGTGCGTCCATCACGGCCGGCGTGAACAGGTTCAGCGGCGGCGAGTGGAACGTGACGACGGCCAGCGGGCCGTCGTAGGACAGGTCGACCGGGGTATCGGGCACAGCGCGCAATCTAGCGAGTCAGCACCACGAAGGTGCGCCCGCCGCCGCTCCACGTCTGCCCCACGCCGTACCCGGCGGCCACGGCGTACCGCCGCAGCGCGGGCAGCCCGACCGCCGACCACGCGAACGACGGGCCCACCGGCTTGCCGTTCTCGGTGAAGCAGACGTCCACCACGTCGTCGACGTCGTCCTGCGCGGTGACCTCCACGATCACCTCCCCGCCGGCCTGCAGCAGCATCCCGATGCGGTCGAGCAGGCGACGTGGATCCCCGCCGATGCCGATGTTCCCGTCCATCAGCAGCACGGTGGGCCACCGGCCCTCCCCCGGCAGTGCGCCGAACACGCTGCGCAAGAGCGCCGGGAAACCCTGGCTACGGGCCAGCGCCACCGCCGTCTCGGAGATGTCGACGCCGAGCGAGACGACGCCCCGGAAGGCGAGCGCGGAGACGAAGCGGCCCGGGCCGCACCCGACGTCAAGCACCGGTCCGGTGCAGCGGTCGAGCACCGCGTCGTCGACGGCGTCGGTGGGGGCGAGCCACCGTTCGATGTGCAGCGCTGCCGAATCCAGGGAACACGCGGTCACCGCGCCAAGGGTATGGACCGAAACCGTCGCGAACCCTTACGAGGCGATGACGGTCCGGTCGCGGCCCAGCGCTCGACTACCCCGTTCTTCAGGCCGTCCTTAGGATGATCGCCATGGCACAGGTGATGGTCGTGGACGACGACGACACGATCGCGTCCGTTCTGGTGACCTACCTCGAGAAGGCCGGGCACACGACCCGGCGCGCGGCCGACGGCCAGGCCGCGCTGGACGCGGTCGGCGAGGACCGTCCCGACCTCATGGTGCTGGACCTCATGCTGCCCAAGGTCGACGGCCTGGAGGTGTGCCGACAGGTCCGCGCGACCTGGCCGGAGCTGCCGGTCGTCATGCTCACCGCGCTCGCCGAGCCGGACGACCGCATCGCCGGGCTCGAGGTCGGCGCCGACGACTACGTCACCAAGCCCTTCTCGCCCCGCGAGGTCGTGCTGCGCGTCGACTCGGTGCTGCGCCGGGCCGGGGCCGCCGCCCCGACCGAGGCCCGGACGGTGCTGACGGCCGGCCCCATCTCGGTCGACACGGCCGCTCGCCGCGCCACCCGCGACGGCGAGGAGCTGGCCCTCACCGTGCGCGAGCTCGACCTGCTGAGCTTCCTGCTCGCCCATCCGGGTCAGGCCTTCGACCGCAAGCAGCTGATGCAGGAGGTGTGGGGCTGGACGTTCGGCGACCAGTCCACCGTCACCGTGCACGTGCGTCGGCTGCGCGAGAAGGTCGAGCAGGACCCCACCAACCCCACGCTCATCCAGACCGTCTGGGGTATCGGGTACCGCCTCGAACTGCCT
Source organism: uncultured Jatrophihabitans sp. (assembly GCF_964252635.1). Classification (GTDB taxonomy): domain Bacteria; phylum Actinomycetota; class Actinomycetes; order Mycobacteriales; family Jatrophihabitantaceae; genus Jatrophihabitans. Next base: position 80,979 of record NZ_CAXUNP010000001.1, read on the forward strand.
GCGGACTGAGGTCGTGCCGTGAACCTCACCGCCACCAACATCCTGCTGGCCCTGCTCTGGACGGCCGTCGCCGGCGTGGGTGTGTGGTTCCTGCTGACCCCGGTGCGCCGGCGCTCGCTCACCGGGCTGCTGGTGACCACCGTGCTCACCGGCGCGGCCGCGTCCGAGGGCGCGATGTGGGGCGGCATGCACGCCATGCTCGTGCCGGACTCGAACTGGCGCTCGATGGCCGTGCTGACCGCGTTGTCGGTCGGCGTCACCGGGGCGGTGGCCTACCTGGCCGCGCGGCACTTCAGCAAGGACGCGGACGCGCTTCGTACGGCGGTGGCCGAGCTCGGCGAGGGCCGCATCCCGGCCGCCACCGGGCGCAAGCTGTCGGCCGAGAACGAGCAGGTGCGTCGTGAGCTGTTCGCGACCGCCACCGCGCTCGCCGAGACGCGCGCACGCGAGAGTGCCCTCGAGTCGTCGCGTCGGGAACTCGTGTCCTGGGTCAGTCACGACCTGCGCACTCCGTTGGCCGGCCTGCGGGCGATGGCCGAGGCGCTCGAGGACGGCGTGGTCGACGACCCGGACGCCTACTACAAGCAGATCGGCGCCTCGGTCGAGCGGCTGAACCAGATGGTCGAGGACCTGTTCGACCTGTCCCGCATCCAGGCCGGGGTGGTGTCGCACGAGCGGCAGCGCCTCTCTCTCGACGCCCTGGTGTCGGACTGCGTCGCGGCGCTCGAGCCGGTGGCTGCGGCCAAGAACATCCACCTCAGCGGCTCGGTCCTGGGCGTGACGACCGTCAACGGCAGCAAGCCCGAGCTGAACCGCGCCCTGACCAACCTGGTGGCCAACGCCATCCGGCACACCCGGGCGCGCGGGCACGTCGACGTGCAGGTCAAGGTCACCAGCATGGGCCGCGGCCCCGTGGCCGAGCTGATCGTGCGCGACGAGTGCGGCGGCATCCCCGAGGCGCAGCTGGAGCGGGTCTTCGAGGTCGGCTACCGCGGGCAGAAGGCCCGCACGACGGGCGAGATCAACCGCACCCAGCTCAACGCGGCCGGCGCCGGCCTGGGGCTGGCGATCACCCGCGGCATCGTCGAGGCGCACGCCGGCACGGTCGACGTCGCCAACACCGAGGGCGGCTGCCGGTTCCGCGTGCTGCTGCCGCTGACCGCCGCCGCCTGACCCGTCCCCCTTCTCGGGCGCTCTACGGCAGGACGTGGGTGTCGGGGAGGCCGCTGGTGTCGCCGCACACGCAATCGCCCTGCTCGACCGGCAACCGTTCCAGCATCGAGACGAGCAGGGCCCGCAGCCGCGGCAGGTTGGCCGCGAACTGCTCGAGCACCGCGCCGTGCGTGACGCCCTCCCCCGCCTCGACGCCGGCGTCGAGATCGGTGACGAGGGCCAGCGTCGTGTAACAGAGCGCCAGCTCTCGGGCCAGGCCCGCCTCGGGCATGGCCGTCATGCCGATGATCGACCACCCGTGCGACTGGAACTCCAGCGACTCGGCACGTGAGGAGAAGCGCGGCCCGTTGACGACGACGAGCGTCCCGCCGTCATGCGCCGGCTCGTCGCTGCCGGTCGCCGCCGCGTGGCCGCGCGGGCAGTACGGGTCGGCGAAGGACACGTGCCCGACGCCGGTGCCCGCGTCGAAGAACGTGTGCGCGCGACCGTGCGTGCGATCGGCGAGCTGGTCGGGCACCACGAGCGTGCCGGTGGGCAACGCGGTGGTCAGCGACCCGACGGCCGACAGCGACACGACCTGGCGCACCCCGACGGAACGCAGCGCCCAGAGGTTCGCGCGGTAGGGCACGACGTGCGGCGCGAACCGGTGGTCGGCGCCGTGACGCGGCAGGAAGGCCACCGGCCGGCCGGCCAGCGTGCCACGGGTCAGGGCGCCGGACGGCATCCCGTAGGGCGTCTCGACGACGTGTTCCTCGGGCTCGTCGAGCAGCGAGTAGAAGCCGGAGCCGCCGATGACGCCGATCGGTTCGCCCACGCTCATGCGCCTATTGTGGCTAACGAGCATCGACCGGCGGAGGCGCCCCATGGACCGCAAGCACTACGAGCCCGAGCACCAGGCGTTCGGGGAGGCATTCCGCGCGTTCGCCGACAAGGTGGTGGTCCCGAACTACCTGGACTGGGAGCGTGACGGCATCATGCCGCGCGAGGTCTTCCAGGAGGCCGGCAAGGACGGCTTCCTCGGCATGGCCGTCCCGGACCAGTACGGCGGCGGCGGGGTCGAGGACTTCCGGTTCAACCAGATCCTCGACGAGCAGATCGCCTACGCCGGCATCGGCGGAGCAGGGCTCGGCCTCTCGCTGCACAACGACATCTGCCTGCCCTACTTCCTCGCCTACACGACCGACGAGCAGAAGCAGCGCTGGCTGCCCGGGATCGCGTCCGGCGAGCTGATCACCGCTGTGGCCATGACCGAGCCCGGTGCCGGCTCCGACCTCTCCGGCATCCGCACCAGCGCCAAGCGCGACGGTGACCACTACGTCGTCAACGGCGCGAAGACCTTCATCACCAACGGCATCAACGCCGACCTCGTCATCACCGCCGTGCGCACCGGGGAGGACCGCCACAAAGGCATCTCGCTGCTCGTCCTCGAGCGTGGCATGCCCGGCTTCGAGCGCGGACGCAACCTCGACAAGCTCGGCCTGCACTCGCAGGACACCGCGGAGCTGTCGTTCTCCGACGTCCGCGTCCCGGTCGAGAACCTGCTCGGCGACGAGGGCGAGGGGTTCACCTACCTCACCGCCAAGCTGCCGCAGGAGCGCGCGTCGATCGCGGTGGCCGGTGTCGCCGAGGCGCAGGCCGCCTTCGACGAGACCGTGCGCTACGTCAAGGAGCGCAAGGCGTTCGGCACGTCGGTCGGCGCCTTCCAGAACACCAAGTTCGTGCTGTCCGACGTCGTCACCGAGATCGACGTCGCGCAGGCCTTCCTGGACCGCTGCGTCGACCGGCTCAACGACGGCGAGCTCACCGCGGCCGACGCGTCCAAGGCGAAGTACTGGTGCACCGAGCTGCAGGGACGCGTCGTGGACCGCTGCCTGCAGCTGCACGGCGGGTACGGGTTCATGAACGAGTACCCGATCGCCCGCCGCTACGCCGACGCCCGCGTCACGCGCATCTACGGCGGCACCTCGGAGATCATGAAGACCGTCATCTCCAAGTCGATCGGCCTCTAGGGCTTGCGGTTCGTCCTGGCCTCGGCGTCGCCGGCCCGGCTGGCCACGTTGCGGGCGGCCGGCGTCGATCCCGAGGTGGTCGTCAGCGGCGTCGACGAGTCGGTCGTGACCGCGGCCGACACCGGATCGCTCGTCGCCGCCCTGGCCGACCTGAAGGCACGTGCGGTCGCGGACACGATCGACGACGCGGCGATCGTGCTGGGCTGCGACTCGATGCTGGACCTCGACGGCGTGGCCCTCGGCAAGCCGGGTTCTCCGGAGGCGGCAGCGGAGCGGTGGCAGGCCATGCGCGGGCGTACCGGCACGCTGTGGACCGGTCACTGCCTGCTCGACCTCGAGCGCGACGCCTCGGTGGTCACCGCCGAGGCCACGAACGTCGCCTTCGCCGACGTCACCGACGACGAGATCGCCCGCTACACCGCCACCGGTGAACCGTCGCCGGTGGCCGGCGCGTTCACCCTGGACGGGCTGGGTGGCTGGTTCGTCGAGCGGGTGACCGGCGACCCGCACAACGTCGTCGGTGTTTCGCTGCCTCGGCTGCGACGGATGCTCGGCGAGCTCGGGCGCGACCTCACCGACGTGGGCTGGCCCGGTCGCGAACGGCGGTAGGCCGGGTAGGCCAGGGGCATGAGCAATCCCACGCAGACCTTCGCCGACGCCCTGCAGCAGCTGGAGAGCACCCGCGACGTCGACGCGTTCGTCTCGTCCGTCTTCGCCGCCGACCCGCAGCTCATCCGTCCGGAGACCGGGCAGCAGGAGCAGGGCACGTCGGGAGCACAGCGGTTCTGGCAGCAGTACCTCGACCAGTTCCAGGACATCAGCTCCACCTTCGACCGGGTGGCCGACGGCGAGGTGGGCGTGCTCGAGTGGAGCAGCAGCGGCCACCTGAGCAACGGTTCCGACATCAGTTACCGCGGTGTCAGCCTGCTCGACGTGGACGCGGACGGCCGCGTCACCCGTTTCGCCACGTACTACGACACCCAGCCGTTCACGCCGTCCTGACCGACGGGGTCGGGCGACGGCACCGATCAGGCGGTGGCGCGGGCCAGGCGGCGCAGCTGACCGGCCACGTACGGCCGCGCGCGCCGCTGGCCGCCGCGACGCCGGATCGTCCCGTCGAGCCGTTGCAGGGCCCGGACGACACGGGAGGCGTCGCTGTCCCAGCCCCGACGCTCGCATTCGGCCAGCCACTCGGCCGGGCTGACGTGCCCACGCTCGTGGTTGCACCGAGCACACGCGGCCAACTCGTTCTCGGCCCACGACGGCCCGCCCCTTCACCCGCGGCACCACGTGGTCGGTCGTCGGCGCCACCAGCGGCCCGAAGCACCGCCCGCACCAGACGCAGGTGGGGCCGTCCCGCTCGATCGCCGCACTCAGCCGGTCGCGGCGGTTGCGCGCGTCCGCCGTCTCCATACGTCGTCACGGTAGTCCGGGCTTTGGCACAGTGTGTGTCATGGACGACGAGACCAGGGCCAGGCGCGAGCGGTGCCACACCTTCATCCACGGCGACGGCCTGGTACGTCCCGTCGACCTGCTCGCGTCGATCGGCGACGACGTCGTGCCCGACGTGTACGGCGACGGCGGTGTGGTCGCCGACCTGGAAGCCGACATCGCCGAGCTCCTGGGCTTCCCGGCCGCCGTGTTCCTGCCCAGCGGGACGATGGCCCAGGCCGCGACGCTGCGGGTGCACGCTGACCAGCGGGCGCGGCGGACCGTGCTCTGGCACCCCACCTGCCACCTCGCGACCCACGAGGGCGAGGCGTACTCCCGCGTGCACGCGTTGACCGGGCGGGCCGTCGGCGGTGCGGACCGCCTGCTGACCCGTGACGACCTCGACGGCGTGGCCGAGCCGCCGGCCGCGGTGCTCTGGGAGCTGCCGCAACGGGACCTCGGCGGTCAGCTGCCGGACTGGGACGACCTCGGCGACCAGCTGGCCTGGGCAGGCGACCGGGGTGCCGCCACCCACCTCGACGGCGCCCGCCTGTGGGAGGCGAGCGCCGGGTACGGCCGCACCCCGGCGGAGATCGCGGGCCGGTTCGACACCGCCTACGTGTCGTTCTACAAGGGCATCGGGGCGCTGCCCGGGTGCTGCGTGGTCGGTTCCGAAGCGGTCGTCGGGCAGGTCCGCGAGTGGCGCAAACGCCTCGGCGGCACGTTGTTCGCGATGTGGCCCAACGCCGCGACCGCATCGGCGCGGCTGCCCGAACGGCTGGCCGAGATGCCCGCCCGTCTCGAGCACGCACGGGCGATCGCCGCGGCCCTGGCCGCCGCCCCTGGCGTCCGGATGGTTCCCGACCCGCCGCAGACACCGATGATGCATCTGCTGTTCGGCGTGACCCGCGACCGTTTCGCCGCCAACGCGCGGCGCCTCGCCGAGGAACAAGGCGTGTGGGCGTGGCCGGAGCCGATGCCGACGGGCGACCCGGACGTCGTGCGCTGCGAGCTGTCGGTAGGGCGCGCCACCTGCCTGCTCGAGCCGGCCCGCATCGCCGAGATCCTGGACGAACTGACCGCAAGCTAGCCCCACTTCCACGTGATCAACGCACGCTCCGCAGGTCCTGAACCCTGCGCCGCGCGTGTTGATCACCGCACGGTGGGACGCAGGGCTAAGAGGTCCAGATGCGCGTCGGCTCGTCGTGCCCGCGCAGCACGACCTCGCCGGCCGGCTCCCAGGCCGACCGCTCGGCCTCGCGCGCCCGGCCCAGGACGTCCTCACTCGCGAGCAGGTGCTGCCGGACCCCCTTGGCCAGCTCGGTGAGCCGGGCCGCCTCGTTGACGGCGTCGCCGATGACCGTGAACTCCAGCCGCCGCTGGGTGCCGACCTGGCCGGCGACCACGGGGCCGGCAGCGACCCCGACGCCCACCTCGACCTCGGCCATGGCGAAGACCCGGTCGCGGATCCGCCGTGCGGCGCGCAGCGCAGCCGTGGCCGGGTCGACCAGCTCGACGGGTGCGCCGAACACGCACAGCGCCGCGTCGCCCTCGAACTTGTTCAGCAGCCCGCCGTTGGCGTCGACCTCGTCGACGACGATCTCGAAGAACCGGTTCAGCATGCCGACGAACTCGGCCGGGTCCGTCTCCCGGCTGCGCTTCGTCGACCCGGTGATGTCGACGAACACGGCGACGACGTCGCGGATCTCGCCGGACAGCGTGACGCCGTCGCGCAACGCCTCCTGCGCGACCGACGACCCCACGTGCCGGCCGAACAGGTCGGTCACCCGGTCGCGCTCGCGCAACCCGGCCACCATGTCGTTGAACCCACTCTGCAGCAGGCCGATCTCACCGGCGTCGCCGACCGGCGTGCGCACCTCGAGGTCGCCGTGCCCCACGCGGTCCAGCGCCTCGACAAGGCCGCGCAGCGGGCTGCCGATGGCTCGCGCGAGCAGCGCCGTGGACAGCGCTCCGACGAGCAGCGCCACGACGCACACCACGATGCCGACGCCGATGACGTGCGTCTTGCCGCTCGGCGCGGTGAACACGAGGATCAGGCCGAGGATCGGCAGGGCACTGGTCAGCACCCAGATGAGGAGCAGCCGCCAACGCACCCCCAGCACCGGCGCGCTGCGCGGCGGCGTCGTCTCGAGCGCGAGCGCGGCCACGGGTGCGCTGACCCGCTCGACGAGCAGGTAGGTGACACCGGCCGAGCTCAGCCCGGACAGCACGATGCCGCTGGTGATCGAGACGATCCGGGTGGCCTCGAGGTCGACGAGGGCGAAGGTGACGGCCATGACCGCCGCGCCGAGTGTCCAGAGGACGACGGTGATGACCGCGAGGTCGCGGGGCATCCGTAACGCCCGCAGCGCGTCGGTGTCGTCGGGACGATCACCGCGCAGCAACCACCGCAGGGTCCGCCGCTGGACGAGGGTGGCGGAGCTGACGCCGAGCAGGACAGTGCTCGCGAGCAGCGCCAGCACCACGACGAGGATGACGTTCTGCTGGTGCGTGGTCACCTGCGAGTTGATGGCCGCGATGATCAGCGCCAGCACCACGACGCCGGCGACGTTGGCCCCGACGGCCAGCGCCGAGATCCCGCCGACGGTGCGCAGCACGAAGGGCAGGTTCGCGCCGATCTGGGCGACGTCGAGCCGGTCGTCGTCCGAACGGCGGACGTAGAGCCGGCCCGAGCGTGCTTTCACGACGTCACCGGACTCCGGGGGGCGCCCGGCGTCGGCGTCGGGAGGCGCAACCACGCGGTGATTGTTCCGCACCGCGCGGCCGGCGGCGAGCAGGACCGGCCCGCTACGGCGCCGACACGGCCTGACGCAGCCGCCGCCAGCGCTGCAGAGCGTCCTCGCGGTCGGGTTCGACGCGCCGGGTGACGACAGCCATCACGGCCGCGACCTCCTCGACCGAGGCCACGCCGCGGATGCGCACGCCGTCCGTCGCGGCAGCGGAGCGATCTCGTGGGGTGGTCATACCGGTGGGACGCCGTGCCGCTTGTCGGCGAAGCGGCGGTCCTTGCCCGCGAGCACCGCGTACCGGCGCGACAGCTCGTCGCGCAGCTCCGGGGCCTCGATGACGACGTCGAGCACCAGGTCCGCCGCGAGCCGCAAGATGTCGACGTCCTGCTCGAACTCGGCGCGACGCTCGGCCACGAAGGCCGCCCGCTCGTCCTCGTCGTCGAAGGCGGCGATGGTGTTGGCGTAGACGGCGTTCACCGCGGCCTGCGGCCCCATCACCGCGATCTTGGCCGTGGGCAGCGCGATACACACGTCGGGCATGAACCCGGGACCGTCCATCGCGTACAGCCCGGCGCCGTAGGCCTTGCGGACGATCACCGAGATTTGCGGGACGGTGGCCTCGGACACCGCGGTGATCATCTTGGCGCCGTGCCGGATGATGCCCTGCCGCTCGACCTCGCTGCCGATCATGAAGCCGGGCACGTCGGCGAGGTACAGCAGCGGGATGTTGAACGCGTCGCACAGCCAGATGAAGCGCGCACACTTGTCGGCCGAATCGACGAACAGCACGCCCCCGCGTACCGCCGAGTTGTTGGCGACGACGCCGACCGGGCGCCCGTCGATGCGGCCGAACCCGACCACGACCTCGGCGGCGAACAGCGGCTTGATCTCGAAGAACGAGTCGTCGTCGACCAGCCCGTCGATGACGCCGCGGATGTCGAAGGGCACCGACTCGTCTGCGGGCACGGTGTCGTCGGTCAGGGCGACGGCGGGAGCCCATGCCTCGAGCTCGGGCGCCGGCTCGCGCCAGCACGTCGGCAGGTAGGAGAAGAACAGCCGCGCCTGCTCGATCGCGTCCTCGTCATCGACGGCCAGGTTGTCGCCGCAACCCGAGACGGTGGCGTGCATGCGAGCGCCGCCCATCTCGTCGAGTGTGACCTTCTCGCCGACGACCATCTCGGCCATGCGCGGTGAACCGAGGTACATCGACGCGTTGCCCTCGACCATGATCACGATGTCGCAGAACGACGGGATGTACGCACCACCCGCGGCCGACGGGCCGAACAGGCAGCACATCTGGGGCACCTTGCCGGACAGCGCGACCTGGTTGCGGAAGATCCGCCCCGCGCCCCGGCGCCCCGGGAACAACGCCACCTGGTCGGTGATGCGCGCGCCGGCCGAGTCGATGAGCCAGAAGATCGGCAGCTCCTCGGACAGTGCCCGCTCGGTGACGCGGATGATCTTCTCGACGGTGCGGGCGCCCCAGGACCCGGCCTTGACCGTCGGGTCGTTGGCGACGATCAGGGCCGGACGCCCGTCCACGATGCCCTGCCCCGTGACGACGCCGTCGGCGGGCAGGCCGGTCGCGAGTGCGTTCGCCAGCTGCCCGTCCTCGACGAAGCTGCCCTCGTCGACGAGCAGCGCGATGCGGTCGCGGACATAGAGCTTGTGCTGCGCGGCGAGCTTCGCGGCCGCCTTCTCCGGCGGCGCGAGAGTCGCGTCGCGAGCAGCGGCGACGTCCTTGCTGCTGCTGGTCACTGGACGGGCAGGCCGAGGCCGCGGGCGATCAGCATGCGCTGCACCTCGGAGGTGCCCTCGCCGATCTCCAGGATCTTGGCGTCACGGTAGAAGCGGGCCACCGGGTACTCCTCCATGAACCCGTTGCCGCCGAACACCTGCGTCGCGGTGCGCGTCGCGGTCACCGCGGCCTCGGTAGCGTAGAGCTTGGCGATCGAGGCGGCCTGCTTGAGCTGGGCCGGCGGCGCGCTGGCGTCCTTCATCGCGGCGGCCTTGTAGGTCAGCAGTCGCGCGGCCTCGACGGACACGGCGAGGTCCGACAGCGCGAACGCAACGCCCTGCCGGGAGCCGATGGGGGTGCCGAACGTCGTGCGGCCCTTCGCGTAGTCGACCGAGAGGTCCAGGCAGGCCTGGGCCAGCCCGACGGCCAGCGCGGCGATGGCGATGCGGCCGTCGTCGAGCACGGCGAGGAACTGGCGGAACCCGTCGCCGCGGCGGCCGAGCAGGTTCTCCTCGGGCACCCGGCAGTCGTCGAAGGTCAGGCCGTGGGTGTCGGAGATGTGCCAGCCGAGCTTCTCGTAGGGCGGCTCGACGACGAACCCGGGCGTGCCGGACGGCACGATGATGGAGCTGATCTCGTTCTCGCCGGTGCGGGCCGTGACGGTGACGAGCGACGTCATGTCGGTGCCGGAGTTGGTGATGAACGCCTTGGCGCCGTTGAGCGTCCACTGCCCGTCGGCGAGCACGGCCCGGGTGCGGGTGGCGCCGGCGTCGGAGCCCGCTTCGGGCTCGGTGAGGCCGAACCCGGCCAGGGCCCGGCCGGCGACGAGGTCGGGGAGCCACGTCTGCTTCTGCTCGTCCGTGCCGTAGGTGAGGATCGGGTTGATGCCGAGCCCGACGCCCGCCTCGAGGGTGATGCCGATCGACTGATCCACGCGGCCGAGCTCCTCGATCGCCACGCAGAGGCTGGTGAAGTCGCCACCCGCGCCGCCGAACTCCTCGGGCACGACCAGGCCGAACAGGCCGAGCTCGCCCATCTGCCGCACGACGTCCAGCGGCAGGTACTTGTCGCGGTCCCACCGGGCCACGTGCGGGGCGACCTCGCGCTCGGCGAAGTCGCGCACGACCTTGCGGAAGTTCTCGTGGTCGTCGCTCAGTGCGAAGCTCGTCATGCCCGGCTCCTTCGTGCGGCGGCCCTGCCGGCGCCGCCTTGACGTTCACGTAAAGGTAAGGCCACCATAACGGCATGACCGCCACCGGCACCAGCCACAGCCCGATCGAGGGCGACACCCGGACCTGGACGGTCGGGCAGCTGGCCGACGAGCTCGGCGTCACCACGCGCACGCTGCGGCACTGGGAGGCCGAGGGCCTGCTGTCCCCGTCCCGGGTGGGCGCGAACCGGGTCTACGGGGTGCGGGACCGCGCCCGGCTACGGCTGATCCTGCGTGGACGGCGCTTCGGGATGACGGTGGCCGAGTGCCGCGAGATCGTCGACATGTACGACGGCGCCACGTCCTCGGAACGGCGGCAGCTGACCACGCTGCTCGGCCGGCTCGACGAGATCGCCGACGACCTCACCCGCCGTCGCGCCGACCTCGACCGCACCCTCGCCGAGGTGACCGACGTGGCCGCCCAGTGCCGCGACCGCCTCGCCGAGCTGGCCTGACACCGCCCACCCATCCCGAGTTGTCCGCGCCAGCGCTCGTTCTGACTCCTCGTAGCGCGGACAACTCGGGGACGCGCGCCTACGTGTCCGCGCTCAGACCTGCCGGGACCCGACCGGGCGCGGACAACTCGGGAACGGGCAGGCGGTGCCGGCGGTCGTAACCGACCGACAGCGCGGCGACGCCCAGCCCCAGCAGGGCCATGAGGACCGCGACCCCGTTCGGTGACGAGTAGCCCCACCCGAAGCCGATGGCCAGTCCGCCGAGCCAGGCGCCGATCGAGTTGGCGATATTGAACGCGGCGTGGATCGACGCCGCCGCGAGGTTGGGCGCTCCGCCGGCGAGGGTGACGATGCGTGACTGGATGGCCGGCAGCACGGCCAGGCTCGTGAACGGGAACGCGAAGATGGTGAACGCCGCCGCGATCTTGTTGTGCGAGGTCACCAGGAAGATTGCGGCGACCACGGCCTCGGCGCTGAGCGCACCGAAGATCGTCGGCATCAGCGCGCGGTCGGCCAGCCGCGCCCCGACGATGTTGCCGGCCGTCATACCCAACCCGAACAGCACGAGCAGCCAGGTCACCGACGACTCCGCGTAACCCGCGACGTGCGTCATCATCGGCGTGATGTAGCTGAAGGTCGCGAACATGGCCCCGCCGCCGATGGTGGCCACGCCGAGCGCCAGCCACACCGGCGGCGTCGCGAAGACGGCGACCTCGCGGCGCAGCGCGTCGCGGCCGTGGTGCTCGACCGGCACCCTGGTGACGAACAGGGCGATGAGCACGACGGACAGCAGCTCGACCACGGCGACGCCGACGAACACGACGCGCCAGCTGGCCTGCTGGCCGACGTAGGTCGTGACCGGGACGCCGACGATGTTCGCGGTGGTCAGGCCGGCGAACACGACGGCCATGGCCTGGCTGCGCCGTTCCGGGGTGACGAGGCGGGAGGCCACCACCGAGGCCACGCCGAAGAACGCCCCGTGCGGCAGCCCGGCCAGGAAGCGCAGGACCAGCACCGACGCGAAGTTCGGGGCGAGCGCGGAGCCCAGGTTGCCCACGGCCAGCGCCACGGCCAGCCCGATCAACAGGCCCTTGCGCGGCAGGTGCGAGGTGAACGCGGTGACGGCCGGTGCGCCGACGACGACGCCCAGGGCGTAGGCGGAGATGAGGTAGCCGCCGTGCGGGATGGACGTGTGCAGGTCGCCCGCCACGTTCGGCAGCAGGCCGAGCATGACGAACTCACCGGTGCCGATGCCGAAGCCGGCGAGCGCCAGCGACAGCAGGGCGCGGCGGGTCGGGCTGAGGACGGGCATGGCGGACCTTCGGTGGACGGCTCGGACGGACCAGTACAACCGTAAGCGGTTACGGCGATGTTCCCGAACGGTGCCGATGCGCGCCAGGTCACGAACGCGGGCAGCCGCGTGACCCATCTCGCCGACAAGGCCCGTCCGGCGGGGCCGGCGCGCCCGGTAATCTCCGGCCCGAGGCGTTGTGAGCCTGCCCGGACGGGCAGGGCCAGGCGGGAGCATCACCGTCCCGCACCGAGAACTGGAGGCTGGACCGTGCAGAAGGTGCTCATCGCGAACCGGGGCGAGATCGCGGTCCGGGTCATCCGGGCCTGCCGCGACGCCGGCTACACCTCGGTGGCCGTCTACGCCGAGCCCGACCGCGACGCCCTGCACGTCCGCGAGGCCGACGAGGCCTTCGCCCTGGGCGGCACCACGCCCGGCGACTCCTACCTCGTCATCGACAAGATCATCGAGGCCTGCACGAAGTCCGGCGCCGACGCCGTGCACCCCGGCTACGGCTTCCTGAGCGAGAACGCCGACTTCGCCCAGGCGGTCCTGGACACCGGGCTGACCTGGATCGGGCCGTCGCCGCAGTCCATCCGCGACCTCGGCGACAAGGCCGTGGCCCGGCACATCGCCGCCCGCGCCGGCGCCCCGCTCGTGGCCGGCACCAAGGACCCGGTGGCCGGCGCCGACGAGGTCGTCGCCTTCGCCGAGGAGCACGGCCTGCCCATCGCCATCAAGGCCGTCTACGGCGGTGGCGGACGCGGCATGAAGATCGCCCGCGAGATGGACGAGGTCGAGGAGCTGTACAACTCCGCCGTCCGCGAGGCCGTCTCCGCGTTCGGGCGCGGCGAGTGCTTCGTCGAGCGCTACCTCGACCGTTCGCGCCACGTCGAGGCCCAGGTGCTGGCCGACCAGCACGGCAACGTGATCGTCGTCGGCACCCGCGACTGCTCGTTGCAGCGCCGCAACCAGAAGCTGGTCGAGGAGGCGCCCGCCCCGTACCTCACCGACGACCAGCGCGCCCGCATCCACGAGAGCGCCAAGGCCATCTGCCGCGAGGCCGACTACTACGGCGCCGGCACGGTCGAGTACCTCGTCGGCAACGACGGCGTCATCAGCTTCCTCGAGGTCAACACCCGCCTGCAGGTCGAGCACCCCGTCACCGAGGAGACGTCGGGCATCGACCTCGTCCGCGAGCAGTTCCGCATCGCCGACGGCGAGAAGCTGCGCATCACCGAGGACCCGACGCCCCGCGGCCACGCCTTCGAGTTCCGGATCAACGGCGAGGACCCGGGCCGCAACTTCCTGCCCGCACCCGGAACGGTCACCAAGTACGTCGAGCCCGGCGGCCCCGGCGTGCGCGTCGATTCCGGCATCGACGGGACGTCGGTCATCGGCGGGGCGTTCGACTCGCTGCTGGCCAAGCTGATCGTCACCGGCGAGAACCGCCTCGAGGCCCTGGAACGGGCCCGCCGCGCGCTCGACGAGTTCGTCGTCGAAGGCATGGCCACCGCGTTGCCCTTCCACCGTGCCGCGGTGCGCGACCCCGCCTTCGCCACGCCCGACGACGAACCGTTCACGATCTTCACGCAGTGGATCGAGAAGGAGTTCGACAACCGCATCGAGCCCTTCGCCGGCGGCGCCGGCGCCGAGGACGACGCGGCCGAGCGCGAGACCGTCGTCGTGGAGGTCGGCGGCAAACGCCTCGAGGTGTCGCTGCCCGCGGGCTTCGGCGGCGGCGGTGGCGCAGGCGGCGCACGGAAGGCGGCACCGAAGCGCTCGGCCGGCAAGAAGTCCGGCGCGGCCGCGTCCGGCGACTCGCTCACCGCCCCCATGCAGGGCACGATCGTCAAGGTCGCGGTCTCCGACGGCGACACCGTCGAGGCCGGTCAAGCGATCGTCGTGCTCGAGGCCATGAAGATGGAACAGCCCATCAACGCGCACAAGGCCGGCACCGTCACCGGTCTGCAGGCCGAGGTCGGCGCGGTGGTCACGTCCGGCTCGGTGCTCTGCGAGATCAAGGACTGACGCGAGTCTCGTCAGGATCTTGTTAGCCAGCATTTCGTGAGGTAAACAAACGATGGCACATGCCCCGGTGTGCCCCATTCCCCCCTTTTGGGAGTTCCGTTGACCTCTCGTCGACTCCTCGGTTGGGCTGCCCTGCTCACCGTCCCCGCCACCTCGATCGCCTTCGCGAGTGCCGCGTTCGCCGCGCCCGCGAGCCCGACCACGTCCGACACCCCCGCGCACAGCGCACCCGCCCCGGCCGTGAGCGGAGCAGCGTCGGGCGGCGCCGTCATCGTCGAGCTCCGCAACCAGTACCCGGGCCTCAAGCTGCGCGCGCAGGGCCCGGCCCGGCGTGCGGCCACTCGGGCCGACCAGAAGTCGATCGTCGCCGACATCAGGAGTCACGGCGGCTCGGGAGTCACCCAGCTGGTCAGCGTCAACGCGGTGGCCGCGACCATGAGCGCCGCGGAGGTGGCGCGCCTGCGGACGAACCCGGCCGTCAAGCAGATCACCCCCGACTCGACCGAGTCGGTCCAGCTGGTCGCGTCTACGCCGACCGAACCCACCCCACCCAAGCTGTCGTCCAAGCTGTGCCCGACGAACCCGAAGAAGCCGCTGCTCGAGCCCGAGGCACTGGCCGACACCCACGACTACACGGGCAAGGCCAACGACCCCGACCAGGCCGCGTCCATCGCCACGGGCAAGGGCGTGATCGTCGCCAACGACGGCATCAACGAGCTGGCCGGCAACCCGAACTTCCAGCGCGCCGACGGCTCGCACGTCGTCCTGGACGCCCCCGACTACACCGCGGACGACAGTGACGGCGAGTACTACGGCGACGCGTCCTCCATCGCCGCGCAGGGCCTCGTCACCTACGACTACTCCAAGGAGCTGCCGTACTCCGGCCTGCCGGCCGGTTGCACGTTCCGGATCAAGGGCCTTGCCCCGGACGCCTCGCTGGTCGACACCACCGGGATCGACACCCCGACCAACGCGTCCGGCTTCCGCGTCGAGAGCGAGTCGCAGATCGTCGCCGGCATCGACCGCGCGGTGATCGTCGAGTACGCCGACATCATCAGCGAGTCCTACGGTTACTCGCAGCGCCCGGGCAACTACGCCATCCACTACGCCGCGAACGACGCCGCGATCGCGGCCGGCGTCACGGTCACGGTGTCCTCGGGTGACAGCGGCGTGTCCGGAACGGTGTCCTCGCCGGCCACCGACCCACAGGTGATCGCCGTCGGCGCGACCAACACGTTGCGGCTCAACGCCCAGGCCTACGGCTACACCAAGTGGACGAACGACAACATCACCCCGCTGTCGTCCGGCGGCACCGCGCCGAACAACCGGGTCGTCGACCTGGTGGCCCCGGGTTACGGCGGTGAGGCCGCGTGCAGTCCGAGCGGCAGCGACTGCCCCGAGAACACGATCACCGAGGCGTTCGGCGGTACGAGTGAGGCCTGCCCGATCGTGGCGGCCGCGGCCGCCGACGTCATCCAGGCCTACGCCGACACCCACGGCGGCACCAAGCCCACCCCGGCGCTGGTCAAGCAGCTGCTGACCGGCACGGCCACCGACATCGGCGCGCCCGCCGACGAGCAGGGCGCCGGACTGGTCGACGTCTACCGCGCGGTGCGCGCGGCCCAGCAGACGGCGGGCAGCACCGCTCCGGCCCAGAAGTCGGACGCGAACAGCCTGGTGGCGACGCCGACGCAGCTGGACACGGTCGGCACGGGCGGCTCGTCGAGCACGCAGCACGTCAGCCTGTACAACGCGAGCACCAAGGCCACCAAGGTCACGCCGACGACCCGCACCCTGGGCGCGGCGTCGCAACTCGGCAAGACGGTCACCGAGGCGGTCAGCGCGCCGGACCCGAGTGCCGCCGTCCCCGCCGAGGGCGCCACCGCGGCGCCGGCGGTGACCTTCACCGTCCCGAAGGGCCTGGACCGGCTCAACGCCGACATGATCGTCCCCGACCCGACGAACTCGGCGATCCTGTCGTTCACGCTCGTCGACCCGAAGGGACGACTGACCCAGGTGTCCTACGACTACGGCACCGGGCCCACCAGGACGGGACAGACGATCGGCACCACGCCGAACATCCAGCACGTGGAGGTGACCGCCCCCGCCGCCGGGAAGTGGACGGCCAAGATTCTCTGGGCCAACGGACGCGCCCACCTGCAGGACCTGCCGAACGTGCCGGGCACCTACCGTGGCGACGTCTCGTTCCGCACCACGGGCCAGCACTACGTCCTGACGTCGGCCGGGCCCGCGGTGCGGATCCCGGCGCATTCCAGCGCCGATGTCGCGGTGCCGGTGACGTTCCCGAAGGCCCCGGGTGACCACCCCGAGACCGTCCAGTTCATCGGCAGCACGGGTGCGGCGCTGGCCTACCCGGTCGCCCGTCGCACGCTCGTCCCGTCGACGGGAGGGACGTTCACCACCAAGATCACCAGCACGGTGGGTCGTGGCGTAGGACAGATCAGCACCTACGACCTCGACGTCCCGGCCGGCAAGAAGGACCTCGACGTCGACTTCCGCACCGCCGACGCGAGCCCGGACAACAAGTACACGTTCTACCTGCTGAGCCCGAGCGGGACGGTGGTCGCGCAGGACAGCACGCCCACCACGACGCTGCAGGGCATCGGGTCCGACGCCCCCAAGGCGATGGCCTCGTTGTTCGCCGCCGCCCCGGTGGCCGGGCGGTGGGAGATCGACGTCGAGCTCAATCTGACGGTGTCGGGCAAGGAGTTCGAGCAGACGGTCAAGGGCGACGTGGGGTACGACCAGGGCTCGGTGTCGGTGTACTCGCTGCCGACCACGGCGTCCACCACGATCGCGTCGAACGCCACCCGGGCGGTAAGTCTCGGCGTCAAGAACCCGACCGGGACCGGTCGCTCGTTCAGCCTGGTCTCGTCGAACGGCGAGCTGACCAGCACCCCCGTGTACATCCCGGCCGGGGCGACCGCCCTGGTCACGGGCACGATCACGCCGAAGGCCGCGGTCGGCACCACGGTCACGGGCACGATTTCGGTCGTGAGCAACACCAGCTCGACGGCGCGAGGGTTCACCACCCAGACGATCGCGTCACTGCCCTACAGCTACACCGTCGTCAGCCCTCCGGCCTGACGTTCGCGGTATCGGTGGTGACAGCGCCGGAACGTCCCACGGGGCGTTCCGGCGCTGTTCGTCGTGCGGGGCCGGCGTTCGGTTCTCGCGCTCGGCCCGGCTCGTGCTACTTCGCTCGCTTCGCGAGAATGCGGTCGATCATCTCGCCGCGACGACGGGCCAGCGTGGCCATCTCGTCGGTGCGCCGGCGCACGTCGTCCGCGTCGGCGGAGCCGGTGAACACCATCGCCCAACCGCCGTCGCCCTCGAGCTCGGGAATGCGTTCGACGAGCCGTTCCTGCTCGACGTGGTGGGTGCCCGAGAACGCGTGACCGTCGTCGACCACCGCGACCAGCACGTGGCCGTCGGGCAGGTCGGGCAGCGCCTGCACGATGTGCTCGGCGTGCTCGGCGAACACCGCTGCCGCGTCCACGGTCCGACCGGCCCGCGAGCGGGCCTCGGGTGACGTATCGCCGTGCATGGCCATGGGGAGCTCCTTCGGGATCGCAGGGTCAGGTGAGGTCGTCGTGCAGCATGAGCCGACGCGCGGCCTCGGCGATCGAGCCCGTCAACGCCGGATAGACGCCGATCGTTCCCGCCAGGTCGTTGACGGTGAGCCCGCGCTGCACGGCCAGGGTGAGCGGGTAGATCAGCTCCGAGGCTCCCGGTGCCACCACGACGGCTCCGATCACCGCGCCGGTCGCGTGCCGGCAGTAGATCTTCACGAAGCCTTCCTGGTGGCCCTGCATCTTGGCGCGCGCGTTGGTGCCCAGCGGCAGCGTCACCGAACGAGCAGGAACCTCGCCGGACGCGATCGCCGCGGAACCGATGCCCACCGTCGCGATCTCGGGGTTGGTGAAGATGTTGGCCGCCACCGTCTTCAGGCGCAGCGGGGAGACGGCCTCGCCGAGCGCGTGCCACATCGCGATGCGGCCCTGCATGCCGGCCACCGAGGCCAGCAGCAGCACGCCGGTGCAGTCGCCGGCGGCGTAGATCGACGGCACGCTCGTGCGCGAGACCCGGTCGACGCCGATGTAGCCGCGCTCGTCGAGGTCGACGCCGACGTGGTCGAGGCCGAGGCCGTCGGTGTTCGGCACCGAGCCGACGCACATGAGCGCGTGCGAACCGATGACCTCGCGACCGTCGAGGAGCGACACGACGACACCGTCGTCGGTGCGCCGCACCCCTGCCGCACGTGCCTGCTTGACCAGCGTGCCGCCACGCTGGGTGAAGACCTTCTCGATGACGTCGGCGGCGTCGGCGTCCTCGTTGGGCAGCACGCGGTCGCGGCTGGACACCAGCGTCACCGGCACGCCGATCTCGCTGTAGCCGCTGGCGAACTCGGCACCGGTGACGCCGGACCCGACGACGATCAGGTGCTCGGGCACGTCGGCGAGGTCGTACATATCGCGCCACGACAGGATGCGCTCGCCGTCGGGCACCGCGGTGGGCAGGACGCGCGGGGTGCCGCCGGTGGCCAGCAGCACCACGTCGGCGTCGAGCGTGTCGACCACCGCGCCGCCGTCGTCGAGCACCTCGAGGCGGTGGGCGCGCGACGTCTGCTCCGCGGCGAAGCGCCCGCGGCCGGGCAGGACGGTGACGCCCTCACGGACCAGGCGCTTGGCGATGTCGTCGGACTGCTGGCGAGCCAGGTCCTTGATGCGTCCGTCGACGGTGGTGATGTCGACGAGCACGTCGCCCGAGCTGCCCACCCCGACCCGCGGGGCGTCCCGGAGGGCCGTGACCCGGTCGCTCGTGGCGATGAGGGTCTTGCTGGGCACGCAGTCGGTGAGCACGCAGGCCCCGCCGATGCCGTCGCGGTCGACGACCGTGACCTGGGCACCGAGCTGGGCCGCGACCAGGGCCGACTCGTACCCGGCCGGGCCGCCGCCGACGATCACGATGCGCATCACCAGACCATTGTCCCCGTACACCCCGCCAGGTCGGTACGCTCCCCCGGACTGGTCCGCCGTACGAGCTGTCCGGGCTCGGCGCGACGGGGTGAGGAGCACGGTGAGCGGTTCGTCCGGCGGGCTGTACGCGGCGTACGGCTCCAACATGGACCCCGAGCAGATGCTCGAGCGGTGCCCGCACTCACCCGCCGCCGGCACCGGGTGGCTCACTGGTTGGCGCCTGACCTTCGGCGCCGAGGAGCACGGGTGGGACGGCGCGCTGCCGATGATCGTCCCGGACGCCGGCGACCCGGGCGGTGACGAGCCTCCCGGTCAGGTCTTCGTCGCGCTGTACGAGGTGTCGACCCAGGATCTCGCCGTCCTGGACTCCTGGGAGGGCGCCGACACCGGGCTGTACAGCCGGATCAAGATCCGTGTGTCGACGCTGGAGGGCGATGTGCTGGCGTCCGCCTACATCCTGGACGGCTACGAGGGCGGCCTGCCCTCGGCCCGCATGATCGGGCTGATGGCCGACGCCGCGGAGGCCGCGGGCGCGCCCGACACCTACGTCGCCGACCTGCGGGCACGACCCTGCCGCTCGCTCGGCGAGTAGGCGCCCACGTTCCCGCCCGAGTTGTCCGCGTCCGCACGAGTCAGGACGCGACGACGCGCGGACAAGTCGATGAGGTGCGAGAAGTTGTCCGCGGTTACCCGAGCCAGGACGCGACGAAGCGCGGACAACCCGGGGTGTGGCAGTTGGCTCAGAGCGCCGCGAGCGCGGTGTGCGCCAGCGCCACCGTGTAGTCGACGCCGGCCGCCAAGGCCCGTTCGTCGATGTCGAACGTGCCCTGGTGCAGGTCGAAGGACGCGCCACCCGGCGGGCAGACGCCGAGGCGGGCGAGGGCTCCCGGCACCTTGTCCAGGTACCAGGCGAAGTCCTCGCCGCCCATGCTCTGCTCGGTACCGGTGAGCGCATCCTCGCCGAGGGCGGTGAGGACCGCGGTCCGTTGCACGGCGACGGCGGGCGGGTCGTTGATGACGGGCGGCACGCCGCGGGTGTACGTGGTCACGGCCTGCACCCCGGACGGTGCGACCACCTGTGCCACCAGGCTCTCCAGCAGCGGCTTGGCGTCGTCCCAGGCGTCGCGGTCGAAGACGCGCAGGGTGCCGCGCAGCCGCCCGGACATCGGTATGGCGTTGGCGGCCCGGCCGGCCTCGACGGCACCCCACACCAGCGACAGTGCCGACCGGGGATCGACGCGGCGGGACAGCACGGCGGGCAGCTCGGTGATCAGCAGGCCCAGCGCGAACACGACGTCCTGGGTCAGGTGCGGCCGCGCCGTGTGGCCACCGGTGCCGCTGAGCTGCACCTCGACCTGGTCGCAGGCGGCGGTGATCGGCCCGACGCGGAGCCCGATCTGCCCCGTCGCGATGCGCGGGTCGCAGTGCAGGGCGAAGATCTGCGCGACGTCGTCCAGCACGCCCGCGGCCATGGCCACCGGCGCGCCCCCGGGCACCGTCTCCTCGGCGGGCTGGAAGACCAGACGCACCCGACCCGCCGGCGGCTCGGCGGCGAGGGCGGCCGCGGCGCCGAGCAGGATCGCCGTGTGCGCGTCGTGCCCGCACCCGTGACACACCCCGTCGACCGTCGAGCGGTAGGGCACGTCCTTCTCGTCGGGGATGGGCAGCGCGTCGATGTCGGCCCGCAGCGCGACGACCGGCCCGCCGTTGTTCTCACCCACCTCGCACACGACGCCCGTTCCGCGCGGCAACACCTCCGGCCGCAGCCCGGCGTCGCGGAGCACGTCGACGATCAGCCCGGTGGTGCGGTGCTCGGCGAAGGCGAGCTCGGGGTGACGATGCAGATCGCGCCGCAACCCCACGACGTCGATCCCTGTCACAGCCTCGCTCCGCT
>NZ_CAXUNP010000001.1:102060-146742 GCF_964252635.1 uncultured Jatrophihabitans sp.
CGGCTCTGCAGAGCAGCCGAGCCTCCGGTTCGCTCCGCAAGCGTCGCTCACAGGGGCTCCGCTCGGCTCTGCAGAGCAGCCGAGCCTCCGGTTCGCTCCGCAAGCGTCGCTCACAGGGCGAGTCCGTCCCGCATCTCGGCCAGCAGCAGGTCGACGACCGGCTCGAGCCGCCCGCCGTTCTCGGCGGCCGCGGCGCGCTGACGCTGGTAGCTGCCGCCCCGCTCGACCAGCTTGGGGATGAGCTCGAGCTCGTCGCTGCACTCGAGGCGCCGGGCGATCGGGAGCAGGTCCTCGACAACGGCGTACAGGGCGTCCTTGACCGGCTGCACCCGGCCGGTGTTGTCGATGACGATCTCGGCGTCGAGGCCGTACCGGGCGGCGCGCCACTTGTTCTCGCGCACGAGCCACGGCCGGGGTTCCGGCAGGGTGTAGCCGTCGTCGAGCTGGCGGTCGAACCGCTCGACCAGGCACTGGGCCAGGGCCGCGACGCAGGAGATCTCGTCGAGTGAGGGCAGCCCGTCGCAGATGCGCAGCTCGACGGTGCCGAAGTTCGGGTGCGGGCGGATGTCCCACCACACCTCGCGGATGGACTCGATGGCGTTCGAGGCCATCAGGATCTCCATGTAGCGCTCGAACTCGTCCCACCCCGACAGCTGGTAGGGCAGGCCGGCCGTGGGGAGCGCCTCGAACACCTTCGAGCGGTAGGACGCGAGGCCCGTGTCCGAACCGATCCAGTACGGCGAGGACGCCGACAGCGACAGGAAGTGCGGCAGGTACTGCAGCAGCGCGTTGACGATGGGGATCGCCTTCTCGGGCGCCCGGATGCCGCAGTGCACGTGGACGCCGAAGATCTGCAGCTGCCGCGCCATCCACTGGTTGCGCTCGATCAGCGCGTGGTAGCGCTCGGTGTCGGTGACCTCCTGCGACGCCCAGTCCGTGATCGGGTGGGTGCCGCTGCACATCAACCCGACGTTCTGCTTCGCCGCGTAGCCGGCCAGCTCGTCCACGGTGCCAGCGAGGTCCGCGCGGGCCTCGGCGACGGTCTGGCAGACGCCGGTGATGACCTCGACGCAGGACTGCAGCAACTCGTGCTTGGCCTTGGGGTGCTCGCCGTCGCCCTCCAGGGAGATCTCGGCGAGCAGGTCGTTGGAGACCCCGGTGAGCTGGCGGGTGTCGAGGTCGACGAGCTCCAACTCCCACTCCACCCCGAGACTGGTCCGCTGGGAGGGGGTGAAGTCGATGCGCACGCAACGCAGCGTATCCGGCCCTTACCCGTGGCGACCCGGTCAGCCGGGAATCGGCGCACCGAACAGGTCGTCGGGCCCGTCGTCGTCGGCCAGGGCGAGCACCTCGTCGCCGGGGCGCAGGAGGGTGTCGCCGCGGACCTGCACGAGCCGCCCGTCACGGCCGATCATGCTCACCCAGAAGTTCTCGCCCACGTCGAGCTCGCCGATGGTGCAGCCGTCGGCTCTCGACCCCTCCTCGACGACGTAGCGACGCAGACCCTCGGGCTCGTCCCGGAAGCGCATGCCCAGCGCGAACGGCTCGGGCTCCACGACTCGCATGGGCACGTGGAACAGCTTCGCCGCCAGCGGGACGAGGCTGCCCTGCGCGACCACGGACACGAGGACGACGACGAAGATGAGGTTGTAGATCTTGTCGGCGTGCGCGGTGTGCTCGGCGAGCACGTACGTACCGAGCAGGATCGGCACGGCGCCCTTCAGCCCGCTGAACAGCACGAAGGCCCGCTCGCCACGGGTCAGCGACAGCGGGGCCAGCACCGCGCCCACCAGCAGCGGCCGGACGACGACCACGAGCAGGCCGGCGATGCCCAGCCCGACCCAGAACGTGGTGCCGGCGAACACGTGGGTGAGGTCGACGGACAGCCCGAGCACCACGAAGGCCACGATCTCGGAGATGCTGGCCAGCGCCCCGGCGAAGTGCTCGATCTCGCGTTTGTAGGGCGCGCGCTCGTCGCCGATGAAGATGCCGGCGATGAACACCGCGAGGTAGCCGGATCCCTCGGCCACCGTCGCCAGCCCGTAGAGCGCCATGACGAACGCGACGGTGCTCACCGGGTACAGCGCCGCGTTGGGCAGCGGGACCCGTCGCATGAGCTGCAGCAACAGCCACCCGCCGCCGAGGCCGACGACCGTGCCGACCGCGAGCTGCAGGGCGAAGTGGCCCACCCCGCTGCCGACCGCGTCCAGCCCCGCCCCGGACGCGCCGAGGATGCTGATCATCAGCGCGATGCCCACCGGGTCGTTGGCGCCTGACTCACCCTCCAGCAACGTGCCCGAGCGGCCCGAGATCTCGCGACGGCCGAGCACCGAGAAGACGACGGCCGGGTCGGTGGGGGCCAGGGCGGCGCCGAGGATCAGCGCCGTCTTCCATTCGAAGCCGAAGACATAGTGCGCGCCGGCGGCGAGGGCCGCCGAGGTGACGAGCGTGCCCGTCACGCCGACCCACGCGACGCCGCCCGCGATCGGCCGCATCCGCCCCCAGCCGATGTGCATGCCGCCGTCGAACAGGATGAGCACCAGGGCGACCGTGACGATCCGCTGGTTGCTGACGACGCTGAGCCCGCCCAGGTCGTGGAACAGGTTCGAGGCCACGGCGGCGACGACGAGGAACAGGGCCGGGGCCGGGATGCGGATCCGCTCGGCGACCCGGTTCGACCCGACGGCGACGAGCAGCGCGAGCGCGAGGAACAGGACCGTCTCCGCGTACGGGATCAGGTCGTCCACGGGTGGCCTCCTCGATCGGGCGGCTCGACCTGCGTCGGCGCAGGTCGAGATCGATGCCGACCAGACTTCCCGGCGCTCCGTGGGACAGCGTAGCCAACCGTCGGTTGTGAGCCGGCGAACACCGATCGCCGACGGGACACCCGGCCGCTCCCCGTCGTCCGTACCGTCGAGAGCATGCGTGCACCCTCTGCGTTCGGCGTCGACCACGCCTCGCGACGCATCGTCAGCGCTCTCGCCGGCTTCGGGGTCGCCCTGACGATGATCCGTTACGCGTTCGCGGCGGGCCCCCGTCGCGACGAGCAGCCCCGCGCGGCGGACACCGTCTGACCTGTTGTCACGACGGCGCGCCCCCACCGTCGTCGAGGGCGTCCAGGACGGCGTCGGCGGCCTGGTCCGGCGTCTGCTCGCCCGCCCGCACCGCGTCCTCCGCCCGCTTCACGACCCCGCGGACGTCGGGCGTCTCGAGGCGGGCGAGCAGCCGGTCGCGGACCATGGCGCGCGTCCACTGCACGGCCTGTTCGCGGCGCTTGCGTTCCAGCCCGCCGTGCGTCTCGAGCCAGTCGCGGTGCCGCGTGATGTGCTTCCACACGCGATCGAGGTTGACGTCGTGCAGCGCGCTGCACGTCACGACCGGTGTCTGCCAGTCGTCGTCCGTCCCGCGCAGCAGGCGCAGCGCACCGGACAGCTCGCGGGCGGAGCGCTCCGAGACGTCCTCGTGCTCCTCGTCGGCCTTGTTGACCGCGATGACGTCGGTGAGTTCGAGGATGCCGCGCTTCATGCCCTGAAGCTGGTCGCCGGTACGGGCCAAGGTGAGGAACAGGAACGTGTCGACCATGTCGGCGACGACGTACTCGGACTGCCCCACGCCGACGGTCTCGACGAGCACGACGTCGTAGCCCGCGGCCTCCATCACCAGCATGGTCTCGCGGGTGGCCTGCGCGACGCCGCCGAGCGTGCCCGCACTCGGTGACGGACGCACGAAGGCGTCGTCGCTGGCCGACAGCCGGCCCATGCGGGTCTTGTCACCGAGGATGGACCCGCCGGTACGGCCGGACGACGGGTCGACGGCCAGCACCGCCACCCGGTGGCCCTCGGAGATCAGGTTGACGCCGAACTGGTCGATGAAGGTCGACTTGCCGACGCCGGGGACGCCGCTGACACCGATGCGCTGCACGTCGGCACCGCCGGTGGCGGGCAGCAGACCGGCCAGCAGCTGCTGGGCCTGCTCCCGGTGGTCGGCACGCCGCGACTCGACCAGGGTGATCGCGCGGGCGATCGACGAGCGATGTCCTGCCCGGACCCCGTCGGCCAGATCGTCCATCACGGTCACGGCCGACCACCGGTGCGCGAGAATGCCGGCGTGACGAGCGAACCCACCACCGCACCGGGCCGGCGCGAGGACGAGCGGGCCGACGACGAACGCGACGACGACGTCGGCCGGATCAACGCCCTGACCGACGGGGTGATCGCCATTGCCATCACGCTCCTCGCGCTCGACCTGAAACCCGACCTACCCACGTCCACCAGCTCCCACCGGCTCCTGGACTACCTGCACCATCATCTCGGGCCCTACATCGCCTTCGTCATCGCATTCTTCGTCATCGCGCAGTACTGGGTGCTGCACCGGCGCATCATGTCGCGGGTGCGCCGCAGCTCGCCGGCCATGCTCAGGGTGACGCTCGTCTTCCTGTTCGCGGTCACCTTCGCGCCCGTGACCGCGTTCCTGAACGGGGACCTCGGCAACGACCTCGCCGTCACCCTGTTCGCCGCCAACGTGCTGGTCATGGGTGGATGCATGGGCGCGCTCGCCGAGATCGTGCACCGCCAGCGCCTCGACGGCGGCGTCGAGGGACGCGAGCAACGGGTACGGCGACGGGCGCGCAGCGTCGGCTCCCTCGTCATTCCGGCGCTGGTCGCGGGCCTGGCCTGGGTCATCGGGCCGCACGCCGGCTACCTCTACCTGCTGTTCCTCCCGCTGAGCCGGACACAGGACCTCGTGTGGTGGCTGGTCAGCCGGCGGACGCCAGCTGCTCCGTGAGCTTGTCGAGCATCTCCACCGCCGACTGCGCGATGACCGTCCCGGGAGGGTAGATCGCGGCCGCCCCCGCCTTACGCAACGCCTCGAAGTCGCCGGGCGGGATGACCCCACCGACGATGATCATGATGTCGTCGCGGCCCTGTGCAGCCAGCTCGTCACGCAGCGCGGGCACCAGGGTCAGGTGGCCGGCCGCGAGTGAGTTGACGCCCACGATGTGGACGTCGGCCTCGACCGCCTGCCGGGCGACCTCGGCCGGCGTCTGGAACAGCGGGCCGACGTCGACGTCGAACCCGAGATCGGCGAACGCGGTCGACAGCACCTTCTGCCCGCGGTCGTGGCCGTCCTGACCCATCTTGGCCATCAGGATGCGGGGCCGACGGCCCTGCGCCTGCTCGAACTCGTCGGTGGCGGCGCGCGCCTGCGTGATCAGGTCCACCGTGCCTCCCGCCCTGGCCTCCCCGAGGTACACGCCGGAGATCGTCCGGATCGTCGCCTGGTGTCGACCGTAGACCGCCTCGAGGGCATCCGAGATCTCGCCGACCGTGGCCTTGGCCCGTGCCGCGTCGATGGCCAGGGCGAGCAGGTTGCCCTTTTCCGCCGACCCTGCGGCGTTCGTCAGGGCGTCCAGCGCGGCCCGCACGTCGCCGTCGTCGCGCTCGTCGCGCAGGCGCTGCAGCTTCTCGGCCTGCTCGCGCCGCACGCCGGCGTTGTCGACCTTCAACACGTCGAGCTCGTCCTCGGTCTCGAGGCGGTACTTGTTGACGCCGATGAGCGGCTGCCGGCCCGAGTCGATGCGGGCCTGCGTGCGAGCCGCGGCCTCCTCGATGCGCATCTTGGGCAGGCCCTGGTCGATCGCGCGGGCCATGCCGCCGGCCTGCTCGACCTCGGTGATGTGCGCCCAGGCCCGTCGCGCGAGGTCGTAGGTCAGCTTCTCGACGTACGCCGAGCCGCCCCACGGGTCGATGACACGGGTCGTGCCCGACTCCTGCTGCAGCACCAGCTGGGTGTTGCGGGCGATGCGCGCGCTGAAGTCGGTGGGCAGGGCCAACGCCTCGTCGAGGGCGTTGGTGTGCAGCGACTGGGTGTGGCCCTGCGTGGCGGCCATCGCCTCGACGCAGGTGCGGATGACGTTGTTGAACACGTCCTGCGCGGTCAGCGACCACCCCGAGGTCTGCGAGTGCGTACGTAGTGACAGCGACTTCGGGCTCGACGGGTCGAACTGCTTCACCAGCTTCGCCCAGAGCAGGCGGCCGGCGCGCAGCTTCGCGACCTCCATGAAGAAATTCATGCCGATGGCCCAGAAGAACGACAGCCGCGGCGCGAACTTGTCGATGTCGAGGCCGGCGTCGAGCCCGGCGCGGATGTACTCGACGCCGTCGGCCAGCGTGTACGCCAGCTCCAGGTCGGCCGTGGCCCCGGCCTCCTGGATGTGATAGCCGGAGATCGAGATCGAGTTGAACTTCGGCATCCGCTGCGAGGTGAACTCGAAGATGTCGCTGATGATGCGCATCGACGGCTTCGGCGGATAGATGTAGGTGTTGCGGACCATGAACTCCTTGAGGATGTCGTTCTGGATGGTCCCGGTCAGTTTCTCGGGCTCGACACCCTGCTCCTCCGCGGCGACGACGTACAGCGCGAGCACCGGCAGCACCGCACCGTTCATCGTCATGGACACCGACATGCGGTCGAGCGGGATGCCGTCGAAGAGCTGACGCATGTCGTAGATGGAGTCGATGGCCACGCCCGCCATGCCGACGTCCCCGACGACACGCGGGTTGTCGCTGTCGTAACCACGGTGGGTGGGCAGGTCGAAGGCGATCGACAGGCCCTTCTGACCCATGGCCAGGTTGCGGCGGTAGAAGGCGTTCGACTCGGCCGCGGTGGAGAAGCCCGCGTACTGCCGGATCGTCCACGGCTGGTTGACGTACATCGTCGGGTAGGGCCCGCGCAGGAACGGCGCGAGGCCGGGGTAGGTGTGCAGGGTGTCGACGTCGGCGAGGTCGGCACCGGTGTAGAGCGGCGGGACGCTGATGCCCTCGGGCGTCTCCCACGCGGGCGGCTCGTCGGCGTCAGGGGCGGTCGCGGCCCCACGCGGCGTCCCCAACGTGGCGGACGCGAAGTCCGGGATCGTCATGCGACTCCCAACGTCGTGAACGTGCGGTGCAATACGGCCAGGGCGTCGCACCCGACGTGGAGGTACCCGTCCACACCGTCGGTCGGCACCCGGTCGGGGTCACCGGCCAGCCAGAGCAGGGTGGCGCCGGCGTCGCGCAGGGCACGGCCCGCAGGCTCCGCGAGCTCGGCGTACGTCTTGTCCGGCCCGCACAGGCAGGCGACGTCGGTTCCGCTGTCGCGGAATGCGGCGACCAGTTCGTCGACGTCGCCCGCGGCGGTGACGCACTCGATGCCCCCGGCCTGGAAGAGGTTGGCAGCGAAGCCCGAGCGTGCACTGGCCGCGGCGAGCGAACCGAGCCCGGCCAGGAAGACCTTCGGCCGCGCCGCAGACGCGTCTGCGCGGTCGCGCAGCTGCTCGTAGTCCTGGGCGTAGCGCAGGGTCGGCAGCAGGGCCGCGGAGGTGTCGCGCGCCGGAGTCGGGGTGCGCCGCACCGGCTTCTCGTCGACGTAGGCGAACTCGCTCACCCCGGTGATCGGCGCGCGGCGGTGGGCGATGTCGTCGGCGCGCTGCTCCTGGGTCGCCGCGAGCAGGCCGGCCAGCAGCCCGTCGTCGAGCGCGGCGAGCGCACCGCCGGCCCGCTCGACGTCGGTGAAGACCGTCCACGCCTGCTCGGCGAGGTCGTCGGTGAGCGTCTCGACGAACCACGACCCGCCGGCCGCATCGAGCACCCGGCCCAGGCTGGACTCGTCGTGCAGGACGGCCTGGGTGTTGCGGGCGATGCGCCGGCTGAAATCGTCCGGCAGCCCCAGCGCCGTGTCGAACGGCAGCACGGTCATTGCCGCCGCCCCGCCCACGGCACCGGCGAAGCAGCCGATGGTGGCCCGCAGCATGTTCACCCAGGGATCGCGCTGCGTGAGCACGGCCGACGAGGTCACCGCGTGCTGCACCTGCCCGGGTCGTCCGTCGCCGGCGCCGCTGAGCTCGGCGATGCGGTCCCAGATCCGCCGGGCGGCGCGCAACTTCGCGATCGACGGGAACTGCTCGGCCGTGACGGCGTAGCGGAACTCGAGCGCGGCGAGCGCGTCGTCGACGCCCAGTCCCCCGTCGACCAGCGAACGCAGATAGGCGACGCCCACCGACGCGGCGATGCCGAGTTCCTGCGCGTCGCTGGCGCCGGCGTCGTGGTAGACGGTCGCGTCGACGGTGGCCACGCGCAGCCGCGGCGAGCCCGAGCTCAGCTCGGCGAGGGTGCGCAGTGCGTCGAGGTCGGCCGCCGCCCCCGTCCGCGCGCGCAGGCCGATCGGGTCCGCCCCCAGGGAGCCCGTGAGCTCGGCCGCGTCGACGCCGCGCTGATCGGCCAGGCCGAGCAGCACGTGCGCTGCGCGCTCCGTCTCGGCGCCGGCGTCGAGCACGACGGGCGCCAGGTCCAGGTACACGCCGTCGAGCACGGCGCCCAGGTCGTCGACGTCGATGCCGCCGTCGCCGAGCACCAGCCACAGCGAGGTGGCGCCGCGCTCGAGGTCGTCGAGCACGGCCTGCTTCGTCCGTGCCGGATCGGGATCGGCGTGGCGGGCACGCACGTCCCATCCGCCGGCCGTCGCGCCCTCGGCGGTCGCGCCGCGCACGAACGGCGGGTGCCCCGGCAGGCCGTCGGCATCGAGCGACGGGGCGTCGGCGGCGGTGTAGAGCGGACGGACGGTGATGCCGTCGTAGGTGGTGAAGGACAGCGCCGCGACGGGGTCGGCATCGTCCGGCACCCCCGACTTGGCCAGCACCGCCGAGACCGCAGCCCGCCACTGGTCGGCGTCGGCCGCGGGGAAGTCCGCGGCGAGCGAGAGCGTCTCGGGCTCCGGCGGTGGCTCGGGCTCGTCTGGCATGGCCGTGATCGTAGGCAGGATCGCGGCCGCAGCGGCCGAGAGGTGGTGGATCTCTCGCCGTCAGCTCAGCAGCAGCACCGCGTAGCAGGCGAGCCAGTGCTCGGCCATCCACCCACCGCCCACGACGGCCGGCAGCGACGCCGCAGCATGACGGTCTCGCGCGGCCCGCAGCACCGGACGACGCGGGTCGCCCTCGCCGAGATGCTCGGCGAGCAGCCCGAACGCGTAGGCGCGATAGAGGTTGAGCCCGTGCAGGTGCGCGCCCTGACCGTCCTGCGGGTCGGCCACGACCGCGGGGGTGAACAGCGACTCGGGAAGCTGGTCCTCGAGCCCCGGCAGGAACAGCGACAGCCATTGCGGGAAGATCTCGGCCGGGCGACCGATCCCCGCCAGCAGCTCGGCCTCGGTCAGCGCACCGGACAGGAAGTCGCCCTCGCTCGGCTCCCAGCCGGCCGGGTACTCCACGTCCTGGGCGAACCAGCGCACCGCGGCGTCGGAGATGGCGTCGAGCAGAGCGGCATCACCCGCGTCGGCGCGACGACGGGCCAGGGCCAGGCCGCGGGTGAGCGCGAAGGCGGAGTTGCCGTGCGCGCCGCCGCGGTGGGCGTAGGTCAGGCGCGGCAGCCAGTCGACGAAGCCGGCGACGACGGCGTCGGTGAGCGGCGCGAGATTGGCGGCCCAACGCGCCGCGTCGGGGTCGTCCCAGCCGAGCAGTTCCTCGGCCAGGGCCAGCAGCCAGCCCCAGCCGTAGGGACGCTCCCACCCGGGGTGGTCGGTCAGGTACCGGGCCTCGACGGCGAGCGCGTCCGCCGTCAGGTGTTCCTCGAGCACGGCCCGGACCTCGGTGGCCGGGATCGCCCACGGGCACTCGCGCAGCATGCGGGCGAGCGCCCAGTGCATCTCGACCGAGGAATGCCAGTCGTAGCAGCCGTAGAAGGCCGGATGCGCCTCGCGCGGCGTGGGCCGGTCGTCGGCCCTTTCCAGGATGTGGCGCAGGCCGTTCGGGTACTGGCGGCGCACCGCGGCGACGGCGGTCTCGGCGTAGCGCGCCGCGACGTCGGCGAGGCCGGGCAAGGTCATGGGGTGGGCGTTCAGACCGTCGTGCGTGCGCCGCCGTCGAGCCCGAACAACGGGGCCAACCCGGCGATCGTCACGGTGCGCAGAGCCGACGGCGGAACGGATTCCAGGCGCAACGACTTGCCGCTGTCCTCGGTGGCGTTGCGCAGTTCGATCCAGCAGCCGAGACCGGTCGAATCGAGGAACGATAGCTCCGCGAGGTCCAGCACGAGGACGGAGCAGGTGTCGTCCGCCAACCCCTCACGCGCCGCGTCGCGCAACAGGGGCACGGTGGCAAGGTCGAGTTCGCCGTCCAGCGACACGATCCAGCGGTCGCCCTCGCGGCGCGTGCTCACCGATAACGAACTCACCTCAGTACTGTGTCACAGCACGCGTGCGGACGGGTATCACACGCGGCGCGGGCGGCCGCCACGCACGTAACGGGGGAGCACGAAAGCATGACCGCGATCGAGCGTGAGTTCGCCGGCGTACCGGACGCACCCGCAGATGCTCGGCATTTCGCCCGGACCGCACTGGGCCAACTCGTCGACGGCGACGCCGACGGCGTGCTGCGCCAGGATGTCGAGCTGATCATCAGCGAGCTCGTGACCAACGCAGTCCGCGCCGAGAGCCCGACCGTGGTGGTCGGGCTCGCCCTCGACGGTCGCAAGTTGCTCGTCACCGTCGGAGACCTCGCCGCCGGCTGGCCCGAGCAGCGCGAAGCAGGCATCCACGACACCACCGGCCGCGGGCTGCCCCTGGTCAGCGCCATCAGCTCGTCCTGGGGCGTGCACATGCTCACCAGCGGCAAGACGGTCTGGGCCGAACTCGACGTCCCCTGACCGTGCGTCCGGGAGGGCGCCACCCCCTCTCAGGTGATTCCTCTGCCGGGCATCGTCGGCTCGTGGCCCGGCCCGGCATCGTTCCTGCCATGACCAGCCTCACGATGAGCTCGCCGAGCCCGACGACCGTTGAGCAGTTGCGCCGCCGACTCGTGGCCCAGCGCGACTTCCGTCTCGAGCAGCTCCAGCAGCTCGAGATCCCCCGTGACGCCCGAACGATGTCCCGCGCGCATCGCGAGGTCTACATCTCCCTCGCCGTCGGCGCGCGCACCGCGCTGCACGAGCTCAACTCGGCGCTGCGGCGCATCGAGACCGGCCGGTTCGGCCGCTGCGTCACCTGCGACACCGCCCTCGAGCCCGCCGTCCTGGAGACGCTTCCCCAGACCGCGCGCTGCCTGGACTGCCAGCGCGCGGCGCTCGACGACGAGCCGTCCGCCGCGACCACCTCGGGCGCTGCCGCAGCCCGGTAAGGTCGGCGCCCATGAGCGATGGGCCTCCCGATCCTGCTGCGGCGGCGCAGGCTGCCGCGGCGACGCTGGCCGAACGGACCGGCGTCGCCCGCCACGACGTCGCGATCGTGCTCGGCTCGGGCTGGGTACCTGCCGTCGACGTCCTGGGCACGGCCGATGCGGACTTCCCGGTCACCGAGCTGCCCGGCTTCCTGCCGCCGGCGGTCGAGGGTCACGCCGGTCGGGTCCGTTCGCTGGACGTCGGGGGCCGCCGCGTCCTGGCCTTCCTGGGCCGCACCCATCTCTACGAGGGACGCGGCGTCGACCCCGTGGTCCACGGGGTCCGGGTCGCGGCGGCTGCCGGCTGCTCGACGATCGTGCTGACCAACGCCTGCGGGTGCCTCAAGCAGGGCGTCGCCGTGGGCGACCCGGTACTGCTCAGCGACCACCTGAACCTGACCGGGCGCACGGGGCTGGTCGGCCCGCGCTTCGTCGACCTCACCGAGGTCTACAGCCGGCGGCTGCGCGACCTCGTCCACGAGTTCCAGCCGGACATGGCCGAGGGCGTCTACGCGCAATTCCCCGGGCCGCAGTACGAGACGCCCGCCGAGGTGCGGATGGCCGGCATCCTCGGCGCGGACCTGGTCGGCATGTCGACCGTCCTCGAGGCGGTCGCCGCCCGCGCCGAGGGCTGCGAGGTGCTGGGCATCTCGTTGGTGACCAACCTGGCCG
Organism: uncultured Jatrophihabitans sp.; assembly: GCF_964252635.1. GTDB lineage: Bacteria > Actinomycetota > Actinomycetes > Mycobacteriales > Jatrophihabitantaceae > Jatrophihabitans. The sequence goes on from NZ_CAXUNP010000001.1 coordinate 113,918, forward strand.
CGGGCCTCGGCGACCCGCTCGACCACGAGGAGGTGCTCGCCGTGGGCAAGGCGTCGGCGACCCGGATGGGCGAGCTGCTGCAACAGGTCATCCCCCGCATATGACGCTGCCGCAGGACCTCGCGCACGAGGTGACCGCCTGGATCGCCGACGACGTCGACCCGGCGGCCGCTGCCGAGCTGCAGCAGCTGCTCGACGCCGGCGACGCCGCGGAGCTCGCCGACCGGTTCAGCGGCCCGCTCGCCTTCGGCACAGCCGGGTTGCGGGGCCCGCTGCGCGCCGGCCCGAACGGCATGAACCGCACCGTCGTGCGTCGTGCGGCGGCGGGCCTGGCGGCGTGGCTGACCGCCCGCGGCGAGGCCGGCCGCCCGGTCGTCGTCGGGTACGACGCCCGCCACGGCTCGCGGGACTTCGCGCACGACTCGGCGGCCGTGTTCGCCGCCGCCGGGCTCGAGGCCCGGATCCTTCCGCGGGTGCTGCCCACGCCGGTGCTGGCGTTCGCGGTGCGTCGCCTCGATGCGGCTGCCGGCGTGATGGTCACCGCGTCGCACAACCCGCCGCAGGACAACGGCTACAAGGTGTACGCCGCCGACGCCGGCCAGATCGTGCCTCCCGTCGACCGCGAGATCGAGGCGGCGATCCGGGCCGTCGGGCGTACGCGGGACATCCCGCTCGACACCGTGCGGCCGGTGCTGCTGGACGAGTCGATCGTGACGTCCTACGTCGCCGCGGTCGCCGGGCTCGTGCCGGACGGGCCGCGCGAGCTGCGCATCGTGCACACCGCCCTGCACGGAGTCGGCACCGAGACGGTGCGTGCGGTCTTCGGGGCTGCCGGGTTCACCGACCTCACGGCCGTGCCCGAGCAGGAGCGGCCCGACCCGGACTTCCCGACCGTCGCGTTCCCGAACCCCGAGGAACCGGGCGCGCTCGACCTGGCGCTGGCTCTCGCCCGCGAACGCGGCGCCGACATCGTGCTGGCCAACGACCCCGACGCCGACCGCTGCGCCGTCGCCGTGCCCGGTCCCGACGGCTGGCGGATGCTGCGCGGCGACGAGGTGGGCGTGCTGCTCGCCGACGCTATGCTCCGCGACGGCGTGCAGGGCACGTACGCGACCACCATCGTGTCCTCGGCCCTGCTGGGGGCGCTGGCCCGGCGGCACGGTGCCGGCTACGCCGAGACCCTCACCGGGTTCAAGTGGATCGTGCGCGCCGCCCCCGACCTCGTCTTCGGCTACGAGGAAGCCCTGGGCTACGCGGTGGCGCCCGAGCTGGTGCGCGACAAGGACGGCATCAGCGCCGCGCTGCGGGTGGCCGCCCTCGCCGCGGTGCTCCGGCGCGACGGATCGTCGCTGCTCGGCCGGCTCGACGAGTTGGCCGCCGAGTACGGGCGGTACGCCACCGACCAGGTGTCACTGCGTGTCGACGACCTCACCCTGATCGCCGAGACGATGGCGCGGCTGCGGGCCGACCCGCCCACGACGCTGCTCGGCGCCGCGCCGGCCGTCGAGGACCTGCTGCCCGCCACCGACGGGCTGCGCTGGCACACCGACGTCGCCCGGGTCGTCGTCCGCCCGTCGGGCACCGAACCCAAGCTCAAGGCCTATCTCGAGGTGATCGACGCCGGCGGGTCGGCGGATGCGGCGAACGCCGCCCTTGCCCGGCTGCGCGCCGAGGTCTCGGACGTCCTCGGGGTCTGAACGTCCGACCCGCGTCCGTCAGCGCAGTTCGTCGTCCAGGACGCGGTGCAGCGTGGCCATGCCGCGGCTGGCCGCCGACTTCACCGAGCCCGGGGAGATGCCGAGGGCCTCGGCGATCTGCCGCTCGGACAGGTCCGACCAGTAGCGCAGCACCAGCACCTCCCGCTGGTGGCGCGGCAGGGCCTGCACCGCGCGCAGGGCGGCACGGTGCTCGTCACGCAGCAGGACATGGTGGTCGGCGCCGGCGACGGCCTCGGGCTCGGCCACCTTGAGGTGTTTGCGGGCCACCTGCCGTCGGCGGATGACCGAGCGCGAGAGGTTGACGACCGAGGTGCGCAGGTAACCGACGGCGGCGTCGGGGTCGCGGAGCGTGCCGGCCTTGCGGTGCAACGCCACGAACGCGTCCTGGACGACGTCCTCGGCGCTGGCGACGTCGTCGACGAGCAGCACGGCCATCCGGACCAGGTAGCGCCAGTGGGCCTGGTACAGCGCGTGCAGGTCGACGTCGTCAGTGGACACGGCCGACCGACGTGTCGACTCCACTGCGCGATCCTCCGCCTTCACCGGCGCCAACACTGCCACACGACTGGGACGTCAGGGCCAAGGCCGAGGTTGCCTCGACCACCGCCGGCATCTCCGACCCGCGACGCGGTGTCAGGTCCGCCAGATCGCCGCGACCGTCGTCCGGGACAGGGATGAGGCGTCCGGCCGCGCGTACACGGCGGTCATCGGCGTGGCCGTGCTCGACGCGAAGGCCGCGGCCGTGCCGTCCGAGCAGTGGTAGGACAGGTTGACGCCGCCGACGTTCGGCACCGTCCCGGTCGAGGCCACGCATCGCGTCCCGGTCGCGAGCTGGACGGCCCACGGGCGCGCGGCCTCGTTGGCCACCGGCGTGGGCAGCGCGCTGGTCAGGCGCAGCGTGGTCCCGCTGGACCACGGGTCGTTGACGCACAGCACCCGCGTCGGGTCCGGGGTGGGCGGCGCGTAGCACGGGTCGAAGATCTGCGAGCCGTGGGCCGCGTCGCTGAAGCAGCGGAACGCGGTCCGCCCCGAGGCCGCGAGGCTCGAGTTCCAGCAGTAGCCGTTCTCGGTGCGCGCCGACGCGACGACGGGCGTGCCGTCCGCGCGGTAGGCCGTGAACGTGTGGACCACCGTCCGCGTCGGGGTGGTCCGCACCTGGTGCGCCGGCGCGGGCGGGCGGGTCTGGTCGGCATGCCGGCCGCTCGCGCTGCTCGCGCACGCCGACAGGCCGACGGCGATGATGAGCAGCAGCGGGGCGAGGAGGAGCTGGGCAGCACGCAGCGGCCGGCGGGGCGTCATGCTGTTCAGACGCGGTCTCACGTGTCGATGTTGCGACGCGCGCAGGCAAAGATCGATAACGATGTGGTCTCAGGTGTGTGTGACAGCGAGGAGGTGGTTCCGATGCAACGAGAGGTTCCCGGGCCGGGGCAGGAATCGGTGTGGGACTACCCCCGGCCGCCCGCCTGCGTGCCGTCGGACAGACACGTCGTCATCCGCCTCGGCGACACCCTCGTGGCCGACACCCGGCAGGCCTACCGCGTGCTCGAGACGAGCCACCCGCCGACGTGGTACCTGCCCCGGGACGCGGTCACCGACGGCCTGTTGACCCGCTCGGCCGCCCGGTCGACCTACTGCGAGTGGAAGGGCGACGCGACCTACTGGGACGTGCTGGGCATCGAGGGCGGGCTGTGGTCCTACGAGCACCCGACGGCCGGTTTCACGGCCATCACGGGCTACCTCACCTGCTACCCGTCGGCGTTCGCGTGCTTCGTCGACGACGAGCGGGTGCGACCGCAGGAGGGCGGTTTCTACGGCGGCTGGATCACCGACGACGTGGTCGGCCCGTTCAAGGGCGGCCCCGGCACGTGGGGTTGGTGACATGACGTCCGCGCGGGCGCGCATGCTCGCGGCGGGTCTGGCTCTCGTGCTGCTCGCGGGCGGGTGCTCGTCGTCGGGGACCGGTGCCGACGAGCCGACGCGCTCGGCATCGTCGTCCGTCGACGCGGCGACGGTGTCCGGCCGGGCCACCGCGCACCGGGTGCGTCTTCCCCCGGCCGGCGGCGTCTTCGACTACCAGCTCGGCGGGGCGTACCCGCCGCGCGCCGACGTCCGCATCGTCGACCGGGACCGCACCGCCACGCCGGCCCGCGGCGTCTACTCGGTCTGTTACGTCAACGCCTTCCAGACCCAGCCGGAGGAGAACGGGTGGTGGCGCGCGCACCACCGCTCACTGCTGCTGCGCTCCGGCGGGCGCTACGTCCAGGACCCGGACTGGCCCGGCGAGTACATCCTCGACACGTCCACCCCGGCGAAGCGCACGGCTCTGCTCGCCATCGTCGGCCGGTGGTTCGACGGTTGCGCCCGGGCCGGGTTCAGCGCGGTCGAGCCCGACAACCTCGACTCCTGGACGCGCAAGGGCGTGCACGGCGCGATCACCCGGGCCGACGACGTCGCGTTCGCGCGCGCCCTGGTCGCCCGTGCGCACGCCCGCGGTCTGGCCGTGGCCCAGAAGAACGCCGCCGACCTGACGACGGCCCGCATCGGCTTCGACTTCGCCGTCGTCGAGGAGTGCGAGGTCTACCGCGAGTGCGGCACCTACACCGCGCACTACGGGCGGCGGGTCATCGAGATCGAGTACATCGACAACGGGCGCGCGGCCTTCGCGCGGGCCTGCAAGGCGCGCGGCCGGAGCATCTCGGTCATCCTGCGCGACCGCGACGTCGTCCCCCGCGGCGACCGGGACTACTACTACCGCCACTGCTGACGGCCGCCCCCGCGCGGACGGTATGCAGACGCGCGGGCTGTGGCCGGCGCGTCTGCATACCGTCCGGATCTCCCGCTACCGCGGTCCGAACTGCCGGTCCCCCGCATCGCCGAGGCCGGGCACGATGTAGGCGTTCTCGTTGAGCCGCTCGTCGATGCTGGCCGTGAACAGCCGCAGCGGCAACCCGGACTCCTCCAGCGCCTGCACGCCGTCCGGTGCGGTCAGCGCGCAGATGACGGTCAGGTCGGTGGCGCCGCGCGTGGCGAGCAGCCGCAGGCAGTGCAGCAGCGACCCACCGGTGGCCAGCATCGGGTCCAGCACGATCACCGGACGGCCGGACAGCGAGTCCGGCAACGACGCCATGTAGGCGTGCGGCTCGTGGGTCTCCTCGTCGCGCGCGAGCCCGACGAAGCCCATCTGCGACTCCGGCAGCAGGTTGAACGCAGCCTCGGCCATGCCCAGCCCCGCACGCAGCACCGGCACGAGCAGCGGCGGGTTGGCGATCCCCGTACCGGTGGTCGGCGCCACCGGCGTGGTCACCGGCACGTCCACCCGCTCGAGCTCGCGGGTGGCCTCGTAGACCAGCAGGGTGGCCAGCTCGCGCAGGGCGGCCCGGAACTCCGAGTTCGTGCTGCGCTCGTCGCGCATCACCGTCAATCGGGCCTGGACGATGGGATGGTCGACGACGGTCACGATGGCTGCCACGCTGCCGACCCTAATGCGACGGGACACGCTCGCCGCCCGACGGCTTCTACGATGGACGGGTGACGGTCACCGCAGCCCCCACGTCAGCCACCGCGCTGGGCGAGTTCACGCGCGACGAGGGCGCCCTGCGCCGCTTCCTGCACGGGCTGCCCGGCGTGGACCAGGTGGGCGCGGAAGGTCGCGCGGCCGCGCTGGCCACCCGCAGCATCAAGACCACGGCCAAGGCCTGGGCGATCGACGCCGCGATCGGCATGGTCGACCTCACCACGCTCGAGGGGTCGGACACCCCCGGCAAGGTCCGGTCGCTGTGTGCCAAGGCCGCCCGCCCGGACCCGACCGACGCCTCGTGCCCGCCCGCGGCCGCGGTCTGCGTCTACCCCGACCTGGTGGCCGGTGCGGTCAGCGCGCTGGAGGGGACGAACGTCCAGGTCGCGTCCGTGGCCACCGCGTTCCCGTCCGGGCGGGCCTCACTCGAGACCAAGTTGCACGACGTCCGCGACGCCGTCGCCGCCGGCGCCACCGAGATCGACATGGTCATCGACCGCGGCGCCTTCCTGTCCGGTCGCTACGGCCAGGTCTTCGACGAGATCGTCGCCACCAAGGCCGTCTGCGGCACCGCCCACCTCAAGGTCATCCTCGAGACGGGCGAGCTCGCGACGCTCGACAACGTCCGCCGCGCCTCCTGGCTCGCCCTGGCCGCCGGGGGCGATTTCATCAAGACCTCGACGGGCAAGGTCAGCCCCGCCGCCACTCCCCCGGTCGCCCTCGTGATGCTCGAGGCGGTGCGCGACTTCGCGACAGCGACAGCGGGAACAGGCGCGCCAGCGACGGGCGAGCAACGCGGGGTGAAGCTGGCCGGCGGCATCCGCACGACCAAGGAGGCCGTGCGCTACCTCGTCATGGTGAACGAGACCGCAGGCCCCGACTGGCTGACCCCCTCGCTGTTCCGCTTCGGCGCGTCCAGCCTGCTCAACGACCTGCTGCAGCAGCGGCACAAGCTCACCACGGGCTACTACGACGGCCCCGACTACGTGACGGTGGACTGATGACCAGCAACGTCTTCGACTACGCGCCGGCTCCGGAGTCGCGCGACATCGCCCGGCTTCGTCCGAGCTACCAGATCTTCGTCGACGGACGGTTCCGCGACGGTGCGGGTGAGGCCGTCAAGACCATCAACCCCGCCGACGAGACGCCGCTGGCCGAGGTGGCCGAGGCCGGCCCGTCCGACGTCGACGACGCGGTGCGCGCGGCCCGTCGTGCCTACGAAGGCCCGTGGTCGGCGATGTCCGGCGCCGAGCGCGGTAAGTACCTGTTCCGCATCGCCCGCGCCATCCAGGAACGTGGTCGCGAGCTGGCCGTGCTCGAGTCACTCGACAACGGCAAGCCGATCCGCGAGTCGCGCGACGTCGACATCCCCACCGCGGCCGCGCACTTCTTCTACTACGCCGGCTGGGCCGACAAGCTCGGGTACGCCGGTTTCGGGCCGACTCCGCGGCCGCTCGGCGTCGCCGGGCAGATCATCCCTTGGAACTTCCCGCTGCTCATGGCGGCGTGGAAGATCGCGCCGGCGCTCGCCACGGGCAACACCGTCGTGCTGAAGCCGGCCGAGACGACGCCGCTCACCGCCCTGGTGCTGGCCGAGATCGTCGCCGAGGCCGACCTGCCGCCGGGCGTCGTCAACATCCTGGCCGGTGGCCCGTCGATCGGTCAGGCCATCGTCGAGCACGACGGCATCGACAAGATCGCGTTCACGGGCTCGACCGACGTCGGCAAGATCATCCAGCGCTCGGTGGCGGGTTCCGGTAAGAAGCTGACCCTCGAGCTCGGCGGCAAGGCAGCCAACATCGTCTTCGACGACGCACCGCTCGACCAGGCTGTCGAGGGCATCGTCAACGGCATCTTCTTCAACCAGGGCCAGGTCTGCTGCGCCGGGTCGCGGTTGCTCGTCCAGGAGTCGATCGCCGAGGAGCTCATCGCGTCCCTGCAGCGGCGGTTGGGCACGCTGCGCGTCGGCGACCCGCTCGACAAGAACACCGACGTCGGCGCGATCAACTCGGCGGAGCAGCTGACGCGCATCCGGGCCCTCGTCGACGCGGGCGAGGCCGAGGGCGCGACGCGATGGTCGCCGCCGTGCGACCTGCCCGACCGCGGGTTCTGGTTCGCCCCGACCGTGTTCACGGACGTGTCGCAGGCCAGCCGCGTCGCGCAGGAGGAGATCTTCGGGCCGGTTCTGTCCGTGCTGACCTTCCGCACGCCCGACGAGGCGGTGGCCAAGGCGAACAACACGCCGTACGGGCTGTCGGCCGGCATCTGGACGGAGAAGGGCTCGCGCATCCTGTCGGTGGCCAACCGGCTGCGGGCCGGGGTGGTGTGGGCGAACACCTTCAATCGTTTCGACCCGAGCGCGCCGTTCGGTGGTTACCAGGAGTCCGGCTTCGGTCGTGAGGGCGGACGGCACGGGCTGGAGGGTTACCTCGATGTCTGACGACCGCATCGACGTCCGCAAGACCTACAAGCTCTACGTCGGCGGCGCGTTCCCCCGCTCGGAGTCCGGCCGGTCCTACCCGGTGCACGGGCCGAAAGGCGCGCTGCTCGCGCACGCGGCGCAGGCGTCGCGCAAGGACGTCCGTGACGCGGTGGTCGCCGCCCGTTCCGCCTTCGGCAAGTGGTCGACGGCCACCGCCTACAACCGCGGCCAGATCCTCTACCGCGTGGCCGAGATGCTCGAGGGCCGGCGGGCGCAGTTCGTCGACGAGGTCCTGGCCTCGGAGAAGACCACCCCGCGGCGGGCGGCGGCCCAGGTCGACGCGGCGGTCGACCGGTTCGTGCACTACGCCGGGTGGAGCGACAAGTTCGCGCAGGTCGTCGGGTCCACCAACCCCGTCGCCGGCCCCTACTTCACCTTCTCGCTGCCGGAGCCGACCGGCGTGGTCGCGGTGCTCGCTCCGCAGGACTCGTCGTTGCTGGGGCTGGTCTCGGTGGTCGCACCGGTGCTGGCCACCGGCAACACCTGTGTCGTCGTGGCCTCGCAGGAGCACCCGCTGCCGGCGGTCGTCCTGGCCGAGGTGCTGGCGACGTCCGACCTGCCCGGCGGGGTCGTGAACCTGCTGACGGGGTACACCGCCGAGCTGGCGCCGTGGCTCGCGTCGCACCGTGACGTGAACGCCATCGACCTCACCGGTGCTGCCCCCGAGATGCGGGCGGCCCTGCAGGGGGCGGCGGCCGGCAACGTCAAGCGCACGTACGTGCCCCGCTCGACCGACTGGACCGCCGAACCCGGCCTGTCCCGCCTGTTGGCGTTCACCGAGACCAAGACCGTCTGGCACCCGATCGGCGTCTGACCGCGCACGATTCGACCCGCGCCGGCGATCACGGCACTGGTCGACTCGGCCGGGAACCAGCCCGCATCTCCTACGCGATGGCGCGATTTCGAGCCCGATCCGAACCAGCGCGTAGGAGACGAGGGGTCGACCGACCGGCTCGCTAGCTCGCGGTGGTGGCGCCCTGCAGGACGGCGAGCAGGTCAGTTCCGACGGGCACGCCCAACCCGGTGCACGCGTCCCACCCGGGCTGGGCCGAGTAGGCGCCGTTCGAGCCGGACGTGATGTCGCGGAAGCCGGGCGCCGTCTTGCCCTGCGCGGCGCCGGCGTAGAGGGCGGGTTGCAGCAGCCCGAGCGGCTTGCCCACCGCAGCGGCGAGCCGGCAGACGATGCCCGCCCAGAGCGGCGCCACGGCGGAGGTGCCGCCGATGACGGTGGCCGTGCCGTCGACCAGCACCTGGTAGCCGGTCTGCGGATCGGCGACGGCGGCGACGTCGGGCACCCCGCGCCCGGCCTTGCCGCCGGCCCCGGCCCGCACCGGCACGCCCGCCTTCGCCTGCCAGTCGGGAACCGGGAACGCGTCGCTGACGCCGCCGCCCGTGGCCCCGCCCTGGCCACCGTCGTTCCACACCGTCTCCGTGTCGACGGAGCCGTCGGCCGCCAGGTGCAGCGACGTACCCCCGCAACCCAGCACGTGCGGCGACGAAGCGGGGAAGTCGGCGTGCTGCTCCCCACCGGCCTGGGCGTCGGTGCTGCCGTTGTCGCCGGCCGCGGCCGAGACGGTCACGCCCAGCAGCGCCGCGTCGGCCAGCGCGTTGTCCATGGCGGTGCGGCCCTGCGCGCTCCACTGGTCCTCGCTCTGGCCCCAGCTGATGGTCATCGCGGTGGGCGCGGGCTCGGCGTGCGCGGCCTGCGTGATCGCGTCGACGAACCCGTCGTCGGTGTTCGGGGCGAAGTAGACGAACTGCCTGGCCGCGGGCGCGATGCCGCCGGCGACCTCGATGTCGAGCAGCACCTCGCCGTCGGCACCGTTCGGGTCCTGGCCGGCGACATTCGTCGCGCCGTCGACGCCGACCGCGGTCACCGTCGGCGGGGTGAGCTCCAAGCCCTTGAAGTAGGTGTCCAGGTCGGGCTGCCCGAACCCGCCGCCCAGCTCGATGACGGCGATGATCTGGCCCGCGCCGTCGCCCTCGGGCAGCTGGTACACCGACGCGAGCTGCACGGGCGTGTAGGACACCGACTCGGCAGCCTTGGCGGCCGTGAGGAACCGGGCCCTGGCCTGGGGGCGGTCGTCGAGGCCCAGCACCGCCGCCACCGGCCCGGCCAGGTCGGCGGGCAGCGACAGCTCGCCCTCGCGCCGCCGCTGGCCGGGGACGTCCGAGACGGTCTGCTGCAGCGACGTGCCGAACAGCGCGGTCAGCGTGCCGGCCGAACCACGCACCCGCACCAGGCGCGTCGCGGGGTCGGCGCTGAGCACCTCGGCGCCGGCCGCGGTGACCGCTGCGGTGACCGTGCGGACGTCGTCCGGATCGGCGCCGTAACGGTCGGCCAGCTCGGCGCGCGACAGCGGAGGCCCGGAGAAGGCCGCGGCGTCCGGCTCGGCGCGACGGCGCAGGACGATCGTCGTCTCCAGCACGGTCGCGGGGTCGAGCGGGCCCGCCAGTTCGGCCGGGGCGACAGCGGGACGGGAACTGCCGGGCAGGGTCACACGCGATTCGCTCATGACCACCAGTGTGCAGCGGCCAACGACAGTTTCGGGAGTGCCTGTCAGGCCAGGAATTGGTCACGCGCGCGAGCCGGTACGTTCGGGGGCATGACGAGCTCAGCACCGTCCATCGTGCCGATCACCATCACCGTCGACGACCGCACGGGCCTGACCCTGTACGCCCCGCCGTGGGAGGACGAGGACGAGGAGCAGTGGCAGGGGTTCCTGGGCGACGGTCGCAAGATCCTGCTCTACCCGAGCACCGACGAGCTCGCCGCCTTCATCGCCTCCGGCGAGGAGAACGACCTGTCCGACCATCCCGCGTACGGCCAGATCCTCAAGGCCACGCCGGACGATCTCAAGCCGGGATCCGAGGACCACTACGACCTCGACCAGGTCTACGAGTGGGCCGGTGACGAGCCCGACCCCGTGCACGTCAGCGCGCTGGCCAACGTCGTCGACATGGTGACCCGCATCGCCGACTGCTGCGACGACGGAGCGCTGCGCCGCCTGCTCGAAGGCACCCCGGCCTACGCCGAGCTCGTCGACGAGGACGTGTCCTACCAGGGCAAGGACGGCCGCAAGCGCTGGAACGAGCTCGGCGACACCATCGCCGACTCCTGGGAGCGCGCCATCAAGCGCACCTCGGACTGGTTGGAGTGGGTCGGCGACTTCAGCGACACCGACTTCGACGTCGAGGACACCGTGTGGGAGCGCGTCGGCGCCGAGCCCATCACCATCAGGGTCGGCGACGAGAGCCTGCTCACCGTCCGCGCCGAAGTCCCGGTCGACCCCGACACCGACGAGGTCGAGATGGCCTTCCTCGGCGACGACGGCACCGTCTCGGTCTTCACCGAGGTCGCCGACCTGGCCCGCTACTGCCGCGAGGCCAAGGGCCACCGCCTGCAGAAGCTGGAGTGGTGGAGCGAGCTGGCCGAGCTCGACGACGAGGACTTCACCCCGCACGAGGTGGCGACCTTCGACCTGCGCAAGCCGTCCGACGAAGGCGCCGAGCTGCTCGTCGACCTCGCCGTGTTCTGCGACCTGGACGCGGACCTGGACCTACTCGACGAGCCCGACGTGAACCGCGAGGACTGGAACGCGTTGGTCGACGAGGTGCGCACCTGCCTGGAGCTGCAGGACTGACCCCGAGACGGGCGGCCCGCAGCCGGAACAGCCCCACCGGCTGAGGCGTTCCACCAGGTATGGCCCAGCTCCCGCCCGTCCCGCTGTCCGTGCTCGACCTCGCTCCGGTCGCCGACGGGGTCAGCACCACCGACGCCCTGCGCGCGACGATCTCGGTCGCCCAGCAGGCCGACGAGTTGGGATACACCCGCTTCTGGGTCGCCGAGCACCACAACATGACCGGCATCGCCAGCTCGGCCCCCGCGGTGCTCATCGGCGCCATCGCGGGCGCCACCGAGCGCATCAGGGTCGGTTCGGGTGGCGTCATGCTGCCCAACCACGCACCGCTCGCGATCGCCGAGCAGTTCGGCACCCTGGCCTCGCTGTACCCGGGACGCATCGACCTCGGCCTCGGCCGGGCGCCCGGCAGCGACGGGCTCACCGCGGCCGCGCTGCGCCGCACCACCGACCTGCAGGCCGACCACTTCCCCGAAGAGCTCGGCGAGCTGGCCTGCTTCCTCGCCGACGACTTCCCCGCCGACCACCCCTTCGCGCGCGTCAAGGCCGTCCCGGCCGGCGACCTCCAGCCGCCGCTGTGGCTGCTCGGCTCCAGCACGTTCAGCGCCGAGCTGGCCGGCATGCTGGGCCTGCCCTTCGCTTTCGCGCACCACTTCAGCGGGACGAACACCCTGCCCGCGCTCGCGAAGTACCGCGAGTCTTTCCGCGAGGGCGGCCTGCTGACCAAGCCCTACGCCATGGTCACGGTGAACACGGTCTGCGCGCCGACCGACGAGGAGGCCGACCGGCTGGCGCTGCCGGGCGCGCTGTCGTTCCTGCGGCTGCGGCAGGGGAACCCGGGCCGGATGCCCACGCCCGAGCAGGCCGCCGCCTACCCCTGGACGCCGCGCGAGCAGCAGTTCGTGCTCGAGCGCCGGGCCGGGCAGGCCATCGGCAGCCCGGACACCGTGCGCCGTCAGCTGGCCCAGCTGCTCGACGCCACCGAGGCCGACGAGCTGATGATCACCGCCCAGGTCTACGACGTCGACGACCGACGCCGTTCGCTGTCCCTCGTCCGCGAGCTGTTCGCCGACGCGCCGCTCGGGCTCCAGCAGGGCTGAGGTCCGTACAGTCGCAGGATGCCGAGACGGGTCCTGTGCATTGCCGCCGTGGCCACGGTGCTGGTGACCGGCGCCTGCACCTCCGGCGGCGGCCCAGCACCGACGGGCCACCCGTCGCCGCCGTTACCGGCCACCACGTCTACAACGGCCGTCACACCGTCGGCCTCGTCGCCCGGTAACGCCGGCACGTCGTCGTCGGCACGGCCCACGAAAGCAGCGAGCGCCCAGTCGGTCTTTGCCGCGATGAGCGAGCGGCAGCGGGTCGGGCAGCTGCTCATGGTCGACTGTCCCAGCACCGGGGTCGCCGACGCGACCGTGTCGGCGATCACCGACAACGACGTCGGCTCGGTGATTCTCGACGGCACCACCCACTCCGGCTCGTCCGCGATCCGCTCGCTCACCGGCGCCCTGCAACGCCACGCGCCGAGGACGGCCGGCCTGCTCATTGCCACCGACCAGGAGGGCGGCATCGTGCAGCGCCTGCAGGGGCCGGGGTTCAGCACCATCCCGAACGCCGTGCAGCAGGGCGGCCGCTCGCCGTCCACCCTGCGCTCGGACGCCAGGACGTGGGGCACGCAGCTCAAGCGCGCCGGCGTCGACGTCGACCTGGCCCCGGTGCTCGACACCGTGCCGGCGGGCGGCGGCAGCAACCCGCCGATCGGCGATCTCGACCGCGAGTACGGCCACACCCCGTCGAGCGTCCGCAGCCACGGCGTGGCCGTCATGCAGGGCCTGCTCGACGCCCGTGTGGCACCGACCGTCAAGCACTTCCCGGGGCTCGGCCGGGTCGCCGGCAACACCGACACGACCTCCGGGGTCACCGACTCGGTCACCACCCGCGACGACCCCTACCTCGCCCCGTTCCTGGCCGCGGTGCAGGCCGGTGTGCCGTTCGTCATGATGTCGACGGCGATCTACTCGCGCATCGACCCCGGAACCCCGGCGGCGTTCTCGAAGACCATCGTGACGGGCATGCTCCGCGGCGACCTGGGGTTCCGCGGGCTGGTCATCAGCGACGACCTCGGCGCCGCGCGCCAGGTCAGCTCACGATCGCCCGGTCAGCGCGCCGTCGACTTCGTCCAGGCCGGTGGGGACGTGGTGCTGACCGTGGTCGCCGGACAGGCACAGACCATGACCTCCGCCCTGCTCGCGAAGGCACAAAGCGACTCGTCGTTCAAGAAAAAGGTCGACGCGGCTGCGCTGCTGGTGCTGCAGACGAAGCAGAAACTCGGCCTGCTCTGACGGTCACGGGCGGCGCGGTCAGTCGCCCATCAGCGCGGCGTACACCGGCTTGATCTGAGTGTTGATGATGGCCAGCCGCTCGTCGAAGCCGATGAACGCACTCTTCATGGCGTTGATCGTGAACCACTGCAGGTCACGCCAGCCGTACTCGAACTCCTCCGCGAGCAGCGTCATCTCGCGCGTCATGGATGTGCCGCTCATCAGCCGGTTGTCGGTGTTGACGGTGACCCGGAAGTGCAGCTGGCGCAGCAGCCCGATGGGGTGCTCGCCGATGGACTTGGCGGCCCCGGTCTGCACGTTGGACGACGGAGCCATCTCCAGCGGGATCCGCTTGTCACGGACGTACTGCGCGAGGCGGCCGAGCGTGCCGTCGCTGGCGATGTCGTCGATGATCCGGACGCCGTGGCCCAGGCGGTCGGTGCCGCACCACTGCAGCGCCTCCCAGATCGACGGGAGCCCGAAGGCCTCGCCGGCGTGGATGGTGAAGTGGAAGTTCTCGCGACGCAGGTACTCGAACGCGTCGAGGTGGGGGGGGTAGCCGGCCTCGGCGCCGGCGATGTCGAAGCCCACGACGCCGTCGTCGCGATAGCGGACGGCCAGCTCGGCGATCTCGCGCGAGCGGGCGGCGTGCCGCATCGCGGTGGCCAGTGCCCCGACCCGGATGGTGTGGCCACGCTCGGCCGCCGCGGCCTCGCCCTCACGGAACCCGGCGAGCACCGCCTCGACGACCTGCTCGAGCGTCAGCCCCTGCTCGGTGTGCTGCTCGGGCGCCCAGCGGATCTCGGCGTATACGACGCCGTCGGCTGCCAGGTCCTCGACGGCCTCACGGGCGACGCGGGTCAGCCCGGCCTCGGTCTGCATGACCGCGACGGTGTGGCTGAAGGTCTCCAGGTAGCGCACCAGCGACCCCGACGACGACGCCTCGCGGAACCACTCGGCCAGGTCGTCCGCGTTGTCGGCCGGCAGCGCGTCGTAACCGATCTCGCGGGCGATGTCGACGATCGTGCTCGGCCGCAGGCCACCGTCGAGGTGATCGTGCAGGAGCACCTTCGGGGCGCTGCGGATGGTGTCGAACGTCAGCGGGACGGGCGGGGTGGACATGACCCCACCGTAGTCACTGCGTCAGTCGAGGCGGGCGAGCACGAGCGGGGTCAGCCCGGCGGCCGCCCCGACCTCCCAGCTGTCGTCCAGCGCGGCCAGGGCACGCTCGAAGCGGGCAGGCTCGTCGGTGCGCAGTTCGAGCAGCGGCTGCCCCTCGACGACCTCGTCGCCGGGCTTGGCGTGCATGACCACGCCGGCGCCGGCGGACACCGGGTCCTCCTTGCGGGCGCGTCCCGCCCCGAGCCGCCAGGCGGCCACCCCGACCGCCAGGGCGTCCAGCCGGGTGAGCACCCCGGAGGACGGCGCGGTGATCGTGTGCGTCTCGCGGGCCTGCGGCAGGGACGCGTCCACGTCGCCGCCCTGCGCGGCGATCATGGCCCGCCACGTGTCCATGGCCCGCCCGTCGGCCAGCGCCGCCGCCGGATCGACGTCGGTCAGCCCGGCGCCGTCGAGCATCTCGCGGGCCAGGGCGAGGGTCAGCTCGACGACGTCGGCCGGCCCGCCGCCGGCCAGCACCTCGAGGGACTCCTCGACCTCGATCGCGTTGCCGGCCGTGCGCCCGAGCGGGGTCGACATGTCGGTGAGCAGCGCGACCGTCCGGACCCCGTGCGCGCGACCCAACTCGACCATGGTGCGGGCGAGCTCGCGTGCCTCGTCGGCGTTCTTCATGAACGCGCCGGAGCCGACCTTGACGTCGAGGACCAACGCCGACGACCCCTCGGCGATCTTCTTGCTCATGATCGACGAGGCGATGAGCGGGATGGCTTCGACGGTGCCGGTGACGTCGCGCAGCGCGTACAGCTTGCGGTCGGCGGGGGCGAGCCCGTCGCCCGCCGCGCACACCACCGCACCGACGTCGTCGAGCTGGGTGCGGAACTGCTCGTTGGACAGCTGCGCACGCCACCCGGGGATGGACTCCAGCTTGTCGAGGGTGCCACCGGTGTGCCCGAGCCCACGACCGGACAGCTGCGGCACGGCCGCTCCGCAGGCCGCGACCAGCGGCGCGAGCGGCAAGGTGATCTTGTCGCCGACGCCGCCGGTGGAATGCTTGTCGACGGTGGGCCGGGTGACGGCGGTGAGGTCGAGCCGCTCCCCCGAGGCGATCATGGCCGCGGTCCACGTGGCGATCTCGTTGGCGTCCATGCCGCGCAGCAGGATGGCCATGGCCAGCGCCGACATCTGCTCGTCCGCGACGATGCCGCGGGTGTAGGCGTCGACCACCCACTCGATCTGCGGGTCGGTGAGCGTGCCGCCGTCGCGCTTCGTGCGGATGACGTCGACGGCGTCGAAACTCTCACCGGTCACTGAAGGTTCTCCGGCCCGAAAGGCTGCGGCAGCACGTCGACCATGGTCCTGATGCCTTCGGGGGTGTCGAGCAGCAGCTCCCGGCCGCCGTGCTCGAACAGCAGTTGACGGCAGCGCCCGCACGGCATCAAGGCCGCACCCGCACCGTCGACGCAGGCGAACGCGACCAGCCGGCCGCCACCGCTCGCGTGCAGCGCCGACACCAGCCCGCACTCGGCACACAGCCCGACCCCGTAGGAGGCGTTCTCGACGTTGCAGCCCGACACGACGCGCCCGTCGTCGACGAGGGCCGCCGCTCCGACCGAGAAGTTCGAGTACGGCGCGTACGCGTGGCCCATGGCCTCGCGCGCCGCGTCGCGCAGCGCCGGCCAGTCGATGGCGCTCATGAGCGAACGCAGTGAGCGAATGGCACAGGGGCATGGCCTTCGGTGTCCGGAGCGAAGCGGAGGGCAGGCATGGAGTGCTCCTTCAGATCGTCACGGGCAGCGATTGCACGCCCCTTATCACGAACTCTGGTCGGCGTTGCGGGCGGTCGTGCAGGGCCAGGCCGGGGAAGCGGCGCAGCAGGGTGGTGAGCGAGGCCTGCAGCTCGACTCGAGCCAGCGGCGCTCCGACGCAGAAGTGGATCCCGGCGCCGAAGCCCAGGTGCGGGTTGTCGGCGCGGGTGACGTCGAAGTCGTCAGGTCGCGCGAAGACGGCCGGGTCGCGGTTCGCGGCACCGAGCAGCGCCGCGATCTTGCTGCCCGCCTCGACGGTGACGTCGCCGACCACGGTGTCCGCGGTGGCGGTCCGCTCGAACAGCTGCAGCGGCGAGTCGTAGCGGATCAGTTCCTCGACCGCGCCGGGCACGAGCCCCGGGTCGGCCCGCAGCGCCGCCCACTGCTCCGGATGGCCGAGCAGCGCCGTGACACCGTTGCCCACCACGTTGACGGTGGCCTCGTGGCCGGCGTTGAGCAGCAGCGTGCAGGTGGTGACGAGCTCGTCCTCGCTCAGGCGCGCGCCGTCGGCGTCCGTCTCGGCGATCAACGACGAGATCAGGTCGTCACCCGGACGCGCGCGCCGCTCGACGACCAGGCCGCGCAAGTAGTCGACGAACTCGGCCGACGCCCGCTCGGCCTCGGCACGCTGCTCCGGCGCGACGCGGTACTCATACATCTTGACGATCGCGTTCGACCACGGGCGCAGCAGCGACCAGTCGGACTCGGGCACGCCCAGCAGCTCGGCGATGACCTGCACCGGCAGCGGCTCTGCGTAGTACCGGATCAGGTCGACGGGCGAGCCACCAACACCCGCGTCGGCGACGTCGTCGGCGAGGCGGTCCGCCAGCTCGGCGATCCGGGCGCGCAGCCGCTCGACGTGCCCCCGGGCGAACGCGCCGGCCACGAGGCGACGCAGCCGGGTGTGCACCGGCGGCTCGTTCTCGAGCAGCGAGTTGACGTGAATGAGCTCGAAGGCGGCCATGGTCTCGTCCGGCGCGGCGTCGGGGAACGTGCGCGGCGCCCACAGCCGCCCGAGCGAGCGGGTGCGCAGCACGGCGTTCGCCGCGGCGTGCGTGAACGTCAGCCACATACCGAGACCGTCGTGCCACTGCACCGAACCCTCGTCGCGCGCCGCGGCGAGGAACGGGTACGGGTCGTCGACCACCTCGGGCGCGGTGAGATCGAAGGTGAGCGGCACCCGCTAAGACCCCCTGCGGCGCCAGGGCAGCCCGTCGGCGGCGGGCGGCCGCAGACGCTGCGAGGCCACGGCCAGTACGAGCAGCGTGATGATCTGCGGCGAGTAGGTCGCGAACTGGCTGGGAATCGTGTCCGTCACCGCGTACAGCACCAGCACGATCGCGCCGAACACGACGGCGACGGCCGCGCTGACGAACGCGCGTCGGTACGCCTGGTAGAGCCCACCCAGGATCAGGATCACGCCGACGATGATGAGCAGGGCGTGCACCGAGATCGAGCCCTGGCGCTGCTGCAACGCGTCGGTGTAGCCGAACAGCGAGGACCCGGCGGCCAGCCCGACGGGGCGCCAGTTGCCGAAGATCATCGCGGCCAGGCCGATGTACCCGCGGCCGCCGGTCTGTCCCTCGCGGTAGATGCCGGTGAAGTTGACGAGGAACGCACCGGCCACCCCCGCCAGGATCCCGGAGATCACCACCGCGATCGTCTTCATCGTGTAGACCTTGACGCCCAGCGACTCGGCGGCGTCGGGGTTCTCCCCGCAGGAGCGCAGTCGCAGGCCGAAGGACGTCCGCCACAGGACGAACCAGGTCACCGGGATGGTCAGCAGGGCGATGATGGTCAGCACGTTGAGGCTGGTGCAGATGCCCTCGAGCAACCCCGCCAGATCGGACACGAAGAACCAATGGTGCTGCTCGATCTTGTCGAGCTGATCGGCCGCGGAGGTCCATTTGAGCGCCCCGAAGGTCTTGACCTGCGGCGACTGCGTGGGGCCACCGCCGGCGGACAGCGCCGAGGGCTTGTTGAAGTAGATGCCGGCCAGGTACTTCGCGACGCCGGGGGCAAGGATGTTGATCGCCACGCCCGACACGATCTGGTCCACCCCGAAACCGACGGTGGCGATCGCGTGCAGCACGCCGCCGATGAACCCGCCGACGATGCCGCCGACGACGAGCATCCAGGCGCTGTGCGTCGCGAACGCGAACTCGGCGCCGAACCAGGTGCCGAGGATCATCTGTCCCTCGAGGCCGATGTTGACGACGCCGGAGCGCTCGGCCCACAGGCCGCCCAGCCCGGCGAGCATGATCGGCATGGCCGCGTTGATGGTGGCGCCCAGCGCGCCGGCCGAGGTGATGTCGTCGGCGCCGCTGATGATGCGGGTGAGGCTGAGAAGAGCCATCCCCAGCACCGCGATCAACAGCATCCGCAGCGCGGCGTGCTGGCGTACCGGCGGCCTCGAGGGTGCGGTCATGACGTCGCTGCTGACCGTCGCCGACGCGTCGCGGACCGTCATGAGCGGGCTCCGCGAGCGAAGGATGCGGCGGCGTGGCCTTCGGCGGCCGGTGCGAAGCGGAGGGCGGTCACTGGAGCTCCTCGGCGTCGGCCGGACCGGTCTGCTGCGCCAGTTCACGACCGACTCGTCGCTGCTGCCGCGCCAGGGCGTAGCGCCGCACCAGCTCGTAGGCGATGACGGCCGACAGCACGACGACTCCTTCGGTGATGGACACGACCGAATCCGGCACGCTGGAGATCTGCAGGATGTTCGACGAGGTGTCGAGGAATCCCCACAGCAGCGAGGCGAAGACGATGCCCAGGGGGTTGTTACGACCCAGCAGCGCGATCGCGATGCCGGTGAACCCGATGCCCGACGGTGTGCTCAACGAGTAGTTGTGCGCCTCGCCGAGCAGCACCGGCATGTTGACGAGGCCGGCGACCGCGCCGGAGATGAGCAGGGTCACCACGACCATGCGCTTGACGTTGACCCCGCTGGCCTGCGCCGCCGAGGTCGAGCGGCCGGTGGCGCGCAGGTCGAAACCGAAGCGGGTGCGCGACACGAGCAGTTGGAAACCGATGCCGACCACGACGGCCAGGAACACCAGGCCGTACACCTTGGTGCTGGACCCGGGGATGATATCCACGCCGCCGACCCGTCCCGAGGACGAGATGGGCTTGGTGGTGAGGTCGTTCCCGCTCTGCTTGCCGAAGTGCGAGGGCAGGATCAGGTAGCCGATGATCGCCGTGGCGATGAAGTTCAGCATGATCGAGGAGATGACCTCGCTGACCCCCCGGGTCACCTTGAGCACGCCGATGATGCCGGCCCAGAACGACCCGACGAGCATGGCGATGACGATGATCGCCACCTGGTGCAGGCCCGCGGGGAGCGCGAACTGGCCGCCGAACGCCGCCGCCACGATGGCCGCGAGCTGGTACTGGCCGTCGACGCCGATGTTGAACAGGTTCATCCGGAAGGCGATGGCCACCGCGATCGCGGACAGGTAGTACGTGGTGGCGGCGTTGACGGTCGTCGCGAGCTGGGTGGGTTTCACCCCGTAGTCCAGCATCGACTTCAGGGTGTCGAACGGGTTGTGGTCGGTGACGGCCAGCACCACCGACGTGATGGCCACGGCGATCACGAGCGCGACGACAGCGGCCACGATCGCGAGCAGCACGGCGTTGAGGCGGTCGCTACGGGCGCTGCTGCGCGCCGTCACGGGCGCCGCGTCGACCTCGGTCGCGGTCACGAGGTCACCCCGTCCGTCTGGTTCTTGGCCCCGGCACCGGTCATCGCCGCCCCCAGCTCGGCCGGCGTGACGGCCGCCGGGTCCATCTCGGCCACCAGCCTGCCGCGCAGGATGACCTGCAACGTGTCGGACATGCCGATGAGCTCGTCGAGATCGGCCGAGATGAGCAGCACGGCGAGGCCCTCGGCCCGGGCCTGGCGCAGCTGGTCCCAGATGGCGGCCTGCGCTCCGACGTCCACACCGCGGGTGGGGTGCGACGCGATCAGGACGCTGGGCTTCGCGCTCATCTCGCGTCCGACGATGAGCTTCTGCTGGTTGCCGCCGGACAGCGAGGCGGCGGTGACGTCGATGCCGGGCGTCCGCACGTCGTACTCGGCCACGATGCGGGCGGTGTCCTTCTTGGCCGCCGCCGCGTCGATGAACGGTCCGCGGGCGTTGGGCTGCTCGGTCTGGTGGCCCAGGATGCGGTTCTCCCACAGCGGAGCCTCGAGCAGCAGGCCCTGCCGGTGCCGATCCTCGGGGATGTAGCCGATGCCGGACGTGCGCCGTCGGCGGGTGGGCCAGTGGGTGATGTCGGCCGAGCCGAGGCCGATGGCGCCGGATTCCACCGGGCGCAGCCCGAGGACGGCCTCGACCAGTTCGGCCTGCCCGTTGCCCTCGACGCCCCCGATCCCCACGATCTCCCCGCGGTGGATGGCGAAACTGATGTCGTCGAGCACCGCCCGTCCGTCGGCGGCGCGGACGGTGAGCCCGCGTACGTCCAGCTGCACCGTGTCGGTGACCGTGGACTCGCGCAGTTCGGGGACGGGCAGCTCGCTGCCCACCATCAGTTCGGCGAGCTGGCGTGCGGTGGTCGCCTTCGGGTCGGCGGTGCCGACGGTCGTCCCCCGGCGCACGACGGTGATGTCGTCGGCGACCGACAGCACCTCATCGAGCTTGTGCGAGATGAACAGCACGGTCAGGCCCTCGGCCTTGAGCTCGCGCAGGTTGCCGAACAGCTCGTCGACCTCCTGCGGGACGAGCACGGCCGTCGGCTCGTCGAGGATGAGGATGCGCGCACCCCGGTAGAGGACCTTGCAGATCTCGACACGTTGCCGGTCGCCGACCCCGAGGCTCTCGACCAGGACGTCCGGCCGCAGACCGAGACCGTAGGAGTCGGAGATCTCGGCGATGCGGCGCCGGGCGGCCCGGCGGTTGATCAGGCCGCCGCGGCGGGGTTCCGCGCCCAGGATGATGTTCTCGGCGACGGTGAGGTTGTCCGCGAGCATGAAATGCTGGTGGACCATGCCGATCCCGGCCTTGATCGCGTCCGCCGGCGAGGCGAACGACACCTGCCGCCCGTCGATCGTGATGGTTCCCTCGTCCGGCTTCTGCATGCCGTAGAGGATCTTCATCAGGGTCGACTTGCCGGCCCCGTTCTCGCCGACGACCGCGTGCACGTCACCGCGGCGGACGTTGATGTTGATGTTGTCGTTGGCGACGACTCCCGGGTAGCGCTTGGTGATGCCGGTGAGGACCACCGCGTCGGCGGCGTCGGCCGGCACGGGGTCCGGCGTGAGGTCGTGGTCGGCGACCATGCGTCACAACTCCCAGAGAACGAGAACCGGTCCGGACAGACGCTATACCGCGCCTGTCCGGACCGGTTCCGGTGGTGAAACTCAGATCGTGGTCGGCACCGTGACGGCACCGCTGGCGATCTTGGCCTTGTACTGCTCCATCTTGGCCTTGTACGGGTCGAGCTTGCTGTTCGACGTCGCGTACCCGACGCCGTCGTCCTGGAGCCCGAACCGGGTCGAGCCGGCCTTGAACTGACCCTTGATGTCGGCGGAGATGAAGTTGTACACCGCGGTGTTCACGCCCTTGAGCGCCGAGGTGAGGATGTAGGGACGCTCGTTGGCCGGCGCGGTCTGGTACTGGTCGGAGTCGACGCCGATGGCCAGCTTCTTGTCCGCCGCGGCGGCCGCGAACAGGCCCGAACCGGAACCACCCGCGGCGGCGTACACGACGTCGGCCCCGTTGTCGTACATGCCCTGCGCCGTGGTCTTGCCCTTGGCCGGGTCGTTGAAGCCGGTGAAGTCCGGCGGCTGGGTCAGGTAGGAGGACTGGACCTTGATGCTCGGGTCGACAGCCTTCACGCCCGCCTGGAAACCGGCCTGGAACTTCTGGATGAGCGGCTCGTTGACGCCGCCGATGAACCCGACGTTCTTGGTCTTGCTGGCCTGGGCCGCAGCGACGCCCACCAGGAACGAGCTCTGCTCCTCGTGGAAGAGCAGGCACTCGACGTTCGGCTGCGCGGCCTTACCGGTGCAGTTGGTGTCGTCGTCGATGATCGCGAAGTGCACCTTGGGGAACTTCGGCACCACCTTGCCGACCGCGGTTGCGTAGGCGAAGCCGATGGCCACGACCGGGTTGTAACCGCTGCTGGCGAGCAGGGTGAGCCGGGACTCCTTGGCCGCCTCGGTCTCGTTCGGCGTCGCCGCGAGTTCCTTGGTCTTCACGCCGAGGGTCGACTTGGCCTTGTCCAGACCTGCGGCCGCGAGGTCGTTGAAGGACTTGTCGCCGCGACCGCCGACGTCGTAGGCCATCCCCACCTTGGCGCTGGACTTGGCCGTCGAGGACGACGACCCGCCGCCGCCGGCGCTGGCGTCGCCCGACCCGCTCGAACCGCTACCGCCACCGCTGCTGCCACAGGCTGCGAGCACGAGCGCGGCTCCGACCGCGACTGCCCCCAGCTGCATCCCACGCATTCCGCGCAAGACCGATCTCCTTCACTGTCGTCCTGGTCCGGGTCGCCCGGCACCGGTCGGTCCCGAACGGGACCACTCGGGGCGCACCCGGTGATTGGAGCACCCTAAGCCCTGCGCGAGGCGGTCCGGTACCGGGCGGCCGCCCGAAACCAGATCGTTGCGCGCCTGCAACTCGGGGCGGGCCGGGCGCCTCGACGCACCCCGCCGAACGGGCCGGCACCCGCCCGACCACACGCGGAACTCACGATCCGCCCGGGGCCGTCAGCCGCGCAGCACGTGGCGTCCGGCCCGGACGTGGACGCTCCGCCGACCGGGCAGCGTGACCGTCCCCGACGTGCCCCGGGGCGCGACCACGGTGAGGGCGAACCCGTGGCGGCCGTTCGTCCAGGACACCTGCAGCGGCCCGTGCGGGGTGGGCAGCTGTCCGCGGGCCCACTTCACCGTGCCGGGGTGCGGCGTCACCGTCCAGGTGGCGTAACCGGGCGTGGCCGGTGCGGCGCCGAGCAGCTGGTTGGTCAGTTCCGACACCACGCCGGTCGACCAGCCGTGGGCGCCGGAGGTGTAGGCGCCCTCGTACATCGACCCGCCGGCGCCGATGCCTTCCCAGTCGGTGTGTCCCGGGTCGTGCGACGCCATCCGGCCGTAGAGCCGCTTGATCTCGTTGATCGCCGAGCCCGCGGCCCCGGCCAGGAAGCGCCCGGTGATCTCGGGGAAGGACGTGAACGCGTAGACGCGTTGCGACCCGTCGCCGACGAGGGTGTCGTTGTCCATGAACGCGTTGCCGTAGGGCTGGCGGGTGTGCGCGTTCAGGTAGGCGAGCGCCGAGCGGGCCCGCGCCGGGGACGCCACCCCGGCCAGCACCGCGTACCCGTTGCCGTCCTGCGCGTGGCGCACGTCGCCGACCGCCGAGTCCAGGTACGCCCCCGCGTCGGCGTCCCACAGGTGCGCGTTGATCGCGGTGCCCACGTCGGCGGCCCGTGCCGACCATCGTGCAGCGTCGGCCCGGTGGCCGAGGGAGCGCGCCAGGGCGGCTGCGTCGCGCAGGGCGAGCACGTACAGCGCGTTGTAGTAGGTGACCTCACCGGTGCGGCCGAGGAACGCGTAGTCGCCGTAACCGCCGGTGCCGTTCAGTCCCTTCTGCAGCAGGCCGTTGCCGTCCGTGACCGACGGGTACCAGTCGTCCAGCACCTTCTGCAGGTTGGCGTAGTAGCTGCGTCCGTAACCGGTGTCGCCGGTGTAGAGCACGTAGTCGTAGCTCGCGGTCACCCAGTACATCGGGTAGTCGAACAGCGGCAGGGTGTAGTTGTTGATCGACGCCGGCGGGATCCACCCGTCGCCCCGTTGGTGGTCGGCCAGGTCGGCGAGCACGTTGCGCGCCGCCGACCCGACGTCGTGGGTCAGGTAGTCGGTGACGCCGGAGACGTAGACGTCGCCCACGTAGGGATCGCGGTCGCGCTTGGCACCGTCGGTCAGCACCAGCTTGCCGTCGAGACCCGGTGAGTCGGCGCCGCGCGGGTCGATGTCGTCGGGCCGGAACGTGTCGGTGATCAACTCGTTGGTGTACGACGCGTCGTACCAGTAGCGGTTCAGCGCCGCGTCCGACGACTCGAACCAGCCGCGGTAGGACGACGGTGTGCCGAGATAGGCGGTGAAGTCGAGCGAGACGCCGCGGATCCGCACCGTGCCGTAGGCGGCGGTGTCGGGCGCGTCCGAGGCCAGCGCGTCGAGGCTGATGCGCACGTAGCGGAAGCCGTGCAGGCCGTCGGCGCAGACCTTCGTCCCGTCTGCGCAGCCGTGCCGGTCCGTCCACGTGCTGCGTCCGGCGGGCACGGCGTGCTGGTCGGTTCCCGGGGTGATCGCGTCGCCGTTGTAGGAGCGCGAGAAGTCCGACGTCTCACCGAGGTACTGCGTGGTCTCCGAGAACGCCAGCCGCACACCCGGGTGGTTGGCCGAGGCGCCGGCGAAGGCGACCCGCGGGTAGCCGACGACGACCTTGCCGAAGTCCAGCGTCACGCTCGGCGCGACCGGGTCGTCGGCGACGAGCCCGGGGTAGACCTCGTTGACACGGGTGAAGTCACCCTTGCCGGACGACTGGTCCTTCGTCACCGTGATGCGCACCTGCGTGGTCGACACCGGTGCGGTGAAGGGCACGCGGCGGAGCACGTCGGTGTTGCCGGTGACGGTGGCCGCGGCCTGCCAGGTGGTCCCGTCCCATGTCTCGACGGTGAAGTCCTGCGGGACGCCGTCGGCGTTCGACAGCACGGTGACACCCGGGAGCGTCTGCGTGGACGTCGTGGTGATGGTCAGGACGTCGGGGTAGGCGCCGATCGTGTCGTCGTTCCAGAAGGTGTCGGGGTCGCCGTCGACGGCGTTGCCGGCCACGTAGGTGCGCGGTTTGCCGTCGTTGCCCTCGTTGCCCGCGTGGAACGACGAGGCGTCCGCGGTCGTCCCGGCCGGCCACGACGGCCTGGTCGCCGGCGCGGCCCGGGTCAGGGTCGCGGTGCCGTGGCCGAGCGCGCCCTGAGGGTGCGTGACGTGCCCGGTGGTGCTCAGCACCCGGACGGGGCGCACGTCGCGACTCGTGGGGGCGACGACGTACTTCGCCCAGGACGATCGGTGTGCCGGCCGCGCCGACGACGCGGCCGGGACGAGCGCGAGCGGGACGAGGGCCGCGGCGGTGACAGCGATCAGGGGACGGACTCGCAGCATGCGGGTCACCTTTCGTTTCGTTCAGGCGCGCGGACCCGTGACCGTTCCGCCACACCATGCGCACCAGGTGCATCGGCGTCGAGGCCACGATCGAATCGATGTGAAACGTCTCAATGGCAGTGATATGCCCCCGCACAGGACCGGGCAAGAGTTGGCGATGAATGTGGCCGAATCCGGCCAGATCGGACAGCCCGGGCCCTCAGGTGCTGGGGGTGTACGTCCGGATCGCGGTGTCGCGCAGCAGGGCTCGCAGGTCGGTGCGGTGGCCGTGCAGGACCCCCGCCGCGCGCGCCTGGACGAGCACGTTGCCGTACGCCGCAGCCTCGATGGGGCCGGCCACGACGGGCAGCTCGCAGGCGTCGGCGGTGAGCTGGCACAGCAGTGCGTTGTGCGCCCCGCCGCCGACCAGGTGCACGACCTCGACCGTGCCACCGGACAGCCGCACGGCCTCGTGCACGGTGCGCCGGTAGGCAGCGGCCAGGCTGTCGAGGATGCAGCGGGTGATCTCGGCCTGCGTCTGCGGTGCGGGCCGGCCGGTGCGCCGGCACTCGGCCTGCAGCCGAGCGGGCATGTCCCCGGGCGGCAGGAACTCCGGACGGTCCGGGTCTATCACGAACTGCCCGCCGGGGACCGACTCCGCCGCGGCGAGCAGCCGGGACAGGTCGACCGTGGCGCCCGACCGCTCCCAGGAGCGGACGCACTCCTGCAGCAGCCACAGCCCCATGACGTTGCGCAGGAAGCGCACCGTCCCGTCGACACCGAGCTCGTTGCTGAAGTTGGCCGCCTGCGCCTCCTGCGTGGTCACCGGCGCGTCGCGCTCGACGCCGACCAGTGACCACGTGCCGCACGAGATGTAGGCGAACCGGTCGTCCCGGGCCGGCACGCCGAGCACGGCCGAGGCCGTGTCGTGGGACCCGACGGCGAACACCGGCACCTCGCCGATGCTGGCCTCGGCGGCGACGGCGGGCACCACCGGCCCCAAGAGGTCACCGGGTTCGCGGACCGCCGGGAAGAGGTCGGCGCGCAGGCCGAGCTGCGTCGTGATGTCCGTCGACCACGTTCGGGCCCGGACGTCCAGCAGTCCGGTCGTCGAGGCGTTGGTGAGCTCGGTGCCGAGCGACCCGCTGAGCCAGTACCCGAACAGGTCGGGCACGAGCAGGGCGTGCGCGGCGTTGCGCTCGGCCCACGCGTCGCGGGCCGCCACGAGCTGATAGACGGTGTTGATGGGCAGCTGCTGCACGCCCGTGACCGGGTACAGCTCGATGACCTCGGACACGCGGGCGACGACCCCCTCGGTGCGTGCGTCGCGGTAGTGGACGGGGTTGGCGAGCAGGGCGCCGTCGTCGTCGAGCAGCCCGTAGTCGACCCCCCACGAGTCGACGCCGATCCCGGCGAGCGGGCCGGACGCGCCGGCCAGGCGCAGGCCCTCGACCACCCCGGCCCACAGCGACAGCACGTCCCAGTGCAGCGTGTCGCGCAGGCGCACCGGCCGGTTGGTGAACCGGTGCACCTCGTGCAGCTCGACGCCGTGCGGGTCGACGGCGGCGGTCATCACCCGTCCGGACGACGCCCCGAGATCCACCGCAGCGAACCGTGTGGCCACCTAGAGCAACCCCTGTCGGGCGGCCAGCACGACCACCTGCACCGGCGCGTCGACGCCGAGACGGTCACACAGCGAGCGCAGCCGGCGACGGACCGTCCGCTCGCTCAGCGACAGGCGGCGGGCGACCACGTCCAGCACGAGGCCCTCGGCGACCAGGCGCACGATCGCCAGCTCCTCGTCGTCGAGGGCGACCGTGGCCTCGGGGTCGGCGCTGCGCTCGGTCACGATCACTCCGTTCACGGCCGTCTCCCGGACCGGTCAGCGCAGGAAGGCGGCGGCGACGCCGGCGTCGACCGGGATGTGGAGTCCCGTCGTGTGGCTGAGCTCCGAACTGCACAGCACGAACACCGCGTTGGCGATGTTCTCCGGCAGCACCTCGCGCTTGAGGATCGTGCGCTGGGCGTAGAACGCGCCGAGGTCCTTCTCCTCCACGCCGTAGACCGCCGCCCGGTTGGCACCCCATCCGCTGGCGAAGATCCCCGAACCCTGCACGACGCCGTCCGGGTTCACCCCGTTGACCTTGATGCCGTACTGGCCCAGCTCGGCCGCGAGCAGCCGGACCTGGTGGGCCTGATCGGCCTTCGCCGCGCCGTACGCGACGTTGTTCGGCCCCGCGAACACCGAGTTCTTGCTGGAGATGTAGACGATGTCGCCGCCCATCCCCTGGTCGATCATGGCCTTGGCGGCGGCCCTGGACACGAGGAACGAGCCCTTGGCCATGACGTCGTGCTGCAGGTCCCAGTCCTGCTCGCTGGTCTCGAGCAACGAGCGCGACAGCGAGAGGCCCGCGTTGTTCACCACGAGGTCCACGCCGCCGAACGCCAGCACCGCCGCGTCCACCGCGGCCTGCACCGCGTCCGCGTCCGACACGTCGACCTGCACGCCGACCGCGGTGTCGGCGCCGCCGATACCGGCCGCGGCGTCGCGCGCCGTGTCCAGCGACAGGTCGGCAATCACGACGCACGCGCCCTCGGCGGCCAGCTTCTCGGCGGTGGCGCGTCCGATGCCGGACGCGGCGCCGGTGACCAGCGCGACGCGGGAGGCGAGGGCCTTGGGCTTCGGCATCCGGGCCAGCTTCGCCTCCTCGAGCGCCCAGTACTCGATGCGGAACTTCTCCGACTCGTCGATCGGTGCGTAGGTCGACAGGGCCTCGGCGCCGCGCATGACGTTGATGGCGTTCACGTAGAACTCGCCGGCGACGCGGGCGGTCTGCTTGTTCGCGCCGTAGCTGAACATGCCGACGCCGGGCACGAGCACGATGGCCGGGTCGGCGCCGCGCATGGGCGGCGAGTCGACCGACGCGTACTTGCGGTAGTAGGCGGCGTAGTCCTCGCGATAGGCGGCGTGCAGCTCCTTGAGGCGGGCGACGGTGTCCTCGAGCGGCGCGGTCGGCGGCAGGTCGAGCACCAGCGGACGCACCTTGGTGCGCAGGAAGTGATCGGGGCACGACGTGCCGAGCGCAGCCAGGCGGGGATGCTCGGCCCGGGAGACGAAGTCGAGCACCGGCTCGGAGTCGGTGTAGTGCCCCACCTGCGGTCGGTCCGTCGAGGCGAGCCCGCGGATGACGGGGGCGAGGGCGGCCGCGCGAGCGTGCCGCTCGTCGGCGGGCAATGTCTCGCCGACGACGGCGCCGAACGGGTCCGGGCGTCCGCGGTCGGCGATGAACCGCTCCGCCGTCCGGATGATCTCCAGCGAGTTGGCCTCGCACTCGTCGCTCGTCGCGCCCCAGGCCGTGATGCCGTGGCCGCCGAGCACGCACCCGATCGCCTGCGGGTTGGCCGCCGCGATCGCCGCGATGTCGAGCCCCAGCTGGAAGCCGGGTCGCCGCCACGGCACCCACACGACGCGGTCCCCGAAGCACTCGGCCGTCAGCGCCTCGCCGTCCGCCGAGGTGGCGAGAGCGATGCCCGAGTCCGGATGCAGGTGGTCGACGTGCGGCTGCTCGACCAGGCCGTGCATCGCGGTGTCGATCGACGGCGCGGCGCCGCCCTTGCCGTGCAGGCAGTAGTCGAAGGCGGCCACCATCTCGTCCTCGCGCTCGACGCCGGGGTAGACGTCGACGAGGGCGCGCAGGCGGTCGAGGCGCAGCACGGCGAGGCCCGCGGGCTTGAGGGTGCCGAGGTCGCCGCCTGAACCTTTGACCCACACCAGCTCGACCGGCTCGGAGGTCACCGGGTCGATCTCGCTCCCCTTGGCCGACGTGTTTCCCCCGGCGTAGTTCGTGTTCCGGGGGTCGGCGCCGAGCCGGTTGGAGCGGGCGATGAGGTCATCGACAGTTGTCATGCGAGAGGGCGTCCTTGTCTTCGGGGTCCCCGCCGGAGCGTGACGCGCGGCAGAGCGTTCTGGTGGGGTATTCAGGCGCCCCAGCCGGCGGCCTGGCCGCCGACGCGTTCGGCGACGATGCGCTCGGCGTAGCCGGACGCGGCGTACGCCGCCATGGGGTCGGGGTCCAGGCCCTGCGCGGACCGCAGCTCGGCGAGCAGGGGGCGGACGTCGGTGTTGTACGCGTCCATCAGGACCGCGTTCGCACCGAGGACGTCACCGGCACGTTGCGCCGCGGCCAGCGCCTCGGTGTCCACGAGCAGCGCCTTCGCGCTCGCCTCCTGGACGTTCATGACCGAGCGGATCTGACCGGGGATCTTGGGCTCGATGTTGTGGCACTGGTCGAGCATGAACGCGATGTCGGTGCCCTCGTCCAGGCCGCCGGCGAGCACCACCTCGAACAGGATCCGGAACAGCTGGAACGGGTCTGCCGCACCGACCATCAGGTCGTCGTCGGCGTAGAAGCGCGAGTTGAAGTCGAACGCGCCGAGCTTCCCCGCGCGCATCAGGAAGGCGACGATGAACTCGATGTTGGTGCCCGGAGCGTGATGGCCGGTGTCCACGCACACCTTGGCCCGGTCGCCGAGCTGCAGGCAGTGCGCGAAGGACGTGCCCCAGTCCGGCACGTCCATCGTGTAGAACGCCGGCTCGAACAGCTTGTACTCGAGGATCAGCCGCTGGTGCTCGCCGAGCCGCTCGTAGGTCGCCTGCAACCCCTCGGCGAGACGGTCCTGGCGCTCACGGATGTTGTCCTGGCCGGGGTAGTTGGTGCCGTCGGAGAACCAGAGCTTGAGGTCACGCGACCCCGTCCGGTCCATGACGTCGACGCAGGCGAGCAGGTGGTCGAGTGCCTTGCGCCGGACACGCGGATCGGGGTTGGTGATGCTGCCCAGCATGTAGTCGTCGTCCTGGAAGACGTTGGCGTTGACGGTGCCGAGCTCGATCCCGTGGTCCTTTGCCGCGGTGGCGAGGTCGGCGTAGTCGTCGACGGCGTCCCAGGGGATGTGCAGCGCCACGCTGGGCGCGACACCGGTGTAGCGGTGGACCTGCGCGGCGTCCGCGATCTTCTCGTAGGGATCGCGCGGCACGCCCTGCTGGGCGAACACCTTGAACCGGGTGCCCGAGTTGCCGAACGCCCAGGACGGCAGCTCGATGCGCTGGCGGCGCAGGACCTCGGCGACCTTCTCCGTGTCGGGCATGGGTGAACCTGCTTTCGTGGGTGGGGGCTCAGAGGCGGACGTCGACCAGCTCGACACCGAGCAGCTCCGCGGTCGCGCGCAGCTCGGGCAGCAGGTCCCCGACGCCGAGGGCCCAGTGGTGGGAGATCCCGGAGGCGCTCCAGGCGTCGACCCACTCCCCCGGGTCGCCTCCGAAGTCGACGCGGGAGGTGGTGTTGCCGATCCGCAGCAGCGGTCCCGGCACGACGGTGCCGCGGGACGCGACGAACCCATAGGTCCCGTCCCGACGCTGCACGATGCCGCACAGGGTGACCGGTCCGTGCTTCACGTCGAACTCGACGGACACGCCCCAGCCCCGCTTGCCGTGGTAGACGCCCAGGCCCCGCAGCAGCGGCCGGCGGTCGCTGATGGCGAGGTGCGCCGGACCGTCGTGCCCCATCTCGACGACGTCGTCGCGGAAGTTCAGCGCCTGGAACTCGGTGAACGAGCCGCCTCCGCCGAGCCGGTCGACGATGAGCATGGCCAGCGAGGTCCGCAGCTCGTACTCACCGCACGCCGGGATGCCTCGGGCGGTGAGCAGCGAGGCGCCCAGGATCATGCCCGCCCCGAGACGCTCGTGCTGCTCGCCCTCGAGACCGCGGTGGTAGTAGGCCAGGCTGTCGAGACCGAAGTCGTCGACGAGTCGGTCCAGACCCACCGACACCTTGGCCGCCCACCGGAAGTCCTCGTCCTGGACCGTGTCGTCGAGGTCGAAGATGTCCCGGGTCAGCGCCATCCGGGTCTCGATGTCCGCGTCACTGACCGCGGCCACGCGGACCCGCAGGTCGTCGAACTCGAGCACCTCCATGTGACCGCCGAAGTTGGCGGTGACGAGGGTCAGGTCGGTGGAGACGTCGAGCATGCCCGGGTACAGGTGGCCCATCAGGCCGTGCCGCCCGGTGCGCAGGGCGCCGCGCACGCCGGCGGCCTTGACCCAGCGGCCGATGCGCGCCCAGGCCCGCTCGTCCTCGAGGTAGCCGGACACCGACCGGAACGGCACCCCCAGGCGTTCGAAGGTGTTGGCCATCTCGGGCAGCGGGCAGGCACCGCAGTAGGCCAGCCACTGGCCGGTGTCGAAGGTGTCGTGGTCCATGGCCTCGGTGGGCTGCAGGTTGATCAGCAGCACCGGGGCGCCGCTGCGCTGCGCGACCGGCGCCAGCATCGACGCCGTCATGTAGGTGGTCAGGAAGCCGACGATGAGGTCGCAGCCGGCGACCCGTAACTGCTCGGCCGCGCGGGCACCGTCCTCGGCGTCGGAGATGAACCCGACGTCGACCACGTCGCAGTCCATGGCCTGCATGCGTTCGGACACGCGTCGCGCCGAGGCCTGCAACTGCGGCAACAGGTCGGGGAACTGCGGCCAGTACGCCCCGAGGCCACCGGCCACCAGCCCGATGCGGGTCCGGCGGGGGGTGATGCGGTCGAGGCCGGTCACGGCGCGGGTGGCGTCGGCCAGGGCGGTCATCGTGGGGCTCCGTTCGCAGCAGGGGTGTTCGCAGCAGGGGTGTTCGCAGCAGGGGTCAGGTCGTCGTCCAGGTGGAAGATCTCGTCGAGCAGCTCGAGGGACTCGTCGGGTCCGCGCCCGTCGAGGCCCACGAAGTACCGGCTCATCTCGGCCTGCCAGCGGGTGTTCACCTCGGTGGCGGCCATGGCCCGCTGCGCGGCGTCGAGGTCGTCGGCCTCGACGTAGCCGACGAGCAGGCCGTCGGGACGGGCGAAGATCGAGTAGTTGCGCCAGCCGGCGTCGCACAGGGCCTGCTGCATGTCCGGCCACACCCGGGCGTGGCGCTCGCGGTACTCGGCGAGCAGGTCCTCGCGCACACGCAGCAGGAAGCAGTACCTCATGACGCGTCCTCCCCGGGTCGGGGGGGGGGGGGGGGCCCCCCCCCCCCCCCGGCGGGGGGGAGATTTGAAGGTGGGGGTTTGGGGT
>NZ_CAXUNP010000001.1:146752-210814 GCF_964252635.1 uncultured Jatrophihabitans sp.
CCGGGCCCCCCCG
This sequence comes from uncultured Jatrophihabitans sp., assembly GCF_964252635.1. Taxonomy (GTDB): domain Bacteria; phylum Actinomycetota; class Actinomycetes; order Mycobacteriales; family Jatrophihabitantaceae; genus Jatrophihabitans. Next base: position 146,766 of record NZ_CAXUNP010000001.1, read on the forward strand.
GGGGGGGGCGGGGGGGGCCCCCGCCGCCGCCCCGCGTCCGGTCAGAAGTTGAACTGGTCGATGTTGGTCTTGTCGAACACCGTGGGCGGGCCGAGCACGACCGAGAGTCCGCCGTCGGCCGACGAGATCGTGTACGTCTTGTTCAGCGATCCCGCGGTGAAGGTGGTGCCGTTGGCCAACGACTTGCCCGACGCGAGCCACGCCGCCGCGTACCCGGCGAGGTAGCCGAGGTTGGACGGGTTCCACAGCTCGAAGGACGTCACGGTGCCGTCCTTGATGTACTTGCGCATCTGCGACGGCAGGCCCAGCCCGGTCAGCGTCACCTTCTTGGCCACGCTCGGGTGCGTCGACAGGTACTGCGCGGCGGTCGAGATGCCGACCGTGGTGGGCGAGATGATGCCCTTGAGGTTCGGGTACGCGGAGAGCAGACCCTGGAGCACGGTCAGTGACGTCGCCGGGTCGTCGTTGCCGTAGACGGTCGACACCAGCTTCATGTTCGGGTACTTCGTCAGCTGCGTCTTCATGTACTTGATCCAGGCGTTCTGGTTGGTCGCGCTTGCCGCGGCCGACAGGATCGCGATCTGGCCGCTGCTGCCGATCTGCTTGGCCAGCAGGTCGACCTCGGACGTGCCGATGGTCTTGGTGTCGGCCTGGTTGATGAACAGGTGACTGGGGCTCGTGCCGCAGCTGATGTCCGAGTCGAAGGCGACGATCTTGATGCCTGCCTTCGCCGCCCGGTTGAGCGACGGGCACAGCGCCGACGGGTCGTTGGCGGCGATGACGATGGCGTCGGCCTTGGCCTGGATCGCGGCCTGGATGGACGGCAGCTGCGCAGCCGCGGTGTCGGCCGTGCCGCTGCTCACCGTGACCGAGCCGCCCAGCTCGGACAGCGCCTTCTGCCCGCCCTTGTCGGCCAGCACCTCGTAGGGGTTCTGGGTGTCCTTGGGGATGAAATAGACCTTCAGGCCGCTCTTCGGCTTGGTGGCCGCACCGGCGGAGCTGCCCCCGCTGGCGTTGCCGCCGGATGCGCCGCCACTGCTCCCGCTCTTCGTGCTGGTCGAGCCGCAGGCGGCCAGGGCGCCCCCGGCGAGCACGGCGCACAACGCCGCGGTCGCCGCGCGGCGCGCGATCCCGGTTCCGTTCATCTTGTTGCCCCTCTTCGTCGAGTCGTCATCGGTGGTGGTGGGTGGATGGAACGCGTCGTGCGGTGCCGGCGGTCAGGCGAGCCGGGTCGGGCGGCGGAACCGGTCCCGTAGGCGGCGTACCGCTTCCGGCCCGTTGGGAACGATCACGCTGATGAGCAGCAGGACACCGGTGACGATGTTCTGCTTGTCCGCGGAGACGTTGATCTGGGTCAGCGCCATCTGCAGGCTGCCGACGATGGCCACGGAGAGCACGACGCCGACGATCGTGCCGCGGCCACCGAAGATCGACACGCCGCCGAAGAGCACGATGGCGACGACGTTGAGTTCGAGCCCGGTGCCGGCGCTGTAGCTCACCGAGGCGTTCTGCATCGTGAGCAGGATCCCGGCGAAGGCGCTGAGCACCCCGCTGAGCACGAACAGCCAGAGCTTGATGCGGTTGACACGGATGCCCGCGAACTCGGCCGCCTCGGGCTGGAGCCCGATGGCCACCATCGAGCGGCCCAGCGTCGTGAAGTGCAGGACGATCCCGAAGATCACGGCCAGCACGACGAAGATCACCATCGACCAGGAGAACTGGGAGCCGGGGATCGAGTTGGCGCCGATGTTGGTCAGCCAGCTCGGGAACTCGCGGTCGCCGATACCGGGGATGGTGTCCGAACCCAGCAGCACCTCGGCCAGACCGCGGAACAACGTCAACGTGCCGATGGTGACGGCGATGGACGGCAGCCCGACCTTGGCCACGAGGATCCCGTTGAGCGCGCCCCCGACCACGCCCACCAGCAGCGCCACGAGGAAGCAGGGCCAGATGCCCCATCCGTGGTGCCAGAGGTAGCCGACAGTCGCACCCGACAGCCCCAGCATGGACGCGACCGACAGGTCGATCTCACCGGTCATGACCACGAAGGTCATCGGCAGCGCCATGATCGCGATGTAGCCGGTGTTGATGCCCAGGAAGAAGATGGTGCTGGGGTTGGTGAACGTCGGCGACCTGACGCTGCCGAAGATCAGCACGCCGATGAGGACGACGACCAGGCCGGACTCCCAGCGCGCGGCCGACCGCCAGCGGGCCCGGGGGGCCTCGGCGGGTGGCTCGGTCGCCGCGCTACCTGGCTTGCGGAGGATGACGTCAGAGCTCACGGTGCGCTCCCTCGGCCGACTGCAGCTGCTTGGTGACCCGTACCGACAGCCAGCGGTCGAAGGCGATGGCCACGAGCAGCAGGGCGCCGGCGATGGCCTGGTTCCAGAAGGCGGAGATCCGCCCGGCCACCAGGGCCTGGTTGATGGTGTTGAGGAGCACGGCGCCGAGCGCAGCGCCGACAACGGTGCCGCTGCCGCCGAAGATGGCCACCCCGCCGACCACGACCGCGGCCACGACGCTGAGCTCGTACCCCAGCCCGCCGCTGTTGTCGATCTGGGTGTGCAGGGCGAGGAACAGGGCTCCCGCCAGGCCGGCGAGCGCGCCGCTGATGAGGAACGCGGTAAACACCCGCCGTTCGATCGGCACGCCGGCCAGGGCCGCGGCGTCCGGGTTCGAGCCGATGGCGTAGAGGTCGCGGCTGGCCCGGAACGAGCGCATCGCGTAGCCGGCGATGGCCACGACGACGGCGACGATGATCGCGAGCCACGGGATGCCGAGCAGGTTCTTGTACCCCACCGCGGTGAAGCTGGTCGGGATCGACGTGGGGTCGATGCGGTCGCCGCTGACGATCACACCGTCGATACCCCGGATGACGTAGAGCATCCCCAGGGTGACGACCAGGCTGGGGACGCGCAACGCGGTGACGACGAGGCCGTTGACCGCCCCGCACACCACCCCGACCCCGATGCCGATGACGAACCCGGACCAGGTCGGGATGTGGTGGTACTTGAACAGGTCGCCGACGATGTAGGCCGACAGCCCCAGTACCGAGCCGACCGACAGGTCCACGTTGCGGGTGACGATCACCAGCGTCTCGCCGACCCCGAGCAGGGCGATCAGGGCCGCGCCGGTGAGCAGCTGCTGCAGCGACGACGCGTCGAGGAAGTGGTGGTTGTTGACGGCGGTGACGAGCACGACCAGGACGATGAGCAGGGCGATGCCGGCCTCGCGGGCCCGGAGCAACCGAAGCATCAGGCCGTTGTCGCCCCTGCCACCGCTGCCACCGCTCGTGCTGAGGGTGGGCGCCGTCGCCGTGCTCACGACACGAGCTCCGGGCTCTGGCCGGTGGCGGCGCGCATGATCGAGTTCTCGTCGGCCTCGGCCCGCGTGAGGTCGGCGGTGAGTCGCCCCTCCCGCAGAACCAGGACACGGTCGGCCATACCCAGGACCTCCGGCAGTTCGGACGAGATCATCAGCACGGCCATCCCGTCGGCGACCAGGCCGTCGAGGATCCGGTGGACCTCGGCCTTGGTGCCGACGTCGATGCCCCGCGTGGGTTCGTCGATGATCAACAATTTGGGTTCGCGGGCGAGCCACTTGCCCAGGACGACCTTCTGCTGGTTGCCGCCGGACAGCGTCGACACCGCGTCGCGCATCCGGCCGTACTTCAGCTGCAGCCGCGGGGCCCAGGCCCGGGCCAGCGAGCGCTCGCTGCCCCGCAGGATCAGGCCCAGCCGGCTCAGGCGGGCCAACGACCCGAGCGCCATGTTCTGGTCGATGCCCAGGTCCATGACGAGGCCCTGCTGGCGCCGGTCCTCGGGGACCAGAGCCATGCCGGCCGCCATCGCGGCGCGGGCGTTGCCGTTGGGCAATTCGCGCCCGGCGAGCCGCACCGTGCCGGACGTCCGCTTGTCGATGCCGAAGACGGCGCGGGCGACCTCGGAGCGCCCGGCGCCGACGAGCCCGGCCAGCGCGACGATCTCGCCCGCCCGCACCTCGAAGCTGACGTCGTGGAAGACGCCGGCGCGGTGCAGGTCGCGCACCTCGAGGACGACCTCGCCCGGCGCGGTGTCGGTCTTGGGGAACAACGCGTCGAGGTCGCGACCCACCATCGAACGGATGATGTCGTCGACCGTGACCTCGTCGATGCCCGCGCTGCGGACGAAGCGGCCGTCACGCATGATCGTCACCCGCTGGCAGCAGGCGAAGACCTCTTCGAGCCGGTGGGAGATGAACAGCACCGCCGCACCGCGGGCGCGCAACGTCTCGATGACCTGGAACAGCCGCACGACCTCGACCGTGGTCAGCGCCGCGGTGGGTTCGTCCATCACCAGCACCTGGGCGTCGAAGGACAGCGCCTTGGCGATCTCGACGATCTGCTGGTCGGCCACCGACAGGCCACGCGCAGGTCGGGCGGGATCGAGGGCGACACCGAGCTCGGTGAAGATGTCGGCCGCCGCGCGCTGCATGGCCCGTCGGTCGATACGACGCCCACCGCCCCGTGGCTGGCGGCCCATGAAGATGTTCTCGGCGACCGTGAGGTCGGGGAACAGCGAGGGCTCCTGGTAGATGATTGCGACGCCGGCGGCCTGCGCGTCCGACGGCCCGGTGAAGGCGACCTCGCGGCCGTCGAGGCTCAGCGTCCCTGAGTCGGGGCGGTGGACACCGCCCAGGATCTTCACCAGCGTCGACTTGCCCGCACCGTTCTCGCCGACCAGGGCGTGCGCCTCACCGCCCAGCAGCGTGATCGACCCGTCGCCGAGCGCGGTCACCGCACCGAAGCTCTTGGTCGCCCGGTCCAGGACGAGCCGGGGCGTGCTGTCCGCCATGGCGAGCTCCGTTCTGACCGTTGGGAATGAAACCTTTCATTTCTGTGGTCGAGAACGTAATCTGCCTCACGCGGGTCGTCAAGGGTCTGTTTCCGCGTCGTTACCGCGACGTTGCACCGCCCGGCGTCGGTCTCAACCCTGCGCCGTAGTGTTACGTCCTCGCTGTGCGAGACGGTTCTGGCTATATTTCGACGAAACGTTTTAATCGTGTGAGAGCCCGGTCCAGGGCGCGGGAGGGGCGCGATGAGCGAGTCCGCCAGCGTCGTCGACGTCGCCGAACGCGCGGGAGTCTCGCTGGGCACGGTGTCCAACGTCCTCAACCGCCCCGATCGGGTCGCCCCCGCCACCCGGGACCGGGTGATGACGGCGATCCGCGAGCTCGGCTTCGTGCGCAACGAGGCAGCCCGCCAGCTGCGAGCCGGCCGCAGCCGCACCATCGGTCTCGTGGTCCTCGACGTGGCCAACCCGTTCTTCACCGACCTCGCCCGCGGGGTCGAGACCACCGCCGGCCGCAGCGGGCTCTCGGTCGTGCTGTGCAACAGCAACGACGACCCCGACCGTGAGGGGCACTACCTGAGCCTGCTCCAGGAGCAACGCGCCTTCGGCATCCTCATCACCCCGGTGGCCCAGAGCCAGCCGATGATCGAGGCGGTGCGCCGCCGAGGGACACCGGTGGTGCTCGTCGACCGCGGCTCGAACCGGCGGCAGTGCTCGGTGTCGGTCAACGACAAGGTCGGCGGCGAGCTCGCCGCGGCCCACCTGGTGGCGCAGGGTCACCGACGCCTGGCCTTCGTGGGCGGCCCGCTGTCGCTCAACCAGGTGCAGGAGAGGCTGACCGGGTCCCGTGACGCGCTGCGTGCCGCCGGGTTGCCGGACGACGCGATCGTGGTCCTCGAGACGCCGCGGCTCGACGTCGCCTCCGGTCGCGCCACGGGCGCGCAGCTGGCCGCGATGCCGGCGCGGGACCGGCCCACGGCCGTGCTCTGCGCGAACGACCTGCTGGCCCTGGGCCTGCTGCAGGACTGCACGCAGCGCCGGTGGTCGGTGCCCGACGACCTCGCCATCGTCGGTTACGACGACATCGACTTCGCCTCGGCCGCCGCGGTGCCGCTGACCTCGGTGCGCCAGCCACGCGCGCAACTCGGGCAGGCGGCGATGGAGCTGCTGCTCGAGGAAGCCAACGATCCCGCGCACCACCGTCATCGTCAGGTCGTCTTCGAGCCGGAACTCGTGGTGCGGGATTCGACGTCGGCGAGCGCGGCATGAAGGTCGCATTGTTCGCCACCTGCCTCGTCGACGCGCTGTTCCCCGACGTCGCCAAGGCCACCGTCACCGTCCTGCGCCGGCTCGGTCACGACCCCGAGTTCCCGCTGCAGCAGAGCTGCTGCGGCCAGATGCACGTCAACACCGGGTACCCGCGCGAGGCCCTGCCGCTGGTGCGCGACCACGTCGACACGTTCGAGCCGTTCGACGCCGTCGTGGCGCCTAGCGGCTCGTGCGTCGGCTCGATCCGCCATCAGCACGCCGAGCTCGCCGAGCAGGCCGGCGACCACGCCCTGGCCGAGCGGGCCCGAGCCGTCGCCGCCAGGACCTACGAGCTCTCGGAGTTCCTGGTCGACGTGCTCGGCGTGGTCGACGTCGGTGCGTACTTCCCGCACCGTGTCACCTACCACCCGACGTGCCACTCGTTGCGGTTGCTGCGGGTGGGCGAACGCCCCTACCGGCTGCTGCGTGCGGTGCGCGGCATCGATCTGGTCGAGCTGCCGCGGGCCGAGGAGTGCTGCGGCTTCGGCGGTACGTTCGCGGTGAAGAACGGGGAGGTGTCCACGGCGATGCTGGCCGACAAGATGCGCGCCGTCGGCGACACCGGCGCGAGCGTGTGCACGGCCGGCGACGCCTCGTGCCTGATGCACATCGGCGGCGGGCTGGCCCGGTTGCGGACCGGCACACGCACCGTCCACCTGGCCGAGATCCTGGCCGGCACGATGGACTCCCCCGCATGACCTTCCTCGGCATGCCCGCGGGCTCGGGGCAGCTGACCGGCGACCGGTCCTTCCCCGCCGCCGCGCACGACGCGCTCGCCGACACCCAGCTGCGGCACAACCTGGCCAACGCCACGTCCACCATCCGCACCAAGCGCGCCGGCGTGGTGGCCGAGGTGCCGGACTGGGCCGAGCTGCGCGCTGCGGGTGCGGCGATCAAGGACGACGTGCTCGCCCACCTCGACACCCACCTCGTCCGTCTCGAGCAGCAGGTCACCGCGCGCGGCGGCACCGTGCACTGGGCCCGCGACGCCGACGAGGCGAACCACATCGTCACCGAACTCGTCCGCGCCACCGGGGAGCGGGAAGTCGTCAAGGTCAAGTCGATGGCCACCCAGGAGATCGGCCTGAACGAGGCCCTCGACGCCGCCGGGATCACCGCCACCGAGACCGACCTCGCCGAGCTCATCGTGCAGCTCGGCAACGACCGGCCCAGCCACATCCTGGTACCCGCCATCCACCGCAACCGCAGCGAGATCCGCGGGATCTTCGCCCGGGAGATGCCCGACGTAGACCCCGACCTGACCGACGAGCCCCGGGTGCTCGCCGAGGCCGCGCGGCGTCACCTGCGGCGCAAGTTCCTGAGCGCCCGGGTCGCGATCAGCGGGGCCAACTTCGCGGTCGCCGAGACGGGCACGCTCGCCGTCGTCGAGTCCGAGGGCAACGGCCGGATGTGCCTGACCCTGCCGCGCACGCTGATCACCGTCATGGGCATCGAGAAGCTGGTGCCCACCTGGCGCGACCTCGAGGTCTTCCTGCAGCTGCTGCCGCGCAGCAGCACCGGCGAACGGATGAACCCGTACACGTCGATGTGGACGGGTGCGACTGAGGGTCAAGACTTCCACCTCGTCCTGCTCGACAACGGGCGCACAGCCACGCTGGCCGACCCGCATGGCCGCGACGCGCTGCGCTGCATCCGCTGCTCGGCTTGCCTCAACGTCTGCCCGGTGTACGAGCGGGCCGGCGGGCACGCCTACGGGTCGACCTACCCCGGGCCGATCGGCGCGGTGCTCTCGCCGCAGATGACCGGCGTGACCGAAAACCAGTCGTTGCCGTTCGCGTCGTCGCTGTGCGGCGCCTGCTACGACGTCTGCCCGGTGGCCATCGACATCCCCTCGATGCTGGTGCACCTGCGTTCGCGGGTGACCGACGAGAAGGGCGCGACGCCCGAACGCGCGGCGATGCGATCGCTGGCGTGGGTGATGCGCTCGACGTGGCGCTGGACCCGTGCGGTGCGCGCGGCCCGGTTGTCCCGGCTGGTGCGCGGGCGGCGGGCGGTGCCGCCCCCGCTGTCGGCGTGGACCAGCTCGCGGGACATCCCCGAGCCGCCGCCGCAGAGCTTCCGCGACTGGTGGACCGACGGCCAGGGCCGCTCGTGAACGCTCGCGACGAGGTACTCGGCCGGATCCGGACGGCACTCACCGACCGCCCCGCACCCGCACCCGTCGTCCGGGACTACCGCGGGGTCCGCGGCGCGGGTGACGTCGACCTGTTCGTCGAGCGCGTCGACGACTACCGGGCAACCGTGCACCGCGACGTGCCGACCGGCGACGTGCTGCGTGGCCGCGGCATCACTCGCGTGGTCGTGCCCGACGGTTTCCCCGCCGAGCTGCTGCCCGCCGGCGTGGAGGTCGTCCGCGAGCCCGTCGACGTCGATGTCCTCGACGACGTGTCGGCCGTGCTGACGACCTGCCGCGTCGGTGTGGCCGAGACCGGCACGATCGTCCTCGACGCCGGGCCGGGCATGGGTCCGCGTGCGCTCACGCTGGTTCCCGACTACCACCTGGTCGTGGTGCACGCCGACCAGATCGTCGCCGGCGTCCCGGACGCGATCGCCGAGCTGGACCCGACCCGGCCGCTGACCTGGATCAGCGGGCCGAGTGCCACCAGCGACATCGAGTTGAACCGGGTCGAGGGCGTGCACGGGCCACGGACCCTCGACGTCACCGTGCTGTCCGCCTAGACCGCGCAAGCTGGGCGCGGCAGGCTGTACGGGCATGGACACCGCGCGCATCACCGAGATCCTCACCGACTCGGTCACGGCAGATCTCGTCGAGCGGCAACCGATCACGCAGATCGCCTACTCGGCGACCGACGGCAGCCCGCGGGCGGTTCCGGTCGGTTACCTGTTGCGCGAGGGCACGTTCCTGTTCTACACCGTGCCGACCTCCGACAAGGTGGCGGCGCTGCGTCGGGACCCGCGGATCGCGCTCACCGTCGACACCTTCCCGCCGCCGTGCTGCCTGCTCGTCCGGGGAACGGCCGAGCTGCGTGAGGAGGACGGTGTCCCCGACGAGTACCTCGAGGCGTCGTTCCGCACCATGCCGCAGGAGCAGCACGCCGGCTTCGAGCAGCAGGTCCGCTCGCTCTACGACTCGATGGTGCGGGTGATCGTGACGCCGACCTGGGTGCGCCTGAACGACTTCGAGCGCACCGCGCCGCGCGCGGTCGAGCGGTTGATCCAGGCCAAGCAGGGGTGACCTTCGCCGAGATCACCGCCGCCCGGGTGCCGGCGGGCTTGCGTGTCGAACCGGCCGAGCTGGGCGCCGACACCGGCGACCCGTGGTGCCGGCGGGTCGACGACGCCTCAGCCCGGACCCGGTGACAAGTGGTTGCGCCCGCCGTCAGGCGCGATCGCGCCACGGCGCGCGGTAGGCGCGGTAGCTGATCAGGCCGGTCGGGTAGCTGGCGTCGAAGACCAGCCGGCCCGCGCGGGTGAACTCCGACAGGCGCGGCAGCGCGCCCCAGCCCGTGAAGATGTTGCCGTTGGGCAGCAACTGGGTGCTGCCCTGCGACGTCGCGCTCTGCGTGGCCGGTTCGTCGTCCTCCGCCACCAGCGTCGCGGTGCGGTGCCGGACGTCGAGCTTGACCACCTCAGAGCGGCTGTACGGCAGGGCCACCAGCACGCTGTTGCCGGTGTTCGCCAGGCCGGCGGCCGAGTTGTCGAAGACGGTGAAGACGCCGCGTCCGTGGTCCTCGATGTCGTGCTGCCAGGCGAACAGGGTGCCGGCGTTCGTGAGGGTGGTGCCCTTCGCCGCCTTCACCGTGAACGAGCTGTTCTTGCCGCCGAGCGTCCACAGGACCTTGCCCGTGCGGCGTTGGATGTCGTAGGCGGCCCAGGTGTTGCGCGAGTCGACGAGCAGGTTGTTGTGGCTGTCGACCTTGACGGCGTTGACGTGGAACCAGTCCCAGGGCGTGCTGGCGCTCGCGGGCAGCGGCTGCTGACTGGCCGAGTACGGCACGTGGTCGGCGCTGTTCCACGAGAACAGGACCTTGCCCGTCTTGATGTCGATCTCCTGCACGACGCCGTTGATGACGGCTTGGTTCGCCGGGCCGCCGATCGAGGTGAGGTCGGCCGTGGCCTTGGTGTAGGCCAGGACCAGCGCGGTGTTCTTCTTCGTGATCAGGAACTCGTGGCCGTCGGCGTGCAGGCCCTTGCCTGCGCGCACGGTGGAGATCCGCCGGTGGTGGCTGTCGTAGATGTAGTCGGCGCCGGTGGTCAGGCCGCCCAGGCCGGTGCCCTGCCAGAACGTGAGCACCGGTTTTCCGCGGTAGGTCTGCGGGCGGAAGTCGGCGATCTGCGTGCCTGCCGCGGCGCGGTGGAACCAGACGACCTTCTTCCCGTCGGGGCTGAGGATCTCGGCGCCCTGGCCGTAACTCGACGAGGTCCCGTATGGAGCCACGAAGATGTCGCCCCGTGCGCGCGAACCGGCGTCGTCCTTGGCAATCGTCAGCCGCGGCGCCGGGAGCGCGGTGGCGGCGGGAGCGGCCGATGCCGTGCCCACCGTCGCGCTGATCGCTGTGACCGCCGCCAGCGCCGAGGCGCCGGCGAGCATCGCTGTCTTCCTTGCACGCATGCACAGATCCCGTCTCGAGTACGCATGTCTACTTTGTTCATATACATACTTACCAGGGCGGTTGTGGCCGTCGCTCGCGGACCCGGTCGTGCGTGGCGTACTGACGACCCCGGGCAGGATCGCGCGTCAGGCTTCTCGGGTCAGCCCTCGCCGCACGGCATAGGTGGCGGCCGCAGCTCGGGACGTGAGGCCCAGCGCGGCGTAGATGTTCGACACGTGTCGGTGCACGGTGTGCTCGCTGAGGTGCAGGGCCGCGGCGATCTGGGCGTTGGACAGCCCGTCGGCCAGTAGGCGCAGCACGTCGATCTGTCGGGCGGTGAGCGGCCCGTCGTCGGCGTTGTCGGCGTTGTCGGCGTTGTCGCCGTGCAGGATCGCCTCGGCGCGGACCGCGACCGGCGCACCCTGCAGGGACGGCAGCAGCAGGTCGAGCGCGGCGGCCGCCTGCTCGCCGGCCGCAGGATCGCCCTGACGATCGAGCAGCTCGGCGAGCTCGACACGGCACTCGGCCTCGTCGAAGGGCAGGCCGGCGGCACGGAAATGGCGCGCGGCGTCCTGCCACAGTCCGACGGCGTCCTCCGCGGTGTCCCCTGCGGCATCCACCGCGGCGTCCCGGTGGCCGGCCAGTAGTGCCTCGGCGACGGCCGCGCGCGCCAGGAAGGCCTCGGCACCGACGGTCACGGCCATGCCGCGGAGCTCGTCGGCCGCCGCCCGTGCTCGTGCGTGCTGCCCGGACGAGACCGCGACCCTGACTGCGACGGCGAGGACGCCGGCCCGCTCGAGCTGGCCAGGTCGCAGCGCGCGCAGCAGCTCGCTGACGACGGTCTGCGCGCGTGCGGTGTCACCCTCGGCGAGCCTGCTCAGGGCCAACCCGCACAGCGCCACCGGGTGGAAGCCGACCTGCCTGAGCAGGGACTCCGCTTCGGCACGCCGTCCCTGCCGTCGTCGCAACTCGCCGAGGTGGGCAACGGCATCGAGACGACCCACCCGCCGGGAGTGCTCGAGTTCGGTCAGCACGTCAGCCAACGCGGACTCGGCCTCGGCGCAGTCGCCGCGAGCCAGCAGGACTGCGGCGTACTGCGTCCGGCAGACGGCGGACAGCGGCGCCAGATCCCGTTCCTCGGACAGGTGAGCGACCCGCGCACACCATTCACCGGCGCGGGCGAAGTCGCCCGTCTCCTGACACGCGGTGATCAACCAGCAACAGATCTTGCCGGCCCACATGAGGTCCGTGACGTCGCCCGCGGTCGCCGCTCCGACCGCCGCGTCCAGCTCGGCCACGCCCGCACCGACCTGGCCGAGCCGGACGCGCGAGAGTCCGGTGAGCGCACGGCCGACGCTGGCCAGGTCCTCGTCACCCACCTCGCGTCCGATCGTGCCGGCCTGCGCCGCCGCTCGCAGCGCCTCCTCGGCGTCGTGATCGACGGCCAGGGCCACCTCGGCGCGGCGCACGGCCAGCCAGCCCGCCTCGGCCACATCGATACGGCCGTCGAGCAGGTCGGCGGCACGGGCCAGCCACCCCCGCGCGACCGCGACGCCGCCGCCGAACAGCAGCGTGTCGTAACCGAGCGTGGCAGCGACGCGCGCCGCACCGCGATCGTCACCGGCGGCACGGAATCCGCGGTACGCGGCCTGCCGTGCACCGATCGCGACGTCCGCGTCGTCCAACCACCAGGCAGCCTGGGCCATGCCCTCCTGTGCCGACGGGTCGCCCGCAGCAGCCAGCGGTGCAAACGCCTCGATCGCCGCCTGCCACCGGCCGGCGGCCAACGCGGCGGCTGCGTCGGCCGGCGACGTCGTCATCGGCTCAGCCTGACCTCGGACGTCGCCGCCGACAAGGGTCAGACGCCCACCCCAGCCGCGAGGGCGCGCACGTCCGCGGTGGTCAGGGCGTTGCCCGCGATGCCCCAGTCGCCGCTCGCGACCTCGTGGATGACGCACCACGTGACCGGGCGCATGTTCTCGCCCTCGATCCCGACCAGGGCGTCGGTGAGCCTGGTGATCATCTCGCCCTTCTGCTCGGCCGTGAACACGTCCTTGATGACGTTGACCTGGATCAGTGGCATGGCGTGGTTCCCTTCTGCGGTGGCCGACCGGGTTCGGAACGGCTCGGGAACCAGCCTCGTCGCACACTCAGAACGGCGCTTCGGCGAACCGGGCCATCTCGGTCGCCCCGGCCGGGTGGCCCGAACGGGCCATCACCCCGTGCTCAGTGCGATTCCTCGACGCTGCGGGAGTCGGTCAGCGTCAGCGCGCCCCAGCCGGCGAGGACGCCGACCACGACCGCCAGCGCGACGAAGATGACGCGCTCCCCGTGGAAGAACGACGCGACCAGGTGATCGCTCCACACCCCGTTCGGCAGTACTCGCACGACCAGGGTGGCGATCAGCGTGCCGACGACCGCGGTGCCGACGCTGGTCCCGACCTCCTGGGCGGCGTCGTTGAGGGCCGCTCCGAGCGAGGTGCGGTTGTGCGGCATGGCGTCCACGAGCGCGACCGCGCAGATCGTCATGACGGTGCGCAGCCCGATGGTGAAGGTCACCAGGAACACCGCGATGGCGGCGTAACCGTGCGAGACGGCCCAGGCCAGCCCGACGAGCGACCCGGCCAACAGCGCGGCGCCGACGACACAGGCGATGCGGTGCCCGAAGCGCTTGCCGAGACCTTCGGAGATCGGCGTGGCGATGATCATCGTCAGGATCAGCGGCAGGTTCGCCAACCCGGCCCGGACGGGGCTCCATCCGTAGGCGTACTGGAAATGGATGATCAGCGAGAACATCACACCCGTCATCGCGATCGACGTGCCGGCCTGGGCGAGGCTCGCCCCGCGGACGGTGCCTTGGCGGAAGACGGTCAGGTCGAGCATCGGCTCCGGGGTGCGCCGTTCGTGCCAGATGAACACGACCAGCGCTGCGACTGCACCGATCCCCGACGCGATGGTCGCCGGGGCGTCCCATCCGTGGCCGGCCCCGCTGGTGGCGGTGTAGCAGGCCAGGCCGATCAGCACGATGCTGGCCAGCGCCCCGGGCAGGTCGGGCTTGTCCTTCGTGAGGCCCGCGGGGTCGTCGGCAGCCACCCCGAGGCGAACCCCGACGAACGCGATCAGCGCGATCGGCGCGTTGACCAGCAGCAGCCACTCCCACCGCACATGGGCCAGGGCGGTGCCCCCGACGAGCGGGCCGAGGATGAAACCGCTCATCCCGACGACGATCATGACCGTGACGGCCCGCATGCGCAGCGCCTTGTTGTCGAAGAGCCGGAACACCAACGAGTTGGTGATCGGCGCCATCATCGCCGCCGCAATGCCGAGCGCGGCGCGCAGCGCGATCAGCTGGCCGATCGAGTCGACCCAGATCACGAGCAGGCTGAGCAGCCCGAACAGTGCGAGCCCGACCTGCAGCACGCGACGGCGACCGAACCGGTCGGCGGCCGACCCGGCCGACAGCAGCAGGCCACCGAAGGTCAGCGAGTACGCGCCGGTCACCCACTGCAGGGCCGTCGTGTTGCCGCCCAGGTCGCGGCCGATGGTCGGCAGCGCGATGCCCAGCAGGGTGTTGTCGACCATCTCGACGAAGAACGCCAGGCAGAGCGCGAACAGCGGGATCCACGCCGCACGCAGCGACGGGTAGGTGCGCTCCGATGCGGGCGCGGTGGCGGTGACAGCCATGGCGTGCTCCTCCTCATCATTCGTCTCTGGAACGATGTTCCAGACCATCTTGGAACATCGTTCCAGGATGTGTCAAGATGGGTGGCGTGAGCGCAGCCGTCGGACGTCCGTCACGTCGATCGGATGCGCTCTCGCGGGAGCGGATCATCGCGACCGCCGTCGCCATCCTCGACGCCGACGGCGAGAGCGCCCTGACCTTCCGCTCGCTCGCCGCGGCGCTGGCCACCGGCCCCGGCGCGATCTACTGGCACGTGGCGAACAAGGACGAGCTGCTCGCCGCAGCCACGGATGCGATCGTCGCCGGGGTCACCGCTGCCGCCCCGGCGGACGCCTCGCCGCACGACCAGATCCGGACGGTTGCGCTCGGCCTCTTCGACGCCATCGACGCACACCCGTGGATCGGCTCGCACCTCGCACGCGAGCCGTGGCAGCTGGCGAGCATGCGCATCGTCGAGGCGATGGGCAGCAGGCTCACCGATCTCGGGGCGCCGGCGGCGCAGCATTTCAACGTGGCGACGGCCCTGGCGAGCTACGTCTGCGGGGCCGCCGCCCAGAACGCCGCGAACGCACGCAGCGCATCACCGGACGTGGACCGCGACACGGCACTCGCCACGGCTGCCCGCCGGTGGACCGAGCTCGACGAGGCCGAGTTCCCCTTCGTGCGCCGCATCGCGGCGCAGCTGCCCGGCCATGACGACCGTGAGCAGTTCCTCGCCGGCGTCGACCTCATCCTCGCCGGCACCGCCCGACCGTGAACGCGGCCGATCACCCGAGTCCGTCGAAGAACGCGGTGATGTCGCCGGCGAGCAGGGCGGGCTCCTCGTGGGGTGCGAAGTGGCCGCCGCGGGGCATCGTCGTGTACCGGGTCACGTTGTAGGTGCGCTCGGCCCAGCTGCGCGGGACGCGGCCGCCGAGGTCGGCCGGGAACAGGGCCAGGCCGGTCGGCACGTCGACGCGCTCGATGGGCCCGAGCAAGCCGTGCCCACCCTCGTAGTACTGGCGGAACGACGTCGAGATGGTGTCCGTGAACCAGTACAGCGACGCCTGCGTCAGCAGGAAGTCGTGGCTGAAGCGGCTCGACACATCGCCGTTGCAGTCACTCCAGTCGCGGTACTTCTCCACGATCCAGGCGAGCAGCCCGGCCGGTGAGTCGCTCAGTCCCTGGGCGAGGGTGAGCGGTTTGGTGCGCTGTTGATGGGCGTACGCACCCTGCTCGTTCGACCACCGGGTACCCGCGTCGAGGAACGCGCGCTCCTCGTCGGTCAGGTCGGCAACGTCCGAGCGCAGCGGGCGCTCGACGTCCATCAGGTGGATGCCGACGACAGCCTCCGGGTGCGCCTGGGCGAGGCGACTGGTGATGCCGACTCCCAGGTCGCCGCCGTGTGCGCCGTACCGTTCGAAGCCGAGCTCGTCGTGCATCAGCCGGTGCCACAGCTCGTGCACCGGCGGCGTCCGGTCGATCGACGGCCGCTGCTGGGAGAGGGTGAAGCCGGGCAGCGACGGGACGACCACGGTGCAGGCGTCGTCCGCGGAACCGCCGAACTCCGACGGGTGCGCAAGCCGTCGGGCGAGGCCGACGAGCTCGTAGAAGGTGCTCGGCCAGCCGTTGGTGAGGACGATCGGACGCGCGTCGGTTCGTTCGGCGTCGAAGCGCAGGTAGTGCAGGTCGACGCCGTCCAGGGTCGTGAAGTGCGACGGCAGAGCGTTGATCTCGGCCTCGCGTGCGCGCCAGTCGTAGCCGTCGGCCCAGTGGGCGACGAGGCGCTGCAGCAGGTCCGGATCGGTGCCGGCCTGCCAGGCCTCGAGGGGCCACGGTCGGGCCCATCTCGTGTTGCCGAGCCGGGCGCGGAGGTCGTCGACGTCGGCCTCGGGGACGTCGAGCAGTGGACGGGTGGGCGTGGGTTCCGTGGTGTACGACACCAGCAAAACGTAATAGCGGTGTCGCACTGTTGTCAACACCGGTATTCGGTTATAGTGGTGTCGTGGATCTGGCCCTGACCGAGGACTTCCTCAACACGATCGACGAGCGCACCTTCGCCGTGCAGGGCAAGGCCCATGTGCCCGGTGACGCCCTGACCTCACCCGCCACGTTGGCCACCTGGTTGGCCGCCCACGGGTTCTCGGACGAGGTGGGCGACCGCGAGCTCGAGGCAGCGCGTTCACTGCGCTCGGCGCTACGGGCTGCGCTCGGCACGGATTCGACCGACGCGACGGCGCGCGCCCTGGCGCGCTTCCCGCTCCGGCTCACCCCTGACGACTCCGGCCGCCTACAGGTCGCGGCGTCCACCGGCGTGCGTGGCCTGGACACGATCGTCGAGACGGTGGCTGTGAGCGTCGCGGACGGCGGGTGGCGCAGGATGAAGCTCTGTGCCTCGCCGGACTGTCGCTGGGCCTTCCACGACGCCTCGCGCAACGGCGCCGGGCGCTGGTGCTCGATGGGGGCGTGCGGCAACCGGCACAAGACCCGCGCCTACCGACAGCGGCAGGCCTGACACCGGCTGGTCATTTCGCGGTCAGCAGGTCTGGTGGGCTGCAGGACGCGTGTTGATCATGGCTGCGCAGGGCCCGGACACCCAGCACACCGATGATCGTGCCGAGCGTCAGCGAAACGACGGTGAGCACGAGGTGGACGCCGAAGAACGCGGTCATGCCGTCGTTCCACGACCGTTTGTCAGCCCAGATGTTCTTCAAGAAGGTGGGCCAGACGATCCAGCTCCACACGCCGAAGGCGACGAGGAACCATGCGACGCGTTTGGAGACGACCACGGCTCGAGTATCCGCGCCGTACCTGTGCGGGACGCGGCCGGACTCACGCTTCCGGGATCGGACGGTCGAACAGCTCGGCGCGGTCGCCGTCCGGGTCCGGGCCGCCGCGACGGCCGGTGTCCAGCGCGTCCAGCGCGTCCAGCTCCGCGTCGGTGAGCTCGAAGTCGAAGACGTCGAAGTTCTCGGCGATGCGGCCGGGGTTCACCGACTTGGGAATGGCCGACCGACC
The DNA here is from genome assembly GCF_964252635.1 of uncultured Jatrophihabitans sp. Lineage (GTDB taxonomy): Bacteria > Actinomycetota > Actinomycetes > Mycobacteriales > Jatrophihabitantaceae > Jatrophihabitans. Next base: position 164,156 of record NZ_CAXUNP010000001.1, read on the forward strand.
ACGCTGCAGGTGCCAGCGCAGCATGACCTGCGCCGCGGACTTCCCGTGCTTGCGCCCGATGCCGACCACCGTGTGGTCCTCGAGTGCATTGGTCAGGTCGTTGTCGTAGCCGGGGTAGAAGGTGATGCCGCCGATCGGTGACCAGGCCTGGTCGAGGATGTCGTGCTGCGCATCGGCCTGCTGCACCGCCGGCTGGGTGAAGAACGGGTGCAGCTCGACCTGGTTGAGGGCCGGCGGCACGTCGGTCTGGGCCATCAGGTCGGCCAGGTGGTGGGGCATGAAGTTGCTGACCCCGATGGCCCGCACCTTGCCCTGCTCGAGCAAGGTCTGCAGCGACCGGTACGCCTCGACGGTGCGCTCGAAGCGGGTCGGCGCCGGCGTGTGCAGGATGAGCAGGTCCAGGTGGTCGACCCCGAGCTTGCGTACCGCCTTCTCCCAGGCGTGCAGCGTCTGCTCGGTGCCGTAGTCGCTGACCCACACCTTGGTCTCGAGGAACACCTCGTCGCGGTCGACGCCGGAGGCCCGCAGCCCTTCGCCGACCTGGCGCTCGTTGCCGTAGATCGCCGCGGTGTCGATCAACCGGTACCCGACCTCCAGCGCACGGCGTACCGCGGCGGCCGTCTCGTCCGGCGGGCTCTGGAAGACCCCCAGCCCGAGGGCCGGCATCTGCACACCGTTGTTCAACGTCAGCGTCGTGTCCATGCCCTCGACGTTAGGACCACGCGGCAAGGCCGGGTTGCGTGGCTACCTGGGGCGCGGCGCCCGCAGCCCCTCGACCATGACGGCCAGCACCGTGCCGACCCGTGCGTCCCACTCCGACGCCGGGATCCGCGACAGCGCACCGAGCAGCAGGATGACGTCGGTCGCGTCGACGTCGGCACGTAGCTCGCCCGCACGGCGCCCCTGGTCCAGCAGCTCGCCGAGCGCGTCGTCGAGACGTACGTGCTGGTCGGCGTAGAGGTCCAGCCACGCCGAGGCCTCGATGGCCGCCATGACCCCCCGCTTCACCCGCGCGTACTCCGCGAGCCGGTCGAACCACCGGCGAAGCGCCTCGAGCGGGGCGTAGTCGGCGAGCAGGGCAGGCACGTCCGCGACCAGCTCGTCCATCTCGTGCCGGTACACCTCGGCCAGCAGGTGCTCGCGGGTCGGGAAGTGCCGGTACAGCGTCCCCTGCCCCACGCCGGCCGCGCCGGCCACGGCCTGCAGCCGCAGCTCGTCGACGGCGCCGTTCGACCCGGCCAGTGCAGCGCGGGCGGCGTCGACGATGCGAGCGCGGTTGACCTCCGCGTCGGCCCGACGACGTACCCGAGCAGGCACCGGGGCTCCTCTGCGTCCCGCTAAGCGGACAATTGTCCGCTAACCTGGATGAGGTAAACGGACAGCTGTCCGAACAGCGTAGACGAGGAGCACCCGATGACCGGCGTTCAGGGCGTTGAGGGCAAGGTCGTGGCGATCACGGGGTCGAGCAGCGGTATCGGGGAGGCGACCGCGCGGGAACTCGCCGGCCGGGGTGCCGCGGTGGTGTTGGGCGCACGACGCACCCAGCGGCTCGACGCGGTGGCCGAACGCATCCGCCACGACGGCGGCCGGGCCGAGGTGGTCGCGGTCGACGTGACGCAACGCGCCGACCTCGAGCGACTGGTGGCCACCGCGGTCGAGCGCTTCGACCGCCTCGACGTCCTGGTGAGCAACGCCGGAATCGCCCGTACCGGGTTGGTGAGCGAGCTCGACGTGGCCGGCTGGGACGCGATGATCGATGTCAACGTGCGCGGCGTGCTGTACGGCATCGCGGCCGCGCTCCCCGTCTTCCGACGGCAGGGCCGCGGTCACTTCGTCACGACGGTGTCGACCTCAGGACTGAAGATCACCCCGGGCCAGGCCGTGTACGCCGGCACCAAGAACGCCGTGCGGACCCTGCTCGAGGCCCTGCGTCAGGAGTCGACCGACGGCTCGCTGCGCACCACGTCGATCTCGCCGGGATTCGTCCGTACCGAGCTCGTCGACGCCGTCGAGAACCCCGACGTCCGCGAACAGATGCAGCAGCGCATGGCCGAGATCGGTATTGCCCCGGAGGCGGTGGCCAGGGCCATCGCCTTCGCGATCGAGCAGCCCGCCGACGTCGAGATCGGCGACCTGACCATCCGGCCGGCCGTTCAGAACTGACGGCCGTCAGCCCAAGGACGCGCTCGCGGCCCGCAGTTCGTCCAGCGCGGCGAGCGCGTGCCGGCCCAGGTCGTCACCGGCAGCAGCCCCACCCTCGGACCACGCCGCATACCCGCGCTTGAAGGCCAGCACGCCCAGCTCCGCGGCCAGGTGCGCGGTCGGGTCGGGCACCCCACGGGTGACGAGCGCCGTGGTCATGGCCGCGGCCATGCTGACGCTCTTCAACGCGTCGCGTTCCTGCAGTTCGGCGCTCGCGGCCACGGCCGCCTTGAGGCGCGGCCCGAGGTCGCGGTTCGCCGGACCCATCTCCGTCGACGCGCGGGTGAGGCCGGCCGCGACGGCGTCGAGCGGGCCGGCGCCCGCGGGCGCCTCGGCGATGCCCTCGGCCAGCAGCCGGCTCAGCGTCTCCTGGCCGGCCACCAGCACCTCGCGCTTGTCGGCGAAGTGCCGGAAGAACGTGCTGCGGGTGACGCCGGCGCGTTCGGCGATCTGCGCGACCGTCGTCTCGTCGTAGCCCTGCTCGGTGAACAGGTCGACCGCGGCGACGACGAGTCGCTCGCGTGCTCCCGGTTCCCATCGCGCCATGTCGCTCATCCTAGGCGATGGGACACATGTCGCATCGCCTGTTACCGTGACGGGACAACAGTCTCATCACTGACAGGAGAACACCATGCAGGTCTTCGTCACCGGCGGCACGGGCACCATCGGCACGGCCGTGGTCGCCGAACTGCTCGCCCACGACCACACCGTCCTCGGCCTGGCTCGCTCCGACGCCTCGGCCCGGCGCCTCGAGCAGGCCGGCGCCGAAACGGTGCGTGGCAGCATCACCGACCTGGACGTCCTGCAGGACGGCGCCGCACGGTCCGACGGCGTCATTAGCCTGGCCTTCGACCACGCCGACCCCACCGCGCTCGAGGCCGGGATCGCCGAGGAGAACGCCGCCCTGACCGCGCTCGGCCAGGCCCTCGTCGGCAGCGACCGGCCGCTCGTCGCCGTCTCGGGCACCCCGTGGATCGCCGGCCGGCTCAGCACCGAGGCCGATCCCCTCCCGACCGAGGGCCCGGTGGCCGGACGGGCGCGGACGGTCACGGCCCTGCTCGCCCTCGCCGACCGCGGCGTGCGCTCCTCGGCCGTCCGCCTGCCCCGCACCGTCCACGACGAGGGCAAGGGCGGGTTCGCCGGCCTGCTCACCGACGCGGCACGACGGACCGGGGTGGCCGGCCACCCCGGCGACGGGACGCAGCGCTGGCCCGCCGTCCACGCCCGCGACGCGGCGGTGCTGTTCCGCCTGGCCCTGGAATCAGCTCCCGCCGGCACCTCGTGGCACGCGGTCGCCGACGAGGGCGACCCGGTCCGTGACATCGCCGCCGTCATCGGCCGGCGCCTAGGTCTGCCCGTCGAGCAGGTGCCGGAGGACACCTTCGGGCCGTTCGGGCCGATCTTCGCCGCCGACCAGCCGGCGTCGAGCGAGTACACCCGCACGACCCTGGGGTGGAACCCGACGCACCCGAGCCTGCTCTCCGATCTCGAGCTGCTCGAGCCCTGACCGGCGACCCGCTTGTCACCTCCGGATCGCGGCGCTGAAGATCCGCTGGCCGCGACTGCACGATGACGAGCGGGCGCCGCGGTCAGCTCGCGTCGACGACGCGATTCAGCCATTCGACGAGTAGGCCGCGCTCGGTCTCGGTGAGCGTGTCCAGCTGCGGGGCAAGCGCCCGCACGGCGACGACGGGTGCCAAAACCTCCCTTGCGTCGGGCGGGTCGACGTCCGCAACGATGCGAGCGAGAACCACCCCGAACAGTGCGTCGAACCGACGGGGATCACGGTCGCCGGCCGGCCCCGCCAGCAGGGCAAGCACCGCACCGGTACCCGCGGCGTGGATCAGCTCGACCGCCTCGCTCTCACCGACCTGCAACCTGCCCGCCAGGGCAACCCGGTGTACCCGGGCCGCAAGGACCGCCTGACCCGACCGAACGGCCGATGACCGGCGGGCGCGGTCCGGGTCGCTGAGCAGGGCGAAGAGCGCGGGATTGACCAGGCCGAAATCCAGATAGGTGCGCCAGCCAACCCACAGGTCCGCTACCGGGTCGACGTCGCCGTCGGCAGCCTGAACCGCCGTGGTCGCCTTCTCGGCGACGAACGTGGCCATGGCCTGCTCCGCCACCGCGTCGAGCAGCCCGTCCTTGTCACCGAAGACTCGATAGATGGTGGGCGCCTGCACCCCGGCACGTTCGGCCACCCGCCGCGTCGTCAGGCCGGCTGCACCGTGCTCCCGCAGCACTTGGCCGGCCACGTCGACCAGAACGGCGCGTACGTCGCGAGCACCCACATCGGTCATGTTATCGATGCTAACGCATCAGTGTTATCGTTGCTAAGACGCTGGATCAGCTCATCGACCATGGACACCAGGAGTTCTCTTGATCACCGTCACCGGCGCCACCGGCGCCCTGAACGGCGCCACCGTCGAGCATTTGCTGCGGACCGTTCCGGCCCGGGACGTGACGGTCGCCGTACGCGATGTCGCCAAGGCCCGTCGCTTCGCCGATCGTGGCGTCGCTGTGCGGCAGGGCGACTACGCCGACCCCGACTCGCTGCCCGCCGCGTTCGAAGGCGCCGATCAACTGCTGCTCGTCTCGTCCAATCAGCCGGGCGCCGACACGGTGGCGCTGCACCGGGCCGCGATCGACGCTGCTGTCGCCGTCGGCGTCGGGCGCATCCTCTACACCAGCCACCAGGGAGCAGCTCCCGCGAGCCCGTTCGTCCCGGCGGTGGTGCACGCCGCCACCGAGGACCTGCTCTCCGCGTCAGGCACGCCGTGGACGTCGCTGCGCAACGGTTTCTACGCCCACAGCCTCACCTGGTTGCTCGGGCCGTGGCGTGAGACGGGCGTGGTCCGCGTCCCGGCCGACGGGCCGGTGTCCTGGACGGCCCGCGACGACGCGGCCGAGGCCGCCGCCGCCGTGCTCGTCTCGAACGGCGCCTACGACGGGCCCGTCACCCTTACGGCCTCCGCAGCACCCACGTTCGGCGAGGTCGCCGCCATCGCCGGCGAGGTGACCGGTCATCCCGTCGGCTTCGAGGTGCTGGCCGAGGACGACTGGATCGCCGCGCAGGTCGCGGCCGGACAGGACGAGCGCATGGCCCGGTTCCTGCTCGGCATGTACCAAGCGGCCGCGGACGGGCTGTTCGCCGGCACCGATCCACTGCTCACCGCCCTGCTCGGACGTGAGCCGCGCACGGTCCGCGACCAGCTCACCGAGGCAACTGCGTCCTGACGCCGGCGAGGGGGAAGACATCCCGCATGGAGCGCACCGACGACGGCCGGTACATCGTCGTCAACGGTCGGCGCTGGCGCGCCACCGACCCGTCGATCCCGGACGCGCTGCGCCAGGAGCTCGTCGACGAGCTGATGTCGGCCCGCCGGGCGGTGCGGACCGACCCGGCGACCGCCCGCCCTCGGGTGCAGGACGCCAAGGTGGCGCTCGGGGAACGCGGCGAACCGTGGTGGGACGAGGCCACCCCGGACGGACGGCATCAGCGACTCGCCGCCACGGCCCGGGCGCTGCTGGGCCACCGCGGCCCTGACGGCGCGCTCTCGAGCGAGGACCTCGCCCGGGTGGTTGGCGGCACGGGGTGGGCGGCGCTGACCGGCGAGGCCCGGGCCGTGCTCGGCGAGCTCGCCGCGGCGTCGGTGGTACGCCTCGACCCCGACGAACACCACGTGGTCCACGGCCCGGAATGGGAGCAGCGGTCCGAGCGGTGGTCCGAGCACCCGTCCGGGTAACGCTAGTGCTGCGGGCGGGTGGGTACCTGCACACCAACGGCGTCCGTCGCGGACGACGACAGCGCGAACCACAAGGGGTGCAGGGCAATGGCAGATCGATGGGCAGGAATTTCGGCGGGCTTGCTCGCAGGCGCAGCCGGCGCGACGGCGATGAACGCGGTCAGCTACCTGGACCAGGCCGTGCGCGGTGACAGCGCGACCACGTCGGCAGCCGGTTCGTCGGTCTCCAAGACCGCGCAACACACCACCGACGCAGCGGGCTCAGTGGGCTCAGCCACCGAGAACAAGCGCGCGGAAGCCCTCGGCCCCCTCGGTGGCCTCGGGATCGGGCTCGGCGTGGGTGCTGTCGCCGGTCTGGTCCGTGGGTCGAACGCGACCCCGCCCAAGGCAGTGGCCGCGATCGCGACCGGTCTCGTGGCCATGGCTGTCGGTGAGGGCGCCGCCGTGGCCACGGGTGCGGCCCGCTCGGACTGGGCCTCCCCCGCCAACCTGCTGCGTGACCTCGTCCCGCACCTCGCCTACGGGGCAGTCACCGGCTGGGCGTTGCACCGCATGGTCGACCCACGCACCTCGGTGGTCTCGCGCTTCCGCCGCTGACCTCGCGGACCGATCGAACGGCCGTCAGTCGACGGCCCCGCGGACGTCGCCGGCGACCAGCCGGACGAAATCCTCGTGCGGGTACTGGTCGTCGCCGACGGCGTGCAGGGCGACCGTGGTGGCACCCGCAGCGACGTATTCGTCGACCTTCGCGACGATGTCGGCCACGGGCTGACGGCCCTGCACGGTCACGAACACCACTACCTCGGCCGCGTCCCGCCCGCTCGCCGCACGACCCGCGGCCAACGGCTCCTGCGCCGCTCGCAAGGCCTCGACGGTGGTGTCGCCGGTGAGGATGACGCCGTCGCCGTAGGTGGTCGCCAGTTCCAACGTCCTGGGCTTCACGGCCCCGACGAGCAGCGGCGGCGGCGCGGACGGCGGCCAGTCCAGCGCCACGGCGTCGAGATGCACGTAACGGCCCGAGGTCGTGACCGTCTCGCCGCCCAGCAGCCGGTGCAGCGCGTCGGTGTACTCGCGCAGCAGCGTCATCGGCGACTCGGCCCGCGAGCCGACCTGACCCATCCAGTCGAGCACGCCGTGCCCGATGCCCGGCACGAAGCGTCCCGGGAACAGCCGCTCGACCGTGGCGATCTCCATGGCAGTGACCGCCACGTTGCGCAGCGGCACGGGCATGAGGCCGATCCCGACGGCGAGGCGCTGCGTCCACCCGAGCACGGCCGCGGCGGCAGCGACGCCACTCTCCCGGAAGCAGTCCTCCCAGACCCACAGCTGTTCGAGACCCGCGTCGTCGGCGGCGAGCGCGACGTCGTGCAGGCGCTCCGGAGGGTGGTCGGGCGAGAAGATCACGCCGAGAGTCGTCATAGGCGTCATCGTGCCGTACCGGGGTGGGTACAAGCAGCGCCATGGGTGTTGATGCAGGCAATCTCCGCACGGTGGTCCTGGCGAGCGCGGCGGTCACTGCGGCCGCGCAGGCGGCCACCGCCGTCCTCGCGCTGCGCAAGGGCCGCCGCGACTTCGCCGACGGGGTCTGGGGCCCTGGGCTGGCCGCCATCGCCGTGACCAGCGCCGCGGTCGGTCACGGCGACCCGTGGCGGCGCTGGTCGCTGGCCGCGGTGACGACGGCCTGGGCGGCCCGGCTCGAACGTCAGATGCTCACCCGGCTGCGCGGCACCGACGAGGAGGACCCGCGCTACACCGAGTTCCTGGACGGTGACTCCACACCGGCGGTGGTGGGCAAGGTGTTCGTCACCCAGGCCGTGTCGCAGCTGCTCGTGTCGGTGCCCGTGCAGCTCGCCGCCGCCAGTCGGCTGCCGCGCTCGTCGCGTCGGTGGCTGTTCCCGGTCGGCATCGCTGTCATGGTCGGCGGCGCGGTGATGGAGGCGCTCGCTGATCACCAGAAGGCGACCTACTCCCAGCTTCCGAAGGACGAGAAACCCGACGTCCTCGACACCGGCCTGTGGGGCTGGTCGCGGCACCCGAACTACTTCGGCGACTCCCTGGTGTGGGACGGCGCCTGGGTCGCCGCCGCCGCCTCGTCGCCCGCCGGTTGGACGGTGGCCTCCCCCGTCGCCATGAGTTACCTGCTCGTGTTCGCCACCGGCGCGAAGCGGACCGAGAAGCGGATGCAGGAGCGCCCCGGCTACCGCGATTACCAGAAGCGGGTCGCGTTCTTCGTCCCGCGCCCGGCGCGCGCTCGCGCCTAGCTCTCAGTCCCTACCTGGGACGCGCTCAGGCTGCTCACGAGCGGGGACGGCAGCGTGGTCCGGACACCGACAGCAGCCGGCGTAGCGCAGATCACGTCCCGCACCACCCGCGCCGGGCATAGCGGGGTCGGTACGCGAGTTGTCACCGGCACGTACCACCGTGCACGACCACGAAGGATCTGAGATGACAGCCCTGACGACCTCGGCCCGCGCCGAGCTGCTCTCCACCCGCCTCACCGCGCTGCGCGCCGAGCGCGACCAGGCCCAACTCGAACTCGTCGGCGGGGCGTCCGGCGACGCTGCAGACCGCGCGACCAACGTCGACGCGAACGTGCGCTTCGCGCTGCTCGAGCAGCGCATCCACGCCCTCGAACTCGAACTGGCCGAGCTGCCGCTGCGGCAGCGCCACGACGGCGAGGTGACCATCGGCGATGTCGTGGTCCTTGACCTCGGCGACGGCCGCGAGACCTTCCTCATCGGCAGCGTCGACGAGGCCACGGACGGTACCGAGGTGCTCACGCCCACCAGCCCGCTCGGCCGCGTCGTCGTCGGCGCTGCAGTCGGCGACACGGTCACCTACGAGCCGCGGCGCGGGCGCTCCATGCTCGCGACCATCGTCTCGGTCGAGTAGTCCCCGCCGCGCCGTCGCAGGGTCCTCCCACGACCGCGACGGGGCGTGCCTACCCTCGTGCCGTGCGGGGGCGACGGACGACGGGGGCAGTACTGGCGATAATCGCGATGCTGTCGCCGGGCGTGGCGGTGGCATCCCCCGCTCCGACGCCCAGCTCGTCGCCTGCCGCCCACTCCGTCCCGCCCGCGGCGCCGCGACCCACCGACCACGGCAACTCCCCGGAAGCACCCGACCCGCACCCACCGCGTGGCGGTCTCGGGCCCCAGGGGCAGGCCGTCGGCGGGACGGCACTGCTGACTCGGGGCACGGTGCTCCCGGCGGGGTCGCCGACACTGCCTCGGGACATCACCGCGCGGGCCTGGGTGGTGGCCGATCTCGACACCGGCGCCGTCGTCGCCGCCCGCGACCCGCACGGCCGCTACCAGCCGGCCAGCATCCAGAAGATCCTCACCGCCGTCACCCTGCTGCCGTTGCTGCCCGGGACGCGCCGCGTGACGGTCAGCCGCAGCGCGGCAGACACCGAGGGGTCCCACGCCGGGCTCGTCGCCGGCGGCAGCTACACCGTCGACCAGATCTTCGAGGGTCTGCTGCTCGTGTCGGGCAACGACGCCGCCGAAGCTCTCGCCCAGGCCGCCGGCGGCCGCGCGCACACCGTCGGCCTCATGAACACCGAGGCGCGCACGCTCGGCGCCTACGACACCCTCGTGCAGACGCCCTCCGGGCTCGACGGCTGGCAGCAGCTCACCAGCGCCTACGACATGATGCTGTTCCTGCGCGCGGCGTCGGCGCAGCCGCGGTTCGTCGCCTACGACCGGACGCGCTCGCTGGTGCTGCCGAAGCAGAAGCGGGTCGGCGCGGTGCGCCTCGTCAACCAGAACCTCGACTTCCTCGACGAGATCCCCGGCGCGGTCGCCGCCAAGACGGGCTACACCGACGCTGCGCAGCACACCTTCGCCGGCGTGATCACCGACCGGGGCCAACGCTACGGGGTGGTGCTCATGCGGGCCCAGCGCTACCCCCAGGATCAGTACGTGCAGGCCGCGCGCCTCGTGCGCTGGGCCGCGGCGCTGCCGCACGGGACCGCGCCCGTCGGCCGCCTCGAGTCACCGCCGCAGGTGCGGCCGGCCGCAGCGACCTCGGGCACCGCGACGCGCAGCGGCACCCCGTCGTCGCCCGCACCCTCGCCGTCGGCGGCAACGGGCAAGGGCTCCGGCGGTGACGGCGTCAAGGTGCTCGTCGCGGTCCTGCTGTTCGGTGCGTTCCTCTACTCGACCCGTCGCCTGCGCGGCCTGCGAGGGCCACCGCGGCGCCGGCGGGGTCCGGGCCCGCGCTGATCAGCGCTGTTTGGGCTTGGTGGCCGCCCAGAAACCGACGGCACCGGCGACGATCCCCGCACCGACGAGGGTCGCGCCGACGCCCGCCGGCGTGACGCCCGTCGCCTCGGACGGCCGGCGGTCGACCATGGCCTCGGGCTCGATGATCGGGATCGAGTTGACGGTGCGGCCCTCGGCCGTGACCGTCGCGATCCACGCGCAGCAGAACAGCTGGAACCGCGCCACGAGCTGCACCCAGACGAGGATGGCCAGGACGCTGGCGAAGGGGCCCGCGGTCTCGCTCTTCGACGCGTGGGCGATCGTGTACGTGCCGACGATCTTCAGGATCTCGAAACCGACCGACGCCATCAGGCAGCCCCGGAACGCGACCTTCCGCTCGACCACCGCCTGCGGGACCTTGATGAGCAGCCACCAGAAGATGACGATGTCGGCCAGCGCCGCCACCGCGATCCCGACGACCTTCAGCAGCACGGTGGAGCCGGGCAGCGAGTCGAGGCCGACCGTCGAGATGATCTGCTGCGTCAGCGACGTGCCGACGACCGTCAGGCCGAGCGACACCACGATGCCGAGGCCGAGCCCGGTGAGGACGGCCAAGTTGCTCAGCCGGCTCATGACGAAGTTCTTCTTCGGCGGCTTGCGCCCCCATACCGCGTCCAGCGCCTGACGCAGGTTGCCGATCCAGCCGAGCCCGGTGAGTAGGAGCCCGGCGACGCCGACGATGCCGACGCTGGTGCGGTGGTCGATCGAGTGCTGCACCGACGTCTTGATGGTCTGCCCGAACGAGCCGGGGATGGCGTCGGTGATGTGGGAGAACAGGCTGCGTTGCAGGCCGGGGTCGTTGTAGAGCACGAAGCCGACGACGCTGACCGCGAGGAGCAGCAGCGGGAACAGGGCCAGGAAGCTGAAGTAGGTGATCGCCGCCGCGTACTGGTTGCCGTTGTTGCGCGTCAGCAGGGCATAGGCGTCGACCACGTGCTTGACCCCGGGGTGCTGGCGCTGGATCGTCGCCCACCGTCCGACGGCCTTGTCCTTGGCCTCGACGGCCTTCTCCTTGGCGGCCTTCTCCCTGGCGGCCCGCTCCTGGGCCTCGGCGCCCTTGTCCTGGGCGTCCACGGGCCTGGCCGGGGCCTCGTCCCTGGGTCGATCGACGACATCGGTCATGCGCCCGTTCTACCCCCGGGTGGGCGTTTCTCCACCGAGCGGAAACTCGCGACCCCAAGCCCAGCTGCCGTCCGCGCCGCGGGTGAAGACCACGAAACGCTCGACGGGGAACCGGGCGACGAAGCCGGAGAGCTCCTCGTAGGCCTCGTCGAGCGCGGCCTCGTCGATCTGCTGGGCCACCGTGACGTGCGGGTGGTACGGGAAGTCGAGCGGGCGGTCCAAGGGCCCGCTGCGGACCGCGCCCTCGAGGATCTCGCACTGCGACACGCCCATCGCGACCTGGATGAACACGACGGGGGATGTCGGCCGGAACGTTCCGGTGCCCGCCAGGTGCATCATGAACGGCTCGACGGTGGTCGCGGCCTTGGCCAGGTGGGCCTCGACGTCGTCCATCGCGCTGACCGGCACCGGCGTCGGGGGCAGCAACGTCACGTGCGGGAAGACGAGGTCGGCCGCCGGGTCGCCGACCCGCCGGCGCCACGTCGTGAGCACCGAGGCATGGGGTTGCGGGATCGCCACCGCGACCCCGAGCGTCGTCGTCGCACCCATCAGCGAGCGCCCATCAGCGGGGCCGGGCCAGCGGCGGCACGAACCCGACCCGGTCGTAGACGTCGTTGACGGTGGCCTCGGCGATCGGCCGGGCGCGTTCGGCGCCGCGGGCCAGGATCAGGTCGAGCTCCCCGGGGTCGGACATGGCCTCGTGGACCCGGGCGGCGAACGGCTCGGCGAAGGCCACGACGGCGTCGGCCACCGCCATCTTCAGCGCGCCGTAGCCCTGCCCGTCGAACTGGGCCGCAGCGGCGTCGGGGGTCGAGCCCGTGACGGCGGCGAGGATGACGAGCAGGTTCGAGACGCCGGGTTTGGCGACCGGGTCGAAGCGGACCTCGGTGCCGTCGTCGGTGACGGCCCGTTTGATCTTCTTGGTCAGGACCTTGGGGTCGTCCAGGAGGTTCAGCGTGCCGGCGTCGGGCAGCGACTTGCTCATCTTCGCGGTCGGGTCCTGGAGGTCCAGGATTTTGGCCGACGCCTTGGGGATGAACGCGTCCGGGACGACGAAGGTGTCGCCGTAGCGGGTGTTGAAGCGCTGCGCGAGGTCGCGGGTGAGCTCGATGTGCTGGCGCTGGTCCTCGCCCACCGGCACCTGGTGGGCCTGGTAGATGAGGATGTCGGCGGCCTGCAGGATCGGGTAGGTGAGCAGCCCGACGCTGACCCGCTCTCCGCGCGCCGACTTGTCCTTGAACTGCGTCATCCGCCCCGCCTCGCCGTAGGCGGTGAGGCACTCGAGCACCCAGGACAGCTGCGTGTGACCGGGCACGTGGCTCTGCAGGAAGATCGCGCTGTGCTCGGGGTCGACGCCGGCGGCGAGCAGCTGCGCGACGGCCTGGTGGCTGCGCTGCCGCAGCACGGCGGGCTCCGGCGGGTCGGCGGTGATGGCGTGCAGGTCGGCCAGGAAGAAGAACACGTCGTGGTCGTGCTGCATCGTGACCCACTGCTTGGTGGCGCCGAGGTAGTTGCCGATGTGCTGGGACATCGAGGTGGGCTGGATACCCGAGAGCACCCGGGTGGAGGAGGAGGTCGGTGCTGTGGACGCCACGACAACCGATTCTTCCACTCTCGACGTAGCCGCTTCAGCTGGCCCGGGCGGCACCGGCGGCCGCCGTGTCGTCCCCGTCCGGCTGGGGCGGCGGGGTCAGGCGGACGCGCGCCACCCGGCGCCCCTCGATGCGCACCACCGTCAGGCGTGCGCCGTCGTACTCGACGGTGTCGCCGGTGCGGGGCAGCCGGCCGAGCGACGCCATCACGTACCCGCCCAGTGTCGAGTAGGGCCCGTCCGGCAGCGAGACGCCGGACACCTCGCTGACCTCGTCCAGGTTCAGCCGGCCGTCCACCTCGACCTCGCCCCCGGCGAGACGGGACGACGCGATCTCGTCGGCGTCGTACTCGTCGCGGATGTCGCCGATGACCTCCTCGATGAGGTCCTCCAGGGTGACGACGCCGTCGGTGCCGCCGTACTCGTCGACCACGATCGCCATGTGATGGCCCTCGTCGCGCATCTCGGACAGCGCCGCCAGCACCCGCTTGCTGCCCGGCATGCTCTTCACGTCGCGGGCCACGCTGGCGATGGTGCGGTCGGGGTCGTGACGCAACGACGGCAGCAGCAGGTCGCGGATGTGCACGAACCCGACGACGTCGTCGTGGCCGCGCCCGGTGACCGGGTAGCGCGAGTGCGGCGAGTCGGCGGCCACCCGCGCCGCCCTGCTGACCGTCAGCGACCCGTCCAGGAACGTGACCTCGGTGCGCGGCACCATGACCTCGTCGATCGAGCGGCCGCCGGCGGCGAAGACGTCGTCGATGAGCGTGCGCTCGTCGCTGGACAACGACTCGTGGGCCGCAACCAGCCCGCGCAGCTCGTCGTCGCTGATCGGTTCGCGCCCGGCGTTCGGGTCGCCGCCGAGCAGCCGGACGACGCCGTTGGTCGAGCGTGACAGCAGCCAGATGATCGGGCGCAGGGCGGTGGCCACCCGGCTCAGCGGCGGCGCGAAGAACGCGGCCGCCTTCTCGGCCCGTTGCAGCCCGAGCCGCTTGGGGGCCAGCTCGCCGAGCACGAGCGTCACGAACGAGATGATCAACGTGACGCCGACGACCCCGATGACGCTGGCCAGCCCGTGGCTGACCCCGTGCCGGTCAAGGGCATCGGCCGCGGTGTCGGACAGCGTGACCGCCCCGAACGCGCTGGACAGCAGCGCGGTCGACGTGACGCCGATCTGCACCGCGGCCAGGAAGCGGTTCGGGTCGGAGACGAGCTTGGCGACCGCCGCACCGGCGCGGCCGGACTCACCGAGCGCGCGGACCTGGCTCTCCCGCAGCGACACCAGCGCGATCTCGGCCGCGACGAAGACGCCCTCGATGAGGATCAGCACCAGGACGATGCCGATGTACAGCAGCGTCTGCCCGGCCACACGCCGAGTCTAGGCGGACGCGGCCCCTGCTGCGGACCGCGTCAGCGGCCGTGAACCCGTCGGCCGGCCCCTGCGTGCCGGCAGCAGCGGCGCGATGTCGGCTGACGGGGCGCTCCCGGCGAGCAGGACATCGGCGACGAGCGTCGGGTTGTCGGTCATCGGGACGTGCCCGACACCCCCGAGCATGCGGTGGTCGGCGAACGGCAACCGTCGACGGGCCACCTGCGCCTGCCACGGCGGCAGCACGAGGTCACGGGCCGCCCACGCGATCGTGACCGGGACGTCGAGCGCGATATCACGCTCGAACGGGGTAGCCGCTTCGAGCAGCACCGACAACGCGGGCCGCGCCCGCATGAACCCTCGGATGTCGCCGCGCGCCTGGTCCGGTGACACCCGGGCCGGGTGCGCGGTGAGCATGCCGTACATGAGCTTGCGGCCGGCGCGAGTCTGGGCGACGTACTCGGCCCGTGTCCCCAGCCGACCCGTCATGGCGCGAGCGCGTTCGAAGATCTGGCGGGTGTAGGCGAACTGGCGGGCGTTCTCCCAGAAACCTGCGGGCGACAAGGCGGTGACGCTGCGCGCGTCGCCCTCGGCGCCGGCGCCCAGCGCGATGAGCCCACCGAGGGAGTTGCCGGCCACGTGCGGGCGGTCGAGGCCCTGGTCGGCGAGGAAGGCCTTGAACTCGGCGCGCAGCGTCTCCTCGACGGTGCGGCCCGCGAGCTCGAGGTCGGGCGACTGGCCGTGGCCGGGCAGGTCCACGAGGATGACCTCGCGGTGGTCGGTGAGCCGGTCGAGCACCGGGTACCAGGCCTGCCGGCGGTGCGTCACGCCGTGCACCAGGACGAGCGGTTCGCCCGCGCCGTGCCGTTCACACACCAGCATCTGTGCGTCCACCTTCTGCCGTCGGCCCGGCGCTGGGATCCATCCCCGCAGCCTGGCCGCAATCTTGCTGTAACTCTACGTCTCAGTGACCGTCACCACAGGACCACCCCGGATTCGGCGCAGAGTTTGCCGCGCAGAGCGAGGAGAAACCTCCACTCGATCCGATGCTGTGGACAACGGCACGACCGTGCACGGCCTGCACCACGATCGAGCCGGTGACCTGGCGGACGCTGGCGGCGGTGCAGAGCGGTGTCGTGCAGCGCCGCCAGCTCCGCGACCTCGGCCTGTCGGACGACCGCGTCGACCGGATGGCGCGTGCGGGCGCGCTGGTGCGCGTTGCGCGAGGTGTCTACCTTGTCGGCGGTGCACCGTGGACCTTCCAGGCCAAGCTCTGGACCGCCGTGCTGGCCACGCGCGGAGTGCTGTGCCTCGGCACTGCCGGACAGCTCTGGGGCGTGACCGATGCGGGTCCAGCCGTGCACGTCGCGGTCCCTGCGCACCGCCGCGTCGTCAGCCCCACGGGTGTCGTCGTGCACCACCGGCGGTTGCACCCTGCTGACGTACGCAATCGCGACGATCTACCGCTGACGTCGCGGAGCTGCACCGTCCTCGACCTCATGGCGACCCTGCCCCCGACCGACGCCGAGAGGCTCGCGGACCGGGCCCTCCAGCGTGGGTGGGTACGGCCCGAGGCGCTATGTCGTCGCCTGGACGGCAGCCCACGAACACCCGGCAATGCTCAGCTCCGGCGCCTCGCAGCGCAGCTCCGGGACGGCGCGGCCGCCGAGTCCGAGCGAATCCTGCACCGGCTGTTACGACGCGCAGGCGTGACCGGTTGGCGACCCAACCACCGGGTGTGGTCCAACGGGGAGTTGGTGGCCGTCGTCGACGTGGCGTTCCCCGCGCAACGCCTGGCCATCGAGGTGGACGGCATGGCCCACCACGTCGATGTCGACCGGTTCCGGCGCGACCGCAGCCGACAGAATGCGCTGGTCAGCCTGGGCTGGACCGTGCTGCGCTTCACCTGGGCCGACCTCACCCAACGCCCGGGCTACGTGGTCGCGATGATCCAACGACTCGCGGCATGACGTGCGAAGACTTCACCGCGGCCGGCGCGGTGAAGTCTTCGCACAACGTGGCCGAATGGCTACCCGCGCAGCTTGGCCAGCTCGGCCTGCACCATCGCCTCGTGCTCCTGCTCCTCGCGCTTGGCCCGCTTGGGGCTCCACGCGCCAGTGAGCAGGAAGATCAGCGGGATGAACACGACCTCGCCGCCCACCGCGATCCAGTAGTAGTTGCGCCACTGCTTCGGCGAGTCGTGCGCCGCCTTCTGCGCCTGCTTCAGGATCTTGGTGTCGGACGCCGGGATCTTGCCGAGCGCGGTCAACTGCGCCGTCGCGGCCTGGATCTTCGGACCGTCCTGGGACACGAGCAGCAGCTGAGCCGTCGGGATCTTGCCGAGAGCCTGCAGCCGTGTGACGGCCTCGGACTGGCTGATCTTGAGCTTCGTCGTGATCTCACCGACCGCCGTGGCCGCTGCCGCCGTGTCGTTGGGGTTGGCGAGCAGCGCCGCGGCAGTCTTCGAGTCCAGCGCCTGCGCCGCCTGCAGCGCCGGCCCCTGGGTGGCCGACAGGACGGCAACGGTGGCGACGTCGGACTGCTTGATGCCGGTGATCTCGCTGAGCGCCTTCACGCCCGCGGACTGGTCGCCGGGGTTCTTGGTGAGCGCGGCCTGCGTGGCGGGGTCGACCTTGGCCGCGGTGGCGAGCTCGGCCGAGTACTTGGCAGCGAGACCCTGAGCAACCGGGCCCTTCTCGACCAGCGTCGAGACCGTCGTGACGATGTGCGGGACGATGAAGACCGACACCGCGATGACGATGCGGATCACCAGACCCCACACTGCGAGGCCGGTGGCCGTCAGCGCCGGGTTCCGCTTCTCGACCGTCTCGGTGAAGCTCGCCATCCAGGGCGCGTAGGCGACGCCGAGGAAGACCGCCAACAGGCTCAAGATGATCACGAACGAGGTGTAGCTGGTCTCGGGGTGGGTGGCCCGGGTCGCGAAGATGACGGTCATGACGATCGCCCCGATGGCGCCGACGACCATGAACGGCTTGCGCACCCGGATCTTGTCCGACAGGTAACCGATGACGAGCAGCGCGCCGGCGTCGAAGGCCCAGATCCAGTTGCCGAGGGCGTTGGCCTTGTCCTGCGAGTAGCCGAAGATCGTCTGGAAGTAGACCGGGAAGAACCCGACCGCGATGTAGTAGATGATCAGGAACACGCTGATCGCGAAGGCGGACAGCACGATGTCGGGCTTGAGCATCTGCCGGAACGGCTTCTTCAACGCCTCCTCGACGTTGATGCCGGCGGCGCGGGCCTCGACCAGCGCACGCTCGCTCGCGCTGACCATGACCTGGTCGCGCAGCTGCGGCGACAGCTCGCGCAGGAACAGGAACGACAGGGCGGCGACGACGAGCCCGACGATGCCCGCGGCGACGTACTGGTTGTGCCACGGCGTCGAGGTGCTCGTGCTGCTGACCTGGATGGACACGACCAGCGACCCGACCACCGGGCCGAGCGTCCAGAAACCCATCGCCGACGCGCGACCCAGCTGCGGGCTGAAGTCGCGGATCAGCGCCGGCGTGGCGACCAGGATGATGCCCTCGACGAGACCGATCGCGCCGAAGACGAGCGCGAAACCGACCTTGCTGTCGGCCAGCGGGATGCCGACCAGGCACAGCAGCGCGACCACGATCAGGCCGCCGGTGATGATGTTGACGCGGCCGACCTTGTCGGCGAAGCCGGACACGAACGACGCGACCGCACCGAGGATGTAGCCGACCACGGCGATGTTCACGTAGTAGACGAACGACATGTTGTAGTCGACCAGGATGCCGTTCTTGCCGCCGGTACCCGCGGCGACCGCACCGGCCAGATAGAACTGGTAGTACAGGACGATCGTGGCGAGCACGACGATGCCCAGACACAGGTAGCGGCGGCCCCCGCTCGGATACGCGCCGAGTTCGGTGCGCCGTAACGGCCGGGCGTTCGCTGCTGACTGCGATCCCGGCGCGGACATCGTGCTTGACGACATTTCCACCTCTGTGTGGTCTAGTTCACGCTTGTAAACGACTGTTTACAACAGTGGGAGGGACGGGTCAAACACTGTGACCGAGCCGCAATCCGGCGCGGCGCACTTCGAGCAGACGTTCGCCATCGCCGAGGACTTCGCGTCGCTGAGCCACGCCGCCCGTCGTGTGCTGGCGATGTCGGCCGCGCTGTTCCACCAGCGCGGGGCCGGCGGCACGTCGATCCGCGACATCACCGGTGCGTGCGGGCTGACGCCCGGCGCGTTCTACAAGCATTTCGCCTCGAAGGACGACGTCCTTTACATCCTCGTCTGCCACGGGCACGAGAGTCTGGACCGCCGCCTGGCGGCGTCGGCGGCAGCCGCCGGACCGACGCGGCGGGCCCAGCTGGCGGCGTTCGTCCGGGCGTACGTGCTGGCGCATCTGGACAGCCCGCAGCTCTCGCAGCTCGTCCGGCGCGAGTACACCTACCTGTCCCCGGAGCGGCGCGAGGAGATCATCGAGCGGCGCCGGGGACTGCGCCGGCGGCTGGCCGCGCTGCTCCTGGACGGGGACGCCGACGGGACGTTCCACCTCGTCGGCGGTCAGGACGCCGCGACGCGCAGCGCCGTGATGATCCTGGACATGTGCAGCCGTACCAGCGAGTGGTATCACGCGGACCGGGGCGGCATGTCCGGGCCGCAGCTGGCCGAGCGCTACGTCGAGGCCAGCCTGCGCCTCGTCGGCGCGCGCCGGGACTGAGCTCGACGCGCGCCACCCTCGACGATCAACAGCGCGACACAGTCGTCCTGCGACGGTGTCGCGCTGTCGATCGGCAGGGTCGGGCGGTCAGAGGCCGGAGACGTCGGACTGCTTGGCGCGCACGGCCTCGGCGGCCTCCTTGAGCCCGGCGAGCTCGGACTCCGTGAGGTCGCGCTCGACGATCCGCTTGACGCCCCCGGCGCCGATCTCGGCCTCGACGCCGAGGTAGACACCGTCGATGCCGTACTCGCCGTCGACCCACGCGCAGACCGGGATGACCTCGCCGGAGTCGGTGATGACGGCGCGAGCCATGCGCGCGGCGGCCGCCGACGGAGCGTAGTACGCCGAACCGGTCTTCAGCAGCGCGACGACCTCGGCACCGCCGTTGCGGGTGCGGGTGACGAGCTCCTCGATCTTGTCGGCGTCCATCACGTCGGCCAGCGGCTTGCCGTCGACGAAGCACGCCGAGGGCACCGGCACCATGGTGTCGCCGTGCGAGCCGAGGGTCAGCGTCTGCACCGACGAGACCGGGACGCCGAGCGTCTCGGCCACGTTGTGGGTGAAGCGCGCGGTGTCGAGCACGCCGGCCTGGCCGAACACCCGGTTCTTAGGAAATCCGGAGGCCTGCTGCGCCAGGGCGGTCATCTCGTCGAGCGGGTTCGACACGATGATGATGACGGCGTTGGGCGAGTGCTTCGCGATGTTCTCGGCGACGCCACGCACGATGCCCGCGTTGACCTCGAGCAGGTCCATGCGGCTCATGCCGGGCTTGCGCGGCAGCCCGGCGGTGACGACCACGACGTCCGACCCGGCCGTGGCCTCGTAGCCGCCGCCCTCGGGGGTGGTGGTGGCGCCGACGACCTTGGTCTCGAAGCCCTCGATCGAGCGCGACTGGTTGAGGTCCAGGGCGAGGCCCTCGGGCTTGCCCTCGACGATGTCGGTGAGCACGACGGTCTCGAACACGTCGTACTCGGCCAGGCGCTGGGCCGTGGTGGATCCGTAGAAACCGGCCCCGACGACGGTGACCTTCCCGTGGCGGTCGGACATGCGTATTCTCCTCGTGTCAGGGGTGTCGCTTCGGTGATGTCTGGGGCCGAGGTTAGGCCACCCGCCGGTCAGTGCCGGAGGCGGATGTCGGTGGCGAGAATCAGGCCACCGAACACGAGAAAGCAGGCGGTGTCGATCCAACGGCCGCGGACCGCCAGCATGCCGACGGCCGCGCCCGGCAGGACCAGGCGCAGCACCGCCGCACCCAGCGCGACGACGGAGATCGCGAGCGTGCCGCGGACCGGGTGGTCCGGCTCGGCCACCAGGTAACAGAAACCGGCGGCCAGTCCGGCCAGGACGATGAGGAAGGCGAGCTGCTCACGGACCCAGCGCCAGGTGCGTCCGACGACCGTCACTGATCAGGACCGGGCGGCGAGCTGGCGCTCCGCGGCCTCGACCACGTTGGACAGCAGCATGGCGCGCGTCATCGGGCCGACGCCGCCCGGGTTCGGGCTCAGGTAGCCGGCGACGTCGACGACGTCGGGCGCCACGTCGCCCGCGATCTTGCCGTCGACCCTGCTGACGCCCGCGTCGAGCACCGCAGCCCCGGGCTTGACCATGTCAGCGGTGATCAACGACGGCGACCCGGCGGCCGCCACCACGATGTCGGCCCGGCGCACGTGGGCGGCGAGGTCGGTCGTCCCGGTGTGGCACAGGGTCACGGTGGCGTTCTCGGACCGGCGGCTCAGCATGAGCCCCAGCGGCCGGCCGACGGTGAGCCCGCGGCCGACGACGACCACGTCGGCACCGGCGATGGGCACGTCGTAGCGGCGCAACAGCTCGATGATCCCGGTGGGCGTGCACGGCAGCGGCGCGGGCCGGCCGAGCACCAGCGACCCGAGGTTGGTCGGGTGCAGCCCGTCGACGTCCTTGACCGGATCGACGGCCGACAGGATCGCGAATTCGTCGAGCCCGGTGGGTTGCTGGACGAGGAACGCGGTGCACGCCTCGTCGGCGTTGAGCTCGGCCACCACCGCCTCGACCTGGGCCTGGCTGGTGCCGGCCGGCAGGTCACGACGGATGCTGGCCACGCCGATCTCGGCGCAGTCCTTGTGCTTCGCGTTGACGTACCAGGTGCTGCCCGGGTCGTCGCCGACGAGCACGGTCCCGAGCCCGGGACGGACGCCGTGCTCGGCAAGGGCCTGCACCCGTGCCGTCAGCTCGGTCTTGATCGCGGCAAGGGTTGCCTTGCCGTCGAGGATGGTCGCGCCCACGCCGACATAGTGCCAGCCGCCGAGCCGTCGACCGTGGCGCGGGTCGGCTTGATCACGCGACACGGGCCGGTAGGTGTACCTCCGACGGACAGCACGCGGCCGTCGCCGGACAACCCGCCACGCGCGACTCGGGGTCAGTGCGCGAAGTGCCTCGTCCCGGTGAAATACAGGGCCACGCCTGCCTCGGCGCAGGCCGCGATCGTCTCGTCGTCGCGGATCGACCCGCCGGGCTCGACGATCGCGCGGACGCCGGCGTCGAGCAACACCTGCGGGCCGTCGTTGAACGGGAAGAACGCGTCCGACGCGGCGACACTGCCGCGCGCGCGCTCCCCCGCACGCGCGACCGCGAGCCGGCACGAGTCCACCCGGTTGACCTGCCCCATGCCGACCCCAACGGTGGCCCGCCCGGACGCCAGCAGGATGGCGTTCGACTTCACGGCCCGCACCGCCCGCCAGGCGAAGACGAGATCGGCGAGCGTCTCGTCGTCGAGGGCGTCGCCGGCCCGCAACGTCCAACTGTTCGGGTCGTCGCCGGGCGCGTCGATGGTGTCGACCGTCTGCAGCAGCAGCCCACCCGAGATCGGCCGGCGCTCCAGGGCCGCGGTGCTCGGCTTGGCGACAAGCAGCCGGGTGTTCTTGCGCTTGGCGAGTCGCTCGAGCGCGTCCGGCTCGTAGGACGGCGCGATGATCACCTCGGTCAGGACCTTGGCGATCTGTTCGGCGAGCTGGAACGAGACCGGACCGTTGGCCGCGATGACGCCGCCGTAGGCGCTGGACGGGTCGCAGGCATGGGCCTTGGCGTGCGCGTCGGCGATGTCGGTGCCGAGGGCGATGCCGCACGGGTTCGCGTGCTTGATGATCGCCACGCAGGGCTCGGCGAAGTCGTAGGCGGCCCGCCAGGCCGCGTCGGCGTCGACGTAGTTGTTGTAGCTCATCGCCGCGCCCGAGAGCTGCTCGGCGTGCGCGATCCCGGTGTCGCCCGCCGGGTCGATGTACAACGCCGCTTTCTGGTGCGGGTTCTCGCCGTAGCGCAACACCGCGGCCCGTTCGTACTCCGCCGCTACCCAGCCGGGGAACCCGCTGGGCGTGCCGTCGACGTCGTCGTCCGGGCTCACCGCCGAGCCGAGCCAGGAGGCGACCCCGATGTCGTAGGCCGCGGTGTGCCGGAAGGCGGCGAGGGCGAGGCGGCGCCGCGCGGGAAGGTCGAAGCCGCCGGCCCGCACCGCGGCGAGGACCTCGTCGTACCGCGCCGGGTCGGTGACCACCGCGATCGAGCCGTGGTTCTTGGCACTGGCCCGCACCATCGCCGGACCGCCGATGTCGATTTGCTCAATGACGTCGGCCTCGCCGGCGCCGCTCGCCACGGTGGCCGCGAACGGGTACAGGTTGGCGATCAGGAGCTGGAACGAGTCGATGCCGAGGTCGGAGATCGTCTCGACGTGCGACGGGTCGTTCTGGTCGGCGAGCAGGCCGGCGTGCACGTGCGGGTGCAGGGTCTTGACCCGTCCGCCGAGGATCTCCGGGAAGCCGGTGACCTCGTCGACGGCAACGACCGGGACACCGGCGTCGCGGATGCGCGCGGCGGTCGACCCGGTCGACACGATCTCGACGCCGGCCTCGTGCAGGCCGCGGGCCAGCTCGTCCAGGCCGGTCTTGTCGTAGACGCTGATGAGCGCCCGGCGGACGGCGATCGATGTCACTAATACTCCTTGACGAGGGTGTGCAGGGTCTCGAGGTAGAGCGGCTTCTCGGCCGCCTGGACGCGCGCGCGCAGGGTCTGCTCGTCGTCGTCGGGACGGACGCCGACGCGGACCTGGGCGATGATCGGGCCGGTGTCGATGCCCTCGTCGACCCAGTGGACGGTCACGCCCGTCTCGCGCACGCCGGCGGCCAGCGCGTCGCGCAGCGCGTGCGCTCCGGGGAAGGCGGGCAGCAGCGCCGGGTGGGTGTTGACGACCCGGAACCGGCGCACGACGTCGGCATCCAGGATGCGCATGAACCCGGCCAGCACGAGGAGGTCGGGCTCGTACCCGGCAATCGCCTGCTCCAGCGCGCGGTTCCAGGTCGCCCGGTCGGTGTGCTCGGCCGGTGGCACCGCGAACGTGGCGGCGCCGGCGCGTTCGGCGCGCTGCAGGGCCTGCGCCGCCGGCTTGTCGGATCCGACGGCGACCACGAGCGGTCGCAGCACCGGATCGTCCAACACGGCCTGGACCGTGGTGCCACTGCCCGACGCGAGGACGACGAGGCGAGCCGGCACTTCGCCGACCCTACCCGGCGAGCTTGCCGCCCTTGCCGCCGTCCACGTGCTCGCTGTCGGTGTTGATGCCGTGCTCACCGTCGGTGTCGCTGTCCGGGTCGGAGTCACGGCGGACGACGGCGACCACGGCCGAGGCGGCCCCGGACACGACATCGGTCGCCCGCGCCGACACGTGGGTGACGGCGTTGCCCACCGCATCCGACACTCGGGCTCCGGCCGCCGCCAGCGGGATGTGGTCGGGGTCCTCGGCCTCGCGGGTGCGCAGCGAGTCGCCGACGAGCTGCAGGCCGAGCACGGCCGCCGCCGCGAGCCCGGAGACCGCTCCGAGTGCCAGTCCGAACTGCCATGGGGACGCACCGACGGCGTGCAACCGGCCGCTGCCGATGGCCCCGCCGCCCTGCCAGGCCAGGACGACCCCGGCGAACGCGATGCCCAGGGACGCCCGGCCGAGAGTGCGCCACGGGTCCGGGCAGCGGCGGGCCAGCGCCGACGCGTAGGCGCCGGCCGCGAGCCCGGTGAGGACGGCCAGCAGCCAGCCGATCCAGCCCGCCGGTCCGTGCGGGACCGCGCCCAGGACGGGGAAGGACGGCAGGGTCCCGCGTGGCGTCGAGCCGAGCGCGACGGTGGTGCCGTCGCCCACCGCGAACCCGGGCCCGGCGAGGTACGCGGCCCCGGCGATCGCGGCGTTCGGCGCCGCCAACAGGCCGAGCAGCAGCACCGGGATGCCGGACCAGCCACCGCCGACCTGGTGCGACAGCTGCTCGACCTCGGCATGGTGGACGATCAGGGAGCCGACGACGAGCAGCGCTCCGGCCGCGAGGTACACGGCGAGCACGGCGACCACGACGCGGGTCGCGGGCAGCAGCCACGCCGGACGGGTCTCGGCCCACGCCTCCCGCAACGGGGAGTACCGGAGTAGGGCGGCCCCGCCGGTGATCGCGAAGAGCACGAACCCGCCGAGGAAGGCGCCGACGGGCGGAACGCTGCTCGTCCCGAGCGACGACACGACCGCCAGCACCGCGCAGGTGGCCGCGAAGGCGGCCGCCTGCAGCAGCCCGGCCCGGATCAGGCGCACGGGGTCGTACTCGGCGAGGTCGTCAGCGGCGTCGGCCAGTCCGCAGCCGGCTCGCCAGGCGATCACGCCGAGCGCGACGGTGAGCCCGAGAGGCAGGAAGGCGGAGTCGACCCCGTCGACGGTGATCCCGCCGCGGGTGGCGGCGAGGAAGGTGATCAGTCCGGCGCGGATCGCCGAGCCGGCACTACCGGCCTGGCCCGCGGCGGGCAGCCAGCAGATCGCCACGGACACGATCGCGACGACCGCCGCGACCAGTGCGGCGCCCGCGCCCGTCCAGACGGCCGAGACCCACAGCGACCGGGCCGCCGCCGGGGGGACGACGCTGCGGCGCGTGTCGTCGTCAGAGGGGCCGGCGGGCATCCGTCCAGGTTGGCAAGACGGAGGCGGGATCCGGCGCAGACGCGCCGGACCCCGCCGTTGTCGATGACCCGGAAGTACCGGGCGCGGTGGCTACCGCCCGTAGTTCGGCGGCTCCTGCTCGCCGTGGCGGCCACCCTGCTGCTCCCCCGAGCCGGGCGGCGGGAAGATGGGGTTCTGCTGGGTGGCGGCGTCGTCCGGGTTGTAGCGGGGCAACACCGTGGTGCGGGAGTTGTCGTCATCGGACGACGGCGGCTCGGCGGACGGGGGCTCGGCGGACGGGGGCTCGGGCGCCGACGACGAGGGCTCGGCGTCCAGTCGCGACGCACCGTAGGACGGCGCGTCCTGCTGCGGCGCACCGTAGGACGGCGCGTCCTGCTGCGGCGACCCGTAGGACGGCGCGTCCTGCTGCGGCGACCCGTACGACGGCGCATCCTGCTGCGGCGACCCGTACGACGGCGCATCCTGCTGCGGCGACCCGTAGGACGGCGCATCCTGTGCGGCGACCCGTAGGACGGCGCATCCTGCTGCGGCGACCCGTAGGACGGCGGCGGCCCGTAGGAGCCGGCCTGCGAGGACGGCGAACCGTACGACGGTGCGTCCTGACCCGGCGCGCCGTAACCCGACGATCCCGAAGGCGGACCGTACGACGGACCCGACTGCCCCGGACCCGACTGCGACGACGGCGGGCCGTACCCGGGCGGCGGTCCCTGGGGAGGGCCGAACTGGCCCGGCCCGCCCTGCTGGCCCGGTCCACCCTGCTGCCACTGGTTCGACGAGCTCGACGAGCCGCCACCGAAGGCACCCAGTTTCCCGGTCGTCATCAGCCACGCCGCGATCAGGGCCGCGGCCTGCACGATCGCCGTGATGA
Source organism: uncultured Jatrophihabitans sp. (assembly GCF_964252635.1). Classification (GTDB taxonomy): domain Bacteria; phylum Actinomycetota; class Actinomycetes; order Mycobacteriales; family Jatrophihabitantaceae; genus Jatrophihabitans. The sequence continues at coordinate 189,984 of NZ_CAXUNP010000001.1, forward strand.
ACGCCAGGATGAGGCCGATGCCGGCATCGATGCCGTCACCGTGGTTGACCAGCACCCCGAGGGTGACCAGCACCGCCGCCACGGCCACGGCTGCCGGCGCCAGGGTGAGGTCTTTCTTCTCGAAGGCCGCCACACCCGCCAACAGGCCGGCGACGAGGATGAGACCAACGCTCGCGGCCCCGAGCGACTCGAACCCTGAGTTCGAGCGGTCGCCGCCGACGCCGCTGACCGTCAGCCAGTCGAGGAAGCCCCAGATGAAGCCCAGGACGCCCAGGACAGCGGCGGCGTAGGCCAGGTAGGTGGTCTGCTGTTCGCGGCTCGCGGAGGACGCCGGGCGGCCCCCGGACTGTGGTCCGGAGGACCCGGGCGGGCCGGAGGGTCCGCGCGGAGGGCCGTAGTCGGACATGTACTCACCAATCTCGTGTGGGGGTCGACCAGGTCAACGGGTGCACCGACCGTAACGGGGCCGGGCGCGGGTCGGGTCTGTGTTACTGCTGCCGGTACCCGGGAGGCGGCCCTTGCTGCCCGTACCCGGGCGGCGGGCCTTGCTGCCCGTACCCGGGCGGCGGGCCTTGCTGCCCGTACCCGGGCGGCGGGCCTTGCTGCCCGTACCCGGAGGGCGGACCCTGCGGCGGGCCGTAGCCGCCCGGAGCCTGCCCGTAGCCGGGGGGCGGACCCTGGGGCGAGCCGTAGCCGGGCTGCCCGTAGCCGCCGTGGTGCGACCCCGACCTGCCGGAGTGCGACCCGAACGGGTCCGACAGGCTGCCGCCGTTGCGCTGGAAGGACAGGAAGGTGACGACCGCGCCGACGACGACCAGGACGAGGACGATCCAGTAGGAGAACGAGTGCCCGGCGTCGACGGTGCTGGCGTCCGACTTGATGGTGTTGCCCTCGTAGTCCCCGTCCGGGATCACGAACAGCGCGATCAGGACGAACAGGAAACCGAGCACGTAGAGGCCGAGGGCGATGGTGCGGGCGGGCACGGGGAACGACAACTGGGGCGCGAAGACCGCGACCGCCACGACGATCGCCGCGATGAGCGCGAGCAGGACGCCGAACCAGCCGAAGAAGCCGTGCCAGGCACTGTTGTCGATGCCGTCGCAGGCGTCCTTCGCCTGCTGGCTGACCGGGTTCTTGCAGGCGAGGTCGGCCTGCTGCCCCTTCGGCGAGTAGGAGTAGAAGCTGAAGAAGGAGAAGATCAGCGCGATCACTCCCGCGCCGATGGCCGCCCAGTCCAGCGGGTTGACCGAGGCCAGGTCGACGCCCTGGCGGCCGGCCGGTGCGCCGTAACCACCCGGACCGCCGTACCCACCACCCTGGGGCGGGCCGTAGCCACCACCGGGCGGCGGACCGTACCCACCACCCTGGGGCGGGCCGTAGCCACCACCGGGCGGCGGACCGTACCCACCACCCTGGGGCGGGCCGTAGCCACCACCGGGCGGCGGCGGTGAGCCGGGGGGACCGTAACCGGTCATCGAGCATCTACCTCTCGTCGGTGCATCCACGTGATCGTGTCGGAGTACCCTAGCGCGGCCTGAGTCCAACACCGGGGACGCCGAAGCCCGCCGGAAACACCGGATCGGCGGCCCGAGGCCCCACGCACACGCGCGCCGGAACACCGGAGGTGTTCCGGCGCGCGGATGAGGCGAACGGGCTACTGCGGGGGGCCGTATCCCGGCGGGGGCGGCGGCTGCTGGCCGCCCGACGTCGGAGGCTGCGGCTGGCCGTACCCCGGAGGGGGTGGCGGCTGCTGGCCCGGGCCGGGGCCCGGACGAGCGCCCTGCTGCGGCGCGGACCCGCCGGTCAACCCGCCCTGCGGTCCGTAACCGCCCATGTTAGGAACCTTGCTCTGCAACCCGCCGGGCAGCTGTCCACCCGTGGCCTGGAAGCGCATCAGGGACAGGGCCAGACCGGCGATGATGACGATCAGGCTCGCCCAGAATCCGAAGCCGTGGTTCGTGTCGACGCTGTAGCCGCCTGGGACGTCGCCGCCGTAGGCGTCGGCGCCGGGCGTCACGAAAATGGCGATGATCTCGAACAGGAGGGCGAGCGCGAAAAGTCCGAGGCCGGCCAGGCGTGCCGGCACCGGGAGCTTCACCTGCGGGCGGAACAGGGCCAGCGCGACCAACACCGCACCGGCGATGGCGAACACCATCGCGAACCAGCCGAAGAAACCGCCACCGACGACGTCGTGCCAGGCGCTCGCGCCGTCGGTGTCCACCGTCGTGGAACGGCCCCGGTAGGACACGTCGGCACCGTCGTAGAAGTCGATGAAGGACAAGATGAAGGCGAGGACGCCGGCGCCGAGGATGCCCCAGTCGAGCGGGTTGATCGTCTTGGGGTCGAACCCGGCCGCTCCGCTCGGACGGCCGGTCGGCGGCGGCCCCCACTGACCCGCCGGCGGCTGGCCGCCGGGCGGCGGCTGGTTGCCGGGTGGCTGGTCACCCGGTGGTGGCTGGAACGTCATGGCGTGCTCCTCGAGGCTGGATCCTGCGGATCTTGGCGTTCTTTCAGGTTGTGGTGCAGGCAAGGTAGCGCCCCACGGCCGGGATACGGAACCGCCAGCCCCGGGCGCGCCGTGACGCTAGAGCGGTCCCGCGGCCCGGCGCACGAGTCGAAGTGCCCTACCCCACCCCGGAAAGCGGACATCTCCCCCGAAACGACACGACCGCCGCAGGAATCCGGGTGGTTTCCGGTTCCTGCGGCGGTCCTCTTACGAGTTGATGAAGAAAGCGGTCATCGGCCGCCCGGTGGTCAGCGGCCGAGGATCTCCCGCATGAGCTGAGCGGTCGCGCTCGGCGTCTTGCCGACCTTCACCCCGACGGCTTCCAGAGCCTCCTGCTTGGCGGCGGCCGTGCCGGACGAGCCGGACACGATGGCGCCGGCGTGACCCATCGTCTTGCCCTCGGGGGCGGTGAACCCCGCGACGTAGCCGACGACCGGCTTGGTCACGTGCTCCTTGATGTAGGCCGCGGCCCGCTCCTCGGCGTCGCCGCCGATCTCGCCGATCATGACGATGGCCTGCGTCTCGGGGTCGTTCTCGAAGGCCTCGAGGGCGTCGATGTGCGTGGTCCCGACGATCGGGTCGCCCCCGATGCCGATGGCCGTCGAGAAACCGATGTCCTTGAGCTCGTACATCATCTGATAGGTCAGCGTGCCGGACTTGGAGACCAGACCGATCGGGCCCGTGCCGGCGATGGTGTGCGGCGTGATGCCGGCCAGGGATTCGCCCGGGGTGATGATGCCGGGGCAGTTCGGGCCGATCATGCGCGTGCTCTTGCCCTGCAGGTAGGACCACACCTCGGCGGTGTCCTGCACGGGCACGCCCTCGGTGATGACCACGAGCAGGCCGATGCCCGCGTCGATGGCCTCGATGCAGGCGTCCTTCGTGAACGCCGGCGGCACGAAGACGACCGAGACGTCGGCGCCGGTCTCGGCCATCGCCTCCTTGACCGTGCCGAACACCGGCAGGTCCTTGCCGCCCAGCTCGACCCGGGTGCCGGCCTTGCGCGCGTTGACGCCGCCGACGATGTCGGCACCGGACTCGACCATCAGGGTGGTGTGCTTGGAGCCCATGCCACCGGTGATGCCCTGGACGATGATCTTGGAGCCCTTGTTCAGATAGATCGACATCGGTGTCAGCCCTTCGCAGCCAGCTCGGCGGCCTTGTCGGCCGCGCCGTCCATGGTGTCGACCTGGGTGACGAGTGGGTGGTTCAGCTCGTCGAGGATCGCCCGTCCCTTGTCGACGTTGTTGCCGTCGAGGCGCACGACCAGCGGCTTGGTGGCCTGGTCACCCAGGATCTCGAGCGCACCCTTGATGCCGTTGGCCACCTCGTCGCACGCGGTGATGCCGCCGAAGACATTGACGAACACGCTCCGGACCTGGCTGTCGCCGAGGATGACGTCGAGGCCGTCGGCCATCACCTTCGCGTTCGCGCCACCGCCGATGTCCAGGAAGTTGGCGGGCTTGACGCCGCCGTGCTTCTCGCCCGCGTAGGCAACGACGTCCAGGGTGCTCATGACCAGCCCGGCACCGTTGCCGATGATGCCGACCTGACCGTCGAGCTTGACGTAGTTGAGGTGCTTCTCCTTGGCCTTGGCCTCCAACGGGTCGGCCGCGTCCTTGTCCTCGAGCGCGGCGTTGCCGGGCTGCCGGAAGTCGGCGTTCTCGTCCAGGCTGACCTTGCCGTCGAGGGCGATGATGCTGCCGTCGCCCACCTTGGCGAGCGGGTTCACCTCGACCAGGGTGGCGTCCTGCTTGACGAAGACGTCCCAAAGCTTGACGAGCACGTCCGCGACGGGGTCGATCAGCTCGTCGGGGAACTTCCCGGCGCGGGCGATCTCCTTCGCCTTCGCCAGGTCGACACCCTCGATCGCATCGACGGATACGCGGGCCAGCGCGTCCGGGCGCTCCACGGCCAGCTGCTCGATCTCCATGCCGCCCTCGTAGGACGCGAGCGCCAGGAAGGTGCGGTTGGAGCGGTCGAGCAGGTAGGAGATGTAGTACTCCTCCTTGATGTCCGCGCCCGGGTCCACGAGGACGCGGTGCACGGTGTGGCCCTTGATGTCCATGCCGAGGATCTGCTCGGCGTTCGTCCTGGCGTCCTCGGGGGTCTTGGCCACCTTGACGCCGCCGGCCTTGCCGCGGCCACCGACCTTGACCTGCGCCTTGACGACTGTGACCCCGCCGATCCGCCCGGCGGCGGCCTGCGCCTCGTCCGGCGTGGTCACGACCTCGCCGAGGGCCGTCGGGACGCCGTGCTCCTTGAACAGGGTCTTGGCCTGGTACTCGAACAGATCCACTCTGACACGTCCGTTCCGCTTGGCTGCAGCTGATTACCTCAGGTTCTACGCCACCCCGGGCGCCGAGTCACCGACGGCCGTGGCGCCTGAGACCGGCTTCACGGGGCGGAGCGGTCAGGCGACACTCTGCGGGGCGACGTTGCTGCGCACCCATTCGACGATCTCGTCCATGGTCGCCCCCGGCGTGAACACCTTGGCGACACCCATGGCCTCGAGCTCGGCGATGTCGGCCTCGGGGACGATGCCGCCGCCGAAGAGCACGACGTCGGACGCCTCGTTCTCGGCGAGCAGCTCGACGGTGCGGCGGAACAGCGTCATGTGCGCGCCGGACAGGATCGACAACCCGACCGCGTCGGCGTCCTCCTGGACCACGGTCTGCACGATCTGCTCCGGCGTCTGGTGCAGGCCCGTGTAGACGACCTCCATGCCGGCGTCACGCAGCGCGCGGGCAATGACCTTCGCGCCCCGGTCGTGCCCGTCGAGGCCGGGCTTGGCGATGACGATGCGAATGCGGTCGGCCACGTCCGCAGCGTATTCGCCCGGCCCGGATCGGCGCTACGCGTGCTCGGCGACGTCGTTGCCGCTGGGCGCACCGCCCGGTTCGGGACTGTCCATCGTGATCAACTGTGGGTAAGGGTCACGCAGCCACCATCCGCAGTTGATCAGTTGGGACCGAGGCCCTCAGGGCTGGTAAGGCGGCGCGACGCCCCAGCCCCAGCGTGGGACCGGCGCAGCGAGGACGACGTCGGGGGCACCGGGCTGCGAGTTCTGCATGGCAAGCCGGGTGCCCCACTCGACGTAGCCCACGAACGCGGCGCGGAACTCCGGGTCGCCCGGCAGCCCGGCGTCGTCGGCGGCGCGGCTCATCAGCGACGCGAACCGGAAGCGCTGCTCGGCCGTGATGGCCAGTTCCAGGTGGTGCGCCAGCATGGTCGCGTAGCCGCCGTGGCGGGCGGTGTAATCGGCAGCCCCGCCCATGACCTCGACCCACCACGTGGTGACGTGCGCGCGGTGCTGCTCGCTCACCCCGCCCGGGAACAGCGGCGACAGCAGCTCGTCGCGTTCGACGCGGTCGTAGAAGGCATCGATGAGGCGTCGGAACGCGGCGGGCCCACCCGCCCATTCGAGCAGCGTCGGGGTGTCGGCCATCGGCCCAATCTAGAGCGGGACGGGCCGGGCGGCCTCAGAGTTTCTGGACGGGGGCGTAGCGCAGCATCAGCCACTTGACGCCGGTGCTGCCGCCGAAGTCGATCTGGGCCTGCGAGCCCTCACCCGAGCCGCGGGTGTCCAGCACGGTGCCCATCCCCCACGAGTCGTGGGTGACGCGGTCGCCGGACGCCAGGGACGGGATCGCGCGGTTGCCGATGCCCCCGCGCAGCTTGCCGGACGCGGCCAGCTGCTGCTGCGCGCTGGGCGTGCGCCCCCGGCTGCTGCCCGCGCGGTTCGACCCGCTGGCGCGGTAGCCGTGGTCGCTGTAGGCCCCCGACGAGACGTCGTCGGAGTACCCGGTCGAGCCCCGGCCCACGAACGGCGCCCGGTCGACCTCGCCGGTCCACCCGACGAGCTCGGGCGGCACCTCGTCGAGGAAGCGCGACGGCGGGTTCCAGGACGGCGCACCCCACGCCGAGCGCGACAGGGCGCGGGAGAGATACAGCCGCTCGCGGGCGCGGGTGATGCCGACGTAGGCGAGCCGGCGTTCCTCGGACATCTCATTCGGGTCGCCGAGCGAGCGCATGTGCGGGAAGACGCCGTCCTCCATGCCCGTCAGGAAGACGACCGGGAACTCGAGACCCTTCGCGGTGTGCAGCGTCATGAGGGTGACGACACCGCCCTCGGCGTCGGGGATCGAGTCGGCGTCGGCCACGAGTGAGACCTGCTCGAGGAACGCGTCGAGGGTGGGCTCCTCGTCGATCGACGCGCGCTGCTCCTCGAACTCGCGGGCGACGTTGACGAGCTCGCGCAGGTTGTCGACGCGCGACTCGTCCTGCGGGTCGCGGCTGGCCTCGAGCTCGCGCAGGTAGCCGGTGCGGTCGAGGACCGCCTCGAGGATCGCGCCCGGGACACCGTCCGGGCTCGCGACAACGGCGCGCAGCTCGGTCATCATCTCGGTGAAGCCCTGGATCGCGGACAGCGAGCGCGGCGCGAGCCCCGGCACGACGTCGGCCCGCTCGAGCGCCGCGCCGAAGGAGATGCGCTCCTGCTGGGCGAACACCTCGACGCAGGCCTCGGCGCGGTCGCCGATGCCGCGCCGCGGGGTGTTCAGGATGCGGCGCAACGACACGACGTCGTCGGGGTTGGCGAGCACACGGAGGTAGGCCAGGGCGTCGCGGATCTCCTTGCGCTCGTAGAAGCGCACCCCGCCGACGACCTTGTAGGGCAGGCCGACGCGGATGAACACCTCCTCGAACACACGGGACTGCGCGTTGGTGCGGTAGAAGACCGCGACGTCGGACGCCTTCGCGACGCCCTCGTCGGCGAGGGCGTCGATCTGCTGCGCGACCCAGGCCGCCTCGTCGTGTTCGTTCTCGGCAACGTAGCCCGCGACCTTCTCGCCCGCGCCGGCGTCCGACCAGAGGTTCTTCGGTCGGCGGTCGGGGTTGCGCGCGATGACCGCGTTCGCCGCGGTGAGGATGGTCTGGGTGGACCGGTAGTTCTGCTCCAGCAGGATCGTCGTCGCGTCGGGGTAGTCGCGCTCGAACTCGAGGATGTTGCGGATGGACGCGCCCCGGAACGCGTAGATGGACTGGTCGGCGTCGCCCACGACGGCCAGTTCGGCCGGCTCGTAGGGCGCGTCCGGTTCGGGCACGGTGAGCTCGCGCACGAGCATGTACTGGGCGTGGTTGGTGTCCTGGTACTCGTCGACGAGTACGTGCCGGAAGCGCCGGCGGTAGTGGTCGGCGATGTCCGGGAAGCGCTGCAGCAGCTCGACCGAGGTCATGATCAGGTCGTCGAAGTCCAGCGCGTGGGCGTCGCGCAGCCGGTTCTGGTAGCGCGTGTACACGTCGGCCAGCACCTTCTCCGGTGCGTTGGCCGCCTTGTCGGCCCAGGCTTCGGGGGTGACCAGCTCGTTCTTGAGGTTGCTGATCTGGGCCGAGAGCGAGCGGGCCGGGTAGCGTTTGGGGTCGAGGTCGAGGTCGCGGCCCACCAGCGTCATCAGACGTTTCGAGTCGTCGGCGTCGTAGATCGAGAACGAGGTCTTGAGGCCGAGGTGCTTGGCCTCGGCGCGCAGCAGCCGCACGCACATCGAGTGGAACGTCGACACCCACATCGCACGCGCCCGGGGGCCCACGAGCTGGGACACCCGCTGCTTCATCTCGCCGGCGGCCTTGTTGGTGAACGTGATGGCCAGGATCTGGCCGGGCGTGGCGCCGCGCTCGGCCAGCAGGTAGGCGACGCGATGGGTCAGCACGCGGGTCTTGCCCGAACCGGCCCCCGCGACGATGAGCAGCGGGCCGCCCTCGTGCACGACGGCAGCGCGCTGCTGGGGATTGAGGCCCTCGAGCAGGGCGGCCGTGCCGGGCGCGGCCGCGGGCCGGGGCGTCGGGAACAGGGTGTCGAGCGGCTGGGACATCGTGGTTTCCACCCTACGGGCCTCCACCGACGAGGCGTTTCGAGTGGCATGGTGCTGGGTACGTGCGCAGGAACTTCCGAGAGGTGGGCTCCATGACGACCTTGGCCAAGCAACCGGCATCCGGTTCGGGGGACGGCTCGGGCAGCGGGACCGACGACGACGGCGCGCTGAAACGGCACGTCGGGGTCATCGGCCTGCTGTTCGCCAGCGTCGGGTCCATCATCGGCTCGGGCTGGCTCTACGGCGCCGCCAAGGCCTCGGAGATCGCCGGCCCGGCCGCGATCTTCTCGTGGGTCGTCGGCGCGTTCGCGATCGTGCTCATCGGCCTGGTGTACGCGGAGCTCGGCACGATGTTCCCAATCTCCGGCGGCGTCGTCCGCTTCCCGCACCTGTCCTTCGGCGGTTTCTCGAGCTTCACGATGGGCTGGGTCAACTGGATCGCCGCGGCCGCCGTCGCGCCGATCGAGGTCGAGGGTGCGCTGCAATACGCCAGCAAGTACGCCGACTTCACCAAGCTCGACAAGGCGACGCAGACCTATCCGCTGACGGCGCTCGGCTACGTCGTCGCCGTGCTCGCCATGGCCTTCTTCGTGGTCGTCAACTACTTCGGCATCCGCTGGTTCGCGCGCATCAACAACGTCGCCGTCTGGTGGAAGCTCGGCATCATCGTCCTCGTCATCATCGCGTTCATGGTGACCACGTTCCACGCCGGCAACTTCCACAAGCACGGCTTCTCGGTGGGCGGCGCGCACGCCATCTTCACCGCGGTGGCCACCGGCGGCATCGTGTTCTCCTACCTCGGTTTCCGTCAGGGCGTCGAACTGGCCGGCGAGACCGACAACCCGAAGCGCAACGTCCCCCTGGCCGTCGTGGGCTCGGTGCTGATCACCGCCGTCATCTACGTGATGCTGCAGATCGCGTTCATCGCCACCGTGTCGCCCGGCGCCCTGTCCGGCGGTTGGGGCGAGATCACGACGCACCTCAAGGACGCGAACGCACCGCTGGCGTCGATCGCCACCCTCATCGGCCTGGGCTGGCTGTCGACCCTGCTCTACATCGACGCGGTCATCTCCCCCGCGGACACCGGCCTGATCTACACCACGGTGACGGGCCGGATCTCCTACGCGATGTCCAAGAACGGCAACGCGCCGAGCATCCTGGCCCGCACCACGCCGCGCGGTGTCCCGCTCGTGAGCCTGTTCGTCACCTTCGTCATCGGGCTCATCGTGTTCCTGCCGTTCCCGAGCTGGCAGAAGCTGGTCGGCTTCATCACCTCCGCCACGGTGCTGTCGTTCGGGTCCGGGCCCATCGTGCTGGCCGCGATGCGGCGCCAGATCCCCGACCACGAGCGTCCGTTCAAGCTGCCGTTCGGCGACACCATCCCGTTCCTCGCCTTCTTCTCGGCCAACATGATCGTCATCTGGGCCGGGTGGGACGAGAACTGGCGGCTGTTCCTGGCGGTGCTGCTCGGCTTCGTCGTGCTGGCCCTGTTCAAGGTGACCGACCGCAACAACGCGCTGTCGCGGATGGACTGGAAGGCCGGCCTGTGGGCCCTGCCCTGGTTCGGCGGGCTCGCGCTCATCAGCTTCCTGAGCACGTTCCCGGAGGGCCCGAGGATGGGCAACACCGGCAGCATCCCGTTCGGCTGGGACTTCATCGTCGTGCTCGCCTTCAGCGCCGCGATCTGGTTCCTGGCGCTGCACTTCCGCCTGCCCACCCCGCAGGTCGAGGAGTACGTCGAGGACACCGTCGCCGAGGCGCAGGACGAGGAGAAGGAGCTCGGCAAGGCCCCGTGACCGCCCGGCAAGCGCGTCCCACGGACCGGGACGTGCTTGCCGCCAGACGGGACGACGTGCCACGATCACAGACGTGTCCAGCAGCGCCGCGCGATTTTTCTACGGGTACCGACCTACGGTCCCCGTCGTTGCTGGCTGATCACACTCACCATCAGACGCCCCGGACCGAGGTCCGGGGCGTTCTTCGTGCCGCGGGCCTCGCCAGACCAGAACGAGGACCGACATGAGCACCGACACCCGAACCCCCGTGCCCGACGACGTCGCCGCGGACGCCGCCGAGACGATCCCCGTCCTGCGCGGTCAGATCGACAGCCTCGACGAGGCCATCGTCCGGCTCGTCGCGGAGCGGGCCACGCTGTCCCGGCGGATCCAGACCGCGCGGATGAACGCGGGCGGTACCCGCGTCGAGCTCGGCCGGGAACGGGTCATCCGCGCCGCGTTCCGCGACGGGCTCGGCCCGGACGGCCCGGAACTCGCCGGCGCGATCCTGCAGGTCTGCCGCGGCCGCCGCTGATCGGTCGGCCGCGGCCGCCGTCCCTGGCCAAGGTCGACGAGGCGGGCACGCCGTCCTCGTCGACATCCACCTGGCCGACGGCCGAGTCCTCGTCGACCACCGCTGACCCGCACCGTCAGGTGCGGTCGGGCAGCTGTCCCTCCTCGTGGTCGAGCTCGCGTTCGAGGGCGCGCAACCCGGAGTCGGGCAGCTGCCCGGCGTCGCGCAACCGCAGCAGCTCCTCGCGCTGAGCGTCGATGACGAGCCGGCGGATCCGCAGCGCCGCCTCGTAGCGCGGCGAGCGCGGCGCCTCGTCGGGTGAGGCGTCCTCGAGCGCGTCGAGGCGCCCCCGGTACCGCCGCAGCTGGTTGTCCAGCAGTCGGTGGGCCGCCTCGAGGGCGTGCGGGTCGAGCGGGTCCTCGGCGGTCTCGGCGGCGTCACCGTCGAGCTCGTCCAGGCGGCGGACGGCCGCCTCGACCGCGGCGATGCGGGCGCGGTTGCGCAGCCGGGCCATGTCGCGGGTGCTGGCCCGCAGGCCGAGCCGCCGCACGAGCGGGGCGAAGCTCATGCCCTGGCCGACGAGCGTGACCAGCACGACGAGGAACGCGCAGAACAGCAACAGGTCCCGGTCCGGGAAGGGTTTCCCGTTCACGGTCAGCGGAATCGTGAAGATCGCGGCCAGCGTGATGACGCCGCGGGTGCCCGACCAGCTCAGGACGACCACCTCGCGCCCATCGAGGCGGCGGCTGCGGGGTTCGTCGGTGTCGCCGCCGAGCCGGGTGTGCAGCGAGCGGGGCAGGAGCTGGGTCAGCACCAGCCACACCGGGCGCAGCACGAGCACGAGACCGACCGTGATCGCGGCCGCCGTGGTGATGGTCCCGACGCTGTACTTGGAAAGCCCGCGCACCACCGAGGGCAGCTGCTGGCCGATGAGCAGGAACACGAAACCCTCGAGCAGGTAGTCGACGAGCCGCCACACCGCAGCCGTCTGCAACCGGCTGGCGCCGGAGCTCGAGCGGGGCGTGTCGTGGCCGACCATCAGCCCGGCCACCACGACGGCCAGCACGCCGGACACGTGCACCGACTCGCCGAGCAGGTAGGCCATGAACGGCGTCGCCAGCGAGACGGCGTTCGCGGTGAGCGGGTCGGCGGTGAAGGGTTTGATGAACCGGACGGCCAGCGCGACGACGACGCCGGCCGCGACGCCGCCGACGGCAGCGAGGATGAACTCGCCCACGGCCAGCGGCAGCGAGAAGCCGTGCCCCCGAGCCGCCGCGATGGCCACGGTCAGCGTGGTCAGCGCGGTCGCGTCGTTGAGCAGGCCCTCCCCCTGGATCAGGGTGATCAGCTTCGGCGGCAGCCCGACGCGGCGGCCGACGGACAGGGCGGCCACCGGATCCGGCGGCGCGACGCACGCCCCGAGCGCGATGCCGGCCGACAGCGTCACCCCGGCGACGAACGCCTCCAGCGCGAACCCGATGAGGACCGCCGTGACCAGGACGAGCGCCACCGACAGGCTCACGACCGTCCGCAGGTTCCGGCGAATCGCGAGCAACGAGGAGTCGAGCGCGGCGCTGTAGAGCAGCGGCGGCAGGACGAAGGTCAGCACGACGTGGGGATCGAGGGTGATGTTCGGCCCGGGCACCTGCGAGTAGGCGATGCCGAGGACGGTGAGCAGCGCGGCCCCCGGCAGGCCGGTCTTGCCGTCCAGCCAGTGCACCAGCACGATGCTGGCCGTGGCGGCCAGGGCCAGCAGCAGGACGGTCTCGACGCTCACCCGAGCATTCTCCCGGACCGGAGGCCGCTCCGGGCCACCCCCCGCTCAACGCACAGCGGCTGTAGATCCGATGGCAACAGTCTGGGCATCGGCTGGGCCGTGCCCCGGCAATGGCGGGATGCCGCCTGAGTCGGCTCACTCAGCGTTGGGGCGAACGTCATGCGGGGGCCACCTTCGCGTCGGGATGTCGGTCGCCGCCTGAGTGGGTCGGCCCGAAGCCGACGTCCGCCGGGACGGCGTCGACGACCTGTACGACCAACACCGCGCGCACCGCGACCCAGCCGCACCTGTCTGCGATGGCGAGCAAGGCGATCTCGTTGCTCGACACCAAGACTTCGCGGTCGAAGAAGGGCTTCTTCCTGCAGATCGAGGGTGCCTCGATCGACAAGCAGGACCATGCGGCCAACCCCTGCGGCCAGATCGGCGAGACGGTGGAGTTCGACCGCGCGGTGAAGGCCGCACTCGCCTACCAGAAGCGCAACCCGGACACGCTCGTCGTCGTCACCGCGGACCACGGCCACACCAGTCAGATCGTCGAGACCGGCTCGACCACCAAGGGTTACACGGCAACCCTGCGCACCCGTGACGGTGCGGACATGACGGTCAGCTACGCCACGGCCGACATCTCCGGCTCCCAGCAGCACACCGGCACCGAGGTCCGCATCGCGGCGAAGGGGCCGCAGGGCGCGAACGTCCTGGGCGTCACCAACCAGACCGACCTGTTCTTCACGATGAGCCGGGCGCTGGGCCTGCGCACCGACTGACCCGCGGCGCACGCACGGCAACAGCAACCTGCCCCGGACGACCTCGGTCGTCCGGGGCAGCTGCTACTCCCACTCGATCGTGCCCGGCGGCTTGGAGGTGAGGTCGAGCACGACCCGGTTCACCTCGCGCACCTCGTTGGTGATCCGTGTCGAGATGCGCTCGAGGACGTCGTAGGGCACGCGCGTCCAGTCGGCGGTCATCGCGTCCTCGGACGACACCGGGCGCAGCACGATCGGGTGGCCGTAGGTCCGGCCGTCGCCCTGCACCCCGACGGAGCGGACGTCGGCGAGCAGCACCACCGGGCACTGCCAGACCTCACGGTCCAGGCCGGCGGCGCTGAGCTCGGCGCGGGCGATGGCGTCCGCTCGGCGCAGGATCGCGAGGCGCTCCGCGTCGACCGAGCCGACGATGCGGATGCCCAGGCCGGGGCCCGGGAACGGCTGGCGCCAGACGATCTCGGCCGGCAGCCCGAGCTGCTCGCCGACGCGCCGCACCTCGTCCTTGAACAGGGTGCGCAACGGCTCGACGAGCGCGAACTGCAGGTCGTCGGGCAGGCCGCCGACGTTGTGGTGGCTCTTGATGTTGGCCGCGCCGGTACCGCCGCCGGACTCCACCACGTCGGGGTAGAGCGTGCCCTGGACGAGGAACTCGACGTCCTCGCCGTGGCGCCCGGCGTCGACCACCACCTCGCGCGCCGCCTGCTCGAAGACGCGGATGAACTCGCGTCCGATGATCTTGCGCTTCTCCTCGGGGTCGCTGACGCCGTCCAGGGCGTCCAAGAACTGCGTCACGGCGTCGACGACCTTGAGCCGGACGCCGGTGGCGGCTACGAAGTCCCGCTCGACCTGCTCGGCCTCGCCCTCGCGGAGCAGCCCGTGGTCGACGAAGACACAGGTCAGCTGGTCGCCGACGGCCCGCTGCACGACCGCCGCGGCCACCGCCGAGTCGACGCCGCCGGACAGCCCGCAGATGACCTGCTTGCCGCCCACCTGGGCGCGGATGAGGTCGACCTGCTCGTCGATGATGTTGGTCTCGGTCCAGGTCGGGCGGCACCCGGCGATGTCGTAGAGGAAGTGCCGCAGCATCTCCTGCCCGTGGGCGGTGTGCATGACCTCGGGGTGGAACTGCACGCCGGCCAGCCCCCGCCCTACGTCCTCGAACGCGGCGACGGGTGCGCCCGTGGTCGAGGCGGTGACCCGGAAACCCGGCGGCGGCTCGGTGACGGCGTCGCCGTGGCTCATCCACACCAGCTGCTCGGCGGGCAGGCCCTGCAGCAGCACGCCGGGCTCGTCGACGCGCAGCGTGGTGCGCCCGAACTCGGAGCCACCGGTACGGGCCACCTGGCCGCCCAGGGCCTGGGTCATGGCCTGGAAGCCGTAGCAGATGCCGAACGTCGGGACGCCGGCCGTGATGAGCTCGGCGTCCGTGCGCGGCGCGTCGTCGGCGTACACCGACGACGGGCCACCGGACAGGATGATCGCCTTGGGGCGACGGGCCAGCAGCTCGGCCACCGGGATGTCGTGCGGCACGATCTCGGAGTACACGTTGGCCTCGCGCACCCGGCGGGCGATGAGCTGGGCGTACTGGGCGCCGTAGTCCACGACGAGAACCAGGTCGTTGTCCACGGCGAGAGTCTACGGACGGCACAATTGCCGGCATGGTTACCTGCCTGGTCCGTACCCGGGTGTGGCGCGATGGCGTCCTGGAGAAGGAGGACTTCCCGCTGGAGCAGGTGTCGGACTACCTGGAGCAGCCCGACTGCCTGGTGTGGGCCGACCTGATCTCGCCCGGCCACGACGACCTCGGTCAGCTCGCCGAGGAGCTCAGCCTGGACCCGCACGCGGTCGAGGACTCCCTGAGCCGCAACGAGCGACCCAAGGCGATGCGATACCCGACGCACGTGTTCCTCACCGTCAACCCGCTGCGCCTGGACGCCGACGCCGACGAGATCTCGGTCGGGCGGGTGTCGGTGTTCAGCACCCACCAGGCGTTCGTCACGGTCCGCCTCGACGACATCGTCGACATGGACGCCGTTCTCGGGCGCTGGGACGACAACTCCGCGTTGCTCACCTGCGGGCCGCGTGCCCTGCTGCACGGGCTGCTCGACGAGATCGTCGACCGCTACTTCGACATCACCGACACGCTGAACGACCAGGTCGACGCGGTCGAGGACATCCTGTTCGAGGAGGTCACGTCGACGACGACGCACGACATCTCGCAGCGGACGTTCACCCTGCGCCGCGCCCTGGTCGACGCCCGGCGCGCGGTCCTGCCCATGCGCGACGTCGTCAACACCGTCACCCGCCGCACGGCCCAGGACGAGGCGGCCGCCCAGCTCGCGCCCTACTACGACGACCTCTACGACCACATCCTGCGGATCGGTGACCTCACCGACTCGCTGCGCGACGAGATCACCTCGATCTTCGACACCAACATGTCGCTGTCGGACACCCGGATGAACGTGATCATGAAGAAGCTGACGTCGTGGGCGGCCATCATCGCGGTGCCCACGGCCGTCACCGGGTTCTTCGGCCAGAACGTGCCCTACCCCGGCTTCGGCAAGGAGTGGGGCTTCGTCTACAGCCTGGCGATCATGGTCGTGATCGCGCTGGTGCTGTACGCCGTGTTCAGGCGCAAGGACTGGCTCTGACGGCGCTCAGCCGACCTGCTCAGCCGACCCGCTCGACCACGCCCGGCAGCACACCGGAGAAACGCCCGGCGGCGGCCAACCGCTCGTCGGGCACGACGCCGTAGGACGTGGTGCGCTGCCGCGCCGTGCGGCCGGGCAGCCCGCCGACGATCTCCTCCAGCTGGGCGACGGTCTTCGCCGAGCCGTGCCGGCTGCCGGCCATCCGGCTGATCGTCTCCTCCATCAGCGTGCCGCCGAGATCGTTGACGCCACCCTGCAGCAGCGCGCGTGACCCGTCGGTGCCGAGCTTGACCCAGGAGCACTGGATGTTGTCGATGCGCCCGTGCAGCAGGATGCGGGCCATTGCGTGCACGGCGCGGTTCTCGCGCGTGGTCGGGCCCGGGCGCGCAACGCCGGCGAGGTAGATGGGCGCGTTGGTGTGGATGAACGGCAGCGCGACGAACTCGGTGAAGCCGCCGGTGCGGTCCTGGATGCGGGCCAACGTGCGGAAGTGCCCGAGCCAGTGCGCCGGGTTGTCGACGTGGCCGTACATCATCGTCGAGCTCGAGCGCAGCCCGACCTCGTGCGCGGTCGTGATGACCTCGATCCACTGACTCGCCGGCAGCTTGCCCTTGGTGAGCAGCCAGCGCACGTCGTCGTCGAGGATCTCGGCCGCGGTGCCCGGGACCGAGTCGAGCCCGGCCTCCTTGGCCGCGATGAGCCACTCGCGGATCGACAGCCCGGTACGGGACGCGCCGTTGACCACCTCCATCGGGCTGAACGCGTGCACGTGCATACCGGGCACCCGCTCCTTCACGGCGCGGGCGATGTCGAAGTAGGCGGTGCCGGGCAGGTCGGGATGGATACCGCCCTGCATGCACACCTCGGTGGCCCCCAGCTCCCACGCCTCCTCGGCGCGACGCGCCAGCTCGTCCATGGACAGGGTGTAGGCGTCGGCGTCGGTGCGCCGTTGGGCGAAGGCGCAGAACCGGCAGCCGGTGTAGCAGACGTTCGTGAAGTTGATGTTCCGGTTGACGACGTAGGTGACGTCGCCGCCGACGGTCTGCGCGCGCAGGTCGTCGGCGAGGCGGGCGACCGCGTCGAGCTCGGCGCCGTCGGCGTGCAGCAGGGCCAGCGCGTCGGGGTCCGACAGCGAGCCCGGGTCACGCTCGGCGTTGCGCAGTGCGGACAGCACGTCCGAGTCGAGGCGTTGCGGGGCGGACGTGCGGACGGACTCCTCCCGCACGGTCTCCCAGTCGCCGTAGACGCTGTCGAAGTCCGCGCGCCGGTCGGAGGTGCGGCCCTCGGTGTCGATGGCGGTGTGCAGGTCGATCCGACCGTCCGAGGCCGCCAGCAGGTTCGCGTCCTCGGGCTCCTGCCACGGCATGCCTTCAGGTAACGCACCCTCGCGGGCCAGGCCGTCGGCGGCGGCCAGCGCCGCGACGTGCGGCAGGACCCGCGGGTCGAGCCACGGCTCCCCCGCGGTGACGTAGTCCGGGTAGATCGTGAGCCGCTCGACGAGCCGGAACCCGGCCTCGGCGCTGCGGGCGGCCAGCTCGTCGATGACCGGCCAGGGTCGTTCGGGGTTGACGTGGTCCGGGGTGAGTGGCGAGACGCCGCCCCAGTCGTCGATGCCGGCGCGCAGCAGCAACCCGTACTCGTCGCCGATCAGGTTCGGCGGGGCCTGGATGCGCATGCGCGGGCCCAGCACGAGTCGGGCGACGGCGACGGTCGCGGCGAGGTCGTCGAGCTCGGCGTCGGGCATCCGCGCCATGGCCGTGTCGGGCTTGGCCCGGAAGTTCTGGATGATCGTCTCCTGCAGACCGTGGTACGCGCGGGCGATGCGGCGCAGCTCGAACAGCGCGTCCACGCGCTCGGCCGGGGTCTCGCCGATGCCGATGAGGATGCCCGTCGTGAACGGCACGTTGGACCGCCCGGCGTCCTCCAGGACGCGCAGGCGCACGGCCGGGTCCTTGTCCGGCGAGCCGTAGTGGGCACCGTGCGGGTCCTCGAAGAGCCGCCGCGACGTGGTCTCGAGCATCATCCCCATCGACGGGGCGACCGGCTTGAGCCGCTGCAGCTCGGCCCACGACATCACGCCCGGGTTGAGGTGCGGCAGCAGGCCGGTCTTCTCGAGCACCAGGATGGCCATGGCGCGGACGTAGGCCAGCGTCGAGTCGTAGCCGTGCGCATCGAGCCAGTCCTGCGCGGCGGGCCAGCGGTCCTCCGGGCGGTCGCCGAGGGTGAACAGCGCCTCCTTGCAGCCCAGCGCCGCGCCCTGGGTCGCGATCGCCAGCACCTCGTCGGGCGACAGGAACGGCGCGGCGACACGGTTCGGTGTCGTGGCGAAGGTGCAGTAGTGGCAGCGGTCGCGGCACAGCCGGGTGAGCGGGATGAACACCTTGCGCGAATAGGTGACCACGCCGGGCCGCCCGGCGTCCTCGAGACCCTGGTCCCGGACACGGGCTGCCGAGGCGCAGAGGTCGACGAGCGCGTCGCCGCGGGCGCCGAGCAGGATCTCGGCCTCGGTCGCGTCCAGCGTCACGCCGTCGCGGGCGCGACGCAGGGCACGGCGCAGGGAAGAGGGGATCTGGCTCACGGGGTGCTCCTAGCCGAGGCTCGGCGACTCCCGCCAGGACGAACGTTCCGTGCGACCTCTCGGGCGGACTCCCCACCCGGTCGCGGCGCCTACGACGGTACGCAGGCCACGAGGATCTACAAAGCGCGCAGGCGCGGAAGTATTTCCTTGCCGTACAGCGAGAGGAACGTGGCCTGGTCGGGGCCGGGCGCGTGGAAGACGAGGTGGTTGAAGCCGAGGTCGAGGTAGGTCTTGATCTTCTCGACGTGCTCGTCGGGGTCGGTGCTGACGATGAAGCGCTTGGCGGTCTGCTCGGCGGACAGCCCGTCGGCCAGCCGCTGCATCTCCACCGGGTCCTCGACGCCTTGTTTCTGCTCCGGCGTCAGGCCCAGCGCACCCCAGAACCGGGTGGCCTCCATCGCGGCGTCCCGGTCGTGGTCGAAGGACACCTTGACCTCGATCATCATGTCCATGTCCTCGATCGAGCGACCGGCTTTCTCGGCACCCTCGGCGATCGCCGGCATCAGGGTGTCGGTGTACAGCGCCGGGTCCTTGCCCGAGGTGGTGATCCACCCGTCGCCCTGCCGGCCGGCGAACCGGGTGGCGGCCGGACCGGAGGACGCGAGCCAGAGCGGCACCTGCTGGTCCGGACGGTCGTAGATCGTCGCCTTGTCGGTGCGGTAGTAGTCGCCCTCGAAGGTGACCCGCTCGCCGCTCCAGAGCTCGCGGATCAGCTTGACGGCCTCCCGGAACCGGGCGAAGCGCTCCTTGCCGTCGGGCCATTCGAGGCCCAGCGGGACCTCGTTCATGGATTCGCCGCTGCCCAGCCCGAGGACGACCCGCCCGGGGAACAGGCAGCCCAGGGTCGCGAACGACTGCGCCACGATCGCCGGGTGGTAGCGGAAGGTCGGCGTCAGTACCGACGTGCCGATCGTGATGCGCTCGGTACGGGCACCCAACGCGCCCAGCCAGCTCATCGCGAACGGTGCGTGCCCGCCGTCGTGGCGCCAGGGCTGCAGGTGGTCGCTGATGAACACCGAGTCGAAACCGTCCTGCTCGGCCTGCACCGCGTAGTCAAGTAGCTCGCGCGGCGCGAACTGCTCGTTGCTCGCCTTGTAGCCCAGCTTCAGTTCCCGTGCCATTTACCTGCGTCCTCCGGTCACGATGAGCTCCGCCTTCTGGAACTCCTTGAGCGTCGAGTACCCGCACTTGCCCATCACGCGGCGTACCGCACCGAACAGGTTGCGTTCCCCGCTGGGGTCGGCGGTCGGGCCGACGAGCACCTCCTCGAGGGTAGGCCGATCCTCGTCCCACAGGTCGACGACGATCGATCTGGGCACGCGGGGGTGGGCAGCGGTCGGGTCCCAGTAGTTGCCCCCGCCCGGCGAGTCGGCCGCCACGGCCAACGGCTCGCCCAGCATCACCGCGTCGGCCCCACAGGCCAGTGCCTTGGCGATGTCGCCGCCGGTGGTGAGGTCGCCGTAGGCCACGAGGTGCACGTACCGGCCGCCGGTCTCGTCGAGGTAGTCACGGCGGGCGGCGGCCGCGTCGACGAGCGCGGTGGCCATGGGTACGTCGATGCCCAGCTGTTCCGGGGTCGTCGACCCCAGGTGGGCGCCGTAGCCGATGATGACGCCCGCCGCGCCGGTGCGCATGAGGTGCAGCGCGGTCTGGTAGTTGGTGACGCCGCCGACGAGCACCGGCACATCGAGGTCGGCGATGAAGGTCTTGAGGTTCAGGCCCTCGGTGTCCGGCGCGAGCACGTGCTCGGCCGAGATGACGGTGCCCTGGATGACCAGCAGGTCGACGCCCTCGGCCAGCGCGTGCGGTGCGAGTTCGGCGGTGTGCTGCGGGGAGAGTCGGACGGCGACCCGGATGCGCGCCGCGCGCAGTTCCGCGATGCGGGCCCGCAGCAGCTCGGGCGACACCGGCGCGGCGTAGACCCGCTGCAGGGTGGCGGTGTCGGTGCCCAGCTTCGCCAGCTCGGCGGCCGGGTCGTCGTAACGGGCCCACAGGCCCTCGCCGTCGAGCACGGCCAGCCCGCCCAGTCGCTCGATCTCGACCGCCGTCGCCGGTGACACCGTGGCGTCCGAGGGTGCGGCGACGAAGGGCAGCTCGAAGGACATGGCGTCCATCTGCCAGCTCGTCGACACGACGGACGATCCGCGGGTGCGCCGCGTGGGCACGAGGGCGATCTCGTCGAGGTGGTAACCCCGGCGGGCGCTGCGTCCGAGGCCGATCTCGACTGTTTCCGGCATGGGTCGAGTCTGCCCCACCACGAGCGAGGACCTTGGTCCTGCATGGTCGGGCCTGTTGCCGGTGTGAAGGAGGTCTTCACCCCGTCATTGTTCTCTTCACAAGGTCTTCACCTTCCTGGGGACGTCGCTGGGGAGTGACGAGGAGGGCGGGTCTTGGGG
>NZ_CAXUNP010000002.1:0-172242 GCF_964252635.1 uncultured Jatrophihabitans sp.
ACCCGCACCGAGATCAATACCTTTCTTGACAACTTCACCCCCGCGGACCGGGACAAGGTCAGCTCCGGCACCGCAGCGGACCTGTACTCCATCACCGTCTGAACCGCAGCGCGGACACAGACGCCGGCCACGGACCGTCGCGACAAAATTTCCCGCCCGGTGGTCCGCCCCGACTAGGGCACAACCCGAGCGACACCGCTGAGGCGACGGTCCCGGCGTCGGCGACCACACCGACCGCGCAGCCGCCGCCCGCAAGCCCCCGCCCAGGCTCGCAGCATTAGCCAGCCCACATCAGGCAGCACATCCAGCACCTGACCAGCACGCAACCATCTCGAAGGAGAACATCATGACGACAATCACGAGCACACCGACGACCGAGCAGGAGGCGGCGGCGACCACCGGCGTACGCGCGGCACCGCGGACCGGTCCGCGGACGGTGGTGATCACCGGCGCCGCCGGCGGGATCGGAACCGCCCTCGTCGAGCGGTTCCTTGCCGACGGCGACATCGTCATCGGCGCCGGCCGCGACCTGCCCGCCCTGCGCAAGGCCGCCGAGGGCTGGGTCGAGTCACTGGCGTCCTCGACCATCACGGCGCACGTACTGGCCATCGACGTCGCCGACCCCGTCAGCGTCTCCGCCTTCGCCGCCGACGTCGCAGCACTGACCGATCACGTCGACGTCCTCATCAACTCCGCCGGCTATTTCCCGACAGCCTCGTTCGAGGACATGACTCTCGAGCAGTGGCAACGCGTCATCGACATCAACCTGACCGGTGATTTCCTCGTCATCAAGAGCCTGCTGTCGCTGATGAAGGCCTCCGGTCGCGGACGGATCATCAACATCGGCTCCGGCACCACGTTCGTCGGAACCCCGGGCCAGGCGCATTACGCAGCGGCCAAGGGCGGGGTCCTCGGCCTCACCCGAACCCTGGCCCGCGAGCTGGGACCTCACGACATCACCGTCAACTTCCTTACACCCGGCCTCACCATCACTCCCGCCGCGGTGTCGGCCATGCCCGAGGCCGCCATGAAGATGCAACGCGACACCCGCGCTATCCAGCGTGACGAGTACCCCGCCGACGTCGTCGGGTCGGCGGTGTTCCTCGCCTCCGACGACGCCGCCTTCATGACCGGCCAGACCGTCAACGTCGACGGCGGTCGGTACCTCGTCGGCTGACACGACAACGCCCGACGCCGCTACCCGCACCGCCCGCTGGGCCGGCCGCCCTTCTGCGATCGCAGGGGCCGGCCGGCCACCACGGCCAACCGCCCCACCGCCGCGATCGTGCGGTGATAGACCGGCCCGCAGCGGCGGGTATTGGGTCCGGGCCGGGGTCGAGACCCGCCACGGTCCACGCACCGTCAGGACGTGCCGACATCTAACGACACGCTGCACAACCACGGAGGAACAGATGACCGCATCCACCGAGTCAGTCGCCGGCCGGCCCGTCAGCTTCGCCCGTGTCGCAACCACGCGCGCCGGACGCTACGGCAAACAACTCACCGCGCACCTGGGGCACCGCCTGACGACCCACTGGAACGACACCGACAACATCGGCTGGATCCAACTCGGCGAGGCCCGGGCCCACTTGATCGCCGACGACGACGCGTTGCACATCCGCATCCATGCCCCCGGCGACCTCGACCGGCTCGAGGACGTCGTAGGCCGCCACCTCGTCCGGTTCGGCACGAAGGACGAGCTCGTCGTCAGTTGGGCCCGCGACGACGGCAACCCCGGCACCACCCAACGCACTTAGTCCCGGGCCCGACGCTCGCCCACGTCCGCCACCGCCAATGCCCCGGCCCGGACACCGGTGGTCCCGAACCCCCACCGGCCACCCGTGGGCGCCGTTCCGGCGCCGCCGCGTGGACCAGACCGGGAGGAAGGCCAGATAATGATCGATCCCAACACCGAGAACCACGCCACCGTCGACTGGAGCAAAAACCACCGGCCTGGTGATCGCCCTCCTCGCCGACATCAGCATCTCCGCCCAGCACGCCTTACTGGTCGACGGGCACATACCCAACGGGGTGTGAGCAGCTGGCGGTGATGCGCCCGACGGTGGCGGTGATCGCGGCGTCGTCGACGTAGACGGTCATCGGCAGTACCAGCGCAGTTCGATGGCGCGGACGTCGTCGGGTACGGCGCAGTGCCGTGGAAGGCGGTGCACGCTCATCTGCCAGCGGAGGGTGGGCCGCGGGTGACGCGGCTGGACGAGCCGGGCCGTGTCGACCAGGTAGCGCGAACCTGCCGGGGTGGTGATCCAGTCGCCGGCGCCAATCGCGGCCGCATCCTCGGGCATGTCGATGTAGAGGGCGCAGCGGCGGCCGAGCGGCAGCGGGGGCGGGCTGATCACGTGCTCGACCCGTGTTGGGCGTTGGCGGCGTGGCGGGGTGTGGGCAGCGCGGGCATGGTCTCGCCGACGACCCAGGTCCAGGTGTCGGTCCCGGTGGTGACTTGCAGGGTGTCGATGGCGTCGCGTTCGTCGGCGTCGTCGAGCAGGTAGGCGGCGGTGGGGACCTCGGTGTCGGTGAACACGACCGAGGCCATGGGCGTGGCCGCGGCCAGGTTGTAGCGCAGGCTCTTGGTCAAGCGTCGCCGCGCCGTGATCGCGGTGTCGAGCAGCAGCTTGTCGGCGGCGTTCTCGTAGGGCAACCAGTGCTCATCGGTCATCGCCAGCGACAGCTCCTGGACGCTGGCCAGCCCGGTGCGACCGACCGTGAACGTGGCAATGACCATCAGGTGCCCTGCCTCGTCGGCTTGCCACAGCTCCAGTTCATCGGCGAAGCGTTTGAGCATCCGACGGTGCAGATCGTCATCGAGCATCAGTGGGGCGTCGGGCAGGTGCTTGATCACGAGCTTGTGCCCGAACCGGGCTGCTGGCTCGACCGTCTTCACCTCGCCGATGAGGATCATGAACTGACTGCTGCGGCCCTTGGCGCGGGCCGGGGCCCAGGCCGACATGCGTCGCGCGGCCAGCTCGGCCTTGTGGTCGGTGCTGAACGGTTCGGGGATGAACAGACGGCCGGCCAGCGGCTTGCCGCGGGTGAACTTGCCGCGTGCGGCCTGGCGCAGGTACCAGCTGACGATGCGCCAGTTGCGTTTGCCGGCCATCGCAGCCGACCAGGTCGCGAGGTCGGCTTCCTGCCAGAGGTAGTGCAGGACCGAGCGCATCCCCAGTCGGGTGCCGTCCGCGGCCACCGAGTCGCTGCCACCGTCGCCGCTGCTGGCCGGTGACGGCCCGTTGCGGTCGGCCTTGGCCATCCGGAATCCCAGCCGCAGCGCGGTGACCCCCGTGTCGGCCTGTTCGATGATCGCGGCGCCGAGCACCTGACCGAGTCCGGACAGGGCCTCGGGCGGCAGGTAGGACGGGCAGGCGGTGGCGTGCACCATCCCGGTGTCGGGCATCCGTTTGACGATGAACCGCTCGCCGACGCGCGCGATGTACATCGGCACGCCACCGTCGACGCACAGGCAGGCCGGGCGCACGCGGTGGCTGTAGGCCTCGGCGAGCACACGTTGGGCGTCGACGCTGGTGGCGCTGATCTGCGCGCCGTCGACGTCGTAGATCGGACCGTCAGCCGTCTTGTCGACGTCGTGCTCGGGCGTGGTCACGGGGTACCTCCGGCCGGTTCGGGCTGGGTGCTGCGTGCTTGTGCGGGGAACTGGTCCCAGGTGCGTCCGTCGAGGGCTCGGCCGGTCTTGTGGCCGCCCAGTCGCACCATCAGCTGGCCGTCGACGGTGCGCATGCGGTGGCCGTTGACGCGGTTGTTGCCGACGCAGCGACGAAACAGCGGGTCGTCCTCGCCGGCGGCGTCCAGGCCGTGGTCGACGTCGGTCCACTCGCCCCACTGCTTGAACGTGGAGGCCACCTCGGCGGCAGTGCACTGGTCGCGCAGCTGCCGGACCCACCTCGGCGACATCGGCCGCGCGCCTGGTCCGGACTCGCTGCCGGCGACGACCCAGTCGATGCCGGGCACGCCGAGCAGGTGCGGGGTGAGGTCGGCCTCGTCCAGCAGCGGTTCGCAGGACAGAAACCGGACGGCGGCCGGTGTCGCGCGCAGCAGCGGGATGCGCTGCTCGGCCCAGCGCTGGTTCTCGACCGAGACGCCGAGCCACACGTTCGACAGCGGCATCATCACTGACCGGCCGTGGTCGATCGCCCAGTAGCCGCGTCCTTGTTCGGCAGCGCGACCGGCCAGGCTGCCGTCCGTGGCGGCGTCGAAGACGGCGGCCTGGCCGGGGTCGGCCAGCAGGGCCCGCATCCGGCCTGGCCGTTTGGTCAGCACCTGGAAGGTGTGCAGCCAGGCCAGCCCCATGACGGCGAACACGCGGGCGATGAACTCGTCGGGCACGTCGGCGTGGAACAGATCGGCCATCGAGTTGACGAAGATCATGCGCGGCCGCCGCCACCGCAGCGGCTGGTCAAGGCGCTGCGGGTGCAGCTGCACGCCAGTGCTCGCACCGACGCCGGGTCCTTCAGAGCGGCGGCCGCTTATGCGGAACGGGGGAGTGCGCTCGATGTAGCAGTGCTCGCAACCCTCGCTGACCCGGGTGCAGCCGGTGACCGGGCCCCAGGTCGCGTCGGTCCAGACGATGCCGCTGTGGTCGCCCATCGGGCCCTCCAGGCGCGGGTGGTGGTGTGCGGGCGGTGGTGACGGCAGGACGCGGTCCGGCATCGGTGCCGGGGACGGCGCGTCCTGCCGCCTGGCGGCGTGCGGGACTGCGGGGTGGTGATCTTGGCGGGCTGGCCGTAGTTCCACGCGTGGTCGGTCACGGGTCGAGCTGGTCGTGGGTCTCGATGGCTGGATGTGCTGGGCGGTCCGCGAGCCGGTTGTGGGCGGCTCATCGGGCGGTGGCCTGGGGGTGCGCCGACCGCTCGGCGACGGCGTGCAGGTAGTCCGCGACGGCCTGGTGCAACTCGTTGGTCGCCGCGGTGATCCACGCGTCGACGCCGGACTGGTGGGCGGCGTGTAGCGCGCATTCGGCGTCGTAGAGGTGACAGGCGCACGCGTCGACGTCGAGGTCGACGCGCTCGGCGGCCGGGTTGGCTGTCGTGTGGGCGGTGGTGGTGCTCATCGGGGGTTCCTCTCGGCCTGGGCGTCGCGGTAGGCGCCGAGTAGTGTCAGGCGGCGCTGATGCGTCGCCGGCGGGAGACGGTGCGGGTGCTGGTGGCGAGCTGCTCGGCGATGTCGCGCACGGACTTGCCGTTCTCGGTGAGGCGGCGCACGACCTCGTCCTGCTCGGCAGGGGGCAGCTGGGACAGGCGGATGCTGCGGCCGCTGAGCGCGAGTTCGATGGCGATCTCGTCGATGTCGTCGAGGGCGTTGCTGGGCGGCGTCGGTGGCTCGGGGTCGGTGTCGATGTCGTCCCAGGCCAGGGGAGTGAGCCACTGACGCTGGGTGGCCATGGCCAGGGCGTCGGCGATCGCGCGCTCCCCGCGAGGGGTCTGCGGCTCGGGCCGGGTGTTCCACAGTTCGTCGTAGAGGGTGGCGACGTCGCTGGCAGTCCGGGCGGTGACCTCGTCGCCGGCGAGCAGCGTCATGCGGAAGTTGCCGCGGTCGCGGCCGAGGCGGTCGGCGATCCAGGCTGGTGGCCAGCCCAGGGCGACGAGCGCCTGCAGGCGGCGGCGGGTGCCGGTGCCGTCGATCTTGCGGTTGGGCGCGAGGTTGTCGTGTTCGGCGTCGACGGCGAGGATGCGACGGGCTGTGTCGGCGCGCACGTGCGCCTGCAGCTGGCCGTTGTCGCCGTTCATGATCCGCCGCAGCCAGCGCTCGCTGACGTCGGCCAGGAAGGCGATGCGGGGGACGCCGAGGCCGGTGTCGCGCAGCCGCTCGAGGTGGGCGCGGACCAGGTCGGCGTCGACCAGCGGGCTCCACCGGCCGTAGGTGAGATCGCGGTTGCGGACCCGGGTGGCGGCGGCGTTGGCGGCCCGGCACTCCAGGCAGCGGCACTCGTCCTTCTGGTAGGCGAGCAACGTTCCGTGCTCGTGCGGGTGCCCGGCGTGCTGGCAGTCGCGTCGGCGGCCACCGGCCTCGCGTTCGGCGCGGGCCTTGGCGATCGCTGCCAGGCGCAGCTGGGTCTCGCAGGAGTGTCGGACGAAGTACTTGTTGGCGAAGCCCTGGCTTCGGTAGGTGCGGGTGAACCCGCACGTGGGGCAGCTGCGGGTGATCGGGCCCGTCGGGGCGGCGGCCATCTCAACCCGCCTGCCCGAGGACCAGCTTGAGCGCGTGCTGCTCGCGCTCGACGCGCTGCTGCAGGTGACGGGCCGACAGGTCGTGCCCGGCGGGGCTCTGCTTGGGGTCCAGCACGTCGTCGAGTTCGCGCAGCACCTTCTCGGCGCTGCGGATGTGTTCGGCGGCGACGTCGAGGGCCGCGCGGGTCAGGCGGCTGTGCGCGTAGCAGGCCAGGTTGCCCAGACGCGCGGAGGTCTGATGCAGGAGGGTCAGGTAGGCCAGTTCCTCGCCGCGCAGCTCGGCGATCTGCTCGGGGGTGGCCAGGTCGTCGGTGACGCTGGCACCGGCCAAGTCGTAACCGTTGTGCCGGTCGGCGGCGCTGGTCATCAGGCCACCTCGCCCTCGGCGGTGTAGCCGTAGCCGGGCACGCCGGCCTTGTCGAGCACGCTCTCGATCCAGTCGGTGCGGAAGGTGGCGGCGTCGCCGACGTGGTCGTCGAAGTCCAGGGCGTGGAACTGGCTGCTGGTGGCGGCCCATTCGCCCGCGGTGAGGCTGCGTTCGAGGTGGGCTTCGATGGTGGGTCGGTCGACGTAGGCGATGCTGAGGTCGAGGTGGTCGCCGAGGTCGCGTAGCAGCCGGTACGTGCTGCCGGTGCCGTAGGCGGCGTAGGCCTCGACCATCTCGACCAGAGCGCGGCACTGGCGGGCGAGCTGCACGGTGCGTCGGGTGAACTCCACTGCCTCGTCGGCAGCCTGCGCCACGGCGGTGTCCTCGTCGAGGCCGGCGGCGATGAGCGCGCGGGCGCGGCGTTCGCTGTGGTCGGCGGCGGCGGCGCGGATCTCGTCGGTGATCTCGGCGGGGTTAGTGACCGGGGGTGCGACGGGACTGGTGGTCATCACCGGATCACCTCGCCGAGCGTGGCGATCTGGAAGACGACGTCGACGACCATTTGCTCGAACGCGGCGGGGTCGTAGTCGGTCACGCCGTCGGCGACGCCGGGGACGGCGGCAACGGTAATCACGCCACGCTCACGGGCCACGGCCAGCGCGCTGCTGACCAGGGTGAGCAGCTGCGGGTCGCTGATGCGGTCGGGGTGGGCGTAGGTGAGGGGCTGGTCGATCAGAACGGTGACGGCGCGGTCGATGTCGTCGAGGTCGCCGCTCCACACGGCGCGTGTGCCCAGGTGGATGCCTTCGGCGAGGACCTCGTCGGGTGGGCAGTCGGCGGTGTAGCCGTGGACGCGGGCCCAGTGCAGGCTGGCGCCGTTGACGGCGTTGAGGAGTAGGTCGCGGTTGAGGGCCTGTTCGGCGGTGTAGCCGGTGAGATCGGACATCGGTGTCTCCCTGGTGGCGTCGTGGCCGCGGGTCGCGCGGCTCAGGCGACGTGGGCGGTGGGGTGGCTGGCTGCGGTGGGCAGCGGGTGCCGGAACTCGGCGAGGACGTAGATGGCTTCGCTGTCGAGGTCGAGCACAAAGCTGCGGGTGCCGAGGGTGTCTTCGAGGCCGATCAGCTGGCGGCCGCCGTTGAGTTGGGCGCTGCCGACCAGGCGCAGCTGGTCGCGACGGTGGTGGAAGACGGCCATAACGATGGCGCGCACGACCTGGCTGTCCAGGCACGTCGGTCGGGTCGGGGTCTCGACCCAGTTCATCCGGTCGATCGCGGCAAAGATCTCGTCGCGCTGCGGCTGCTCGCTGGTGAAGCCCATCCGTTGTCCGAGCGCGGTCCAGGACAGCCGGTCGGGGCTGTGGGTGCTACTCGTCATCGCTGCTCGCCTCCGGTGGGGGTCAGGAAAGTCGAGTGGCCGGAGGTGGTCCAGACGTTGACCACCGCTCCTAGGCCGCCGTCGGGGCCGTCGAGGCGCACGACGTACTCGATGCCGTTGTCGTGGTGGTGGACCGAGCTAATGCGCCCGAGCCGGCGAGTGCCGCGGCGGTGGACCTGTACGCGGTCGTTGACCTGATGCGGGGTGCGCGGGGTGGTGTCACGCTGGGCTGCGTGGGTGGTAGTCATGGCTGCCTTTTCGCAGTGGGTACCCTTGTAGGGTACTACCCTATTCGGGTAGTATGCAAGTGGGGTAGCACCCCTTCGGGGTACGCTTCGAGGGTGAATGAGCAGCCGCCGGTCGTGGCCCACCAAGAGGTCGGGCAGATGCTGGATGTGACCAAGCGCCGCGTGACGCAGCTGGTGACGCGCGAGGATTTCCCGAAGCCGATCGCGCACCTGAGCGTCGGCCGGGTCTGGTCCTACGAGCAGGTCAAGGCGTGGGCCGAGAGCAACGGCCGGACGGTGCACCCGATTGCGGGCCCCGCCGGTTCCTGACCCCGCGCCGACGCACACGGCCATGCCCATGCCGCCCAGCCAGGCGTGTGGCCTTGCCTCGGTCGCTGCGTCCTGACCGGAGATGTGCGTTGCGCGGGAGGCCGGCGGCGTCGGCCGGGATGCACGCCACGGTGTTAGGCGCTGGGGCTGCCGATCGGTGTCCGGCGGCGTGATCCGCTGGTTCGCGGCCATGTCTGCTCCTGGTGGTGAGTAGTGCTCTCACCACGAACAGGTGCAAACGGAGGCCGATCACTGTCACCTGTGGCTGAAATTTCTTGGGCCACGTAGTGCTGGACCCGGTGGGGTTTTGGTTTTTCTGCTTGGCGCCATGAATCGGCGGGCCCGATCGGGTGTCGACGACTGCGTGGCGCGGTCATCGTGCGGGCCCGTCGCGGCGCGGTTGGGGGGCGCTGATCGGCGTCGACGGCGAGCTGGGCACGGGCCCGCGTGGATCGGTGGACCATGGCCGGTCAGGGGCCGCTGCGGCGACGTCGGGGGCTGCGTCGGCGAGGCGGTAGTCGAGGCTGCGGGCCGGGTTGCCCTCGGGTAGGCCCCGACGGCTGGTCACCTCGTGCAGCAGCTGTTCGACGTCGTGGCCGCCGGCGACGATGCGGTCCAGGGATTGGGCGAGCGCGGGCCAGTGCGGGTCTTGCAGCACGCGGGGGTCGATCGCGCGGCAGACCGCTGCCCACCGGTCTTCGGCTGCGGGGGGTTGGGCCGGCGCGGGTGCGGACGGTGGGGCGCTCGGCGGCTCGGTGGGTCGGCTGACCTGGTTGAGGTGGGCGACCCGTCGGGTGCCGTACGGGGACTCGACGATGACGTGGTTCGGGCTGGGGTGGTCGACGACTCGGCCGTGGCCTAGACGACGCCCGCCGCCGCCGTTCTCGGTGACGGCGTGCACGGTGGCGGTGGTGCCGAGCGGGAACTGCTGCGCGGAGCGGTAGGTGCTGGTGTCGCGTGGCTGCGCGGGGTGGACGCGGTCGGCTTCGGTCCATCCGCCGGGTGGGGCCTGCTGCATCGGGGCGTTGCCCTCGACGTGATCGCGCGGGGGAGCGGTCGTGGGTGCGTCAGCGGACTGGCCGAGGTGTGGCTGGCCGTCGACGGTGACGTTGGTGAGGCTTGGGTCTTGGTCGATGCGGCGTAGCAGCCGGTCGAGGTGCCGGGCGTTGAGGTCGGTCGGCTCGGAGCGTAGCTCGAGGCGCATCTTCAGATCCAGGTCGACGGCGTAGGTGACCCAGACCCGTTGCCCGCTGTAGGTGGCCTGGACCTGGTGCACCGACGCGTCGGCTGCAGGCGCGGTGCCGGCGGGGGACTTTTCGCCGGCCGGCGGCGGCGCAGCGGTCGCTGCTGTGGGTGTCGGCGTCGCGGCTCGGGCCGCGGTGAGAGCGTCGCGGGCTGCGTGGGCGGTGTTGTAGTAGGTGTCGTCGCTGTGGACGTGCCGCAGCTCGCGCTCCACGCTGGGGCGGTCCATCGCCGTGACGGGGGTGCGGGCGGCGAAGCTGGCGGCCGCGGTGTCCTTGGCCATCTGCTGGTGTTCGGCGGGCGTACGGGGCGGCTGAGCGGCCCAGTCGCGTACGGCAGCGGCCGCGGCGGGCTCATTGACCGGCGTCGACGGGACTGGCACGGCGTTCGCCGCGGCGGCCGGTGACCGGTCGGCAACGACACCGTCGGCGGGGCTCGCGGGCGGTGCGGCGGCGCGGCCGCCGCCGCGGGGCTGCTCAGGCGTCGCCGTGGCGTCGTTGGCGGTGCGCTGTCGTTGCTTGTCCTGCTCGGCGAGCTCGGCGGCCAGCTCGGCGCTACGGGCGCGGGCTGCGTCGAGGGCGTCGCGGCGTGCGAAGGGGCGGCAGTAGTCGTCGCGGGCCCGGTCGGCCTCGCGCGACAGGTTGTCGGCCTCGGCGCTGATCCTGTCGCGGGTGCGTTCGAGGTCGCGGACGCGGTTCTCCAGTTGGATGACGATGCCCAGTGGCCGGTCGGTGCGCAGCTCGTCGTAGGCGACCTGGATGGCGCTGCGGGGGATGCCGGCCAGCTCCAGGGACAGGTGCGGTTCGAGGAAGCGGCGAGGGGTGGCGATGACGTCGAAGCCGCCGAGGTTGCCGATGTGGTTGGGCTTGTCCCAGGCGGCGAACTGGGTGGTGTCGGGGTTGCTGCCGCCGATGGTGGCCAGCGCGTTGCGCAGGGCGATCGCGGCGTCGGCTCGGGCGCTCCACCGGTTGCCGCGCACGGCCATGCTGAAGCGGTCGCCACTGGTGTCGATGCGGTGGTCGATGGCCTGGTCGATCTGCGTGAGGGCGGTCTCGAGGGTGGACAGCTGCCGCTCGGCCTTGTCGATGGTGCCGGACAGGGTGCGCTGGTTGCGGGTGTGCGAGCGCTCCAACCGCTCCAGGCGGGTGACTTCGGCGTCGAGCTTGGCCTTTTCCAAGATCCTCGGGTCACCGGTCGCGAGCGCCTTAACCTCCGAGTAGCTCAGTGCGGTCTCGCCGACGTCCTCGATCTCGCGCACGTCCAAGCTCCCGCGCATGACCTGGCCGATGAAGCGGGCTTTGCGTTCGACGGTCTGCCAGAGGTAGGCGTCGAACGATCCCTCGGAGACGTAGCGGACGACTTCGACCTCGGGGTTCTGGTTGCCTTGGCGCAAAATGCGGCCCTCGCGCTGGGCGATGTCGGCCGGCCGCCAGGGGCAGTCGAGGTGGTGCAGCGCGACAGCGCGGGCCTGCACGTTGGTGCCGACGCCCATCTTCTCCGTCGACCCGATCAGCACGGAGACGCGGCCGTTACGGCAGGCCGCGAACAGCTCGCCCTTCTCCTTGTCGTTGCGGGCGTCGTGCACGAAGCGGATCTGCTCGGCGGGCACACCGCGGTCGACGAGCAGCTGCTTCAACTCGTCGTAGACGTTCCAGTTGCCGGCCAGACCGGTGCCGCGCCCGCGGGCACTGGGGGTGCCGAGGTCGCTGAACACCAGCTGCAGCGCGCCGAGCACGTTGGAGTCGCTGTAGCGGCGCTCGGCGTTGGCGTGGTGGGTGGCGGCGATCCGGTTCGCGGCGACGGTGAGCTTGCCGTCGCGGTCACCGGGGACGGGTTCACGGCCGAGCAGACGCAGATCGAGCGCACCCATCCGCCCGTGGGTGGCCACCCGGAGCATGTTGTCCTCGTCGGGCTGCACCTGCCGGGCTTGCACCTTGTCGGCACGCTCAGACAGCTCGGTCATGAACTCGCGCAGCTGGTCGGTTGCGGGCACGACGACCGTCTCGGCCTGCCCGTTGCGCAGGTCGGGGGTGGGGAGTTGGAGGTCCTCGGCGGTCTTGATGTCGGCCGAGACGTGCCAGATGCGCAGCAGCTCGGGGACGTTGCGGAACTTCGCGAAGCGAGCCTTAATCCGGAACCGGGACCCGTCGGGGGCCAGTTCGAGGTCGGAGGTGACCTCGCCGAAGGTGGCGGCCCAGGTGTCGAAGTCGGTGAGGCCGGCGTCGTCGAGCAGGTCCGGCCGCAGGAACCGCTGCATCGTGTAGGCCTCGGCCACCGAGTTGGCGATCGGGGTAGCGGTGGCGAAGGTCGCGACGCGGCCGCCGTGGCGTTCGCGCAGCCAGGCCAGTTTCATGTCCAGGTCGGAGGCGCGTTGTGAACCGTCGACGGCGACCCCGTCGATGTTGGACACGGTGCGCAGGTTTTTGTAGCCGTGGGCCTCGTCGGCGAAGACGTAGTCGATGCCGGTCTGCTCGAAGTTGATGCCGGGGTCCTTGGCCGAGTCGGCGAGCTTCTTCAGCCGCTCCTCGGCGCGGGCCAGGGAGTTCTCCAGCCGTTTGACGGTCAGGCCTCGTCCGCCCTTGGCGGCCTCGAGCTGGTGGCGCATCTCGGCCAGCTGCCCGTCGAGGTAGCGCTGTTGGGCCTGGATCGACAGCGGCATCCGCTCGAACGCCGAGCGGGAGACGATGACCGCGTCCCAGTCGCCGGTGGCGATGCGGGCCACCATGAGCCGACGCTTGTCGCGCTGGAGGTCCTCGACCGAGGCGGCGAGGATGCGGGCTTGCGGGTAGAGCTGCATCCACTCGCGGGAGAACTGCTCCAACATGTGGTTCGGAACCACGACGCACGGCTTCTGCGCGAGGCCGAGCCGGCGCAGCTCCATCGAGCCGATGACCATCTCGGCCGTCTTCCCGGCACCGACCTCGTGGGCCAGCAGCACGGCGGGCTCGGCGATGATGCGGGCGACGGCGGCCAGCTGGTGTTCGCGGGGCTGGAAGGTGACGGTCAAGCCGGGCAGCTGCATGTGCGCACCGTCGTAGGAGCGCAGCACGATGCTGTTGAACATGTCGTTGTAGCGGCGGGCCAGGCGTTCGGCGCGGTTGGGGTCGTCCCAGATCCAGTCGCGGAACCGCTCGGTGATCTCCCCGGCCTTCTCCTGCGCGGCGATGGTCTCGGTGAGGTTGGGGATGCGGGAGCCGTCGGGGAAGTGGTCGTAGATGCTGATCTGACGTTGCTCGAGCAGGGCCGCGGTCAGTTCGCCGGCCGAGGCGCGGCTGGTGCCGTAGGTGCTGGTGGCCAGCACGGTGTGCCGCCCGCCGCGCACGGCCCAGGTGGACCCACCGGGGTGTTCGACGGCGATGCTGTCCTCGTCGAGCAGCTCGCGCAGGAACTGCTCGACGACGTCGGCGCTGATCCATGACGCGCCGAGGCGGGCGTCAATCTCGGCCGGGGCCAGGTCGGCGGGCACGACCTCGCGCAGCGCGGCAATGTTGGCATCCCAACGGCGGCCGCCGTTGGTGCCGTCGGGCAGCTGGGTCGCGGCGTCGCGTTCGGCTGCGGCCTCGGCGGCGGCGAGCTTGGCGCGCACGTTGCCGCTCAAGTACTCCGGAGCCGGGATCAGGCGCTCCTGCTCTTGTGAAGAGCCGCCGGCGGGGTCGGCGAACACGATTCCGGTCAGGGCCTCGCGGGTGTCGTGCTCGCTGCGGCCGAGCAGCCGGGCGACCTCGCCGAGGCGGACCTCTCCGTGGGTGTCCAGGCAGATGGCGACGGCGTCGGCGGGGGAGTCGGCGCCCAAGCGTGGGGTGCGGGGGGCGATGACGCGTCCGCGCATGATCGGGGCCTTGCGCGCGGTGCCGGTGGTGGCGTCGAAGTCCTCCAGCGCGTACACGGCCGGCGCGTGCGGGTCGGAGCGGAACCCGCCCTGGCCGGGGTTGATGCGCGCTAGCCGGTCCTCGCCGGTGACCTCGTCGACGCGGCCGGTGCGCCGCCAGCTGATCCGGTTGATCGGTCCGAACTGTTTGACGTAGGCGTCGTAGCGGCTGTTGAGCTGGCCGCGCAGCGCGGCGAGCTGGTCGGTGTCGTCGACGACGGCGGCCTCGGCGGCCAGCAGGGCCATCGTGGTGTCGCGCAGCCCGAGCAGCGCGGTGAGTTCCTTGGCCTGGCTCTTGGGCACCTTGTGCTCGGCGAGCGCGCCGTCGGCGACCACGGTGAACGTCGTCGCCCGGCCGGTTCCGTTGTCGACGGCGAGGTGGCCTTCCTGCCGCTCCAGCGCGGCGTCCGGCCGGGAGATCGGCACCGGCGCGGGTTGGCGCTGGTCGAGGGTCAGGGGTGGCGCGAACAGACCGCCGGCCGGGCTGGGGTTCTTGGCGACAGCGCCCTCGAGGATGTTGCGGAGCAGGCCGGGCAGTTCGTCGTCGTGGTCGCGGCCGACCGTAACGGCCAGCTCTGGCCCGAACTGCCCTGAGCGGGTGCCGACCTCGCCGATTACGTGGTGCGGGTGGTGCTCGGCGAAGTAGCGGTTGACCAGGACCTGGCGTTGGGCGTCGCCGCCGATCGAGACGGTGCTGTCCCATTCGCTGGTATCACCGGGTCCGTCGGCGGGGTCGCGGCGGCGCAGCACGAGCACGTCGGTGATGACCTGGGTTCCGGCGGCCTTCTGGTGGGCGCTCATCGGCAGGCGCACCGCGGCGACCAGGTCGGCCATGCCCGCGATCTCACGCCGGGCGGCCGGGTTGGCCGAGTCCATCGTGTAGTGGCTGGTGAGCACCGCGACCACGCCGCCGGGCCGGGTTAAGGCCAGGGACTTGATGATGAAGTGGTTGTGCAGCGAGTGGCCGCCGGCGTTGTGGGTCTTGTCGTGCAGTTTGATGTCGCCGAACGGGACGTTGCCGACGACCAGGTCGAGGTAGTCGCGCGGCATGCGGGTGTCGGCGAAGGACTCGTTGCGGATCTGGGCCTGCGGGTAGAGGTGCTGCGCGATCGCCGCGGTGGTCGGGTCTAGCTCGACACCGAACACCGCCGCATCGGTGTCCCGCGCAAGGTCGGGGGCCAGGCCGAGGAAGGTGCCTGCTCCGCAGCCGGGCTCCAGCAGCCGCAGCGGCCGCCCGCCGGTGGCCGCCGCGGTGTCGAGCCCGTGCTCGGCGACGACGTCCCAGATCGCCTGGGCCAGCCCGGCGTCGGTGTAGTGCGCGTTCAGGGTCGTCTTCGACGCCGCTCGCCACTCCCGCTCGTCGAGCATGGACCGCAGCTCGGCCCGCGCAGCGGCGAACTGCTCGTCGGTCTCGTCGAACACCTTCGGCACCGCGCCCCAGCCCGACCAGCGCGCCAGCACCGTCTGCTCCGCGGCGGTGGCCGGACGGCCCTCGGCCTGCAGCTGGCGCAGCATCCGCAGCGCGGCCACGTTGGCCGTCACCTTGGCGACGGCGCCGGCCGGGGCGAGGTCCTGCTGCGAGCGGGGCCGGAACACCGGCGGCGGGTCGGTGCGGTTGTTGGCGGGCGTGGCCTCGTCGAGGGTGGGCTGGGGGTCGGGCAGCTGGAGGAACAGCCTGTTGCCGGCGCGCTGCACACGCGGGCCGCCGCGGCCGACGTCGGCAGAGGGGCCTGCGGGGTCGACTAGCTCGGCGGCCTCTGCGGGTCGCTGCCGTTCGAGCTCTGGCGTGCTGCCAGTTCTTCCTCCGTCACGTAGTGCAGGAACGGGCTGTCGTCCAGGTCGTGATAGTTCGGGTGGTCTGGGGTGAGCACCATCGGCATCCAGTCGGTCTGGCCGATCACTCCCGGCTCCCGCTCCTGCGTCGGGTCGTCCGGGTCCGCTGAGTCCTCCGCGTCCGGGTGCCCCGGTTCCGGTTCGAGCAGCACCATCTCCCGCAGCACCTGGGACTCCGCGGTCGCTCGGGCCATCCGCAGCCGGCCCACCTTCTGCAGGTACTCCTCCCCGCCCGGGTCGTCCCCGGCCAGGCTGATCTCCAGCGCCTCGATCTGTATCTCCACCTCCTGGCCCAGGTCGGTGAAGAACGTCTCCGGGTCCTCGATCTGGCGCAGCTGGTTCGGACGCCACTTCGCCCAGTGCTGCTGAGCCACTCGTCCGTAGCGGTTCATTGCCTGCACCTTCTCCCGTCTCCGAACCCGCCGCCGTGTGTGACGTCGGGTCGTCCGCGTCGACGACATCGTCGGCGGGGCCCCACAGCAGCGCGTCGAACGACATCTGCCCGTCCGACACGGGGGACTCGTGTCGTCGGTTGCGTCGGTTGTTCCCACTGCCGGCCATGCGTGCAGCCTGCTCACGAGTGTCGCACCGGATGCGAGCGCAGCGGCGCTGTGACGGCGTGTGCGGGCCTCAACCGGGCCCGGTGTGTGTCAGTACGTGGTGTCACGCTCAATACGACACAACAGCGGACAGGCGGGCGGTGTGTGATGAACGCACGAGACGATCGACGGCGCGCGGGCCTTCGTCGGCAGCGGCGGCGCGGCTACGGGGTGGCCAGGCTGCTGGTCGCGACCCCGGCCATGGTCGGCAGCCTGCTGCTGTTGGTGCTGTGCAGCTGGGCCGGGCAGTGGGAGGCGTTGCTGTTGCTGGCCTGGCTGGCCAGCGCCGCGGCCGTGTTCACGCCGGTAGGGGAGCGGGCAGCGGTGCGATGGGCATGCGGGTTCGTGCGTCCCAGCGCGCGGCAGCGGGCGCAGCTCGAGCCGGCGTGGCGCCGGGTCCTGGGCCGGTGCGGCGTCGATCCAGGCGACGTCGACCTGTACCTGCAGCGCAGCCGAGCGGTCAACGCGTTCACCGCCGGGGGCCGCAGCGTGGCCCTCACGACGGGTGCTCAAGCAGAATTTGTAAAACCCCACCTAGTCCAGCATCACGAGCAACCCGCGAACACGGCTCGTGTCGAGGCGCTGCTGGCGCACGAGCTGGGGCACTGGGCCGGCAACAGCACCCGCGTAGGCCTGGTCACCGCGTGGCTGGCCGCGCCGTGGCGTTTGGTGAGCCGACTGTTCCTCGCACTTGGCCTGGCGTTCGCGCATCGGCAGCCGCGACGCCTACTTGCTCTGCTCGTCGTTGCTGTGGTGGGCGTGGCGGTGGTCCAGGCGATCCAGCACGGGCAGCCCACGGTGGCTGCTCTGCTGGTCGGCCTCGCGGTCGGGGGGGTGGGCTGCCCGCTCGCCGACGCGGCGCTGAGCCGTCGTGATGAGTACGCCGCCGACCGTTACGCCGCCGACGCGGGCTACGGAGCGGATCTGGCGGCGGCGCTGGCGTGCCTCGATGGCGGCAGCGAGCACCGCCGCCCGGGCCTGCTCGACCGGCTGACCGCCCGGCACCCGTCCGTGGCGCAGCGTCTTGACGCGCTATACGAGCTGGAGCTGGCCGGCACGCAGGTTCCGCAGTCGCCGGCGATCCTGGCGGCCGCCGCCGCGGGGCCGGCTGTCGCGGTGCGCTGATGCGCTCGCGCGCGTGGGGACGGCGCGGTGCCGCTGCGGTGGTGCTCGCGGTCATCGCCGTGCTCGGGGTCGCCTGGCGGGCCCAGTCCCACGGCACCACACACACTGGTTCGCGTCCACCGACCAAGACGGCTGCGTCGCCGACGTCGCCTGCGCGCCCTACGGCTGGCGATGCGCCGCTGAGCTGGGCGGCAGCACGCCAGGCGTTGGCAACGCTTCGGGTGCTGCCGCGTCGGCCGTATGAGCAGGGCTACCAGCGTGACTGCGGCCAGGGGCAGGGCTGCGTATTCGGTCCTGCCTGGACCGACGACCAGAACGCCCCCGAGGGGCACAACGGGTGCCGCACGGTAGTCATTCTCGCAGCGGGGACATCCAGTCAGACGCCGAGAGCAACGCCATGCGGCACCGACTACGCAACGAAGTAGGCCACCCCGAGCCTCGGGTCTACCAGGAAGGCTGCCCCACGTCGCCTAGTCGCCGCGGCCGCGGACATGGTCCCACGACAGTTGTCCCAAGACTGTTGGGACGACTGCGCGGCCCAGCGACGCCGTCATGAGGTGGCCTTGGAGCGGCGTTCTCGGTGATGTTGTCGACCCACCGCGGATCCTGTGGGTAGGCCATGCGGCGCTGCTCGACCTGAATGGCCAGACGAAGGGGCCATCCATCCGCATCACTCCGAGAGTAGCTCGAGACGTAGAAGCTTGGCAGTGCGAACGGAGCCGTCCGGCAGTGGGTTGGTTGTGCCGCCGTCGGTGGTGAAGAAAGCCACCCGCCCGACCTGCCCCGGCTCGCGGCCCCAAGCGCCACTGGACGGACCGAGTAGGCGCTCATCCAACGGATCGCCTGCGACGATGACACGGGGCTGGTCGACCGGACCGGCCAATGCGACCCGGTCGATCGTGTTCTCACGGTGGGTGGTGATGTAAGCGACGCCGGCCTCCTCATCGATACAGAAGTCGTCGGCCATCGTGCCCCCGCCGACCTGTTGCGGACTGCCGGACGGCGCGTGAGTCGTCGGGTCAACGCCGACGCGCATGAACAGTTTGCGGCTAGTAGAGGTGTAGTACACGCATTGCGTTCTCGGGTCGTACCGGACACCGTTGATGCCTGGCTGTGGCGGCTTCATCGGATGTCGAAGATCCTGCGTCATGCTCACGTCGGCGAGCCAGACGTCCGGTGTCAGAGCCGTTCCGTCTTCGTGTAGATCGACGCGCCAGACGAGTCCGGCGATGCTGTCGGCGACCAGCATGACGTCTGGGGCGACCAGGCACCCACCGTTGAGTGCGCGGGCACGATCGTCGAATGTGCAGACGTCGCTGACTCTGGGCTGATCGCCCGGTTTCCACCCACGCAGATCAACTCGCTGTAGGTACGAACCCGTTCCTGCATAGATCTCGGAGGTGGCAACGACGAAGACATCGGGCATCACCTCGACAATGGCCGTGGGCGGGTGAGCGAAATTGTGGATCAAGGTGGGCGTCTCGGGCGCAGCGCCCTGCTGGGCGGGGACGAACCACAGTTCGTGCTGGTTCATCGCCGTCACCAGAATTGAGTTATCGCTGCGGACGGCGAGATTTTCCAGGAAGTAGTGAGCCGAAAACTCCGCAACGACCGTCAGCGCTGCTCGCGAGGTCGGCACGTTGACAGGCATCCCATCGTCACCCGGCGGTGTCATTGATCAAGACCGAGGGCATTCGACGGCACGTCGAAGGCGGACAGAGTGAGGGAGACGCCTGTGAACCAGCCGAGCAACATGGTCAGGTCGACTATTCCGGCGTCGCCGATCGCGTGCTGGGCGCGTCGGAATAGTCCGACCGGGACGACGCGCGGTTGCGTGAGCGCGCTCGCGAGCTCGTACACGACGCTCTGGCGAGGGTCGTCAAACGAGGTAGGCCGGTTGGCGATGAGTGCCTCAACTTTTTCGGCTGGCAGGTGTCCGGCTCGCTCGCCAATTTTCTCATGCTCGTAGTTGGAGTAAGCGGCGAGCCAACGACCGTTGATGATGTTGGTGGCGATCTCGATCTCGGCCTTCGTCAACGTCGACGTTGTCTGGTAGTACGCGCCCACCGGAACCACGGTTTTCGCCAGCGTGGGGTTGCACAGCCAAATCTTGTGCGGTCCAGGTACGAGCCCGCGCAAGCTCACCGTGTAGTTGTAGGCGTCCTTCATATCTGTCGGCATCTTGTCGACGGGCGTCTCCACGAATCGCCCAAATGTCCCAAAGTCCGAGGGGTCGTTCGTCTCGGTCATGAGGTCATACTCCATTTCGACGGGCTCGTGTTCGGGTACAGAACGGAGGGGTCCTGAGACAGGGCGGACTTCAATTGGACGGTCCCGTCGTCCGCGAGAACCTCCAAGGTCCCTGCTTCGATTCCGTCGAGCGCCTTCTCAACCACCAGTTTGGGGTCGGCCTTCGGGACGTCCCAACCAGCCATCATGTCGGTGTCGACGCTACCTACAAGAAGTCCGGTGACTTGAGTTCGCTGATCGACAAGTTCGAGCCTGACGGAGTTCGTCAAACCCCATTCTGCTGACTTCGCCGAGCAGTAAGCGCCTACGCCGTCGAACGCCAACCACGACAGTGCTGACAGCATGTTCAGGATGGCGCCGCCGCCGTTCGCGCGCAGGATCGGCGCGAATGCTCGCACCATGTTCAGGGTTCCGTAGTAATGGGTGTCCATCTCAAGCCGTATCTTGTCGAGATCTCCATCCACCAGACGCTGATTGGTGGACGACCCGGCGTTGTTGATTAGCAGTGAGGTGTCTTGGGCTGCAGCGGCAGCGGCCGCGATCGCGGACTGATCGGTGACGTCGAGGGTCAACACTTCGACGCCGGGTATGCGTTGCACGGCATCTGGGTTCCTGGTTGCTGCGTACACGCGTGCCGCTCCCCGCTCGAGCAACTGTTCGACGAACTGCGCTCCCATGCCGCGGTTGGATCCCGTAACGAGTGCCGTCGCCCCGACTAGCTTCACGTCGCCTCCTGGTGCGGTTTTGCTTTCTGGGCCGACTGAGGTCATCGACGGCCGCCAGATCAGCGTTCCGCGGGAGACATGACCGGGACAATGACGCGCGACCACAAGACGAGGCCACCAATATGACGTGATCCGAACGCTGGCCCGGTCGCAAGGGGTGCAACTGGTCTGACCAGTTTCTGTGTGACCTTTGTCCGCAGAACAGTTCTACTCCGTCTCGGCCTCGGTACCGCGCCGCGGCTGACCAATAATGATGACGTTGCCGCTGTTTCGTCGTTGCAGGGCTGCCGCATCGAGTGACGTATTTTCGTGCCCGCGTTGGGTGACACGGCATGCGACGTCGAACTCCGTGAAGCTCGAACTCTGAGCTGTAACGAGCGCGCGGATTTTGGCAGAACGCCTTGGGCCATGAGCTGGTCGAGGTCGCGATGCACATCATGTTCTTTGCATCGGTCAACGCGTCGCAGGCATCTTCTGTCGCGCCGGCTGACCGTCAATGGCTCGACGATTGTTTCGACCCGGAGTCAGCCTCCGCAGGCGAAGGTCGGCGCCATCGGCACCTACGACACTGCACATGTGCTGGGCGCTCTATCACCCACCGACTGAGACGTCATCCACCGAGGCAACTGTCGGCGTTACTCCTGGGGGGCGGCTCTGAGATCAATCGAGCGAGTCGCCGAGGAGATCCTTCATGCGGCCTTTCGCGCTGTCCCCCGAAGCGCGCAGCAAAGCCACGCGCGACCTGCGTGACGGTGGCCCCTTGATGTACTCGTCGTACGCGGTGGGGTCGTCGGCACCGGCGCAGTGCTTGATGCGATGAGACGCAGTTTGCGCGTGGGCATCGTGGAAACCCGAAACTGGGGCAGCGGCACGTCCTCGCGCTGGTCCAAGTTCAAGCGTGCGGGCTTGCGCTACTTCCAGATGCTCGACTTCGGTCCGTCCCGTGAAGCGCTTCGCGAGCGGGGCACGTCGAGGACGCTGGCCCGTACCTGGTGCAGGTGGTGCCGTTCCGGTGACTGCTCAGGCACAGAGTGTGGGAACGGCTCGATGTGGGCGCAGGGGATCGTTGCCCACGACGCGATGGCTGCGGCGTCCGGTCACGGGCCTTCCAGGGCGCTGGCACCTCACCAGACGCGCGCCCTCAGATCGCACCCGCACTGCTGTCCACCCCGCTTGTCGGCGCCATCCGGTGTTTCAATGCCCAAGTCGATGACACCCGCCACACCATGCACTGTTCCGCACTGCCGCGTCCTATCGGGCCCTGGCCGCCAGCCGGGCTCGTGTCGTCGATCAAACGCTTCGGCGTTCGGGTGACCGCATCGCACTACGCGACGTCAGAACGGGCGAGTAATTCGCGGTTGCCACCAAGCAGGTCTTCAACGCCAGCGGCGTCTGGACTGACGACCCAGACCATGGTCGACAGTCGGAGCCGGCTGCGTGTTCGAGGGTCTAAAGGCGTCAATGTGGTGGTCCGCAGGGACCGCGTGCAGCTCGACACCGGTCGGATCTTGAGGACCGAGGCCCCGGTCCCCTGTGTAATCCCACGGGGCGGCACTGGACAATGGGGCCACGACCGACACCAACCGGAAGCCGACAAGGCCCATCCCGCGGACGCCGCGGGCGAAGTCGACTACCTGTTCGATCGCCTCAATCGGGGCGCTACGGACGGCCGTGACTGCACATGATGGCGAGGGTGTTTCTGAACGTGCGGCCGCGCCTGGCTGATAGGCGATTCGACATCGAACTGTTGCGAGCACAGAATGACGCGGTGGACTAGACCTTTCGCTCAGGCA
This sequence comes from uncultured Jatrophihabitans sp., assembly GCF_964252635.1. Classification (GTDB taxonomy): domain Bacteria; phylum Actinomycetota; class Actinomycetes; order Mycobacteriales; family Jatrophihabitantaceae; genus Jatrophihabitans. The sequence goes on from NZ_CAXUNP010000002.1 coordinate 21,931, forward strand.
ACAACCCGATGACGCGGACGCCGCGCGCTTCGGTGCGAAAGACATCGTTCCGGCAAATAACGCTACGGAGCGGGCGCTTGTCGCGACGGGTGTGCAGCTGGCCGCCACATGCTTTACGGGTGTTGCGGTGCCTCGTTCGAAGGCCCGGCGCCCGCTTCCAGGAAAGCAAAGACGGCAGCAGCATCTTGATCCCCGCGCCCTGCGTCTTGGGCTCCGCGGTAGTAGCTAGCCGCCCTCGTTAGCAGGGGCGTCGGGGACCCGGCAGTTTCTGCAGCACGGTCGATCAGATCTAGATCCTTCAAGAAGGTGCGGATTCTGACGAAGGGCTCCGAGTAACCCTCATCGGCCATCAACGGTCCACGCAGTTCCAACATCCGCGAGGTGCCAGCGCTGTTTCCAACCACTTCGAGGACACGGTCGAAATCAAGCCCGAGGCGTCGCGCAAGTAGCAACGCCTCCGCCGCAGCCAAGGTGTGCACAGCCACGAGCATGTTGGTCACGAACTTGAAGCGAGAGCCATTCCCGAACGCGCCCACGTCATACCACCGGCTGACGAGGTCGCCCATCACGTCCGAGGCTCGGCTCTTGGCTGAGTCGTCGCCGCTGACGTAAGCGACCAGCTCGCCGGCGAGGGCTTGCGGGGCCGAACCACTCACCGGGCAGTCGAGCAGGGTGATGCCGGCGGCCTGAGCGAGTGCGCGCGCGGTGCGTTTTGCATCTAGCGAAAGCGTTGAGGTCTCGATAATGACTAGATCTTGACGATCAGCGGTTTCGAGTCCATGAAGCGCGGCGATGACCTCAAGCAATGCGGTGTCACTCGGCAGCGACGTGATGATCGCTGACGCGTGACAAGCAACGTCGTAGGGCGTCTCGACGATCACGCCGCCCCGCGTCCGATGTTCGGCCAGGCGCAGGTCGTCTACGTCGGTGCCAATCACGCGTCGGCCTGCTCCAATCATTCGCGTACTCATCGCGGAACCCATGATCCCTAGCCCGATCACGCCAACGTTCTCTGTCGGCTCGACAGTCACCCCGAGCTGCCGAGGGCGGCCGAAACCTGCGGCATTACTTTCGAGGACATGAGTTCCATCGACCGGCGGGCCAGTTCGGGATCGACCCAGTCCATGCCGGCGTAAACCAACTCACCGAAATCTCCGGTTGTCTCGCGTAACGCAAGTATCTGCTCGGCAACGGAGTTTGGTGTGCCGCAAATGACGAGGGCATCCAGGACACCGTCAAGTGTCACCGACTCGTCCGGATCGTCTTGGTCCGCTTTGAACAGACCCAGACGCCCACCTTTCGCCATCTTTCGCAACATCTGCTCGTAGTAGAACCGATAAGGGCTTTGGGGCGACTCGCGGCCGTAGGACCGAGCATCGGCATCGTTGTCTGAAACGAAGATCGTTCGGGCTACGCGCCAATCCGCCGGCTGCGCGGCCTGACCAACCGACTCCTTGCCTTCGCAGTACTTCGGCCAATGGGTGGTGACCCATTTGGGCAGCAGGAAGTTGGCCGACAGAGGGTGAAAGTCTCTGGTCCCCATCGCTACGACGCCGCGTGAGTAGGGAGCGACGACCGTGCCCACGATCTCGGGTCGCGGCTGTTGCAGCGGTCTGGGCAGGATGCCCATTCCAACCTCAGCGTCCCAGGTTCGAGCCGTTGTCAATTCCCACCGATTTCCGGCCATCTCTAACTGGTATGGCGCGTCTTCCGACCATGCGGCCAGGATGACGTCTATCGAGTCGGCAAACATGGCGTTGCGATCGGTGTCGAGGAGTCCTAGAACCTCGGCATCGGACGGCAACGCTCCAGGACTGATGCCAAGGATGAAACGCCCGTCGGCGAGGTGGTCGAACATCGCCGACTGAGCGGCGATCAGCACCGGATGCATGTGCGAGAGGTTGGTGGTCCCCGTCGCGAGTTTGATCTGCTGTGTGTCAGGGATGAGGGTGGCAAGGAAAAGCAGGCTGTTGGTGATTTTTTCGAACTCGTCGGTAAGGTGCTCGCCGATAAAGGCGTCGTGAAACCCGAGTCGGTCGGCAAGAATGACCGCGTCGCGATCCTCTTTCAGTGTGGAAGACCAATCGCGCTCTCGCGGGTGCATCGGCATCGCGAAGTATCCCAGTCTCATCGTCTCATCCGTCCTCTCGACCGGCACAAGGTCGACGCGTAGCAGTGCGGCGTTGTCGGCGACCGACACAAGACAGCTAATAGGCATCGCCCTCAGAAGGCACTCGCGCTGGCTGTCAAAGTCGGCGACCCCTGCTGACGACCTCCGCCATTGCGGCCGCGCCCGACGCCGTTGCTACCGGGGTCAATCGGACTCAGGTGTCGGCCGGTCTGGACGGCGACGTCGGATTCGGTCGGAGTCACCCTCCCCCAGTTTGTCGACTAGCTCGGCCAGCTTGACCTGATACTCGGCCACGTTCTTCATCTTGACGTCTTCAAACCCTCGAACGAGGTCGGGTAGCTGCGCGATGGCTATCGCCGTCGCAACGTTGGCTGGGCTAAGCCCACGAATGACCAGGTCCAGCGCCTCTACGTACTCTCGTACCAGCGCCCGCTCTGTGCGCCGTACCTTCGAGTGTCCGAACGGGTCCATGACGGTCCCTCGGAGCCGGCGCATCCGCGTCAGCGCGATGAGCGCAATGCGACCTGCCGGTCCGAAGGCCAGTTTGTGCTTGAGACCGAACGCGCGCAGAACCGGGGGATGAAGAAGAACGGCCGTCTTTACTCCGGTTCCGAATTGCTCAGTGAGATCGTGGTTGATTATCGGATCCAGGGCGAGTCGCGCGACCTCGTATTCGTCCTTATAAGCCATGAGTTTGTAGAGATGCCGGGCGACGGCCATGGTCAGGCCCGTCGAGCCCGGCACGCGCGCTCTCTCCGCCTGGGCAACCCAAGCAACCTGCTCCGTGTACCGACGCGCGTAGCTGTGGCTCTGGTAGGCAATGAGCTCGGGCACCCGGATCTCGAGAAGGCGGTGTAACTCCGAGTTGGGCTCCGCACCGATCGAGTCGACGAGAGCAGACGCGGCCGCGTCGAGTCCGGCCTCAGTCTCATTCGGCGTCCTGGTCAGCTTCTCCAACACGGTTCGGAACGCAGCGGGGTCGAGGACATACTGCTGACCCCGTCGGAATGCCTGCGTGTTCTGGGCGACGGCCGCGCCGTTGAGCGCTATAGCTTCTTCGATCGCCGATGCGGGGATCGGCATGGCCCCGAGTCCGGACGCGATCCCAGCCAAGAAGAGATTGGTGGATTGGTCGCCGCCAAACAGAGTGCGCGTGATCTCGCGCGCGTCGAGATATACGCCTCGGTCGGTCGGAATTCGATCCTGTATTGCGGCGACAACATCGGGCACACTCGGAAAGTCAAGCTTGACGTCGGCGACCATGGGCCCTGTAGGTACGCGAGCGGTAGAGATGACCGGGATCGTGCGTTCCGCGGCCGTCGCGGCGAGGTTCTTCGGGTCGGCGGCGACCAGAAGGTCCGCGCCGAGATACAGGTCAACGTCACGCTCTATTGCCTTGCCGGCCCGCGCAAGCGGACGGTCGCTGACCGTGACGTCGGAAACGACGGCTCCGCCTTTCTGGGCCAATCCGGTCTGATCCAGCGTGACGACGTACTTGTCGCTCCGGGTCGCGGCCGTACTCAGCACCTGAGCGAGGGTCACGACGCCCGTGCCACCGATCCCGAGAATGCGGGTGGTGTGACTACCGACCAACGGATGCGGCACCGAGTTGGCCGGCGGAAGATCAGGCGCACGACGCTGTGTGACCGGGGTGGAGCCGGGTCGCACCCGGATGAACGCTGGACAGTCGCCGTCGATACACGTGTAGTCCTTGTTGCACGAGCTTTGATCGATTCGGGTCTTGCGGCCGAACTCCGTCGCGACGGGTTGCACGGACAGGCAGTTGGACTTCGCGCCGCAGTCGCCGCAGCCCTCGCAGATGCGCTCGTTGATGACCACGCGAGTGGTCGGTTCCTCGATCTGCCCGCGCTTGCGCTTGCGTCGGAGCTCGCTGGCGCATTCCTGGTCGTGTATCAAGACGGTCACTCCGGGCACGCCGGCCAGTCGTTCCTGTGCCTCGACCGCTCGTACGGTGGGCCAGACTTCCGCCAGCCGCCGTTCTCTCCGACCGAGCACCCCGGGACTGTCGGACGTGACGATCGTCCCGGCCACACCCTCGGCATGAAGTTGGCGGACGATTTGTGCAATCGTCATCCCTCCGACGATGTCTTGACCTCCCGTCATCGCGACCGCAGAGTTGTACAGGAGTTTGTAGGTGATGTTGGTTCCGCTCGCTACTGCTTGTCGGATGGCGAGACTGCCCGAGTGGTGGAAGGTCCCGTCGCCGATGTTCTGAATGAAATGAGCACGGTCGAGGAACGGAGACATTCCGACCCACTGCGCTCCTTCGCCGCCCATCTGAGTCAAACCTGCAACCTCGCCGACCTGCTTGGGTTGCATCATCAACACCATGGTGTGGCAGCCGATGCCCGCTCCGACCAGGGAATCGTCGGGAACCTTCGTCGAGGTGTTATGCGGGCAGCCAGAGCAGAAGTAGGGCGTTCGGGGCGCGAGCGGAAGCAGGTTCTTGCGGGCGGCTCGATCCGGTCCGGTGCTCTGCACCGCTCGCCACCTGTCGACCGATGGGAAGGATCCACGACGCGAGAGAACGCCGGCCAGGGCGGAGGCGATGGAGTCCGGATCGAGTTCTCCGGTCGAACGGAAGAGGTCCTGGCCGCTCTCGTCCTTGCGTCCGAGGATCCTGGGTGCATGCTGACGTCCGTACAGGATGTTTTTAACGGCGAGTTCGACGAATGCGCGCTTCTCCTCCACGACGATCAGGTCGTCCAGCCCTTCGGAGAAGCGTCGCACCACGTCGGGCTCCACGGGGTGGATCATGGCTAGCCGGAGCAACCGCACACCTCGGCGCGTCAGCTCGTCGTCGTCCAGGCCCAAGATCTCGAGAGCCTGGCGTACATCGTTGAAAGTCTTACCCGCGGCGACAATGCCGATTCGGTCGTCAACGTCGGACCGCACGATGCGATTCAGCTCGGCGATGCGGGCGTACGCCACCGCGATCTCGCTCCGTACGCCGTTACGCGACCTCTCCAGGTCTGTGATGACCGGGTTGAGCAGCTTGCCGGTGACCTCGTGGCGAAACCTGATGCCGGTCGATTCCTGGTTGACGATCGGCGCCACCCGGGCGGGATCGAGAAGGACGGTGGACGATCCGTCCGCGACGCTCGTGGTGATCTTCATGCCGACCCACAGACCCGAAGCGCGGGACATCGCGACCGCGTGCTGGCCAAGGTCCAAGACGTCCTGGGAATCGGCCGGATAGAGCGTGGGCATCCCGAGATCAGCGAGCAACGCCTCGCTCGCGCCGGGCATCGTCGATGACTTCGCGCCCGGGTCGTCCCCCACGAGCGCAACGGCGCCGCCGGAAGGGTGCGCGCCGGCCAGGTTTGCGTGTCGCAGCGCATCGGCGGCACGGTCGAGGCCGGGAGTCTTGCCGTACCAGAATCCGGTGACTCCGTCGACTCGGCAGCCCCTCATCGTCGCGGCAAGCTGCGCACCCTGCACCGCGGTCGCGGCAAGTTCTTCGTTGACCCCAGGTCGGAAGACGATGTCGAGTTCGTCCAGAAGTGCTCGCTGACGGTTCAGCTCGAGGTCATATCCAGCCAGCGGGGATCCCTCGTAGCCGGAGATGAACGCCGCGGTCCGCCGAGTGGCACGCTGGTCGGCTCGGCGAACATCCAGTGGCAACCGGACAAGAGCCTGAACGCCGGTCAGGTGTGCTCGACCCGTCGTCGCGACGTACCGATCGTGCAGGACGGTATCGGGCGTCGAGGTCACTTGCATCGTTGCCGAATGGTGCCGATGGTCTCAATGGTGGACACCAGCTCGTCGCCTGGGCGCAGGAACACCTTGGGGTTGCGTGCGTTACCGATTCCGCCGGGCGTGCCCGTGAAAATGAGGTCGCCTGGCCAGAGAGTGCAGACCCGCGAAAGCCTGGCGATCGTTTCGGCGACGCCGGCGATCATGTACGACGTGCGAGAGTTCTGCATGATCTCGCCGTTGACTTCGGTGCGCAGCTCGAGGTCATCAGGATCATCGATCTCGTCGACAGTGACCACGCACGGTCCGATCGGCCCGAACCCTGCGTAGGACTTGGCGAGTGAGAACTGTGGAGCGGCCCCCTCCATCTGCTCGTGGCGCTCGGACAGGTCCTGTCCGACTGTGAGGCCGGCCACGTGAGACCACGCGTCGTCTTCGGTGACTTCGCTGGTCTCTCGTCCGATAACCACAACGAGCTCGACCTCCCAGTCCACGAATTCGGTCGGTAGTCGGATGTCACCGAACGGGTCAGCGATGCAGCTCGGGAACTTTGTGAAAACGGGTACCGGGCCCTTCGAGTGCAGACCTGCCTCGCGGGCGTGCTCGTCGTAGTTCAGACCGAGCGCGAACACCTGTCGCGGGCGGGGGACCGGCGCCCGCAGCGTCACCTCACTCAGCGCACCATCGATGTCGCGCTCGCCGCGGCTGCCCTGCCACCAGTCAACGAGTTCGTCCCGTCGCGAGTACACCTGCTGGACGTCGCTCCCGAACTGCCGCGCGCTCGCGCGCGAGACGTCGATGTACCCGTCGCCAACCACGATCGCGAGGTTGCCGTCAACATTCGCGATTCTCACTCGGGTCTCCTTGCTAGGGTTCCAACGATCCTCACCGACAGCAAGGTCACTTGGTGACTTGAAGATTTCCCGATGGGCAGGGCGTTGTCAAGCGTCGTCGCTAGACAGGTTCAAGAGGTCGGCCGTTGTGGTCCCGGCCTGCACCTGAGCGACGATGTTCTGCTCATGAGCTTCTCGCCCGGCGGCCGCGACGAGAACGTTCTCCACGTCGTCGGCGGTCACGATTACGACGCCGTCTCGGTCGCCCACCACAACGTCGCCCATCGACACCGCACAGCCGCCGATCACCACTCGTCCGCCGGTCTCGCCGCGATGCTGTTTCGAGGTCGCTCTGATGGACAGCCCGCGGGCGAAAACCGGGAAACCGAGGTCGACAATCCGCTGCGCATCGCGGACCGCACCGTCGATGACCAAGCCGACCACCCGAGCCTGCTGGGCCGCGCGGGTCAAGACGTCACCCCACGGTCCGGCGTGCACGCAACCGCGTGCGTCTACAACGAGGACGTGGCCCGGCGGGACGCGAGTCAGCGCCAGGTGGAGCATCCGGTTGTCCGCGTACCCGGCGTCGACCGGGTACGCCGGCCCGACAATCTGCATGCCGGGGTCGATGGGCTTGATCGCCTCATCGACCGCTCCGCGGCACCCCTGCGCTTCGTACACCGTTGCGGCGCCGAACTCGAGCAGTCGCCGCCAGTCGGATTCAGCCGCCGATACACCCGCGGGCCACCTGCCTTGCGCCATGATTGAAGATCAGCTCAGGCGGGGCGACACGTTGATCGCGATGTCGCCGACCGCGTCGATCGCGTCGCGGTCGTCGAGCGTGATTTGTGACAGCACCGGATCGGTCTCGAAGCGGGTGTGCTGTGCGTCCATATAGCCTCGCCAAGCAGAGAGGACCGCGTCGACGTCTCGTTTGCGCAGACCCTCGAGTAGTCGGACACGGTGGTTGCTGAGCTCGCTGGCGTAGGTCCGCCACCAGTCGTCGCGACGAGTTCCATAGGCCATCAACTGGATCTGGAGCAAGATCCGGATCAGCACGCTCTCCAGAGCCGTGAGCAGTGCGTTTCCACCGGCTGCGGAGAACGCGATCTGGTAATCCGCGATCGCGTCGGCGACTCCCTGGGCGTCGGTTGCGCGGTCGATCCGGTGCAGCGCGCTCTCCATTCCGTCGATGTCCTTCTCGGTGGCGCCGACGCACGCCAGCACAACCGAGTGCATGCTGAGTGCGCGACGCACCTCAAACACCTCTCGAATGTGCGCACGCTGCATCTGAAGAAGCGCCTCCATGCTCCGAGACACGAAGTCGTCGCGAGTTGCCTTGACGTACACGCCGCTTCCGTGACGGCTCTCGACGAGACCGACCGCTTCGAGCCCACGGATGGCCTCTCGGACCGTTGGTTGACTCACTGCGAAGTAGGTGGCGAGGTTGCGTTCGGTGGGCAGTCGCGCTCCCGGCGGGAGCGAGCCGGACGCAATGTCGGCACGGAGAGATCTCATGATCCCCTGAGATGCCTTGATTCTCTCCGGGGCGGGTGGCCGGGTCAGGGCACTGGTCTGCGTAGGGGCCGCTCGCGACTGACCTGTGCTGGTCACTGTCGGATCCGTCGAGTAGCTGGGTCGGCTTGAGTCAAGGTCACCAAGTGATCTTAACGCAGGCGGACAAATCATGGTGTTAAGACGATGCGACCCACGACCACACCCTGGCGTAGCAAGTCGATGGCATCGTTGACGTCGTCGAGGTCGATCGTTCTCGACACGAACGGGCGGATCCGCCCGTCTGCCACCGCGACCAAGGCCGCGCTGGCCTCCGCGGGTGTGCAGTTGCGGCTGCCGAGAATGCTGATCTCGTCCAGCACGAGCCGTCCGGAGTCCATGCCGTAATCGACGCCAGGACGATAGCCGTTACATACGATCCTCGCTCCCGGCGATACGAGGTCGGACAAGGTGTCGAAACCTCGCTGCGTCCCACTGCACTCGACACCCACGTCAATGCCGCTGTCCGCAGCCCAGTCCAGAAGGTGTGCCGCATCGGCGGGTGCCACGGCGAGGTCGGCTCCGACGAGGACAGCGGCATCGCGCTGTGCCGGCGACGGGTCGATCGCGGCAACTCTCGCTCCGGCGCATCGAGCGATTTGGATCGCCGAATTGCCCAACCCCCCGGCCCCACATACGACCACCGTCTCGCCCTCGGCCACGGACGCACGGGTCCTGAGCGCACGCCACGTCGTCGACACCGCGTCCATGGTTACTGCCGCTTCGGCCATACCTAGCGTGTCCGGGATAGGCATCGCGGAACTGCTCGCCACCGACACGACCGAGGCGAGTCCGCCGGGAAGGTCGAAGCCGAGGTGCGCTGCGGATGTACAGACGGTGACGAGCCCCCGGTCGCATCGGTGGCACCGCCCGCACGGCTGTAGGCCGCGCACCGCCACCCGAGTGCCGGATGCCAGCCGGTCGTCGCCGTCCACAACGACGCCCGCTATCTCATGGCCCAGGATCAGCGGCAGCGAGGGCGGTTCACCTAAGAGGCCGTCGATTATCTTCAGGTCGGTACCGCACAGCCCCACTGCCTGAACCTGCACGAGGAGTCGGTTGGAGGCCGGCTGCGGAGGCGCCACCTGCGCCACGGTCAACGGCGTCCCTACGGACCGCATCAATGCCGCGCGCACCGACGCCGCTCTTCTGATGGGACAGATACCGTCATACCCGCGCAACGAACTAGAGCGGCTTGCGCAGGCGGCTGAGCACTCCGCCTGCCGCCGGTCGCGTTGGTCGCGGTCACCGTGGACCACCCACGATGCGAACCTCATAGCCCGCCAGCACGGGATGTAGCTCGGGCCGCACGACGCCGGATTCGCATGTGCGCCGGAAGTAGCACGGGCCGCATGGCCCGCGCATCTGCAAGGTCACGCTACGCCGGCTCTCGTCGACTTCGACGAGAGCTATACCCCCAGCGTGCGAGCTGAGGGACGGACGCACACTGCGGTCGAGTATCCGCTCTACCGTCGCGCGCGTTCTCTCGGCACGCGCCGGGACTTCATCCGATGCGTCGGCGGCAGCAGTCACGCGATCCGTCCGACCGGAGAACGGGGGCCGCCCACTGCCGGCAACGGCTCCAGATCGAGCAAGCGGAGCAGGTTGTGCCCGAACATGAGCCGGCGATCGTCGTCAGTGATTTCCGGGAAGTCCCATCCTCGGCGGAGGTCCTCGGAGATCTGAAAGGTGTAGGAGTCCTCCAGCAGGGCTTGTGCGCTCGGCCATAGCGGCGTCTCACTTCCCCAGATGGCCTTCTCGGGCCCACACCACCGGAGCATCTTGCCCAGCCGCATCGCGGTCTCGACTGGCGCAATGCGGATCATATTTATCCAGGTCGACATGGCGACGTACACGTTGGGGAGCCGCGCGGCCAGGTCGATAGCTTCGTCCTCGAATGGAAAAGCCAGATGATGCACGATGAAGTTCAGCTCGGGGAAGTCGAGTGCCGCTTGGTGGACGTCGCGTGGGTGCAGCGCGTCGAGCGGCTCCGTTCCCTGCGGGTCGCCCTTGTGGACCTGAACCAGATTGCACCCTAGCTCGAGCATGCGCTCGTACATGGGATAGGCGATGTAACGATCATCCATTCGCCAGGACGCGCCTCCGGCGTGCGCGGTGTACAGCTTGATCGATCTGGCCCCCAAGTCACTCACCTGACCCTCGATATCGCGAAGGGCGGTGTTGACTCCACGAAGCACGGGATCGGTTCCTCCGCAGAAGACTATTCTGTCCGGCGCGAGCCTCGTGAGCTCGTACACGCGCTGGTAGTTCTCCTCCGGACTCTCAGCGAACAGGTCGAACATGGGCACGACCTGCGCCATGGCGTAGTCAATTTCTGAGCCGTGGCCGAAGATCTTGTCGTACACCACCTGCGGGTCCGGTGGCACCCGGAAGGCTTGGGCCAGTGGTGGAATGGTTTCGAGACCACGCTTGTACATCTGGAGGTTTCGATGCACATAGGGTGTGGCCACCCTTGCTGCTGGAGTGGTGAGGTTCTCGCGTAGCAGGTTGTGAACATGGACCACGAGGTCGAAGATCATGTTTCCGTCACGCATCGTGCGCCTTCCCGCAGGAGTGTTTTTTCTCGGTCGGGATAGTGGACGACTCTACTTGTCCTTCGATTTCTTGAGATAGCTCATGTTGACGATGGTGGCGTAGCCGAACTTGGGATCCTTTGCATCGAAGCCAGGCAGACCGAAGTCCAGCTGGAAACTCTTCAGCGCGGTCGTCCAGTCGGCCTCACTGATCACGCCTGCGCGAGCCCCACTGGGGAAGGAGGACATGGCTGGTTTGAGGGACTGAGCCAGCTGAGCCGCTGACAGGCCTTGGAAATACGGCGTTTTCGCCAAGATCGCCGCAACCTCGTCGGCGGACTCCGAACGCAATTGGCCGAGTCCTTCTTGCAACCCGGCCAGGAACCGCTCCACGGCAGGAGACTTCTTCTTGAGTGTGGACGTCAGGCCAGACACAGTCAGGATGGGGAAAGGCTTGGGCACGATCTTGGCGGCCTGCCTGTCGGTGATGGAGCTAGGGTCGATCAGTGCGTGGGCCCCGCGAGCGATCACGGTCACCGCGTCGGCCGGGGTGAACGCCGCCGCATCTGCTCGACCGGCTGTCATCGCGGCTACCTCGAGCGGATTGGTCGTCAGCTCTGTGAGTGAGCACTTGAGACCGTAGGCCCGGGCGACCTGCCGGGCGAACGCATAGACGGCCGTGCCCTTCTGCGTGGTGGCGATCTTGCAGTTGGAACCTTTGGCCTTCAACTGCGCCATCGACTTCACCTTCGAGCTCCCGACGAAGGCGAGCCCTCGCGGCGAGTAGTTGAACATCGCCTGGATGATGTTGATGGGCTTGCCGGCCGCGGCGACGGAGATCTCCTGCGAGGCGCTGGTCAACAGTAGATCTGTTCGACCGCTGGTCAGCAGCGAGGGCGCTACGGCAAGCGCATTGGCGTTGACTACGTCGACCGTGACGCCATGCTTCTTGAAGAGATTCTCGCCCGATGCCACCCAGAAGGCGGCGTAGTTGACCGCGTTGGAGGCGACCGCAACTTTGATGTGGGCGCCGCCGGCATCGCCTGACTTCCCGCTCTCGGAGCTGCACGCGGACAACGCGGTGACTGTCGCCGCGGCCGCGAGACAGACAGTGGTGTTGCGGAATCTTGCCTTGGTGTGACGTTGCATGAGGGAATCTCTTCTCTACGAAATCAGGTGCGGGCAAGTTGTCGCGACATCGCCAGGATTCATTCCTCCCAGCGCAGCACGACTTTCTTGATTGCTATGGCGGCTCCGTAGAGCATCAAGCCCAAGACGCTGAGGATCACGACGATGGCAAAGGTGGTCGAGGTCTGAACGTAGGTCGTGGAATTCTGGAGCAGCTGTCCCATTCCGCGAACACCTGCCAGTAGCTCCGTCGTGACGGCGACGATCAGGCCGAAGGAAATGGCGTTGGGGACGGCGGCGAACGTCCAGGTCAGAACTCGAGGCAGTCTGATAGAGCGCATCAGCTGCCACGGGCTGGCCCCCAGCAGTCGAGCGTTTTCCAGCATGGCTGGCTTGACGCTCCGACCGCCCTCGAAAGCGTTGAAGAAGCCGACGAAGAAGACGACGGCGATCACATTGATGATCGAGGCCAGGGGCGTCGGGCCGAAGATGACGACCGAGATCGGGATCAACGCGATGCGCGGCACCGAATTGGCCAGCACGATGAACGGGCGTGAGACCTCGCTGAGCCGCCAGCTGTTGCTCAGGAGCAACCCTGCCAGCGCGCCCAGGACCAGGCCGATGGCAGTGCCTTCGACCGTGGCCAGAACGGTTGTACGAAGGTATGGCCACACCGAGCCGCCGGTGGCGGGATCACCCTCGAACAACAGACGCAAGCTGTGCCATACCTGGGTGGGCGAGCTGATGTAGAAGGGATCAAGGAACCGTATGTGGTCGGCGAGGAAGTCGATCTTCGGCAGGAATTGCCAGGCGAGCAGACCGAGCACGACCAGTGCTGCTTGGATCAGGCTGCGGGTTATCACCCAGGGCACAGCCGGCCGGCCGGGCCGGTCATCGTCGGTTCGACCGTATACGGGCGTCGAGCGCGGCGGGGACACGGTCATGACGCGGATCCGTGCGACGAGAGTTGGCCTTCCATGCCAGCCCAGAGATGCGCGTACAACTCGAGGAACTGTGGATCCGAGCGGAGCCCGGCGACGTCGCGATCGTGGCCGAACGGGATCGCGAGGTCTTCGACAACGGTCGACGGCGGCCAGGACAACATGACGACGCGGTCGGATAGCGAAATTGCTTCGCCGAGGTCATGGGTCACCAGGACGACACTGGCGCCCGTATCCTTGACCAGTCGGTAGAGATCGCGGTGCACACTGACGCGGGTCGGCTCGTCCAGCGCGGAGAAGGGCTCGTCGAGCAATAACAGCTCCGGGTTCGCGGCGAGCGCGGTGAGTACCGCGACACGACGCCTCATGCCGCCCGACAACTGCGACGGATACACGTGTGCCTTATCCGAGAGGCCCACCATGCCGAGCAGATTGTTGACCTGCTCGTGAGTGTCTTTGCGGCGTCGGGTTCCGTTGAATCGATGGTGGAGGGCGACGTTGTCGCGGACTCGAAGCCACGGGAGCAGCGTGTCGTCCTGAAAGACCATGCTGATGCCGTGCTGTCCGGGGCGGCGATAGGCGGTGGTGATGCGGCCGCGCCACGGACGGGACAGGCCACTGATCAGACGGAGCAGGCTGGACTTGCCGCATCCGGATGGGCCGACGACGGACACGATCTCTCCCGGCGCTAGCGACAGGTGCAGGCCGTCGATGACCGGCGTCCCGGCCGCGTAACCGAAAGCCAGATCTTGCAGTTCGAGCAGGGGCGAAATCGGTGGAACCGATGCCGAGCTGGCGGACTCACCGGTCGAGTTCCCCTCGTGCGACAGGCCGTCGGGCTTCTCCACGTCTTCGACACCGCCGGCGGCAGCCGGAACGGACGTTTCCGTGGAGCCCGCCTTCGCGGCACCGTCCGTCCGGACCTGCAGTTGTCGATTCATTCGACGGTCCTTTCCGGTGTGAGGCTGTGCGGACTCAGATGCACCAGTTGACTTGGTGACTTGCCGACGAAGTGTGCGGGCTCGTCCGCGCGGTGTCAACGGCGAGTTCTGGTGCGGCGCGTTCGAGGGGCGTCGGTGTTGCCGTGTGCGAGGCCCTTGACAGACGGCTGGGTCACGACGAATAGTCTTCAAGTGACCTGGCGACTTGGCGAGCGGCTAGCCGAAACCACACGCATTGTGGCCACTGGCCAGGCCAGGGTCGCGACCGGGATCAGACGGTGCGCTTGGCGCGTCCGGGAGTCGTGACGGCGTGAAGTTCTTCTGCTTCCAACGTGACCGTCCGGGTGCCTTCGCGCTGCGAATGAAGTGCTTGGAAGATCATTGGTCGTACCTCGAGCGATGGTCCGAGCAGCTCGTCGTGCGCGGTCCGACCTTCGAGGGGGATGTGCCCTCCGGAAGCGTCTACATCGTCGACGTGGCGACGCCGGCCGAAGCCCGGGCGTTCGTGTTCGAGGAGCCGGCGTATCAAGCCGGCGTCTACCGGGACGTGTTGCTGCGCCGGTGGCAGGACGCGCTGCACCGAACGACGGACGGGCCTCGCGGGGACTCAACGGCAGGGAAACACTTCTTGGTGGTCGGACTCGGCGCCGGTGTTCACGAGAGCGAGAAGACGCAGGACACGAAGAATCTGGTCGCGTTCGGAACATTGTTGTCCGATGACGCATCGAAGTGGCTGGGGACGGCGGCGCTGCTTCAGGCGCCTGATGCCGATGCAGCGTCCGCGATCCTGACTACCGACCGGTACAGCCACATTGAGGTGTGCGACTGGCAATTCGGTGGCAGACGTTGACGTCACACGATCCCTCGCTGCTCTAGCACGCATAGACGTCATACCAAACCGATGGAGGAGTTATGACAGACACTTTCGCAAAGCTGTACACCCAGTCGGCTGCAGGGCTGGAGTGGGTGCCGGCTGAGATGTTCGCACTGCCGGAGGGCTGCGAATACAAGATCTTCAAGGACGACGGTGGTGACGGGTTACGAGCCGTGATGGTGCGGTTCCCGCCGGGATACGTCGAGCCGGAGCATCAACATGCGATGGAGCACTGGGGGATCGTGATCGAGGGCGAGATGCACGTCGATGGCAAGAAGTTGGGCCCCGGCGACTTCCACTTCGCTCCCGCCAACGTGCTGCACGGACCCTTCTACTACCCGAAGGGTTGCATCGTGTTCGGCACGACTCATTCGTTCCAGCCCGACGGAATGCGGCACGACTACACCGCGGAGGCCGCCCAGGCGGACCCTCGTGACATCGAGGTCTCGGCCGCAGGGGCGTGACCAGTCTGGCGCCGCGGCGCCGGCTCGGCTGCAGCGATCTGAGCGTGCATCCGCTGTGCCTCGGCGGCAACGTGTTCGGATGGACGGCGGACGAGGCTCAGTCCTTTGCTGTTCTCGACGCCTATTCGGCAGCAGGGGGCAACTTCGTCGACACGGCTGACGTCTACTCCGCGGACGGGCCAGGCAGCGACGGCGGGCTTTCCGAACTCATCATCGGGAGGTGGATGCGACGTCGCGGTCGGCGAGAGGATGTCGTCATCGCGACGAAGGTCGGCGGTCGCGGCGGACTGTCGCCGACAAACATCCGGGCTGGCGTCGAATCCTCGCTGCGGCGGCTGCAGGTTGAGCAGATCGACCTGCTGTACGCGCACATGGACGACCGAAGCACCCCGCTCGAGGACACGGTCGCAGCATTTGGTCAGCTCGTGCAGGCGGGCTGGGTGCGCCACGTCGCCGCCGCCAACTACTCGGTGGAGCGGCTGAAGCTCGCCCTCAACATTGCGAAGGCCGGTGGTTACGCCACCTTCGTCGCCTTATCCACGCAGTACAACCTCCTGGAGCGTCGGTGGCTTCGAGAGGATCGATTTGGGACAGAGGGCTTCGAAGGCCGGTTACGTGACCTCTGCATCGGACAGGACATCGCCTGTCTGCCCTACTGGGTGCTGGCCAAGGGTGTGCTGACCGGGAAGTACGGCACGAGGGGACACAAGGTCGCAGGACCACAAGTCAGCGCTCGTGGCGCGCTAATACGACCGGAGGACCTCGACGCGGAGCGAAGCATCGCGGTGCTGAAGGTGCTGACCGACGTCGCGCGCGAGCACGAGGTCACTGTCGCTGCCGTCGCGACAGCGTGGACCGCTCGACAGCCCGGTGTGATCGCGCCGATCGTGAGCGCGCGGACGACCTCACAGGTCAGCGAGCTGCTGTCCTTCATGCACATCGATTTCACCGCAGCGGAATTGAGCGCTCTCGATGCCGTATCAAGCGACTCGGCGGACCGCGTCGTGCGATGCGACAACGACTGACGAGCCGGCCCGCTCGAGTAGTCGCAACTCGCGACGCGCTCCCGAAGTTCTCCGGAGTCCGGGTTGAAGTTCACGGAAGCTGTCAGGACCGATAGCAAGCTTTCACGACGTCGGACAGTGCGCGGACATGACGGGCCCGCTTTACTGCGTTGAGCGGATGCCGAGCGCAATCCTGGCTCGACAAGAGGCTGCGGGACGAGAAGCACGGTCACTGCCCGACAAGAACGAGTGATCGCGAGAGGTGCCATGGCTGGGCCGCCGAACGCTGTGCCTATCTCGTCGATTTCGATGAGCGCCGCTCGCGCCGTGATCGATGCGGCCGTGCGCAACGCCGAAGAGTTACGCGCGCCCGCCACGGTTGCCGTCGTCGATGCGGTGGGGACGTTGAAGGCAATGGTGAGGATGGATGGCGCGCCGTTGGTAGGAGTCGATCTGGCGCGGCGCAAGGCCGTTACCTGTGTGATCATGGGCGACCGGGACACTGCGACCCTCGTCGACACGATCGTCAAGCGTCCGCAGATGTTGGCGGCAATCACCACGCTTCCCGACGTGGTCGCGCTTCCCGGCGGACTGGGTCTGCTCGAGGACGAGCTGTTGATCGGCGCAGTGGGAGTCAGCTCGCCCACTGGCGATCTTGATATTCGGATCGCAAACGCCGCCGCGGCGGTGCTCGCTCACGGGAGCGAATCGTGACTTCAGCTGCGGCGGCCCGAGCCTCGCGACCTGCGTCGGACACACACCGCGGCACTGAGAGATGGGGCGATGTTGAGACACTTTGACTACGTCGTGGTCGGGGGCGGTTCGAGCGGCTGTGTCGTCGCTTCGCGATTGAGTGAGCAATCCGACGTTTCGGTCCTGCTCCTCGAAGCGGGTGGCTCAGGACGCAATCCTTTCATTGCGATGCCGCTGGCATGGGGCGTGCAGCGCCGACGGCAATGGTTCGACTACGCCTGGATCACCGAGCGTGAGCCAGGCGCCGATGGCAACGCCATACCAGCACCCGCTGGTCGCGTCCTCGGCGGCGGCTCATGCATAAACGGGATGATCTACTCGCGCGGCAATCGTGGAGACTACGACTCTTACGAGTCGCTCGGCGTGCCTGGCTGGTCGTACGACGAAGTCCTACCGTTCTTCACGCGCTCCGAGAACAGCTGGCGCGGTGCGTCCCGGTATCACGGGCCGAACGGGCCGCTACAGACTTCGCACGCGCATCCGGATGACCTCTTCGAGGCGATCGTTGAGTCAGCCAGGCTTGTCGGTTTGCCTCAGACCGATGACTTCAACGGGAGTGAGCCAGTCGGAGTAGGGCTCCCCGATCTCACCATCACGCGTTCTGGGCGACGTGCGGATACGGGGCGGGCATACATCCGTGCGCAGCGGCGGAGACCAAACCTTACCGTGGTCACCTCGGCGCAAGCCACTCGTGTCCGGCTCGACGGCACGCGCGCTGTCGAGGTGGATTACCGCCACGCCGGCGGGACCGAGCGCGTCCGGGCCGAGCGCGAGATCATCCTGTGCGCCGGTTCGTACGGGACGCCTCAACTGTTGATGCTGTCGGGTATCGGACCGGCCGATCATGTACGCGAAAATGGGATCGACGTCGTCGTGGATGCGCCGGACGTAGGGCGCCATCTCCAGGATCATCCGCTTGTCAGTCTGTTCTTCGCCGCCAAGCGACCGCTCGAGTTCGGACAGAAACTTCGCCTTGACCGCGCGGCTGTCGCCGCAGTGCGCTGGTTGCTAGCGGGCCGGGGCTACCTCGGCACGCTGCCGCTGTCGGCGATGATCTACCACCGTTCGGATCCTTCGCTGGAATACCCGGACCTGGAGAACTTCTTCGTTCCTGCGAACCAGGCGAAGGCGCGCGTCTGGGTGCCGGGGCTGTACCCGCCGCCCGAAGACCTGATGCAGGTGGCCAACACACTGCTCGCGCCGAAGAGTGAGGGCTGGGTGAAGTTGAGATCCGGCAGGCCCGACGATGCGCCGCGCATCTTCGACAACATCCTCGGCGATTCGGAGGACGTAGACCGGTTGTTGATCAACATACGGACGATGAGGGAGTTGGTAGGGCAGTCACCGCTGCGTGATCATGTCGGCGTTGAGCTGACGCCTGGTCCACAGGTCGAGCGCGACGAGGATCTCGGTGCGTGGGTCCGCACTGCCGTGCGAACCGCTTACCACCCGATCGGTACGTGCCGCATGAGTCCCGAAGGCGCCGGCGTCGTCGACTCGAAGCTGAGGGTGCAGGGCCTCGACGGGTTGCGCATCGCCGACTGCTCCGTCCTGCCGGCTCCGATCAGCGGTCATACGAACATGCCTGCCGTCATGGTCGGCGAGCGGGCCGCCGATTTCATTCGCGCTTCCCGTTGACGGCCGCGAGCAACGAGCAGGAGGGCTATCACTGTGCGACTACCTGAAGCTCGGCCCGGCGGTCTGACTGACGCGCAACGATCGGCTTATGCAATCGCGCAAGGAGTAACCAGTTCGAGGGCGTACGCGGGGTCCGGGGTCCAGCGACCTGACGGCACATTCGCCGGGCCATGGTCGGTGCTGATCCAGTTTCCAGACATAGCCCCGGCATGGGGCAGCCTGACCGAAGCGGTGACAGCCAGACCGGGACTCTCCGAACGGGCACGCGAGGCCGTCATTCTCCGGGTGTGTGGGCACTTCGATGCTCGCTACGCCACGCATGCCCACACCCTGGCTGCGAAACGCCGCGGCCTGGGTGCAGCCCAGATAGACGCACTGTGCGCCGGGGTGAATCCCGTGAACCTGACCGACGAGCAAGCCTGTGCCGTCGAACTGGTTGATTCGCTGCTTCAAGGCGGAGTGCTTCCGGCGCACACCTATGACCACGCCGTGACGGTTATTGGACAGGATGCTCTCGACGCGGTTGTTCTTCTCACGCTCTACTACACGGCTGCGTGCGTGCTCCTGAACGCATACGACGTGCCAGCCGACTCATAACGAATCGATGGATCAAAGACAATGCGGCGACCGAAGGTTGCGACGGACGCCGTCAGTTACAGACGTGCGCGATGTCCTGGTCGCGCCGCAGATCATGCGTCGCCTGATCGCGAACCACGCAGATGGTCGCTCGCCACGGCGAGCGCCGGACACCGACGATGAGACGTTACAACACTTCACCCACGCGAGCGCGAGGTGCTCGTGTTTGTCGCCGACGGGTTGGGCAACGCCGACATCGCCTCCTTGCTCGTCCTGAACGAGGAGACAAGACCGGTCTGTCTCTTCGTCGAGCTTGTCCAGCACCCAGCGGGCGACGTGAGCGGCGAGCGCGATTGCGCGGTCGCCGCGCAGTTGGGCGAGTCGTTGGTCGATCGCGGCCAGGTAGGACGGGTCGGGTCGGTAGAAGCCGCAGCCGCTGGGTGGAATCGGATGGGGCAGCTCTTTCGGCCGTCCTCGACGAGGAAATCCGGGCGAATCGAGGAGCCGACAGAGTTGCAGTCCGCTCGCCGCCGGCAACGTGAATGCTTATCGAACTCGACCGGATCTTGTCGGCGGTCCGAGCGGGAATGGACTCGACCCTGGCCGCCGACGAGACCCGAAAGATCCAGATCGATCTCGAGCACGCCCCCGCTGTCATGCACGAGTGGGAGCGGTCGATGGCGGCCACGAAGCGCGCTCACCGAAGCCAAGGTCCGCTCCAGCATCGGCGACGCACGGCGTCTAGGCGTGCTGCAAGAACGCTCGCATGCGCTGACTCGTTTCAGCCGGTCGTTCCAACGCAGCAGCATGCTTTCCGTGGATCCAATCGAGCTCGGCCTCGGCGATTGCTTCGCTCAGCTCGTGCGCGCCTTCAGTGAAAAGAGGTGGTTCCTGGTTACCGCACAAGACGAGCGTCGGCGCTGCGATGGTGTGCAGTGCGGGCCTGGTATCGGCGTCGGCCAGGACCTCGCACGCCCTCGCGTACGAATCGGGGTTGGTCGCCGAGAGGGCCCGGCGTGCATACCGAACGGGTTCGCTGTTCGCCGTCAAGCTCTGTTCGGTGAACCAGGTGGCCATCGTGGCCTCGACGAGGCTTTCCGGGCCTTGCTGACGCATCGCTTCTGCTCGCGATCGCCACATGTCGTCCCAGGGCGGGGGATAGTGCGCGACTGTATCGATCAGGATGACCCGGTCGACCGATCGCGGTCGATCGATGGCGATTTGCTGGGCGACCATGCCCCCGATCGAGACGCCAGCAAGGCTCATGCGCTTGATGCCGGGCCGGATCTCATCGAGAACCGCCTCGGTCAGGGCCTCAAGTGTGGGCTCGTCCAGAACAACTTGCGACGAGCCGTGACCGGGTAGGTCCGGTGCCACGACTTGCCAATCGGCGAAGTAGGGACGGTGCGCATCCCAGAAGTGCCTGTCGACGCCGAGAGGGTGCAGTAGGACGAGCAGGTCGGACTCGTCGTCGACCTGCCGCTGTGGCGTGACGCTGTGAGTCACCAGGACCTCTCGATCGAGGCTGGCAGCTGATCTGATCCCGTTTCATCGGAGATGCGACCGGCATTAAGAATCATCGCGAGGGCCGAGTAGTAGCCCGCAGTGGCGATGATCTCGATCAAAGCTGCTTCATCGAACGCGGACGCAGCCGTAGCGAATGTCTCGTCGTCAAGCTGGTGGGTACCGATGAGTTCGACGACGACATCGTGGGCGGCGAGGTGTGTCGGGTCCAGATTGGTGGGACGGCGCTGGGCCGCAAGGTCAGCGATACATGCAGGATCGAGCCCAGCCTTGATGGCGAGGGGTGCGTGGTGGTTCCACTCGAAAGGTTGATTCCATGCCCGAGCAGTCACCAGGACGGTCATCTCAAAGATGCTCGACGGCAGGTCGCTCTCGAAGCGGAGGTACTCGCCAACACGCGCGATTGCTCGCATGAGCCTCGGACTGTGCAAGAGAGGCACGAACGGCCCCCCGAACGCGCCGCGCGAGCCGGCGACCGCATTTATCGCCTCACGTTGCAAGGCGGTAAGGGTCTCATCTGAGGGGGTAGGAAAGCGCTCAGCGCTCATGTCGTGGCCTCCGGCGCGGGTCGTGAGCGGGGTTGTCACGGTGCCAGGATCGAACGCTGTACCCGCCCGGTTTCGACGTCTTCCAAGGCGGGACCGAAAGAATCAAGACCGACCGGCGGCTCGACCAGCGAGGCCCAGTCGACCGCACCTTCTCGTAGGTAGTCGATCGCAGCCGGGTAGTCGTCGCCCAACCCCCGGCAGCCGATGACTCGGAACTCCTTGCGATAGAGCAGGCCAGGACTGAAAGACGCCCTTACCTGATCTCCGGGAATACCGAACTGCAGGATGTCGCCGCCGACTGCGACTGCATCGACGGCACGCTCGAAGATCCCGGGCGCGCCGACCGCGTCGACGACAAGATCGAAATTGGCCCCGTGAGCCTCGATCGCCTCGTCGACTGAGTAGTACACGGCGTCAGCGCCTCGCGCTGTCGCTGCGCGTCGCTTGCCGGGTGCTGTATCCACGACCACCACCGAGGGCGCATCACGAGCGGTGAGTAGGTCGAAAAATAGGGAGCCGCTGACGCCCCCGCCAACGACAAGAACACGTTCCGCCGGCGCAACGACCCTGCTCAGAGCGTGCACGACGCAGGCCAAGGGTTCGGCAATCACGCCCGCGGCAAAGGACAGATCGCCGAGCGGGTACACCTTGCGAGCCGGAACCGCGATGTACTCGGAGCACCCGCCTGCACGTCCGCCCGCACCGATCATCGTCGGGAACGCGCAGATGTTCGGCCGCCCTGCCCTGCACGTCGCACAAGAACCACACTCGATGAAGGGGTGAACCGCGACCCGCGAGCCTTCGCGGGGTGCTGTCGGATCACCGCCGACATCGGCAACGATGCCGGCCACCTCGTGGCCAGGCGTGAACGGGTAGCTCAACGGTGTGAGCTCGCCCCGGACCAGGTGTACATCGGTACCGCACAGGCCCGATGCCTTGACCTCGACAACCACGTCGCCCGCGCGCGGCACGGGATCCGGCACGTTTTCAACCGAGTATTCCGAAACGTCGCTGACGACGATCGCTCTCATCCAGTCCTCGTCCGATCCATGGCTCCACACCCGCAATGTCCCGGAACGCTGACCGAAGGCACCTACAGATGTCCGCTCGCGGGCGTAGAGTCAGCCTATGACGATCGAGTGCAGTAGCCATGACGGTGAACGGCAAACTTCGCCGTCGCCGCTGACGTGGCACGACAGAATCACTGCTGACTCGGACCAGCGATGACCCTGGAATTGACTCAAGGCTCGGCCCAGGCGTGGATGTCGGAACTGATCGAGAGCTGGGATGTCGACTCGCTCGCGACCAAGATCGTCGAGCGCGACATGGCTATTGCCTTCGCCGATCGCTCGAACGACCCGAGATTCGCTGAACTGCTCCGCAGGAGCGCCAGCAGCAACATCGACGTGTTGTGCCGATACTTCTCCGGCACCATTTCCTTGGAAAGCATCCCGCTGTCTGAGCAGGTTGAATTCGCGCGTGAGCAGGTCAAGCTAGGTGGCTCGCAGAACGTTCTTCAGCGGTCCTACCGGATCGGGTTGCAGACCATTGCGTCGGATTGGTTGGCCCTGCTGGCCCAAGAAGTGACTCATCGCCACCTGGGCGCCGAAGAGGCAGTGTCCGCGATCACCGTCAGCGTCGAAAAGCTACTTCAGTTCACCGACGTGGTTCTGACGAAGGTCGCGTACGAATTCGCCGAGCACGAGGCGCAGCTGCGGCGGACTGGTGAGCAGGTGAGACGGCAGATCGTACTTGAGCTGGTCGAGCGCGACGGTCCGATCGAGACGGCCGAACTGCTGACTGTGCTCGGTTACGACGTGTCCGGTGCACATCTCGCGGTAGAAATTGCCGGCATCACGGCTTCCGCTGCGCACGGATTGATGAGCGAGCTGCGCCGGGCGGGGAAGTCGTCCAACCAGTTGGTGCTGGCCCGCCGGATCGACCACCTCATGCTCTGGCTGTATCAGCCGCGTGCCTGGAGCGAGGAGGCGATCTCCGCCGTCGTCGAAGCGTTGACAGCCCGAGGTGTCCTCGCGACGGTGTCTCGGCCCGCGGCAGGCCTTGAGGGGTTGCGAAGCAGCTATCGCGAAATTTCGGAGATGGAGACGCTACGCGCGTTCGGATCGCCTGCCGTTCCCCAAGTGATCAGCTACGCGGACGTTCAGCTCGACTTGCTCCTGCTACAGCAACCTGACGCCGCTCGTCGCTTTGTCGAAGAGACGTTGGGGTCTCTGGCCGACGACACTCACGTCTCGGCCAGGCTCCGCGAGACGTTGGCCGCTTCCTTCTTGTATGCATCCCATGTCCAGGCTGCTGAGCGTCTGGGCCTGCACGAACACACTGTAAGAAACCGGCTGCAGCGTGCGGAGCAGATCCTCGGCAAGCCCGTCTCGGGGCGTCGCGTCGAGATCCAGGCTGCGTTGCGTCTGCACGCCATCCTTCAACCCTCCGCCGTGTGAGGTTACTTGCGCCGGTTTCGGCTGGCGCAACTTAGCTTGCTGTCCGTCGCCTGCTGAGTCCATGGTTTCCGCACGTCAACGCGCCCGATCGTTGGCGAGCCGACGGCTCATGCATCTGTCGCTTCCAGACAAGTGTGTGATCCCGATTCCTTCGGTCAAAGGTGAGGTGTCCGCAGCTCGTGACCAATCATGGAACGCGCAACGCCGACAGTGCGATCGGCCCAACATCAGCACGCCGGGTCTCCAACGAACCGGGTGAACTACGGGCGCTGCTGATCGGCGTGCTCATCGTCGTTTCCCTCGACACCGAGTTGCTGACCGTCATTCCGCTGCTGCGCAACATCGAACACGAGTTTCACCTGTCTCTGACGCAAGGCGCGTGGGCGTTGTCCGCCACCGGGATCGCTGCCGGTGCGTCCATTCCTCTTCTCACGCGACTGGGGGACATCTACGGACTGCGTCGACTGCTGTTGATCACCCTGGCCATCGTCACGATCGGCAACATTATTTGCGCGGTATCGACCGGGCCGGTGATGTTCATTATCGGCCGCTCGGTGGTCGGTGTGAACGCCGCGCTACCCCTGTACTACGCGGTACTACGGGCTGTCAGCCCCAGCCAGCAGGCTATCGACCGGTTCGTCGGCGTGATGACAGCGGCCATCGGCGTAGCCGTCAGTGTGTCTTTCCTCTTGGGCGGCATCATCGTCAACGCCGG
Source organism: uncultured Jatrophihabitans sp. (assembly GCF_964252635.1). Taxonomy (GTDB): domain Bacteria; phylum Actinomycetota; class Actinomycetes; order Mycobacteriales; family Jatrophihabitantaceae; genus Jatrophihabitans. The sequence continues at coordinate 46,265 of NZ_CAXUNP010000002.1, forward strand.
CGGGTCTGCGCGCACAACATTGTGGATCATCGCCGGGCTTTCGACGCTCGTGCTTGCCCTAGTGGCAGTGATGGTCGACGAGGTTCCGATTCGGGTCGTCGCCGCAGTCGACTGGCTCGGTGGGTTACTGCTCGCCGGCGGCTTGGCGCTTCTCGTGGCAGGCATTGGTCAAGGCAACGCCTGGGGCTGGAAGTCGGGCTCGGTGACCTCGATGTTGTCGGGCGCCGTCGTCCTCCTCGCGGCCTGGGTCGTCTGGGAAATGCGCTGCCGGCACCCTCTCATCGACCTGCATACGATCTTCCGCCGGGACATGTGGCCGGCCTTCACCGTGGCTGCGCTCGCCTTCGTGAACGGCGTGAACTCTCTGCTGGTCATCAGCACATTCGTGCAAACACCGCCGGTGGCGGGGTACGGCTTCGGCGCTTCGGTGCTCAAGACGACGGTGTACCTGCTTCCCGCCAGTGTCATGATCGCATTCGGCGGCCGATTAGTGACTCCACTCGTGGAACGTTGGGGCGAGCGAACGATGATCCTCGTGGGCGGAGGCATCGGGGCGGCCGTGTTTCTCTGGTTCTCGATGGCCGACTGGTCGAAGGGCGAGTTCGTTTTCTTCTCTTTCATGCTCGGCGCGGTGTACGCGGTCCTATGTACCGCGGGTATCACCGGGTACCTGCGGGCAGCCCGGCCGGGGGAACAGGGAATGGTTACCGGCGCCGCTCGATCCGCAGCGAGTGCGATCGGCGCCATCGGCCCGGCTCTGATCACCGCCCTTCTCACCGCGTCCTTCGTCCCGAAGACCCCCATACCGGAGAAACATAACTACGGCCACGTGTGGTTGATGATGTTCATTGTCGCACTCTTGATCATCATCTGCGGATTCTTCCTGCGGGAGTCGAAGTTCGATCAGCGCCCTACGGACGACGTGATCGACACCCGGTTGCACGAGGCCTCGAGCTAGACAATCTTACCAAGGATGAGGTGCACCATGGATGCGACGTATAGGGTCACGGACCTCGTAGGAACGAGCAGCAACGGCATCGACGACGCCATCCGCTCCGCGGTCGCGCGCGCCAGCGAAACCTTGCACCACATCGACTGGTTTGAGGTTGTCACCGTCAGAGGACGGATTCACGACGGCTCTGTCTCTCAGTACCAGGTCGAGGTCAAAGTGGGGTTCCGCCTTGACCCAACGTCATGACATGCGGCGGCGACCATGACCATGTCACGGGACTTGGCCGATCAAGCCGCGCCACTTGATGCCTTGCTGGTGCAGGCGGCGTTGGGCACAACCCGCCGCTTCAGGCCGGACTCGTCTGCCATCCGATTTGTCGGCGCGCTGACGAGGCATCCTCGATCCACCGCGAGCCGTTTTCGCGCACTCACCGCCGAGACAGGACGAATCATGGTCGGTGCTTCGGTACTCACCCCGTCAGTTCGCGATCGCCGCTTTACCGACGATGCGTGGTCGACCAACCCGATCCTTCGTCGACTTCTTCAGCTCTATCTGGCGAGCGGTCGGACCGTCGAACAACTCGTCGAACAAGCTAACTTGGATCACCGTGACGAGCAGCGTATTACATTCTTGACAGGCAATCTGATGGCGGCATTGGCCCCCAGCAACGCGCCGCTCATCAACCCGGCGTCCGCCAAAGCCGCTATCGACACCGCGGGCGCCAATATCGTGCGCGGCGCCGCCCAGCTCGTGCGCGATCTTGCTTCCGCTCCTCGCGTCCCGCAGATGGTCGACCCGTCGGCCTTCGAAGTCGGCGTCGATCTCGCTATTACACCCGGCTCCGTCGTCATGCGAACCGAAGTGTTCGAGCTCATCCAGTACGGACCCCAGCGAGACGAGGTCCGCGACGTGCCCTTGCTGTTCGTTCCGCCCACCATCAACAAGTTCTATGCGCTGGATCTAGCTCCCGATCGGAGCCTGGTGGAGTTTCTCCTGCGCGAGGGGCAGCAGGTCTTCATGATCTCGTGGCGCAATCCGGACGCACGGCACGCCCGGTGGGATCTCGACACTTACGTCCAGTCGATCTTGGACGCTCTGGAGACTGTCCAACGTTTGTGCGGCACCGACCGCTCCGCCCTAGCTGGCATCTGCTCAGGCGGGATTCTGGCCAGCATTGCCGCCAGCTTGCTCACTTCCGCTGGCCGCGGCGACAGCCTCGCCGCGCTCCTGTTCGCCGTGACCGTTCTTGACAACGAGAACGCGGGCGTATCAGCCGCCCTCATCGACCCGGCGCTGGCCGAAACAGCGAAGGCAGCGTCGAAAGCCCGCGGATACCTCGATGGGCGGCTCCTGGCAGAGGTCTTCTCGTGGCTTCGCCCGGACGACCTGGTTTGGTACTACTGGGTCAACAACTACCTACTTGCGAAGAAGCCTCCCGCATTCGACATCTTGTACTGGAACTCCGATACCACGCGCATGAGCGCGGGTCTTCATGCCGACTTCATTGATCTGGCGATCAACAACAAGCTCACTGTTCCGGGAGCACTTACTGTGCTCGGCGTCCCGATCGACCTGTCTCGAGTCGAGACCGACAGCTACGTCGTGGCCGGCATCGCTGACCACATCACACCGTGGCGCAGCTGCCATCGCACCACACAGCTGTTGGGTGGGGTGTCTCGCTTCGTCCTCTCCACCAGCGGCCACATCGCCGCGCTCGTCAATCCTCCGGGCAACACGAAAGCCAGTTACCAGGTCAACAAAGGCAACCCCCCTGACGCCGAGGATTGGCTCAGGACGGCCCAAACGGTGCCCGGAACATGGTGGAGCGATGCATCTGCGTGGTTGGCCGAGCGATGCGGTGCCGTACGACCTGCGCCACGAGAGCTCGGTGGTGGCGGTCTCCGACCCTTGGTACCGGCGCCGGGCACCTACGTGTTCGACTCGTGAGCGCGCTAGGTCGGTCGGCAGGCACCGATTTCTTCCGCATAGCCGAGCAGCTCACCGATCAGGAGAGGAGTTACTGGATTCGAGCACGCGACTTCGTCGACGACGAGGTCCTACCCGTCATCAACCAGTATTGGGAGGACGCCGAATTTCCGAAGTCGCTCGTCGAGCGTCTCGCGACCTTGCAACTCGTGGGTGACGGTATCGACGGCTACGGATGTCCGCAGATGAGCCCTCTTGCCTGCGGGTTGATCCACATGGAGCTCAACCGCGGCGATGGCAGTCTCGGCACGTTCCTCGGAGTGCAGGCAGGTCTTGCGATGCAATCGATCGCGATCCTCGGATCGGAGGAGCAGAAGAGACGATGGCTGCCCGGCATGGCGCGTCTTGAGCGCATTGGTGCGTTCGCACTCACCGAACCGACACATGGATCGGATTCGGTAGCGCTCGAGACCACTGCTAGTCGACACGGCGACTTCTGGGTGCTCGAAGGCGTGAAGAAATGGATCGGAAACGGGACCATCGCGGACCTCGCTGTTGTGTGGGCTCGAGACGATGGGGACCACGCGGTGAAGGGCTTCGTCGTCGAGACCGACACCCCCGGGTATTCCGCTCGCCGCATCGACGGCAAGGGTGCGCTCCGTGCGGTGTGGCAGGCGGAGATACGGCTGGATCACGTTCGTGTCCACGAGTCTGATCGTCTACCAGGGGCAAGAAGCTTCAAGGACACAGGACGCGTCCTGGCAGGCACGCGCAATACGGTCGCGTGGGCTGCATTGGGCCACGCGACAGCCGCCTACGAGATCGCGCTTCGATACTGCGGCGAACGCCGCCAGTTCGGCCGACCGCTAGTCGGTTTCCAGATCGTTCAGGAACGTCTGGTGAACATGCTGGCCGACGTGTGTGCCATGCAGCTGTATTGCTTACGCCTGGCCCGTCTCACCGAGGAAGGCAACCTGACCGACACGATTGCCGCGCTCGCGAAGATGAACAATACGCGCAAGGCCCGAACGGTCGTCGCGCTTGCCCGCGACCTGCTGGGCGGCAACGGGATTCTTCTCGACCACCACGTCATGCGGCACATGGCAGATCTTGAAGCGCTGCACACATATGAGGGCACGGAGACCATCCAAACTCTCATCGTCGGAAGGGACATCACCGGTGTCGGGGCTTTTGCGTGAGGTAGTGCACGTGGACCTCTCCTCAGTACGCCTGCGCGCCCGCCTCGCCGGCGATCCGAGTCGACGTCCCCCGCTGCTCATCATCAGCGGCATCGGCGCGGGCCTGGAGATGGCGGCGCCGTTCGAACACGAACTCAATGAGTGCGGCGTTCGTACAATCAGCTACGACGCCCCGGGCGTAGGCGAATCCACCGCCTACCGTTGGCCACGTCGCATGCCGTCCGTCGCTCAAACCATCGTGGAGTTGCTCGACGCGCTTTCGGTCGACGTTGTGGACGTCTTTGGCGTGTCTCTCGGTGGCGCCGTCGCGCAGCAGTTGGCACGCCAGGCATCACATCGCGTACGGCGACTCGTGCTGGCGGCAACTGGCCCGGGAGTCGGTGGTCTGCCCGGCTCGCCTCGCGTGCTCTGGTCACTGGCTACCCCACGCCGCTACTACCAGCCCGACTACTACCGGAGAATCGCTGGCACTACCTACGGCGGGATCGCCCGCAGCGATCCCGATGCGTTGCTCTACGGCTCTTTGGCGCGTTTTAGGGGTCGACCGACAGCGAGCGGATATTTCGCGCAGATGTATTCCATCGCTGGCTGGACCAGCATCCCCTGGCTCCGGCACGTCCAGCAGCCGACACTCGTTCTCGGCGGCGATGACGATCCCATTGCGCCGCTCCTCAACAGCCGCATTTTGACGCGACTCATACCGCACGCACGTCTCATCGTGATCCCGGGCGGCCACCTGTTCGTTCTCGAGCGGCCTGCCGCGGTTGCGCGCACGGTCGCGGACTTCCTCACATCCTGAAAGGAGGTTGGACCATGACAGCGAGCGACGAGTCCCTGTGGCCGAAGTCTTACGCGACGCCTGCCGACCTGGAGCTGATCGAACAGGTCCCACTCGGAGCGCGCGGATTGCCGCGGACGACCTACGACGTCCTGTTGGAGGCCGCGCGTCGTTGGCCGGATCGGGTTGCTCAGTCCGTGCTACCCAACGGAGCACGTTGGAAGCACCCCTCTCGCCGGACCTTCGCCGAGTTGCTTTCCGACGTACACCGCTTCGCCAACGGACTTCGTCGCGCCGGCGTCCGTCGCGACCGTCCGGTGGGGCTCATCTCGCCGAATTGCGAAGGACTGATCACCGCGACTCTGGCCGCAGAATTGGCCGGCATCGCCGCCCCGATCAACGGAAGCCTCCGACCCGAGCACATCGCGCATATGCTCGAACTTCTTGGTGTCCGAGTGTTGGTCGCGGCAGGCCCGAGGCTTGACTCGGCCACGTGGCGAGCGTGTACGGATCTGGCGAAGAGTGGTCAGATTGACGCAGTGGTGCGCCTGCATCCGACGGGCGAACCAGATCCCGCCGAGCTGTGGGCCCATGGTGGAGGACCCGACCTGGTCATGAGCGATCATGTTTTCGGCGGTGATTGTCCAAGTGATCGGTTCGAAGGAACCGTGCCCGCATCCACAGATATTGCTGCTGTCTTCCACACCGGCGGAACAACCGGCGTGCCGAAGATGGCCGCTCACACCCACGCCAACGAGGTCAGTGACGCCTGGATGTTAGCTGCGAACACGACACTCGGCCCCAGGGACACCGTATTCGCCGGGCTGCCACTCTTCCACGTCAACGCTCTCATCGTGACGCTGCTGGCCCCGATCATGCGCGGCCAGCACAGCCTGTGGGCCGGCCCATCGGGCTACCGCGACGCTGACATGATGAGTGACTTCTGGCGGATCGTCGAGCACCATCGGATTAACTCGATGAGTGCGGTTCCAACTGTGTACAGCGCATTGGCCCGCGTTCCGGTTGACGCAGACATAAGCAGTCTGCGGTCTGCAATTGTTGGTGCATCCGCCCTTCCCCCGGGTATTCGCGCGACATTCGAGACCGCGGTAGGCGTGCCCCTCATCGAGGGTTATGGACTGACCGAAGCAACGTGCGCGAGCGCCCGCAGCTTCGAGGGCATGACCCCAACAGGTGCCGTAGGACAACGACTGGCTTACCAGCGTGTCAAGGCAGTGCAGATTGACCAGGATGGAGCATGGCAGGACCTGGTGCCGGGAAGCGTAGGAAGTCTGGTCATCACGGGACCGACCGTGTTCCCTGGGTACGTCGTGGGCCGGAACCGAGATGGCCTCGAACTCGACGGCGCTGGAAAGCTGGTCAACGGCTGGGTCGACACCGGAGACCTGGGCCGGGTCGACGATGACGGATTTGTCTTCTTGACCGGTCGGGCCAAGGACCTGATCATCCGCGGAGGGCACAATATCGATCCGCGCACCATCGAGGATGCTTTGCTCTCACATCCGGATGTCGTGTCGGCCGGGGCCGTAGGACGACCCGACCGGCACTCGGGCGAAGTGCCGATCGCGTATGTCACTGTGGATACGAACGTGTCCGAGGACGAGCTGCTGCAGTGGGCCGCCCAACACGTCAGTGAGCGCGCGGCCGCACCCAAGGCCGTGCACATCATGGACACACTGCCGGTGACGGCGGTCGGTAAGCCGTACAAGCTGGCTCTTCGCGCTGATGCCGCGCGTCGAGCGATCTGTGTCGCGCTCGCCGGGCTCGTCCCGGAGTCGTCCGTCACCGCCGCAGTGGACGAGGGGCAGGTCGCTGTGACCATCACGCTCAGGACCGGGGTCGACGTTGCCAGTGTAGGAGCGTGCCTCAACGACTTTGATGTCGTGTGGCGGGTGGTGACACAGACGACTGCGCCGCCGCTCCTCTGACGAGCTCGGTTCACGGCGGCATGTCTGAGTACTGCCGATCGGCGGTCCGGACCATGACACCTTCGTCGAAGTAGGCGTCGAAGATTTCACAGTGACCGCCCTCGCACTCGGGCTCCGGTCGGACGACGCTCATTCCGTGAGTAGCGCGATGCGAAGGAGCGCAGGCGATGTCCACCACCGAGGCTGAGGCCGGGATCGATAGTGAGGCGTTCAAGCATGTGGTCGGCCACCTGACAAGCGGAGTCACTGTGGTCACCGGGGAAGCGAACGGCACGCGTTTTGGGATGACGGCAAGCTCGGTGACATCGCTGTCGGTCAAGCCGCCGATGATGCTCGTGTGCATTAACCGCTCCGCACCAACCGCTGATGCGATCCTGCGTGCGCGCTACTACACGATTAACGTTCTCGGGGTAGGCCAAGAGGATCTCGCTCGGCAATTCGCGATACCCAGTCCGGACAAGTTCCGCGGCGTCCGTGTCGCTGAAGGCCGCCTCGGAGGCCCCGTGCTCTCGGACGCATTGGCGTCCATCGAGTGTGAGGTGGAGGACAGCGTAACTGCTGGGACGCACGCCATATTCATCGGACGCGTCGCCGATGCGATCGCACGGGTTGGCGAACCGCTCGCATATTTCCGAGGCGGCTTCGGGCGCTTCCAGCACGTTGACGATGAGGATGGATATCGCGCCATCCGCGGAATGATCCTCGGCAACCGATGGGGTTCCGGCGCCAAGCAGTGCGACGAGATCGCCGAGACATTAGGCATCGAAGCTTCGGTCGTCTTCCATGCTCTCACTCGTCTAGGGACAGACGGCTTGGTCGCCTGGGACCCCAACCGCGGATACGTGCTCACCGAGCTCGATCCGCGGCTGGTCGAGTCCGCCGCAGACGCACGCTGCGCGATGGAGCTCGGCGTGGTCGACGTCTCACTTCCGCAGGCAGACGACGCGGAGATCGCTGAGGTCCGCCAGAGGTTCGACGAGATGGAGCCCTTGCTCGTCGCGGACCAATTCCTGGACATCGATGCGTTTTTCGACGCCCACGCGGCTTTTCACCGAGCGATCATGGCGCTGTCACGTAACACGACGCTGGTCAGCGCTTTCGACGGACTCGATCTTCAACAGCTAATGGTGCGAGGTCTTCAGGGATCGCACGACACCTCGGATGCTTTCATCAGGGTCCAGGCCGACCTCATGGTGGCTTTGGAGGGACGCGACGTATCTGCGGCGCGTCACGCCATCCTTCGCTACGCGAATATGGTGAGAACCCGGGTGCGCTCGCTGTTGCCGCTTACGTCCGATTGACGACCGATGCAATACACCGTCTCGGCGAGCAGGGAAGCACGCCGAACCGCACCCGGGCAGTCCGAGACCTCGGCCGGCAGGGCCTAGAATGAATGGCTCGCTTCAGATTCTTGAAGTTCTCGCCGGCGTGCAGCAGCCAGCGAGTCTGGACTGCCTCGTCGACAATCTCCATTGGACAAAGTCGCGGACCTACCGAGCCTTACGCTTGCTTCAGCAAGACGGCTACGTGGATCACTGCGGCCGTCGCGGCTACCGGCTAGGCGCTCGCGCGATAGCGCTGGGCACGTTGGTCGGACCACGACCCATCCTCCGCAGCCGCGTTGAGCCTGTACTGACCTGGCTTGCCAAGTTGACTTCGACTCCTGTCGGTCTTCATCTGCGAAGCGGTGACCACTGTGTCCTCATATTCAAAGCTGAGCCAGGCCTTAACGATCGCCACGTCAACGCCGTCGGCGAACGCATCCCACTGACACGCGGTTGCGCGGGTCTTGCAGTGCTGTCCCGACTCTCCGACGACGAAGTCCGCGCCGTCCTCGGACGCCTGCCTGCATCGGAACGCAAGCCAACGGCCGAGGCCCTCGCCGCCATACGGCGTAGGGGTTTCGCTCTGGGCACTGACCTCGACAACAACAGCATCGCGTCGGCCGTACTCGATCCTGACCTTGGTACGCCGCTCGGGGCGATCTCTCTCCTCGTTCGCGGGGACACGGCGTGTCCCTCTATTGCACGAAGCCTCGCGCCCCCTCTTAGCGCCGCGTGCGCGCGCCTCGCGACACAGATCTCACGTCTGATCGGGTCGGAGACGACTCTGCGTGACCCCGCGACCGAACATCGTCGCGGCCGGTCTGAAACAGACGGCTACGAACTAGGCGAGTTGGCACACTGAGAAGATTGGCGTGGGGACCGAACTTGCACACGGAAGTGAAAGGGCTCATGCGTTCTTCGAAGCCGTTCGCCGAGATCCGGAGAAACTCAAGTTTGATCCCGGTTTCATCGATCATGACCCGGGGCCAGGTCAGCCATCTGGTGGCCAGGGGTTGGCCCGGTTCTCGCGCAAATTCGAGAATGCCTTTAGCGATGCCACCAGGACCGAAGCGCAGACGATCGTGACACAAACCGACGAACTCGGACTGATGAGCCAGCTCGGCCTCGTCGCCGGCCCCGAGCGGTGAACTTCAGCGCCAGCTTTGCATAACGGATGCTGTCACCCGCAGCAGGCCGTTCTCACCTCTCGGTACAGACTCCTAGGGCTCGCAACGGCCTAAGTTCTACGTATGAGCAATTCGACGCCGACGGGCATGCGCGTCACCTGGTTCTCCGAAGCCACCCCGTTTGCACCGCCGGATCATCACGCAGTGCGCGCACTGCTTCTACGAGGCGGAGATGCTTTTCGCGGCGAGAGCATGGTCATTGGGCTTTCCCACTACTTGCCCGGCGGCGAGGCCGAGACCGAACCTGAACCTGCCGACACTGCGTACGTCGTCGTTAATGGTGAATTGGCGATTATCGGAAACGATGTCGAGAAAACGCTTCGATCCTTCGATTCCGCGTTCTTGCCGGCAGGCGCTCATCGCCGCGTCATCAACCGAACGAATGTCCCCGCAAGCATGCTGGTCATTAGGCCGGAGATCGACGTACGCGAGGGGTGACTTCATCAAGTGCAGCTACAAGCATGCGATGGCGCAAGACTTTGCTGGTCAGCGCACGCCGCATCAGAGGGCGCTGACGCGTAGCCAATTGCTAGCAATGCCAAGGGGGTCTGGTGGCGACGAAACATGACGAGATCGTTCTACGCCCGATCGAGCTCGTTGTCGGATTCGATGGTTCTCCGTCGGCTTGCAGCGCGCTCGAGACGGCAAAGAACCTTGCTCTAGGCCGTAACTGCTCGATCACGGTCGTATACGTGAGCGCGCCCACGGCTATGGACAGTCTCGCATGGGAACCAGGGACACCGGCTCTGCTAGACGCACGTCGTCACAACGAGGACGCGATCAGCCAAGAGCTGCAGGAGGTCGCCTCCTCCGTCATCGGTGCGGCAAACCTAAATTGGCACTTCAACCATCGCAGGGGGACTGTAGGACACGAGCTTGTCGGCGCTGCAGACGAGATTCGTGCCGATGCGCAGGATCGCGCGCGACCCCGGATCATGGTTCTTGTCGGAAGTACTGATAGGTCTCGTGACCGCCTCTTCGGCTCGATCCCGCATGGGCTGTCCCGGCAGAACCGCTACGCCCTGGCGATCGTGCCCAGCGATTGATTGGGCTTGCCTCCGCCCGCCACAACCACGGCGGTTAGCTTTGCTGTCGGCGGTTCTTGAACTGCTGGGGGAGAGGTGATGGCGGGGGCCTGGTTCGAGGTTGGCGTCCGGACGACTGGTCTTGGCTTCTTATTGCCGGGCTGTGGGGTGACGCCGTGCCGGACTTCGGATCTGATTTGCGGCAAGCTCGAAACGAACGATCAGACAGATGGCAATCTGCACCGAACCCGGGGCGATTCACGAATCAGGATAGCAGGCGGGCTGATGCGTGCAAAATGCGTACAAGATCAAATGTAGCTAGACGTCGCAGGCCTTCAATCGGGCCAAGAGCCCACGTCCATCGGCCCACGTTTGGTGCCCCCGGCAGGATTCGAACCTGCGCTCCCGCCTCCGGAGGGCGGTGCTCTATCCCCTGAGCTACGGGGGCCGAACCGGCCGGGTGCGTGTCGTCACGTCCGGCCTGAGGCCCGGATCAGCTTAGCAGCGGCGACGTCAGTGACTCGGCGGCGGCAGCATGGTTCCGCCGAGGCCACGCAGCATCTGCTCCATCTGCACGAGCTCGTTGCTCTGCAGGGTGTACATCGCCCCGGCCAGGCGCACCACGGATGCATTCGTGGCATGGTCGCGGGCGTAGGCGGCCATGGGCAGGCCGCCCTGGTGGTGATGGATCATCAATTGCAGGAACAGGATGTCGAGGGCCTTGCCGTGCAGGGTCTCGAGCCTGCTCATCTGCGCCGGGGTCGCCATGCCGGGCATGAGCGCGGTCGACCCGATGCCCATGCCGCTGCCCATCCACGCCATCTGGTCGGGGTTGTTGCGGGACTCGCCCCACTGGTCGAGCCAGCCCTGCATCTCGCCGACCTGGAACTGCTGGCCGCTCTCGATGTCGAAGGCCAGGTTGCGCATCGCCGGGCTCGTGGTGTTGTCGCGCTCGTAACCGGCCATGGTGACGGCCTGCACGTGGTGCGTGGACATGTCCTGGGCGAATCCGACGTCGACCGCGCTCGGCTTGGCTGTCGACCCCGACGACGAGCCGTCGCCGTTCAGGACGAAACCCAGCGCCCCGGCGAGCACGAGGGCGGCGACCGCGATGACCGCAACCAAGGCGCGCCGGAGACCCCGCCCGCCGCGGTTCTGGTCGACGCCGTCATCCGCAACGTCATCGTCGACCGTCGAGAAGTCGGGATCCACCCGTGTCGCGGCGTCGGCGGTCATCACATTCCGCCCACGTTGCCCGAGGCGCCGCCCTTCGGCTCCCACAACGGGTTGCCGAACGTGCTGGGGTGCGATTTGAAGGTGGGCTGCGAGCAGGTCGCGCCGTACTCGGGCGTCGTCTTCTGGTTGTACTTGAGCGCCTTGATGAACTGGGCGATGCGCGGGTCGGTGGGGGAGTTGAGGAACAGCTGGTAGCCCCACGCCTGCAGCGAGATCGGAGACTTCAGGTTCGGGTACGGCGACATGGCCATGCGGTCGATGCCGGAGACGTTCTTGGCCAGCGTGCTGACCTGCGCCGCCGACAGCTTGCTCTTGTCGTAGGTGATCCAGATAGCGCCGTGCTCGAGCATGTGCACGGCGTTCTCGTTGGCAATGGCCTTCGAGTAGACGGTGCCGGTGCAGTCGGCCCAGTACTGGCTGTGGTTGCCGCCGACGGGTGGTGTCGAGTCGTACTTGATCTTGCCTTCGACGTGGTTGTGCTGCCCCTCGACGCGGTAGCTGACGCCGCTGATCGCAGCCGCCGCGGGCAGTTCGGCCTGGCGGTACGGATCGCCGGAAGAGACGGCCTGCCCGCCCTTGGTGGCCGTGCCGCTGCTGCCCGACTTGTGGGTGGCGACCACGACGCCGACGACGGCCGCCGCGAACGCGACGACCACGACCGCGGCGATGATCAGGCCCCACGGCCGCTGCTTCTGGTTGACAATCGACTTCTTCTTGCGGGCCGGCCGTTGCTGCGCCGGACCCCGGTTCGCAGGACGATTCGCCGGCTTCCCGGACGGCTTGGACCCCGCGGGCCGACCGGCCGGTTTGCCGCCGCCGGTCGTCCTGGTGCCGGTCATCTTGGTGCCGGTCATCTTGGTGCCGGTCGTCTTGGTGCCCGTCGTCTTCGTGCCTGATGCCTTGCTATCGGCCGGCTTCGTACCTGACGCCTTGGCATCGGCCGGCTTGCTGCCCGGCGCCTTCGTGGTGTCGACCTTGGGCTCGGTGCTGGTCTTCGGCTGGGCGTCGACCGTCGGCTCGGTGCCGGTCGCCCGGGCGTTCGTGCTGCTCCGACCCGAACTCTGCACTGAACTCTTGCCCGAACGCGCTCCGGTGCTGCCCGGCCGGCGACCGGACCCCGAGGCTCTCGACGCGGGTGACTTGCGCTCGGGCATGGGCCTGCTTCCTGCTGGGCGGTCTCTGACGTTGCGGAGGTGAACGTTCCGGAGGTGGACGCGCGGTCCGACCGTCAAGTCTAGGTGCCCGTCGCGTATGCGCGCGCTGAGCGAACCTGTGCCCCGCACGCCCGGCCGTGCACGCCCGCCCCGCAGGCCCCGCACCACGGCGAACTCGTGCCCTCCCGGCCACTACGATCGTGGCGTGACTCCCGCCGACCTCGCCGCCCTGGTGCAGTCCGCCGTCCGGGCTGCCCTCGACGCGGGCGATCTCACCGGTGAGGTGCCCGCCGACGTGGTGGTCGAACGGCCCCGGAGCGCCGAGCACGGCGACTACACCACGAACGTGGCCATGCGCCTGGCCAAGCCGGCCGGACGGCCGCCCCGCGAGGTCGCCGAGCTGCTCGCCGGTCGGCTCCGCGCCGCCGACGGGGTCGCGCGGGTCGACGTCGCCGGCCCCGGGTTCCTCAACATCACCCTCGACGCCGGCACGCTCGGTGCGGTCGCGCGCCAGATCGTCGACGCCGGCGCCCGCTACGGCCGCAGCGACGAGCTCGCCGGGCAGCGGATCAACCTGGAGTTTGTCTCGGCCAACCCCACCGGCCCGGTGCACCTGGGCCACACCCGCTGGGCCGCCCTGGGCGACAGCCTGCACCGGCTGCTCGAGGCGGCCGGCGCGCAGGTGACGGCCGAGCACTACATCAACGACTTCGGCTCGCAGATCGAGAAGTTCGGGGCCTCGCTGTACGCCGCGGCGCAGGGGCGGGACGTGCCGGACGACGGCTACCACGGCGACTACGTGCCCGAGGTCGCCGAGCAGATCGTGCGGGCCGACCCCGGGGTCCTGGAGCTGCCGGCCGACGACGCCCTCGCGGTGTTCTCCTCCCGCGGTGAGCAGCTCATGGTGCAGGCCCTGCGCGAGTCGTTGGCGCGGTTCCGGGTCGACTTCGACGTGTGGTTCTCGGAGCGGACGCTCTACGAGACGGGGGCGGTCGACGCCGCTCTCGACCGGCTGCGCGAGCAGGGGCACGTCTACGACGCGGACGGCGCGATCTGGCTGCGTACGACCGACTTCGCCGACGACAAGGACCGGGTCCTGGTCCGCAGCAACGGCGAGAAGACCTACTTCGCCTCGGACGCCGCGTACTACCTGGACAAGCGCTCGCGCGGCTTCGAGCGTTGCGTCTACATGCTCGGCGCCGACCACCACGGCTACGTCAACCGCCTCAAGGCCATCGTGGCCTGCGCCGGCGACGACCCCGAGCAGACCATCGAGGTGCTGATCGGGCAGCTCGTGAAGCTGGTGCGCGACGGCGAAGAGGTGCGCATGTCCAAGCGCGCCGGCAACATCGTCACCCTGGGCGAGTTCGTCGATCTGGTGGGAGTCGACGCGGGCCGGTACTCACTGGCCCGTTGGTCGGCCGACACCCCGCTCACGCTGGACATCGGCGAGATCACCAAGAAGTCGGCGGACAACCCCGTCTACTACGTCCAGTACGCGCACGCGCGGACGTGCAACGCGAAGCGCAACGCGGGCGAGGTCGGCATCACGCTGGGCGTCTTCGCACCGGAGCTGCTCACCGACCCGCACGAGGCCGCGCTGCTCACCGCGCTCGGCGAGTTCCCGCGGGTCGTGGCCACGGCCGCGGAACTGCGGGCCCCGCACCGCGTCGCGCGCTACCTCGAGGAGCTGGCGGGCACGTACCACCGCTGGTACGACACCTGCCGCATCATCCCGAAGGGCGACGAGCCGATCACCGACGTCAACCGCACCCGGGTCTGGGTGAACGAGGCCACCCGCGTCGTGCTCGCCAACGGGTTGGACCTGCTCGGCGTGAGCGCCCCGGAGCGGATGTAATCGGATGAGCAGGAACGCCCACCCGGCGGGGCCACGGCACGGCGACGTGCTGCCCGCGCCGTCGCAGAGCGCGCGTCCCGACGACGTCAACGGTCTGGACCCCGCCATCTGGCCGGCCACCGCGACGCGCACCGACGGGGTGCTCGAGCTCGGCGGCCTGCCGGTCACCGGGGTGGTGCGCGACCACGGCACTCCGGCCCTGCTGCTCGATGACGCCGACGCCCGGGCCCGGGCCCGCGCCTACGCCGAGAACCAGACCTTCGACGTCTACTACGCGGCCAAGGCTTTCTTATGCACGGCGATGGCCAGGCTGGTCGCCGACGAGGGCCTGGGCCTGGACGTCTGCACCGGCGGCGAGCTGGCCGTCGCCCTCGCTGCAGACTTCCCGCCCGAGCGCATCGTGCTGCACGGCAACAACAAATCCGTCGACGAGCTCACCCGCGCCGTCGACGCGCGGATCGGGCGAGCCATCGTCGACTCCTTCACCGAGATCGAGCGGCTGGCCGCGATCGCCGACGCCGCCGGCGTGCGCCAGCGGGTCCTCGTGCGAGTGACCGTCGGCGTCGAGGCCCACACCCACGAATTCATCGCCACCGCCCACGAGGACCAGAAGTTCGGGTTCTCGCTGCGCGACGGCTCGGCCCTGCAGGCGGTCGAGGCGGTCCTGGACTCGCCGTCGCTGTCGCTGGCCGGCCTGCACTCCCACATCGGCTCGCAGATTTTCGAGACGACGGGCTTCGAGGTCGCCGCCCACCGGGTCGTCACCTTGGCGGCGACCATCCGCGACAAGCACGGCGTCACCGTCGACGAGCTCAACCTCGGTGGCGGCCTCGGCATCGCCTACGTGCCCGGCGACGACCCGGAACCGCCGAAGCAGACCCTCGAACGCCTGCGCGGCATCGTCGAGCTCGAGTGCGCGGCGGCCGGCATGCCCGTCCCGCAGCTGTCCGTCGAGCCCGGTCGCGCCGTCGTCGGCCCCAGCATGATCACCGTGTACGAGGTGGGGACGGTGAAGGACGTCATGCTCGACGGCGGTGTGACGCGAAGGTACGTGTCCGTCGACGGCGGGATGAGCGACAACATCCGCACCGCGCTCTACGACGCGCAGTACACGTGCGTCGTTGCCAACCGCGCCTCGGACGCCCCGCCCGTCCTGTCCCGCGTGGTCGGCAAGCACTGCGAGAGCGGCGACGTCGTCGTACGCGACACCTGGCTCCCGGCCGACGTCCGCCCGGGTGACCTGCTCGCCGTGGCGGCCACCGGCGCCTACTGCCGGAGCATGGCCAGCAACTACAACCACGTGCCGCGGCCACCGGTCGTCTCGGTCGCCGACGGGGTCGCCACCACGGTCGTGCGTCGCGAGACCGAGGACGACCTGCTGCGCCTCGACCCCGGGGTCACCGCATGACCCGGCCGGTGCGCGTGGGCCTGTTGGGCTGTGGCGTGGTCGGGTCGCAGGTCGTGCGGTTGATGGCCGAGCAGGCCGACGACCTCGCGCAGCGGGTCGGCGCACCGCTCGAGCTGGCGGCCGTCGCGGTGCGGCGGCCCGGCCGGCACACCGACGTCCCTGCCGAGCTGCTGACGACCGACGCCGATGCCCTCGTCACGCGTGACGACATCGACGTCGTGGTCGAGGTCGTCGGCGGCATCGAACCGGTGCGCAGCCTGCTGCTCGCCGCCCTGTCCGGGGGCAAGAGCGTCGTCAGCGCGAACAAGGCGCTGCTGGCCGACGACGGCGCCATGCTCCACGACGCGGCCGCGAAGGCCGGCGTCGACCTGTACTACGAGGCCGCGGTCGCCGGTGCCATCCCGTTGCTGCGCCCCCTGCGTGAGTCGCTGGCCGGCGACCGCATCACCCGGGTCATGGGCATCGTCAACGGCACCACGAACTTCATCCTGTCGCGCATGGACGCGACCGGCGCCGGGTTCGACGAGGCGCTCGCGGAGGCCACCGCCCTCGGGTACGCCGAGGCCGACCCCACCGCCGACGTCGACGGTTACGACGCCGCCGCGAAGGCGGCCATCCTGGCCGGGTTGGCCTTCCACACCCGGGTCACAATGTCGGACGTCTACCGCGAGGGCATCGGCGAGGTCAGCGCCGCCGACATCGCGAGCGCGAAGGCGATGGACTGCACCGTCAAGCTGCTCGCCATCTGCGAACGCGTGGTCGACGACGCGGGACGCGAGCAGGTCTCGGTGCGCGCGCACCCGGCGATGATCCCGCGCGACCACCCGCTCGCCGGCGTCGGTGACGCCTACAACGCAGTGTTCGTCGAGGCTGAGGCCGCGGGGTCATTGATGTTCTACGGGCGGGGCGCGGGCGGTGCGCCGACGGCCAGCGCCGTGCTCGGCGACCTCGTCGCGGTGGCCCGCAACCGCGTCAGCGGCAGCCGCGGCGCGGGCGAGAGCGCCTACGCCGACCTGCCCGTCCAGCCCATGGGTGACACGGTGACGCGCTACCACGTCGCGCTGGACGTCGCCGACCAGTCGGGCGTGCTCGCCGGCGTCGCCAACGCCTTCGCCGACGAGGGGGTCAGCATCAAGACCGTCCGCCAGGAGGGACGGGGCGACGCCGCGACCCTGGTGCTCGTGACCCACGCCGCCACCGATGCCGCGCTCGCCCGGACGGTCGACAAGCTCGCCGGCATGGCGCTCGTCGGGCGCGCGGCGAGCGTCATGCGGGTCGAAGGGCAGATCGTCGAATGAGTGACGCCAGCGGACCGGTCCCGTCCCCGCCCGGCGCGAGTCGCACCCGGTGGCCCGGGCTCATCGAGGCCTACCGCGAGCGCCTTCCCGTCGACGCCGGCACACCGGTGGTCACCCTGTTCGAGGGCAACACCCCGCTGGTGCCGGCTCACGTGCTGTCCGAGCTGACCGGCTGCGAGGTGTACCTGAAGGTCGAGGGGGCCAACCCCACCGGGTCGTTCAAGGACCGCGGCATGACCATGGCCATCTCGAAGGCCGCCGAGGAGGGCGCGAAGGCCGTTATCTGCGCGTCCACCGGCAACACCTCGGCGAGCGCTGCGGCGTACGCGGTGCGAGCCGGCATGACCTGCGCGGTGCTCGTGCCGCAGGGCAAGATCGCGCTCGGCAAGCTGGCGCAGGCGCTCGTGCACGGGGCACAGCTGCTACAGGTCGACGGCAACTTCGACGACTGTCTCGAGCTGGCGCAGAAGCTGGCCGCCGACTACCCGGTGTCGCTGGTCAACTCGGTCAACCAGTACCGGATCGAGGGCCAGAAGACCGCCGCCTTCGAGATCTGCGACGCCCTCGGGAAGGCGCCGGACGTCCACTGCATCCCGGTCGGCAACGCCGGCAACATCACGGCGTACTGGAAGGGCTACCGCGAGTACGTGGACGACGGGGTGGTCGCGTCGTCGCCGCGCATGTTCGGTTTCCAGGCCGCAGGGGCCGCGCCCATCGTCATGGGTGCCCCCGTGACCTCGCCGACCACGATCGCCACCGCCATCCGGATCGGCAACCCCGCGTCGTGGACCTTCGCGGAGGACGCGCGCGACGAGTCCGGCGGTCTCATCGACGCCGTCACCGATCGGCAGATCCTGCAGGCCTACCGTCTCGTCGCCCGTAGCGAAGCGGTCTTCGTCGAACCCGCGTCCGCGGCCAGCGTCGCCGGCCTGCTGGCCACGGCGGCCGACGGGCGCCTGCGCCCCGGGACCACCGTGGTCTGCACCGTCACCGGCAACGGTCTCAAGGATCCCGACTGGGCGATCTCGGGCGCACCCAAACCGATCACCGTGCCGGTCGACGGGCTCGCCGCGGCCGTGCAGCTCGGATTGGCCTGATGGTCGACTTCGTCGACGGCACGGTGCAGGTACGGGTACCGGCCAGCAGCGCCAACCTCGGGCCCGGGTTCGACGCCCTGGGTCTGGCCTTGAGTCTCTACGACGACGTCGCCGGCATGGTCACCGACGAGGGGCTCGCCATCGAGATCATCGGGGAGGGCGGGTCGGCCGGCACGGCTCTTGCGCGCGACGAGTCGCACCTGGTGGCCCGCACCATGCGGGCCGCCTTCGCAGCGATGCAGGTCGAGCCGGCGGGGCTCACGATCGACTGCCGCAACCGCATCCCGCACAGCCGCGGGCTCGGCTCGTCGGCGGCCGCGGTGGTCGCCGGCCTGGTCCTGGCGCGCGCCCTCGTCGTCGACGGCAGCGAGCGTCTCGACGACGCCGCCCTGCTGACACTCGCGGCCGACATCGAGGGTCATCCCGACAACGTCGCGCCGAGCCTGCTGGGTGGTCTCACCATTGCCTGGCGCGATCACGACCACGCCCGGGCGATCCGGTGCCGGCTCGACCCCGAGGTGCAGCCCGTCCTGCTCATCCCACCGTTCAGCGCGTCCACCGAGCTGGCGCGTGGTCTGTTGCCCACCACGGTGCCGCACGCCGACGCCGCGTTCGCCGCGGGTCGCGCGGCCTTGCTCGTCGCCGCCCTGACCGGTGCGCCCGAGGCACTGTTCGAGGCCACCGAGGACCGGCTGCACCAGGCCTTCCGCGCGCCGGCAATGGCCGACAGCTGGCAGCTGCTGACCGAGCTGCGCAGCGCCGGGCACCCGGCTGTCATCTCGGGCGCCGGCCCGTCGCTGTTCATCCCGGCTCGAGGTCAGGTCGAGGCCGAGGCGGTACGGGCGGCGGCGCCTGAGGGTTGGCGGGCCGAACGTCTCGCCATGGACGTCGACGGCGCCCGTGTGGTGTCACCCGACTGATCGACGGTGTCACCCGACTGATCGCCGCGCGGGGCGGGAACACGCCGGGCGCCCCTGGTGTTGCTGCTGTCAGAGCGAGCGTCTAGGCTCGAGCCCGTCAGGCAGGTTGGTGCCGCAGGCACAACAGCGGTACGAATCCATTTCCTCCACGGTCGTGATCTTTCATCCGACGCGTGGACGGGCTCTGACTCTCCACACATTCCGGCCTCCGGCCGGAGCACCGGACCCGACCGGACCTCGTCCGGCCTGGATCCGCAGTACACCGGTCGTCGTGCCCGCTCTGCACGACGGCACCTTCGGAAGGATCCGACTCACGTGACAGACACCCAGGAGCAGACCTTGCCCGCCGTCGCCGAAGCACCGGCGCCGGACAAGGCTGCCGGCAGCACGAAGGCGTCCCGCCCGGCTGCCAAGAAGGGCTCGTTGTCCTCGATGTTGCTGCCCGAGTTGCAGCAGATCGCGGGCGGCCTCGGCATCAGCACCGCCAAGAAGAAGAAGAGCGACCTCGTCGCCGCTATCCAGGCCGCGCGCAGCGGCACCGGCTCGACGGGCAGCGCCTCCACGGACAGTGCCCCGAGGACCAGTGGTCCGAGGACCAGCGCTCCGAGGAGCAGCGCCCCGAGAAGCAGCGCCCCGACCGGCGAGGCCGCGCCCGCCACCATCGACGCCCCCGCCGCGGACTCGACCGCAAACGGCACCGCGGCGGGCGCGAGCCGCACCCGGACCCGTGCGGGCCGCGCCGCCGCGGACACCGCGACCGGTACCGAAGCGGCACGTGACACGTCGCCGGCCGCCGACCGGACCGCGTCCGCATCGGCCCCCGCCGAGACCCGTCCGCCCCGCGAGGACCAGGGCGAGCGACGCGTCGAGCGGGCCGCCCGCAACGATCAGCAGGGCCGTAACGATCAGCAGGGCCGTAACGATCAGCAGGGCCGTAACGATCAGCAGGGCCGCAACGATCAGCAGGGCCGCAACGATCAGCAGGGCCGCAACGACCAGCAGGGCCGTGATCAGCAGGGCAACGACCCGCAGTCCGACGACGACTTCGACGGCACCGGGCGCCGTCGTGGCCGTCGTTACCGCGACCGCCGCGGGCGCAACCGCGACCGGCAGGGCGGCCAGGGCCTGGGCCAGGGCAACGACATCGAGCCCACCGTCACCGACGACGACGTCCTCGTGCCGATCGGCGGCGTCGTCGACGCGCAGGAGGACAAGGGCAACTGGTTCATCCGGGTGGGCGGCTACTTCGCCACGTCGGACGACGTCTACATCGCCAACGCCATGGTCCGTCGCTACGGGCTGCGTCGAGGCGACGCCGTCACGGGCCAGGTCAAGGCCCTGCGCGAGGGCGAACGGCGCGAGAAGTACAACCCGCTCGTCCGCCTGGACACCGTCAACGGCGACGCGCCGGACAAGGCCAAGAACCGCGTCGAGTTCACCAAGCTGACCCCGCTGTACCCGCAGGAGCGGCTGCGTCTCGAGACCGAGCCGCACATCCTCACCACGCGGGTCATCGACCTGGTGATGCCCATGGGCAAGGGCCAGCGGGCGCTGATCGTCTCCCCGCCCAAGGCGGGCAAGACGATGGTGCTGCAGGCCATCGCCAACGCCATCTCGATCAACAACCCCGAGGCCCACCTCATGGTCGTGCTCGTCGACGAGCGCCCGGAGGAGGTCACCGACATGCAGCGGTCGGTCAAGGGCGAGGTCATCGCCTCGACCTTCGACCGTCGCCCGCAGGACCACATCACCGTCGCCGAGCTGTCCATCGAGCGGGCGAAGCGATTGGTCGAGATGGGCCACGACGTCGTCGTGCTCCTGGACTCGATCACCCGACTGGGCCGCGCGTACAACCTCGGCGCACCCGCCAGCGGTCGCATCCTGTCCGGCGGCGTCGACTCGACCGCGCTCTACCAGCCCAAGCGCTTCCTCGGCGCCGCCCGCAACATCGAGAACGGCGGCTCGCTGACCATCATCGCCACCGCGCTCGTCGAGACCGGGTCGGCCGGCGACACGGTGTTCTTCGAGGAGTACAAGGGCACCGGCAACGCCGAGCTCAAGCTCGACCGCAAGATCGCCGACAAGCGCGTCTTCCCGGCGATCGACGTCGACCAGTCCTCCACCCGCAAGGAGGAGATCCTGCTGTCGCCGGACGAGCTGGCGGTGACGATCAAGCTGCGGCGGGTGCTGCACGCCCTGGAGTCCCAGCAGGCCATCGAGCTGCTGCTCGACCGTCTGCGCAAGACCCGCACCAACATCGAATTCCTGATGCAGATCGCCAAGACGACCCCCGGCCAGGACCAGTAGGAACCCACAGACACCAGCAGTCACAGCAGACACGGGCCAGGCCCGTCCTCGAATTTGTTCGGGGACGGGCCTGTTGTGTGTCCGGACCGCGACCGATGCCGAACAACACGGCGCGATAGCGATCAGGTGGAAACGCTTGCTGTCAGCCCGGACGCACGGTTACGTTCTGCTGAGTGTGAAGCGGGGCACACGCGATAAACCGGTCGGGATGCCCCCAACAGGCGTCAGATCCGCCGGTCTGAGGGGAGAACGCATGAGTCGATGGACGCGGAACCTGGCACGGGTCGGGGTGAGTGCCGCGGTCGTCCTGGGCACGGTGAGCGCCTGCAGCAGCTCGAGCGGTGCGCCGACGCTGAATTGGTACATCAACCCTGACAACGGGGCGCAGGCGACGCTGGGCAAGGAATGCGCCGCCGCCTCCGGGGGCAAGTACAAGATCTCCACCCACATCCTGCCGAACGACGCCAGCCAGCAGCGCCAGCAACTGGTCACGCGCCTGGCGGCCAAGGACTCCTCCATCGACATGATGAGCCTGGACCCGGTGTTCGTCGCCGAGTTCGCCGAGGCCGGGTTCCTGGCCGACGTGCCGTCGTCGTACAAGGCCGACTTCACCAAGGACATCGTCAAGCCGGCCGTGGTGGCGTCCACGTGGAAGAACAAGCTGGTCGCGGCGCCGTTCTGGGCCAACACCCAGCTGCTCTGGTACCGCAAGTCCATCGCCAAGGCCCAGGGCCTGGACATGAGCAAGCCGGTCACCTGGCAGCAGCTCATCGACGCCGCGTCCAAGGCGAAGAAGACCATCGGCGTGCAGGCCGACCTCTACGAGGGCTACACGGTCTGGATCAACGCCCTGGTCGAGGGGGCCGGCGGCAAGATCGTCCAGAACCCGGGTGCCATCGCCAAGAAGCTCAAGCTCGGCCTGAACTCCGCCGCCGGGAAGGACGCGGCCGGCGTCATCTCGCAGGTGGCACGCAAGGGCATCGGCGGCCCGTCGCTGTCGACCAGCGAGGAGGCGCAGTCGCTGGCCGTCTTCGAGAACCCCAGCACCAGCGCGTTCATGACCATCTGGCCGTACGTCTGGGCCGCGATGAAGGCCGACGGCGTGAAGTTCCGCGACACCGACGTGGGCTGGACCTACTACCCCGAGACGGTGGCCGGCAAGCAGTCCAGGCCGCCGTTCGGCGGCATCGAGATCGGTGCCGGCGCCTACGGCTCGCACAAGTCCCTCGTGTGGCAGGCGCTCTCGTGCATCCGTAACGAGAAGCACCAGCTGGAGTACTTCAACAGCTCGGGCAACCCGGCCGCCAACACCCAGGTCTACAACGCGGCGTCGATCCGCAAGGCCTACCCGATGGCGAGCCTGATCCGCTCCTCGCTCGAGCGGGCCGCGCCCCGGCCGCAGACCCAGTACTACGGCGACCTGTCCACGGCGCTGCAGGAATCGTTCAGCCCGCCGAACTCGGTCAACTCGTCGACACCCAAGAAGGCGCAGGACTTCATCCTGGCCGTGCTGAAGGGGGACAAGCTGCTGTGAATGACGCTTGCGGAATGAACCAAGGGCGCTGGCTCTGCCGGCCGGCCCGAGTGAAGCGAGGCCGGTCGTGACAGCGACCTTGCAGAAGGAGTCGGGCGGCGCGCACGAGGCCGAGCCGAAGAAGGCCAAGAAGGCGGGGCTGTCCGACCGCTCCAAGCAGGAGCGCAACCTCGGCTGGAAGCTGGCCGCGCCGGCCTTCCTCGTCATGATGCTCGTGGTCGCGTACCCGATCGTCAACGCGATCTACCTGTCGTTCTTCAACTACCGGCTGACCGACCCGAACGGGCGGGCCTTCATCTGGTTCAAGAACTACAAGGTGGTCCTGTCGGACTCCACCTGGTGGAAGGCCGTCGAGATCTCGGCGCTGATCATGGTCATCACGGTGGCCATCGAGTTCGTGCTGGGCATGGCACTGGCCATGGTCATGAACAAGATCGTCATCCCGCGCAAGACGCTGCGGACGATCGTGCTCATCCCGTACTCGATCATCACCGTCGTGTCGGCCTACGGGTTCCAGTACGCCTTCGCCCCGACCAGCGGGTACCTGAGCGTGTGGCTGCACTACATCACGTTCGGGTCCTTCAACCGCAACTACGACTTCTTCGGCCACCACTGGTCGGCGCTGATCGCGATCATGGTGTCCGAGATCTGGAAGACCACGCCGTTCATGTCGCTGCTGCTGCTGGCCGGCCTGGCGCAGGTGCCCGGCGAGCTGACCGAGGCGGCCGAGGTCGACGGTGCGACGTTCTGGGAGCGGTTGCGCCGGGTCATCCTGCCGTCGATGAAGGCGGCGATCATGGTCGCCGTCCTGTTCCGTGCACTCGACGCGTTCCGGATCTTCGACAACATCTACATCATGACGAAGGGCTCACAGAACACGCAGTCGGTGGCCATCCTGGCCGCCAACCAGACGCTCACGCGCAGCGAGATCGGCCTCGGGTCCGCGATCTCGATCCTGCTGTTCTTCTGCGTGATCATCATCAGCTTCGTGTTCATCAAGTTCTTCAAGACCGATCTGTCCCGAGTGGCAGGGGAGTGACATGAGTGCCGAGGTCTCCCACCGCGCCAAGGTCTGGATGGGCGTCGCCGCCATCCCGATCATCCTCTACACCCTGCTGCCGATCGGTTGGATCCTGTCGCTGTCGCTCAAGACCGGGGCGACGGTCAACGACCGCGACTACATCCCCAACAAGTGGTCCTGGGCGAGCTACAAGTACATCTTCACCGGCGGGGCCCACGACCTGTTCGTGCCGGCGCTCATCAACTCGATCGGCATCTGCCTCATCGCCACGTTCATCTCGGTGATCCTGTCGGCGTTCTGCGCCTACGGCATCGCCCGGTTGGACTTCCCGGGCAAGAAGCTGGTGCTCAACGCGGCGCTGCTGACGGCGTTCTTCCCGTCCATCAGCATCGTGACGCCGCTGTTCAACCTGTGGCGCGAGATCGGGCTGTACAACACGTGGCCGGGTCTGATCATCCCGTACCTGTCCCTGACCCTGCCGCTGTCGATCTGGACCATGACGGCGTTCTTCCGCCAGATCCCCTGGGAGATGGAGCAGGCGGCACAGGTCGACGGCGCGACGAGCTGGCAGGCGTTCCGCAAGGTCGTGTTCCCGCTGGCCGCTCCCGGCGTGTTCACCACGGCGATCATCGCCTTCTTCAACGCCTGGAACGACTTCGTGTTCGCGACCGGCCTGTCGTCCACGCCGGGCAAGGCCGGGCACTTCGACGGCGCCCAGACCGTGCCCGCGGTCCTGGGTACCTTCCAGGGCCCGTCCCAGTTCATCCCGCCGACGGGGTTCGTGGCGGCGGCCGCCGTGGTCGTCACCATCCCGGTCGTCGTCCTCGTCCTCGTCTTCCAGAAGCGCATCGTCGCCGGCCTCACCGCCGGTGCAGTGAAGGGTTAGGGAGCACTCGTGTCGACCATCGAGATGAACCACATCACCAAGGTGTACGGCGACGGTTTCAAGGCCGTCACCGACGTCAACATCGACGTCGCCGACGGGGAGTTCCTGATCCTCGTCGGGCCGTCCGGATCCGGTAAGTCCACGCTGCTGCGGATGATCGTCGGGCTGGAGGACATCACCAGCGGCGACCTGGTCATCGACGGCACCAGGATGAACGACCGCGCCCCACGTGACCGGAACCTGTCCATGGTGTTCCAGAACTACGCGCTGTACCCGCACCTGACCGTGTTCGAGAACATCGCCTTCCCGCTGCGGTTGAGCAAGAACAAGGTGCCCGAGTCGAAGATCAAGGAGATGGTGGGGGAGATCGCGGACTCCCTCGAACTCCGCGAACACCTCGACCGCAAGCCGGCGAACCTCTCCGGCGGCCAGCGGCAGCGCGTCGCCATGGGACGGGCGATCATCCGCTCGGCCAACGGGTTCCTCTTCGACGAGCCGCTGTCCAACCTCGACGCCAAGCTGCGCGGGCAGATGCGCACCGAGATCGCGCGGCTGCAGCGCCGCCTGGGCATCACCACCGTCTACGTCACCCACGACCAGACCGAGGCCATGACGCTCGGCGACCGGGTCGCGGTGCTGCGTCGTGGAGTGCTGCAGCAGGTGGCCAGCCCGCGCGAGCTCTACGAGCAGCCCGTCAACCTGTTCGTGGCCGGGTTCATCGGGTCCCCGCCGATGAACTTCCTGCCGGCGACCGTCGGCGACAACGTGCTCGAGATGCCCTTCGTCAACCTGCCGCTGCCCGAGGCCGTCGGCAAGGCCAAGAACAAGGGCGACCTGGTCATCGTGGGCGTGCGACCCGAGGCCTTCGAGGACGCGAACCTCGTCGAGGAGGTGCACCGCCACGAGGGGGTCACGTTCACGGCCACCGTCGACGTCACCGAGTGGCTGGGCAACGAGAAGTACGCCTACCTGCCCTTCGAGCCGCACAAGGACGTGCAGCAGGCGCTGAACGAGCTGGACCGCGAGCTCGACGGCGAGGCCATGCGCACCCAGCTCGTGGTGTCGCTGGACGGTTCGAGCAAGATCCGGCAGGGCGACGACGCCGAGCTGTGGGTCAACCCGGACTCGATCCACGTCTTCGACGCCGAGTCGGGCGACAACCTGACCCGCGACGAGAGCAAGGCCCGCCAGATCGCCGACGAGTCCGAGGAGGACCGCAAGCGCGAGCTCGCCCGGGCCCAGGAGAAGGAGCCCCTCAAGGTCTGAGCGCGGGAACAAACGGGCCGCAGCCCGGGTTCAGTGAGCGATTGGATTTGCCAGGCCCGAACCTGGCAGACTGATCGATCGGGCCGCGAGGCCCGTCACCACCCGGCTGCGGTTCACCCTCGCCTTCCACGAGGGACCCGGGGCCAGACACACAAGGGAACCAGAGACATGCGCGAAGGCATCCACCCCGAGTACGTGACCACCGAGGTCACCTGCTCCTGCGGCAACACGTTCACCACCCGCAGCACGGCCAAGTCCGGCCAGCTGCGCGCCGAGGTGTGCTCGGCCTGCCACCCGTTCTACACGGGCAAGCAGAAGATCATGGACGTCGGCGGCCGCGTCGACAAGTTCGAGAAGCGCTACGGCAAGCGCGTCCGCTAATCCGCCTCCCCGGAACTCTTCTGTTGTTGTCGAGTGTGCTGGAACCCTCAGGTGACGTCGTTGCCTGAGGGTTCCAGCGTTAACCCGTCAGGGCGTCTCGCCGAGCTGCTCGCCGAGTACACCGACGTGGAGCGTCAGCTGGCCGACCCGGCTGTGCACGCCGACGCCGGCCGCGCGCGCACCCTGGGCCGCCGCTTCGCCGAACTGGCGCCGATCACGGCCGCGGCGGCCGAGCTCGAGACCGTCCGGGGCGACCTGGCCGCCGCCCGTGAGCTCGCCGCCGAGGATCCGTCGTTCGCAGCCGAGGTCGAGTCGCTGACCACCCGCACCGGCCAGCTCGAGACACGGCTGACGCACCTGCTCGTCCCGAAGGATCCCAACGACGCCAAGGACGTGATCCTCGAGGTCAAGGCCGGCGAGGGCGGCGACGAGTCGGCACTGTTCGCCGGCGACCTGCTGCGCATGTACCTGCGCTACGCCGAGCGGCAGGGCTGGGCCGTCGAGGTCCTCGACGAGGAGTCCACCGACCTGGGCGGCATCAAGTCGGTGACCGTCGCCGTCCGGTCCCGCAAGGTCGACAGCGCCGTGTGGGCGCATCTGAAGTACGAGGGCGGGGTGCACCGGGTGCAGCGCGTCCCGGCCACGGAGTCGCAGGGCCGCATCCACACGTCTGCCGCCGGAGTGGTCGCGCTGCCCGAGGCCGAGGAGGTCGACGTCGAGATCGACCCGAACGACCTGCGCATCGACGTCTACCGGTCCTCCGGCCCCGGCGGGCAGAGCGTGAACACCACCGACTCGGCGGTGCGGATCACCCACGTCCCCACCGGAACCGTGGTCAGCATGCAGAACGAGAAGAGCCAGCTGCAGAACCGCGAGGCCGGCATGCGGGTGCTGCGCGCCCGGTTGCTGGCGGCCGCCCAGGAGGAGGCCGCGGCGGCGTCGTCCGACGCGCGTCGCTCCCAGGTGCGCACCGTCGACCGGTCCGAGCGGGTACGCACCTACAACTTCCCGGAGAACCGGATCAGCGACCACCGCGTCGGGTTCAAGGCCTACAACCTGGACCAGGTCCTCGACGGTGCGCTGGACGACGTCATCGCCGCGCTGCAGCAGGCCGACACCGAGGCGTTGCTGGCCGGCTCCGGCTCATGAGCGTCGCGGCCCGGTCCCTGCTGGCCGAGGCCACCGAACGGCTGTCCGTCGCGGGCGTGGACAGCCCGCGCGTCGACGCCGAGCTGCTGCTGGCCGCCCTGCTCGACCGTCCCCGCGGCGCCCTGCTCACGCTCGACACCGTGCCGGACTCCGTCGCGCGGCGCTTCGACGAGTGGGTCACCCGCCGGGTGCGCCGCGAGCCGTTGCAACACATCACCGGCCGCGCGCCCTTCCGCCACCTCGTGCTCGACGTCGGGCCCGGAGTGTTCGTCCCGCGGCCGGAGACCGAACTGCTGGTCGACGCGGTGCTGCCGCACCTGTCCGGGCTCGAGGCCCCGGTCGCCGTCGACCTGTGTGCCGGGTCGGGCGCGCTCGGCCTGGCGATCGCCGACGAGGTCCCGGCGGCCAGGGTGCTGGCCGTCGAGCGGTCCGGGGCGGCCGCCCGCTGGTTGACCGGCAACGCCGCCGGCACGTCGGTCCGGGTCCTGGTGGGCGACATCCGCGATCCCGAGCTGCTGCGGTCGATGGACGGTCGGGCCGACGCCGTGGTCTGCAACCCGCCTTACGTCCCGCTGCCTACCGACGTCGCCCCCGAAGTGCTGGCCGACCCGGGGGACGCGGTCTTCGCCGGGGCGGACGGGCTCGACCTCATGTCGACGGTTGTCACGCGGGCGGCGGCGCTGCTGCGGCCCGGCGGGATCCTGGCCGTCGAGCACGACGACACCCAGGGCGAGGCGGTGCCCGGCCTGCTCGAGGCCGACGGCCGCTGGACCCGGATCGCCGACCACGACGACCTGACCGGACGCTCCCGCTACAGCACCGCCCGTCGCTCCTGACGCCTGCGTCAGCCTCCGGGCGGGCGAGCTGACGAACCGCGGACAGGTGCGTGGGGCAAGATGTCGGCCGTGGCCCTGTTCTTCGAGTGCGGCGATCCCGACGTCCGCGACGACGCCATCCAGACCGCCGCCCACAGCGTCGCGTCGGGCGAGCTCGTCGTGCTGCCGACCGACACCGTCTACGGGCTCGGCGCGGATGCCTTTGATGCCGTCGCCGTGAACGACCTCCTGACGGCCAAGGGACGGGGCCGGGACATGCCCATTCCCGTCCTGGTCGGTTCCTGGACCACCATCGACGGGCTCGTGAGCGCCGTCGACGCGCGGATGCGGCTGCTGATCGAGGCGTTCTGGCCCGGCGGCCTCACCCTGGTCGTCCGGCACGCGCAGTCGCTCGCGTGGGACCTCGGCGACACCCACGGCACCGTGGCCGTGCGCATGCCCCTGCACCCCGTCGCCATCGAGCTGCTCGAGAAGACCGGGCCGATGGCCGTCTCGAGCGCCAACAAGTCGGGGCAGCCCCCGGCCCAGACCGCGGCCGAGGCCCGGGCCCAGCTCGGCGAGGACGTCGCGGTCTACCTCGAGGACGGCCCGGTGGCGGTCGGGGTCGCCTCCACCATCGTCGACGTCACCGGCCCCCAGCCCCGGGTGCTGCGCGCCGGCGGCGTCACCGAGAGCGCGTTGCGCGAGGTCGTCCCCGACATCATCGGCCTCGAACCGGCGCGGCCGACGCCCCGGCCGCGCCCATGAGGCATCCCAGCCTCGAGTACCTCCTGGTCGCCTGCGTCGCGGCCATCGCCAGCTTCGTGCTGACCCCGATCGCCAGACGGGTCGCGATCAAGATCGGCGCCGTGGCCAAGCCCCGCGACCGCGACGTGCACGCCGTCGCCATCCCGCGGATGGGCGGGGTGGCGATCTTCGCCGGGTTCGCCCTGGGCCTGTTCGTGGCCTCCCGGCTGCCCACGCTGGGGGAGGGGTTCAAGATCGGGCCGGAGATGCCCTGGGTGGTCGCGTCCGCCGCGATCATCTGCGGTATCGGGGTGCTCGACGACATGTACGAACTGGACTCGCTGACCAAGCTCGCCGGGCAGGCGCTCGCCACCGGCCTGATGGTCACCAAGGGCGCGGTCCAGCTCGGCACCATCTACCTGCCCGGGGTCGGCGGCGGGAGCACGTTCACCTTCGACCGCAACCTGGGCATCCCCGTCACCATCATCCTCACCCTGCTCACCATCAACGCGCTCAACTTCATCGACGGGCTGGACGGGCTGGCCGCGGGCGTCAGCACGATCGCGGCCATCGCCTTCTTCGTCTTCGCCTACCACCTGGCCCAGGACGGGTTCACCGGGTCGGCGTCGCCGCCGACCCTGCTGGCCGCGGCCCTGGCCGGCACCTGCATCGGCTTCCTGCCGCACAACTTCTTCCCAGCCAAGATCTTCATGGGTGACTCCGGGTCGATGATGGTGGGGCTGATCCTGTCGGCGTCGGCCACGACGGCCACCACCACCGTCGACCCCCAGGTCTTCAACAGCGCGCTCGGCACCCTGCCGCTGTACCTCCCGCTGATCATCCCGGCCGCGGTGCTCGCGCTGCCGTTCGTCGACCTGCTGCTCGCCGTGGTGCGCCGGGTCGCACGCGGCCGCTCGCCCTTCGCGCCCGACAAGCAGCACCTGCACCACCGCCTGCTCGAGATCGGCCACAGCCATCGCCGGGCCGTGCTCCTGCTCTACTTCTGGTCGGCGGTCGTGGCGTTCGCCGGGGTCGGGTTGTCCTTCGAGGGCAGCCAGTGGGTGGTGCTCTGGCTGCTCGTGACCCTGGTCGTCGTCGGCCTGCTCGTCTCGCTGGTCCCCACCGCGCGCCACCGGCGCACCCCGGGCCCCGCCGTGGCCGGGGCGACGCGCCACCGCGAACGCCTGAAGGCCCGCGAACCCAGCGGTCAGGGCGGCAAGCGCTGACACCGGTCCGTCGGGCACGATTTTCGACGAGGGCCCATCGGTAGGTACGGTTTCAGGCATGGTCGTCCGGGACACGCTGCAGCGGCACCTGACGCCGCCGTCGGCGATGGGTCGCCGGGGCCCCGCCATGATCGCGGTGCGGGTGCGGTTGGTCGTGTTCGCCGTGCCCCTGGTGGTCGGGGCGCTCGCCTACTACCTGCTCTCGGACAAGGCCGGCCGGGCGGCGCTGAGCTACGCCGGCGGCGTGGCCCTCACGGCGGCCCTGCTCATCGGCGGCCTGCTCGCCGTGCGCGCCGGTGCGGCGCTGTCGCCCTCCCTCGCGACGGTCATGGCGCTGAGCACCTACACCACGGTGGCCGCCGTCCTCATCGCGGTGCTCGCCGCGTCCGATCCGCACGTCCTGGACGCCCCCGCGTTCGCGCTCGGCCTGGTCGTCGGCGTGGTCGTCGGCGTCGCCCTGCAGATCCGCGATGCCCGCCCACCCGGCGCACGAGCCTGAGAAATCACTTGTTAGAGTGCGGACGACAATGACGAAGCAGGCATCACCCGGCACCACCGAGGGTGATCAGGACCCATGGGCGGCCTTCGGTTATCTGGTGGCCGGCGTCGCGTTCTACGGTGTTCTGGGATGGCTTCTGGGTCTCTGGCTGCACGCCAGTTACCTCGTCCCGGTCGGCATCGTCGTCGGGATGTTCTTCAGCTTCTACATGATCTTCGCGCGGTACCGCTTCCGCGGTGACGACGACAGCCCGACCAGAACCCCGATCCACCACGATCATCCGACCGAACGACGCGGTGATCGCGCAGACCGAGGAGAGATGCAGTGAGCGACGCTTGCGGAGCGAGCCATGAGCGTGGCGGCTTGTCCGGCCCGAACGGAGTGAGGGCGTGAATGTGCTGGCCGAGAGTTACCAGCCCCCGGACCCGGTCGACTTCTTCCTTCCGGACTTCACGGGGACGCACTGGGACCAGCACGGGTACCTCGCCGTCTACACCAAGCCGGCGGCGTTGCTCCTGCTCGGTGCCATCCTGGCCTTCGCCTTCCTGTATTTGACCTCGCGCCGCGGGGAGGTCGTGCCGGGCAAGCGGCAGTATCTCGGTGAGTCCGCCTACAACCTGATCCGCGACGGCATGGGCCGTGACGTCATCGGCGCCGACTTCATGCGCTGGGTGCCCCTGCTGGTGTCGCTGTTCTTCTTCATCATCATCAACAACCTGTTCGGCATCGTGCCGTTCTTGCAGTTCCCGACGTTCTCGCGCGTCAACTACGCCTACGGGCTGGCCGCGCTGGTCTGGATCATCTTCAACGCGGTCGGGATCATCGACAAGGGCCCGCTGGGCTACCTCAAGCACGTCACGATCCCGTCGGGCGTGCCGTGGTACCTGATCTGGCTCGTGGCGCCGCTGGAATTCCTGTCCAACGTGATCGTCCGCCCGATCACCCTGTCGCTGCGACTGTTCGCCAACATGTTCGCCGGCCACCTGCTGATCATCCTGTTCTCGACCGGCGGTGCCTTCCTGCTCCTGCACGCGTCGAACGGCGTGATCAACAAGCCCGCCGGCGTGCTCGCCTTCGCCCTGGGCGTCGCGATCGGCTTCCTGGAGCTCATCGTGGCCACGCTCCAGGCCTACGTCTTCACCCTGCTCACCGCCAGCTACATCGCCGGTGCACAGGCCAAGGATCACTGACCCGCGCACCGCACGCCCCTGACTCACCCCAGCACGACGCACCACCGACCTCGGTCATCGGGACCGAAGAACGAGAGGAAACACAAATGGCAATCGGCGGCACGCTCAACATGGTTGGTTACGGCCTCGCCGCGATCGGCCCCGGTATCGGTGTAGGCATCGTCTTCGCCGCGTACATCAACGGCACCGCTCGCCAGCCGGAGCTGCAGAGCCGGCTGCAGACCATCGCCTTCCTGGGCTTCGCGCTGTCCGAGGCGCTCGCCATCATCGGTATTGCGCTGGCGTTCGTACTCAAACCCTGACGTGCGACCCAGCAACCCTGAACGACCCCGGATAGGAGCGTCCCGATGAGCGCAGTGCTCGCGGCGAAGGAACCCGGACCCCTGAACTTCGTGTGGTCCGAGTTCGTCCTCGTCCTGATCATCTTCGCGATCCTGTTCTACCTGGTGCGCAAGTACGTCGTGCCCGCGTTCGAGAAGAACTTCGCGGCACGTCGGGACGCCATCGAGGGTGGACTGGAACGCGCCGAGAAGGCGCAGGCCGAGGCCAAGGCCACGCTGGAGAAGTACCAGCAGCAGCTCGCCGAGGCGCGGTCAGAGGCCGCCCAGATCCGCGAGAACGCCCGCGCCGAGGCGCAGCGCACCATCGAGGAGCTGCGTGCGCAGGCGCAGGAGGAATCGGCGCGGATCGTCGCCCGCGGCGAGGAGCAGCTGGCCAACCAGCGGCAGGCCGTCGTGCGCGAGCTGCGCGGCGAGATCGGCACGCTGGCCGTCGAGCTGTCCGAGCGCATCGTGCAGCAGCGCCTCGCCGACGACGCACAGGTCTCGGCCACGGTCGACTCGTTCCTGGCCGGCCTCGAGGCACAGGATGACGCCACGTCGGCCTCGACAGGGTCGGCAGGGGAGCCGCGGGCATGATGCGATCGGCGAGCCGGCAGGCGCTCGAGACCCTGCAGGACGAGCAGCGCTCGGCGGTGGGCCCGCGAGCCCACGCCACCACGCTGGTGACCCTCGCGCAGGAGCTCTACGCCGTGGCCGACCTGCTCGTCGGCAACCCGCGTCTGCGGCGCACGGTGGGTGACCCGGCAACACCCGCCGACGACCGCGTCGGCATCCTCGAGGGCCTGATCGGGTCCCAGATCGGCGAGGCGGCCCGCAGGGTCGTCGCCGCCGCGGTCCGGCTGCGGTGGTCGAACCCGTGGGACCTGTGCGACTCCCTCGAGAGCGCCGGCGACGACGCGCTGTTCGCCTCCGCCGAGAAGCGCAGCGAGCTCGACACCGTCGAGGACGAGCTGTTCCGCTTCGAACGCATCATCCAGGGTGACGGCGAGCTCGTCGCGCTGCTCGACGAGTACACGGTCGACCCGGCCCGCCGCCGGACCCTGCTCGACTCGTTGCTCGGGGGCAAGGTCAGCGACGCCACCAAGGCGTTGCTCGACCACGCCGTCTCCAGCCAGCGCAAGCGCAGCATCCTGCTGGCCATCGACGACCTGCTCGAGCTGGCGGCCAAGCGCCAGGAGCGCTCGATCGCGCGCGTGGTGTCCGCCAGCCCGCTCAGCGACGCGCAGCAGCGCAAGCTCACCCGGATCCTGACCGAGATGTACGGGCGCGAGATCACGCTGCGCACCGCGCTCGACCCCGCCGTCCAGGGCGGTCTCGTGATCCGCGTCGGTGACGAGGTCATCGACGGCAGCGTGGCCGCCCGCTTCGCCACGGCCCGATCCTCGCTCACCACCTGAGCCCACCGACTCACGCACGACGCCCACGACCGAGAAGAAGGAAACACTTATGGCCGAGCTGACGATCTCCGCCGACGAGATCCGTAGCGCTATCGAGAGCTACGTGTCCTCCTACACACCCGAGGCGACCCGGGAAGAGGTGGGCACCGTCGCCGAGACCGGTGACGGCATCGCCCGCGTCGAGGGTCTGCCGAGCGCGATGACGAACGAGCTGCTGGAGTTCGAGGACGGCACCCTGGGCATCGCGCTCAACCTCGACATCCGCGACATCGGCGTCGTCGTCCTCGGCAACGCCGAGGCGATCGAGGAGGGCCAGGCGGTCAAGCGCACCGGCGACATCCTCTCCGTCCCGGTCGGCGACTCCTACCTGGGCCGCGTCGTGAACCCGCTGGGCCAGCCGATCGACGGCAACGGCGAGATCGAGACCTCGGAGCGCCGCGCCCTCGAGCTGCAGGCACCCACCGTGGTGCAGCGCAAGGAGGTCAAGGAGCCGCTCCTCACCGGCATCAAGGCCATCGACGCCATGACCGCCATCGGTCGCGGTCAGCGGCAGCTGATCATCGGTGACCGGCAGACCGGCAAGACCACCGTCTGCCTCGACGCGATCATCAACCAGCGCGAGAACTGGAAGACCGGCGACCCGGACAAGCAGGTGCGCTGCATCTACGTCGCCATCGGCCAGAAGGGTTCGACGATCGCCGCGGCCCGCGACACCCTCGAGGAGGCCGGCGCGCTGGAGTACACCACCATCGTGGCCGCCCCGGCCTCGGACTCCGCGGGCTTCAAGTACC
Source organism: uncultured Jatrophihabitans sp. (assembly GCF_964252635.1). Lineage (GTDB taxonomy): Bacteria > Actinomycetota > Actinomycetes > Mycobacteriales > Jatrophihabitantaceae > Jatrophihabitans. Next base: position 81,127 of record NZ_CAXUNP010000002.1, read on the forward strand.
TGGCGCCGTACACGGGCTCGGCCATCGGCCAGCACTGGATGTACGACGGCAAGCACGTCCTGATCGTCTTCGACGACCTGACCAAGCAGGCCGAGGCCTACCGCGCCGTGTCGCTGCTGCTGCGCCGCCCGCCGGGTCGCGAGGCCTACCCCGGCGACGTCTTCTACCTGCACAGCCGGCTGCTCGAGCGCTGCGCCAAGCTGTCCGACGACCTCGGCGGCGGCTCGATGACCGGCCTGCCGGTCATCGAGACCAAGGGCAACGACGTGTCGGCCTACATCCCGACCAACGTCATCTCGATCACCGACGGCCAGTGCTTCCTGGAGACCGACCTGTTCAACGCCGGTGTCCGGCCCGCGATCAACGTCGGCATCTCGGTGTCGCGCGTCGGCGGGTCTGCGCAGCCGAAGGCCATGCGCGCCGTCGCCGGTCGCCTGCGCGTGGACCTCGCCCAGTACCGCGAGCTGGAGGCGTTCGCCGCCTTCGGCTCCGACCTGGACAAGGCCTCCCAGCAGCAGCTGGCCCGCGGGTCCCGGCTGGTCGAGCTGCTCAAGCAGCCCGCGTCCTCGCCGTTCCCGATCGGCCGCGAGATCGTCTCGATCTGGGCCGGCACGTCCGGCAAGCTCGACGAGGTCGAGGTCGGCGACATCCGCCGCTACGAGCGCGAGCTGCTGGACTTCATCGCCCACAGCCAGCCCGAGCTGTTCGACACCCTGGCCGGCGCCAAGGCCCTCGAGGACGACATGGTCACCTCGATGGAGAAGGCCGTCGACGAGTTCAACAAGCAGTTCGAGCCGTCGGAGAAGTAGATGGGAGCCCAGCTTCGCGTCTACCGCCGGCGCATCAGCGCCACGCAGTCGACGCGCAAGATCACCAAGGCGATGGAGCTCATCGCCGCCTCGCGCATCGCCAAAGCCCAGCAACGGATGAAGGCCGCCCGGCCGTATGCCGACGAGCTGAGCCGGGCGCTGGCCGCGCTGACCGACGAGACCTCGCTGCGGCACCCGATGCTCAACGGGGTCGAAAACCCGCGCCGTGCGGGCATCCTGCTCGTCACCTCCGACCGCGGCCTGGCCGGCGGCTACAACGCCAACGCCATCCGACGCGCCAACGACCTCGCCGCGCAGCTCGAGGGCGACGGCAAGGAGGTGGAGCGTTACGTCATCGGCCGCAAGGGCGTCGCGTACTTCCGCTTCCGCAACATCGACCTCGCCGGGGCGTGGACGGGCTTCTCCGAGCAGCCCAACTTCACCGACGCCCGGGGGGCTACCGAGGCGGTCGTGTTCGCGCTCGAGGCCACGTCCGAGGGCACGGTCAAGGTGTCCGAGGACGAGTCGGGCGGGCGCGCGGCCGGCGAGCGGGCCGGCATCGACGAGCTGTGGGTGGTCTACACCCGCTTCGTCAACTCCGTCAGCCAGACCCCCCGCGCCGTGCAGGTGTCGCCCGTCCAGTCAGACCAGGACGACGACGTGAGTACCGACGACGGCGAGGACCGTGAGCAGGGACAGGACGCGTCGGGTTCCGACGACGACGGTCCCAAGCCGCTGTACGAGTTCGAGCCCGAGCCGGGCAAGCTGATCGAGGCCCTGTTGCCGCGCTACATCAGCTCGCGCATCTTCTCGGCGCTGCTCGAGTCGGCGGCGTCCGAGTCGGCCGCCCGCCGCCGCGCCATGAAGTCGGCGAGCGACAACGCCACGGACCTCATCAAGACCTACACCCGGCTGGCGAACCAGGCCCGCCAGGCGGAGATCACCCAGGAAATCAGCGAGATCGTCGGCGGTGCCGACGCGCTTGCGTCAGCAGGAGCTGAGGACTAATGACCGCAACAGCCAACCCGACCTCCGACAAGGTCGAGACCACCACCGGCCGCGTCGTCCGCGTCATCGGCCCGGTGGTCGACGTCGAGTTCGGCCGCACCACGATGCCGCCGCTGAACCAGGCGCTCACCACCGAGATCCAGCTCGGCGAGCTGTCCAAGACCATGACCCTCGAGGTCGCCCAGCACATCGGCGACGACATGGTCCGCGCCATCGCGCTGCAGCCCACCGACGGGCTCGTACGCGGCGCCCCGGTCACCGACACCGGTGGCCCCATCACCGTCCCGGTCGGCGACGTCACCAAGGGTCACGTGTTCGACGCGCTCGGCCGGCCGCTTGACGTCGCGCCCGCGGACCTGGACATCAAGGAGCGCTGGCCGATCCACCGCGAGCCGCCGCCCTTCGACGAGCTGGAGTCCAAGACCGAGCCGTTCTGGACGGGCATCAAGGTCATCGACCTGCTCACGCCCTACGTGGTCGGCGGCAAGATCGGCCTGTTCGGCGGTGCCGGTGTCGGCAAGACGGTGCTCATCCAGGAGATGATCTACCGCGTCGCCGAGAACTTCGGTGGTGTGTCGGTGTTCGCCGGCGTCGGTGAGCGCACCCGCGAGGGCAACGACCTCATCGCCGAGATGACCGACTCCGGCGTGCTCGAGAAGACCGCGCTCGTGTTCGGCCAGATGGACGAGCCGCCGGGCACCCGGCTGCGCGTGGCGCTCTCGGCGCTGACCATGGCCGAGTACTTCCGGGACGTGCAGAAGCAGGACGTGCTGCTGTTCATCGACAACATCTTCCGGTTCACCCAGGCCGGTTCCGAGGTGTCGACCCTGCTCGGTCGCATGCCGTCGGCCGTGGGTTACCAGCCCACGCTGGCCGACGAGATGGGCCAGCTGCAGGAGCGCATCACCTCGACGCGCGGCCACTCGATCACCTCGATGCAGGCGATCTACGTGCCCGCCGACGACATCACCGACCCGGCGCCGCACACCACGTTCGCCCACCTCGACGCCACCACGACGCTGTCGCGTCCGGTGTCGGAGAAGGGCATCTACCCCGCGGTCGACCCGCTCGACTCGACCAGCCGGATCCTGGACGCCCAGTACGTGGGCCAGGAGCACTACGACGTCGCCAACCGCACGAAGCAGATCCTGCAGCGCTACAAGGAGCTGCAGGACATCATCGCCATCCTCGGTATCGACGAGCTGTCCGAGGAGGACAAGGTCATCGTCAACCGGGCGCGGCGCATCGAGCGGTTCCTGTCGCAGAACACCTTCGTGGCCAAGCAGTTCACGGGTGTCGACGGGTCGTTCGTGCCGGTCGAGGAGACCATCGACGCGTTCAAGCGGCTGACCGAGGGCGAGTTCGACAGCTACCCCGAGCAGGCCTTCTTCATGTGCGGCGGCCTCGAGGACCTCGAGGCCAACGCGAAGAGACTGCGGGACTCCTGACCCATGCCTGATTCCATGCACGTGGAGCTCGTGTCGATCGAGGAACCGATCTGGTCAGGCGACGCCAGCGCCGTCTTCGCCCGCACCGTGACCGGTTCGATCGGCATCCTGCCGAGCCACGCGCCGTTGCTGGCGGCGCTGGCTCCGGGCTTCTCGGTACGCATCGATACCGACAGCGGTGACTCGCTGAACGTGGCGGTGCACGGCGGGTTCCTCTCGGTGCGCAAGGACGGCGTTTCTGTGCTGGCCGAACAGGCCGAGATGTCCGACGACATCGACGTGTCACGCGCGCGCCAGCAGCTGGAGAGCAACAACCCGGACGACGGGCCAGAGGCCGAGGCCGCCCACAACCGGGCCCTGGCGCGTTTGCGCGCCGCCGGCGAAGACGTCTGATCGTCACGACGGGTCCGGGACGACAACGTGCACATCGTCGATCTGATCGTGGTGTGTGCGGCCGTCGTCCTCGTCGTGCTCTTCGCCTTCACCCTGGCCCGGCAACGGCACATGCTGCGGATGCGTGGTGCCGTGCCGGTGGCCGTGCAGCGCGGCCACCGGTGGTTGTACGGCATCGGTCGCTACCAGGGCGGTGAGCTGCGGTGGTACCGCGCCCTGGGCGTGGGTACCCGGCCGTCCCGGGTGCTGCGGCGTGGCGAGGTCAAGGTGATCGGGCACCGCGGCCGCACGCAGGCGGAGAGCTCGTCACTGCCGAAGGGCGCCGTCATCGTCGAGTGTCGGGTCGACGGAGAGACGCTGTCGGTGGCTTTCGGCGACAGTGCCTTCACCGGGTTCGTGTCCTGGCTGGAGTCCTCGGCACCGATGACATGAGACCGACGGCGTGACCGGTCGGGGCGGCCCGCAGCTCGTCGTCTTCGGCGGCCTGCCGGGCGTCGGGAAGACGACCCTGGCCCGCCGCGTCGCCGACGCGCTCGGCGTCACCTTCCTGCGGATCGACACCATCGAGGCGGCAGCGGCCCGCAGCGGCCTGGAGATCGGTGACGCGCCGGTCGGGTACCTCGTCGCCTCGTGGGTCGCGGCCGACCAGTTGCGGGCCGGGCGGTCCGTCGTTGCGGACGCGGTGAACAACGTCGAGGTGGCGCGGGCCGGCTGGCGCGAGGTCGCGTCCGAGACCGACGTCCGGATCCGGTTCGTACACGTCACCTGCGACGACGACCACGAACACCGTCGGCGGGTGGAGTCACGCGCGGCCGATCTCACCGGGCACGTCGTGCCCACCTGGGACGACGTGCGCCGGCGGACCTGGGAACCGTTCATCGACGACCACCTGCTCGTCGACAACCGCGGCGCGGTCGAACCGCACGTCGAACGGATCGTGGCCTGGCTCAGGCGGTGACGCCCGGAGTGACGGCGTCGACGATCTCCTGCACCTGTTCGGCCGGTGGCCGGGCGACCTCGACGGTCAGGGCCCGCTCGTCCGGACCCGGTACCTCGAGCGTGCCGAGCTGCGAATCGAGCAGCGAAGGCGGCATGTAGTGACCCCGCCGGGCACCCAGCCGGGCCAGCAACAGCTCGCGGTCGCCGTGCAGCAGCACGAACACGACGTGGTCGGAGATCCCCTCGCGCAGACGTTCGCGGTAGCTGCGCTTCAGGGCCGAGCAGGTGATGATGCCCGGCTGTCCGGCCCGCACCCGCTGCGCCATCCAGTCGTGCACCCGGTCGAGCCACGGCCGGCGGTCGGCATCGGTGAGCGGGTGCCCGGCCGCCATCTTGTCGACGTTCGCCTGCGGGTGCAGGTCGTCACCCTCGCCGAAGTCCCATCCCAGGCGCGCGGCGAGAAGGGCGCCGATCGTCGACTTCCCGGAACCCGACACGCCCATGATCACGAGGATCGGCGGAGCCGCCAGCGGCACGTCAGCGCTCGCCGCCCGGCCTCCACTGGACGTCGCCCTCCGGGTTGGCCACCCGGGCCAGGATGAACAGCAGGTCGGACAGGCGATTCAGGTACAACATCGCCTGCTTGTTCGTACGGTCCGGGTCAGCCTCGAACAGGGCCCACGCGCTGCGTTCGGCGCGCCGGGACAGCGTCCGCGCCTGGTGCAGCAGCGCGGCGCCGGCCGTGCCCCCCGGCAGGATGAAGCTGTCGAGCTTGGTCAGCTCGGCGTTGAACTCGTCGCACCAGTTCTCGAGCCGCTCGACGTAGCCGGCCTCGACGCGCAGCGGCGGGTACTCGGGGTCGGGCACGACCGGCGTGCACAGGTCGGCGCCGACGTCGAACAGGTCGTTCTGCACGACGTCGAGTACCCGCGTGATGCGCTGGGGAAGCCCGCCGAGGGCGAGCGCGACACCCAACGAGGCGTTGGTCTCGTCGCAGTCCGCGTAGGCCGCCACCCGAGGGTCGGTCTTGCGCACCCGCGACATGTCCCCGAGCGAGGTGGTGCCGTCGTCGCCGGTGCGGGTGTAGATGCGGGTCAGGTGTATGGCCACGTGCTGAACCCTACGCGGGTTAGCCTGGTCCGATGCAGGTCCTCAGAGTGGTGGGCGGCGCGCGGCTGGCCGGCAGCGTCGACGTCGTCGGAGCCAAGAACAGTGTCCTGAAGCTGATGGCGGCCACCCTGCTGGCACCCGGGGCCAGCACGGTGGGCAATCTCCCGGCCATCTCCGACGTCACGATCATGCGCCAGCTGCTCGAGGGCATGGGTTGCGACGCCGAGGAGTCCCGCGTCGACGCGGTCGACCGGGTCACCATCACCGTCCCGGACGAGCTGAGCCCCGAGGCGCCCTACGACCTCGTGCGCAAGATCCGCGGCTCCATCTGCGTCCTGGGCCCGCTCATCGCCCGGACAGGGGGGGCCAAGGTGGCCCTGCCCGGCGGCGACGCCATCGGCACCCGCCCGCTCGACATGCACTTCGCCGGTCTCGAGAAGATGGGCGTCGACATCCGCATCGAGCACGGTTACGTGGTCGCCGAGTCCGACGAGCTGCGCGGCGCCAACATCTGGCTGGACTTCCCCAGCGTCGGGGCCACCGAGAACATCATGACCGCCGCGGTGCTGGCCAAGGGCACGACGGTGATCGACAACGCCGCACGCGAGCCCGAGATCGTCGACCTCTGCCAGATGCTGGTGGCGATGGGGGCCCAGATCGACGGCATCGGGTCGTCGACGCTGGAGATCACCGGTGTCGAGGGGCTGCACCCCACCTCGCACGACGCGGTGCCCGACCGGATCGTCGCCGGCACGTGGGCCATGGCAGCGCTGGCCACCCAGGGCGACATCACGGTCCGCGGGGCCAAGTCCGACCATCTCCGGATCGCGTTGGACAAGGTCGACCGGGCCGGCGGCGTCGTCGAGACGCTGGTGGACGGCTTCCGCGTCTCGATCGACCACCGCCCCAAGAGCTTCGACGTCGTCACGCTGCCCTACCCGGGGCTGGCCACCGACCTCCAGCCGCAGGCCATCGCGACGCTGTCGGTGGCCGAGGGCACAGCCATGATCACCGAGAACCTCTTCGAGTCTCGATTCATGTTCTGCGACGAGATCTCACGCATGGGCGCGGACGTGCGCACCGACGGCCACCACGCCGTCGTGCGCGGCCGCGAGGCGCTGTCCGGCGCTCCGGTGCGGGCCACCGACATCCGGGCCGGGGTCGGCCTCGTCATCGCCGGCCTGGTCGCCGACGGGGTCACCGAGGTGGCCGAGATCCACCACATCGACCGCGGGTACGTGCGTTTCGAGGAGCAGCTGCGGGCGCTGGGCGCCGAGGTCGAGCGCGTCGAGTCAACGACGTTCGGCGGCTGAGCCCACCTCGCTGGGCGCTGCGGCGTCGTCCGGCGTCGTGTCGGACGTCGTGTCGGACGTCGTGTCGCCGAGGCCGTGCACCGGCGCCACCTCACCCCCCGACCGCCGCAGGTTGCGGTCGTGCAGCGAACGCAGGACTGCCAGCAGGATGAAGTACCCGCTGCCGGCGTACATGAGGACCTGCGGCACCAGGTAGTGGTGCGGCAGGGTCAGGGTGCCCGCGGCGATGCCGCCCATCCAGAACACGGTGGCCGTCCAGGTGTAGTACCGCATCCACCGGGCACGGGCGATGTGCGGGTAGGGCATGTTCGACAGGCACAGCAGGGACAGGATCAGGACCAGCACCGCGCCGACCCAGGTCTTGGCCTGCAGGAGGAACAGCAGCGGGCCCACCAGGTTCCACGCGGCCGGGTGGCCACGGAACCAGTTGTCCTCGGTCATCATGTCCTTGCGGGCGAACCAGATCGCCGAGCAGAACACCAGCACGCACAGCACGAAGACGCCGAAGTTGTTCTGTGGGACGACGTTGAACTCGTACATGAAACAGGCCGGGACGATGACGCACGTCACGTAGTCGATGATCAGGTCCAGCATGAACCCGTCGATGAGCGGAACGCGCCGTTCCACCTCGAGCGCGCGGGCGATGGGGCCGTCGATGCCGTCGATCAGCAGGGTCAGCAGCAGCCAGACGATCGCGTGCTTGGCGTTGCCCACGAGCACGTCGCGCAGGGCGAGCATGGCGGCGACGATGCCGAGGGTGGTGAACAGGTGGACCGCCCAGGCCCGCCCCCACTGCGCGGGCGAGAACTCGTCGCCCGTGTGACGGAAGGGGGACATCGGCGTGGACATTGCCCCGACTCTAGGCCGCGGGGTGGGCTCCACAAAGTCGGCGCGTGCCCACTGCCAGAGGCGGGCCCACGGGGTTCAGGGGCCCAGCAGGGCGCGGGCGCGCTCGATGTCGTTGCGGAACACCAGCAGGTCCAGACGCCCGTCCCGCCGCTTGGACAGCGACGAGCGGATCTGGGCCTCGCCCAGGGTGGCGCGGCGGGCCAGCGCCTCGGAGCGGCTCAGGCCGGTGAGGACGACCGCGAGCAGGCCCAGATCGCCGGACTCCGTGGCGTCCGGCGGCCGGACGATGGGTCGTTTCCGGGACGGGCGGAACACCCAGCGCATGATCAGGGCGAGCAGCGCGATCACCACGATGGCGGTGATGACTGCCGACGGATCGTTGCCCACAGGGCCATCATGCCCGCGGTGCGGGACCGGACGTCAGGCGTCTTTCGAGGCCGCGCCCGTGACCGGCGGCAGCGCCGACCACGGGAAATCGATCCAACGGTCGGTCTCGCGCCACACGTACTCGCAGGAGACGGTGGACCGGGGCTTCTCGTAGACCACGGCGCAACGCACCTCGGCCACGTGCTCGCGGCAGAACTCCTTGACCAGGGCGAGGGTGGCGCCGGTGTCGGCCACGTCGTCGGCGACCAGCACCCTGGCGCCCGAGAGGTCCACCGGCGCCGGAACGGGCGGCAGCATGACCGGCAGGTCCAGGCGCTCGTCCACGCCGGTGTAGAACTCCACATTCACCAGGTGCAGGTTCTTGACGTCCAGGGCGTAGCCGAGGGCCCCGGCCACGAACAGCCCGCCGCGCGCGATCGACAGGATCAGGTCCGGCTCGTAACCGTCGGCGTGGACCAGCTCGGCCAGTTCACGCGATGCCGTGCCGAACAGCTCCCATGTGAGCACCTCGCGCGACGGCTCGTCCGTCGAGGGCGACGTGGGGGAGGCGTACCGGGTCACATCGGCAAGCCTGGCAGAAGGGCGATCCTGGCCACAGAGGGTTTCCGAAACCGGGGTTGTTCGGCGCGTCCGGAATACACTGCGCCGAAGCTCACGGAGGTGCTCGACAATGCCGTTCCCCTCGGACGACAAGCGCGACAAGCCCTGGTTGATGCGTACGTATGCCGGCCACTCGTCGGCGCGGGAGTCGAACAAGCTGTACCGGCGCAACCTCTCGAAGGGCCAGACGGGCCTCTCGGTCGCCTTCGACCTGCCGACCCAGACCGGCTACGACCCCGACGCCGAGCTGGCGCGCGGCGAGGTCGGCAAGGTGGGCGTGCCCATCTCGCACATCGGCGACGTGCGGACGCTGTTCGACGGCATCCCGATGGAGGACATGAACACCTCCATGACGATCAACGCGCCTGCGATGTACATGCTGGCGCTGTACCTGACCGTGGCGGAGGAGCACGATGCCGACTTCGCGAAGCTGAGCGGGACCACGCAGAACGACATCATCAAGGAGTACCTGTCGCGGGGCACCTACGTGTTCCCGCCGGCCCCGTCGCTGCGCCTGATCACCGACATGATCGCGTACACGGTCGCGAACGTCCCCAAGTGGAACCCGATCAACGTCTGCAGCTACCACCTGCAGGAGGCCGGCGCGACGCCCGTGCAGGAGGTCGCGTTCGCACTGTGCACGGCCATCGCCGTGCTCGACTCCGTGCGCGACTCGGGGCAGGTGCCCGCGGACAAGTTCGGCGAGGTGGTGGCCCGCATCTCCTTCTTCGTGAACGCCGGCGTGCGCTTCATCGAGGAGATGTGCAAGCTGCGGGCGTTCGGCGAGCTCTGGGACGAGATCACCCGTGAGCGCTACGGCGTCGAGAACGCGAAGCACCGCCGCTTCCGGTACGGGGTGCAGGTCAACTCGCTGGGGCTCACCGAGGCCCAGCCCGAGAACAACGTCTACCGCATCCTGCTCGAGATGCTGGCCGTGACGATGAGCAAGGACGCCCGCGCCCGCGCCGTCCAGCTCCCTGCGTGGAACGAGGCGCTGGGCCTGCCGCGTGCCTGGGACCAGCAGTGGTCGCTGCGCATGCAGCAGGTGCTGGCGTTCGAGTCCGACCTGCTCGAGTACGACGACCTGTTCGAGGGGTCGAAGGTCATCGAGGCCAAGGTCGCCGACATCAAGGCCGGCGCCCGCAAGGAGATCGACCACGTCCTGGAGCTAGGCGGAGCGGTCGTGGCGGTCGAGTCCGGCTACCTCAAGTCGGCTCTGGTGTCCTCGCTCGCCCTGCGACGCCGTCGCATGGAGTCCGGCGAGGACACCGTCGTCGGCGTCAACAGCTACACCGAGACCGAGCCCAACCCGCTGCAGGGTTCCGAGGACGGCGGCATCCTGTCCGTCGACCCGGCGGTCGAGGAGTCGGCCAAGGCCGCGCTGGCCGGGTGGAAGTCGGGACGCAACCCTGCTGATGTCGACGACGCGCTGCGCGCGTTGCGCGACGCGGCCAAGACCGACGAGAACCTGATGGCCGCCTCGATGGCCTGCGCCCGGGTCGGGGTCACGGTGGGTGAGTGGTCGGGCGTCCTGCGCGACACGTTCGGTGAGTACCGACCGCCGACGGGGGTCGCCGGCGCCAGCGGCGGTGGGCACGAGGGCGAGCTGTCCGAGGTCCAGGGACGGGTGCGGGCGCTGGGGGAGACGTTGGGCCGACCGCTCAAGTTCCTGGTCGGCAAGCCGGGCCTGGACGGGCACTCCAACGGCGCGGAGCAGATCGCCGTCCGCGCGCGTGACGCGGGCTTCGAGGTCGTCTACTCGGGCATCCGCCTCACGCCGTCGCAGATCATCGCCGCCGCCGTCGAGGAGGACGTCGACGTGGTGGGTCTGTCGGTGCTGTCCGGCTCGCACCTGTCCGTCGTGCCGGAGGTCGTCGCCGGGCTGCGCGCCGAGGGCCTCGACGACGTGCCCGTCATCGTCGGCGGCATCATTCCCGACCGCGACGCGGACCGCCTTCGAGCGGACGGTGTGGCACGGGTCTTCACGCCCAAGAACTTCGAGATCACCGAGATGCTCGGCCAGATCGTCGACGCCATCGAGGAAACGCGCAGCTGACCGTGCCACCGCGACCGACCGTCCGTCTGGTCGCTGTCGACGAGGACGTTCTGCTCCGGTTGCTGGCGACGGCCGTCGGCGACGCAGATCCCGCGGAGGTCATGGCCCCCGTGGCCGGCGCGCCCGGGTGGACGCCGGCCCGGCGCGAGGCCTTTCTCGGCTATCACCGGGCGCGGGGGGCGTCGATGCCGCGACTGCCGATCGGCGAGGTGACCTACGCCGTCGAGGTCGGCGCCGACGTCGTCGGGGCCCTTCGTCTGATTGCGGCACCGCCAAACCCGCTCGAGCTCGAGGTCGGCCTGTGGCTGGGCCGCTCGTACCGCGGGCACGGCGTGGGTTCCGGGGCTCTGGCCGCAGCGGTCACGCGAGCGGCCGAGCTGGGTGCGCGATCGGTGGTCGCACGGACGACCGCGCCGAACACCGCGGCCTTGGCGGCGCTGCGGCGTCACGGGTTCCGGCTCGCCGGCCAGGACACCGAGCAGGTCACCGCCCGGTTGATGCTCGGGGGGACGGCGGGCCCACCGCTGCGAGGGTGGACGACCCGCGGTACGCGCCCCTGAACCTCCGACGGACGTCAGCCGTCGAGCGCGAGTGGCTGGCGCCAGGCGTAGTGCACGCAGGCCATCCCGTTGTGCGTGATCGTCCCCGAAGGCGTGAAGCCGGCCTTGTCGAGAACACGTTGGCTCGCGACGTTGTCGACGGCGGCGATCGCGGCCAACGGCACCTCCGGCGCGGTGTCCTGGTGCCACTGCACGAGCGCGCGAGCGACCTCGGTGGCCAAGCCTTGACCCCAGCGCTGCCTGGACAGGGTGTAACCGAGTTCGCGCCCGTCTCCGCTCACGCCGAAGCCAGCACGACCGACGAGCTGCCCGCTCCCGGCGTCGGCGACGCGCCATTTCGTCCACCCGCGGGCTTGTTGTTCACGCCGGTAGGTGGCCAGCAGGTCCTGGGTCTCGGACCGCGTCTCCGGTCGGCCCTTGCGAACCCAGCGCATCGTCAAGGGGTCCGAGTGCAGGTCGTGCAGGGCGTCGACGTCCTCCGGCAGCCAGGTCGTCACGACGAGCCGCGTGGTCGTCAGGATCGATCGTCGCTGCGCCGCGTGGCTCTGTTGCTGGCCGTTCCGTTGTACCGAGTCGTTCTGGTGCACCGCTTCATTCTGCCGATTGTTGTCGGACCCCAGGTCGATAATCGAACGCGTGGACGTGGTGGTCGGTTCGGAGGTGGTGGTGTTGCCGCGGGTACGGCCTGCTGTGCTGTCTGCGGCGCAACGGATCGACACCTTGGACGGTTTGGCGCGGGTGCGGGCGTGGGCCGATGCGCAGGAGCAGCACCTGTTGGCGGCCATGGCTGGCCCGGGGGATCCGCCGCGGACCCTGGATGATCCGGTGGCGGTGGACAAGCAGTTCGTCCGCGAGGAGATCGCGTGCGTGCTGAAGCTGGCACCGTCCACGGCGAACGCGCGGCTGCATCTGGCCGGTGAGCTGGTGCGCCGGTTGCCGGAGACGTTGGACCAGCTCGAACGCGGCACGATCGGCATGGCCTACGCGCGCTGTCTGGCCGAGTCGGTCGGGCCGCTGCCCGACGAGGCGGCCTTGCTGGTGCAGGCGCGGGTGCTGGGCGCGTCGGGTCGGCAGACGCTCTCGGCGTTCCGCGCCTCAGTGGCCCGGGCAGTGCTCGCGCTCGACCCGCGCCGAGCCGAGGCCCAGCACCGGAATGCGTGTGAACGGCGGCGCGTCGAGGTGCGGATGCTCGAGCACGGCATGGGCTCGCTCTACGCCGAACTGCCCGCTGAGGCGGTGCAGGCCATCGCGACCCGCGTACAGGCTGCTGCCGACACCCTCACCGCTGCTGACAGACGTGCCGCTGCTGACAGATGTGCCGCTGCTGACAGCCTGGCTGCCGCCGAAAGACCTGAACCCGTCGAGACGGTCCAGCAGCGTACGGCCGACCAGGTGCGGGCTGATGCCCTGGTCGCGCTGGTGACCGGTCAGGACCTCGATCTCCGCGCAACCTGGCAGGGCCGGCGCCCCAGCGTGCAGGTCAGCGTGGCGCTGTCCACGCTGCTGGCCCTCGATGAGGAACCCGGCGAGCTCGACGGCTACGGCCCGATCCCCGCGCAGCTGGCCCGCCGCATCGCTGCCGACCCGACCGGCACCTGGCGTCGGCTGGTCACCGACCCGCTCGGCGGGGTCATCGACGTCGGCCGCGACGCCTACGAACCACCCCAGAACCTCACCGAACACGTCATCGCCCGCGACCGGACCTGCCGCTTCCCCGGCTGCCGGCGCAGGGCCCGCCGCTGCGAGATCGACCACCAGACCCCGTGGGGCCAGGACGGCCGCACCAACGAGTGCAACCTCGAATGCCTCTGCTCCCGGCACCACCACCTCAAACACGAAGCAGGCTGGACGGTCCTCGGCAACCCCAACGACCCGCTGCTGTGGATCACCCCCACCGGCCACACCTACCTCGATCCACCGGGCCGAAACCCCATCGACACCACCACCGTGCCCAGCGTGACGGAAGCCTGCCCTTTCTGACGTGCGTCGGCGCGCCTCATGCGCACTGGTGTTGGCACACCCTTCGGGTGGCGTTCACCTGCGAACGCCGTCGCGTCATCCCGACCGCCTAGCTTCGGCGACTCCGAGACGAGGAGGCCTGGTGCACGACACCGCCATGGCGCACATGCAGTTGTGCGTCGAGCAGTACCTGAAGCGCGGACGCCACTACGACGTGCTCGACGTCGGCTCGCAGGCCGCCGGCAACATGCGCACCCACCGCGAGCTGCTGACCGGTCTCGACGTGGACTACACCGGTACCGACGTGTCCGCCGGACCCAATGTCGACGTCGTCATGCGCAAGCCCTACCGATTGCCGTTCCGGTCCAAGAGCTTTGACGTCGTGTTCACGAACTCGGCGTTCGAGCACATCCCGTTCCCCTGGGTGTCGTTCCTGGAGATCGTGCGGGTGCTGCGTCCGCACGGGCTGCTGTTCCTCGTGGCGCCGTCCCGCGGTCACATCCACTGGGAGTTCGACTGCTGGCGTTACTACCCGGACGCGATGCGGGCGCTCGCGGCGTTCGCACGCGTCCAGCTGCTCGAGGCACACACCGACATGCCGCCCAAGCTCGACCAGGACGCGGCACGGGTCGACTACAGCCGCGTGCGCTTCCCCGAGAACTACTGGGGCGACACGGTCGGGGTGTTCCGGCGCCCCTTGCGGTACTCGCGCGGCGTCGTCATCCCGCGCGAGATCGGCGTCTGGTGGGGCAACCGGGTCGGTGGCATCGAGGCGCACCCCCGCAAGTACGGCACGCCGGCGCGGTACCGCCTCGTACCGCCACCCTCGCGCGCCGAGGTGCTGTCCGACAGCTAGCCTGCCAGCGTGCGTCTGGTCATCGCGAGGTGCAGCGTCGACTACGTCGGCCGGTTGACGGCGCACTTGCCCCTGGCCACCCGGCTGTTGCTGGTCAAGGCCGACGGCTCGGTGCTCGTGCACTCCGACGGCGGGTCCTACAAGCCGCTCAACTGGATGAGCCCGCCGTGCACGCTGGTCGAGGTCCCGGCCGCGGACGACGCCGACGGACACGGCACGTGGACGGTCACCAACAAGGCGGGTGAGCAGCTCATCGTCACGGTGGTCGAGGTCCTGCACGACTCCTCCCACGAGCTGGGCGTGGACCCGGGGCTGGTCAAGGACGGCGTCGAGGCGCATCTGCAGAAACTGCTGGCCGAGCACATCCACACCCTCGGCGACGGGTACCGGCTGGTCAGGCGCGAGTTCCCGACGCCCATCGGGCCCGTCGACATCCTGGCCCGTGACCCGCACGGCGTTGCGGTGGCGGTCGAGATCAAACGCCGGGGCGAGATCGACGGGGTCGAGCAGCTGACGCGGTACCTGGACCTGCTGAACCGCGACCCGTTGCTCGCTCCCGTGCGTGGGGTGTTCGCGGCGCAGGAGATCAAGCCGCAGGCGCGGACGCTCGCCGAGGACCGCGGCATCCGCTGCCTGGTGCTCGACTACAGCGAGCTGCGAGGCATCGACGACCCCTCGCAACGCCTGTTCTGAGCCTGAGCGCGTGCCGTGCGGCGCGGGTCTGCCAGAGTGCAGGCATGCCACTCGTCGACCTCACCGACGGCCCCGCCGACGGCGTCCGCGTCCTGACCCTGAACGACCCCGAGCGTCGCAACGCGATGTCGCCGGAGCTGCAGCAGGCCCTGGGTGCGGCGGCGGACACCGTCGCGGCCGACCCCGCGGCGCGGGTGCTCGTCGTCACCGGCAACGGCACGGCCTTCAGCGCCGGCGCCGACCTGCCGGCCGTGTTCCACGACCTCGACCGCGAGGTGTCCGACATCCGCGCCGGCCTGCAGTCCATCTACGACAGCTTCCTGCGCATCAAGCGGCTGCGCATCCCGACCCTGGCCGCGGTGAACGGGGCGGCGGTCGGTGCCGGCGTCAACCTGGCCATGGCCTGCGACGTGCGGATCGCCGGGTCACGGGCGCGCTTCGGGGTCACCTTCACCACGCTCGGACTGCACCCGGGCGGCGGCTGCACCTATTTCCTGACCCAGGCCCTGGGTCGACAGCGGGCGTTCCAACTGATCATGGACGGCGCGGTCCTGGACGCCGACGAGGCGCTGCGCCTCGGCCTGGTCCTCGACGTGGTCGACGACCCGCTGGCGGCGGCACTCGAGACCGCGCAGCGCTGGGCCGGCGTGGACCCGCGCCTCGCCCGCGACATCAAGACCTCAGTCGGTATCGCCGAGCGCGGGCTGTTCGACGAGACTCTCGAGTTCGAGGGCTGGGCCCAGGCGGCCGCCGCGGCGCACAGCCCGCAGCTGCGGGAGGCCGTCGCCCGCTTCGCGAAGTAGCTCCTACGTGATCTGACCCTCCCTGCCCGTCCGCAGGGCGACACGGGAGAATACGGGTGGCTAGGGTCCGGTAACCGCTCGGCACCAGGAGCGGGCACCAGCGCTCGGCACGACCGCGCATCATCGCGCGACACAGGAGGACCTCGTCATGGCTCGTGAGTTCCAGCAGGTCGGCGTCATCGGTCTCGGCACGATGGGCGCGGGGATCGTCGAGGTCTTCGCCCGCAGCGGGCTGTCCGTCGTTGCGATCGAGAAGAGCGCCGACGCGTTGGCGCACGGTCGCAGCACGCTGGAGAACTCGGTCGCACGCGCGGTCGATCGCGGGAAGATGTCGGCCGAGGAGCAGCAGGAGCTGCTCGCGCGCGTCCGCTTCGGCACCGAGCTCGCCGAGCTGGCCGAGGTCGACCTCGTCATCGAGGCCGTCCCGGAGCAGCTGGAGCTCAAGCGCGCGCTGTTCGCCGAACTCGACGGGATCTGCAAGCCCGACACCGTCCTGGCCAGCAACACCTCCTCGCTGTCGATCACCGAGATCGCCGTGTCGACGGGGCGTCCCGGCAAGGTCGTCGGCCTGCACTTCTTCAACCCGGCGCCGGTCATGAAGCTCGTCGAGGTCATCCGCACCGTCGTCACCGAGCAGGAGGTCATCGACGACGTCGAGGCCTTCGCGCAGCGTCTCGGCAAGACCGACGTGACGGTCGGTGACCGGGCCGGTTTCATCGCCAACGCGCTGCTCTTCGGCTACCTGAACCACGCCGTCGCGTTGTTCGAGTCGCGCTACGCCAGCCGCGAGGACATCGACGCCGCCATGAAGCTCGGCTGCGGGCTGCCGATGGGCCCGCTGGCGCTGCTCGACCTCATCGGGATCGACACCGCCTACGAGATCCTCGACACGATGTACAAGCAGTCGCGCGACCGTCTGCACGCGCCGCAGCCCATCTTCAAGCAGATGATGACGGCGGGGCTGCTGGGTCGGAAGAGCGGTCGCGGTTTCTACACCTTCGACGCACCCGGCTCGCCGAACCTCGTCGCCGACGAGCTGACCCCGCCGGCCCACCCGGACCTCCAGGGCGTCCGCCCGGTCAGCAGGGTCGGTGTCGTCGGCTCGGGCACGATGGCGACCGGCATCATCGAGGTGTTCGCGAAGGCCGGTTACGACGTCACGTTCGTCACCCGCGGCTCGGACAAGAGCGACAAGGTCTCGGCGGCGATCACCAAGTCGCTGGAGAAGGCGGTCGGGCGCGGCAAGCTCAGCGAGGCCGACCGCGACGCCACCCTGGCGCGCCTGACGCCGTCCACGACGCTCGACGACCTCGCCGGCGTGCAGCTGGTGGTCGAGGCCGTCGTCGAGGACCTCGCGGTGAAGCAGACCCTGTTCGCCAACCTCGACGACATCTGTGCGCCGGGCACCGTGCTGGCCACCACCACGTCGTCCCTGCCGGTCATCGAGTGCGCGGCGGCGACGTCACGGCCGTCCGAGGTCATCGGCATGCACTTCTTCAACCCGGCCGCCGTCATGCGGCTCGTCGAGGTCGTCCGCACGGTCTCGACCGCGGCCGACGTCGAGGCCACCGTCCTGGACGTCACCGCCAAGATCGGCAAGCACGCCGTCCGCTGCGTCGACCGGGCCGGGTTCATCGTCAACGCGCTGCTGTTCCCCTACCTCAACGACGCCATCAAGATGCTCGAGGCGCACTACGCCACCGCCGACGACATCGACTCGGCGATGAAGGTGGGTTGCGGTTACCCGATGGGGCCGTTCGAACTGCTCGACGTCGTGGGCAACGACGTCTCGCTGGCCATCGAGCGCGAGCTCTACCAGGAGTTCCGCGACCCCGGCTTCGCACCGGCCCCGCTGCTCGAGCAGCTGGTCACCGCAGGCCGCCTCGGCCGCAAGACCGGTATGGGCTTTCGCGACTACCGCTGACGGCGCGCGACCACGGCGAACAGCGGGTCGCCGCGATAACCGTGCTCGGGGGTGCGACGCGAGACCTCGGCCGGGTCGAATCCTCCGGCCCGTCGCAGGTGCTCGGCGACCAGCGCGCAACGGCCCTCGTCGTCGGTCGCCAGCCAGGCGTGCACCGCCTTGGTCGGGAAGCAGCGGTTCGAGAACGTGAGGACCACCGGCGCGCCGGGCCGTAGTACCCGCGCGGCCTCGGCCAGCACCTCGACGGGCCGCGTCAGGTAGTCGATCGAGACGCAGCACAGCACCGCGTCGAAGGACGCGTCGCCGAACGGCAGCCGGGGGTCGACGTTCAGATCGTGGACGACGTGCTCGGTGGCCATCGGGTTGGCCTCGAGTTCAGCGGCGTTCATGCCCAGCACGACGAGCTCACGCGGGGCACGGCGCAGGTGCGACACCCACGACGACATCAGGTCGAGAACACGGGAATCGGGAGCGTCGACGCCCAGCTCGGTGTAGAGCGCCGCGACGGCGTCGATGGCGCCGTCGTCGATGTGGGTGACGAAGCGGGGCTGGCGGTAGAACTGCGTATCGGCGGCCGGGTCGTCGCGTGCGAAGAACCAGGGCGGGTATTCGTCGGTCACCTCCCCGAGGCTAGGCCGAGGGGGGTTGGCGCCCGGAGTTCAGGCGGGCGGCGTCCAGGGCTGGACGAAGTCGTTGCCGGGGCGCCCCTCGACGGCCATGACCAGCGACGCGGCGTCGGCCCCGTCGAGCTGCTCACGCAGGATGTCCGCGTGGCCGGCGTGCCGGGCCAGCTCCTCGACCAGGTGGACGAACTCGAAGCGGGCGACCGAGGCGACCGGCTCGTCGACGCCGTCCCAGGGAGCGGGCGGGGCGACGACCTCGTCGCCCGGACCGATCGATGCCACCCGGGCCAGGAACTGCGCGCGGAGGTCGTCGAAGGTCTTCAGGGCCGCGGCCAGCGTCTCGCCCTCGGCGAGCGTGAAGCTACCCGTGAACTCGGCGAACCCGGCTTCGTCGATGGGGACGTCCTCTCCCGAGCTGCGGCGCAGGTACTGCCGCATCACGTAGGAGGCGTGCTTGATCAACCCGCCGACCGACAGGGAACTGCGGCACGGGGTGTCGCGCGCCTGCGGCTCCGAGAGCCCGAACGCCGCGGCGCGCAGGGACGTGAGTTGACCGTCGAGGAACCCGACGAGGTTGTCGCCCTCGCTGTGCCGGCCCGGACCGAACATGGTGACCTCCCAGGGGTGTAGCTGCATGCTCCTACGCTGGACGGGTGCCACGCCAGAACCGCCGCCGCGAAGCCGCACCCCTGGCGACCCCGCGGGGCGGGGGAGAGCGTCGCGAGGACTACCAGGGCCTGACGTACGCCGTGCGGGCCGTGAGCGGGCAGGCCGCTGCGAAGCCGTACCGCTGCCCGGGATGCGACCAGGAGATCCGCGCCGGCGTTCCGCACCTGGTGTGCTGGCCGGCCGACGACGTGTCCGCCGAGGACCGCCGTCACTGGCACAGCGCGTGCTGGGCGGCCCGCGGCCGCCGGGCGCCCGGCGTGCAGCGCTCGCGTTCAGCACCTCGGTACTGACCGCGCCGGCGCAGGCTACTTCGCGGTCGGCGGCTCGTCGGGCGTGACCGTGCGGTTCTCGGCCAGCGCGCTCTGCAACCGCTGCGTCAGCAGCGTGATCTCGTCGTGGGCGGTGTCGCGGACCTCGTGCAGGCGACGGACCTCGCGGGTGGCGTCGGCGACGACCTGCTCGGCCTGTGTATGGGCCTCGGCGACGATCGTCGCGGCCTTTGCGTCGACGGCCTGCTTCTGCTCGGTCTGCTGACGCTGCGCCTCGGTGCGGCGCATCCGCAGCGTGATCTCGAAGTCCTCGTCGGCCTGCGTACGCGCCGCGAGGGACGCGGCCTCGAGCCGGGTCCGCTCGTCCAGCGACTCCTCGTCGAGCCGGGCCCGTTCCGCGACCGACTCGGCGTCCAGGCGGCTGCGCTCGGCCTCGGCCTGCGCCGTCAGGGCGGCTTCCTGGTTACGGGTCCGCTGCTCGCTCGCCGCCAGCTCGGTCTCGACTGCGGAGCGGCGCTGCTCGGCCTCGGCGATCCGGGTGCGGAAGGTCTGCTCGGCGTCGGTGAGGCGCTCGCCGGCCGCTGCGGTGATCCGCTCGGCCTCGGCCTGGGCCTCGGCCCGGATGCGGGCCGCCGCGTCGTCGGCCCCACTGCGGATCTGCTCGGCCTCCGCCTTGGCGTCGGCCCTCGTCTTCGCAGCGTCCGACGTCGCCGCATCGAGCTTCTGCTTGATCTTGTCGTCGACGTTGGCCTCGTTGACCTCCTCGCTGGCCAGGCGCAGCTGCCGCCGCAGGGACTCGACCTGGGCCTGGACGCTGGCCAGCTGCGCCGCGAGGTCGGCGCTGCTGGCGGCCGCCGAGTCGCGCTCGGCGGCCATCATCCGGATGTCGTCGTCCAGCCGGGTGATCTCGCGGTCGACCTGGGTGCGGTCGTAGCCGCGCATCGCGGTGTCGAAGCCCCGGCTCGAGTCGTAGAGAGGGAGAAGGTCTTGGCTCTGCTCGCTCATACGCGCACTCCTGACGTCGCTCGGCTCCGGGACGGGTCGGTTACCCCGCTCCATCGTCGCACCTCGCCGTGGGAGCGGGCCAGGTGCCGCAGAGCTCGTGCGTGGTGGGCCGGTCAGCGGTCCCGGAAGCGGTTAATCCCCTCGAGGTGCTGGGCCCGCAGGTCGTGGTCGCGCACGCCCAGACCCTCCTCCGGGGCCAGGCACAGCACGCCCACCTTGCCCTGGTGCAGGTTCTTGTGGACGTCGAGGGCGGCCTGGCCCGTCTCGGCGAGGGGGTACACCTTGGACAGCGTCGGGTGCACGGCACCCTTGGCGATCAGGCGGTTCGCCTCCCACGACTCGCGGTAGTTCGCGAAGTGCGAGCCGATGATGCGCTTCAGCGTCATCCACAGGTAGCGGTTGTCGTACTCGTGCATGTACCCCGAGGTCGACGCGCAGGTGGTGATGACGCCGCCGCGGCGGGTGACGTAGACCGAGGCGCCGAAGGTCTCGCGGCCCGGGTGCTCGAACACGATGTCGATGTCGTCGCCACCGGTGAGCTCGCGGATCTTGGACCCGAACCGCTTCCACTCCGACGGCTGCTGCTCGCCGTCCTTCCAGAACTCGTAGCCCTCGGCGCTGCGGTCGATGACCAGCTCCGCGCCCATCGCGCGGCAGATCTCGGCCTTCTCCGGCGAGGACACCACGCAGACCGGGATCGCCCCGCCGTTGAGGGCGTACTGCGTCGCGTAGCCGCCCAGCCCGCCGGAGGCGCCCCAGATCAGGACGGTGTCGCCCTGCTTCATGTTCGCGCCGTGGTGGCTGACGAGCTGGCGGTAGGCGGTGGAGTTGACCAGCCCGGGTGCGGCGGCCTCCTCCCAGGTCAGGTGGGCGGCCTTGGGCATGAGCTGGTTGGACTTGACCAGGGCGAGCTCGGCCAGCCCGCCGTAGTTGGTCTCGAAGCCCCAGATGCGCTGCTGCGGGTCCATCATCGAGTCGTCGTGGCCCTGCGGGTCCTCGAGCTCGACGGACAGGCAGTGGGCGACGACCTCGTCGCCGGCCTTCCATCGGGTGACGCCCGGCCCGGTGCGCAACACGACGCCGGCGAGGTCGGACCCCACGACATGGAAGGGCTGGTCGTGCTTGCCGGCCAGCTCCGAGGACCGGCCGTAGCGCCTGAGGAAGCTGAACGTCGAGACCGGCTCGAAGATCGACGTCCACACGGTGTTGTAGTTGATCGCGCTGGCCATCACGGCCACGATCGCCTCGCCCGGCCCGAGCTCGGGGGTGGCAACCTCCTGCAGGTGCAGGCTCTTGCGCGGGTCCTTGTCGCGGGTCTCGAGGCCGGCGAACATCTCCTGCTCGTCGGCGCGGACGACCATGCCCCGGTAGCTGTCGGGGACGGGCAGGCCGGCGAGGGCGCCCAGGTCGTCGGCGAGGATGGCGCTCTGCACATCGCTGACGCTGTCGGAGTGAATGTCGTCCACAGTCAGGCCTTTCGGTGTTCGGAAGGTCAGATGTTACTGAACAGTAACATTGTCAGTGGTCGGCGGGTTCGACGAGCTCCATGAGCACGCCGCCGGTGTCCTTGGGGTGGACGAAGTTGACCCGGCTCCCGGCGGTGCCGCGCCGCGGCTCGTCGTAGAGCAGGCGCATCCCGCGCGCCCGCAGCGTCTCGCTGACGGCGGCGACGTCCTCGACGGTGTAGGCGACCTGCTGCACGCCCGGGCCGTTGCGGTCGAGGAACGTCGCGATCGTCGACTGCTCGGACAGCGGGGCCAGCAGCTGGATCTGCGTGGCGCCGTCGCCGACGGCCAGCATCGCCTCGCGGACGCCCTGCTCCTCGTTGACCTCCTCGTGCACGGACACGATGCCGAAGGTCTCGGCGTAGAAGGCGATCGCCTTGTCCAGGTCCGGTACGGCGATGCCGACGTGGTCGATCTTGGTGAACAGGCCGGCGGACGTGCTGCCGGTGGGCGCGCTGTCGGTGGGCATCGGGACATCGTGCCAACCTGAACCGCTTACAGAGACCGTCCGGTGGGACGGTTCACACATCGACCCCGTCACGAGCCGGCGCCTGGATATGGTGGTCGGGTCGTCCATCCACCGAGGAGACCAGGAGTCAGTCATGGCCGGATCCGTCATCGTCAGCGGGGCCCGTACCCCGATGGGCCGCCTGCTCGGCTCCCTCAAGGACTTCTCGGGTGCCGATCTGGGCGGTGTGGCCATCAAGGCGGCGCTGGAGCGTTCCGGAGTGGCCCCGGACCAGGTGCAGTACGTCATCATGGGCCAGGTCCTGCAGGCCGGGGCCGGGCAGATCCCGGCCCGTCAGGCAGCGGTCAAGGCGGGCATCCCGATGACCGTGCCCGCGCTCACGATCAACAAGGTCTGCCTGTCCGGCCTCGACGCGATCGCGCTCGCCGACCAGCTCATCCGGGCCGGCGAGTTCGACATCATCGTGGCCGGCGGCCAGGAGTCGATGACCAACGCCCCGCACCTGCTGCCCAAATCGCGCGGCGGTTACAAGTACGGCGCGATCGAGCTGCTCGACTCGATGGCCTACGACGGCCTGACCGACGCCTTCGACCACATCCCGATGGGCGAGTCCACCGAGCACCACAACGGCAAGCTCGACCTCACCCGTGAGGCGCAGGACGAGTTCTCGGCGCGTTCGCACCAGCGCGCGGCACTCGCCGCCAAGAACGGCGTCTTCGACGACGAGATCGCCACCGTGCTCATCCCGCAGCGCAAGGGCGACCCCATCGAGTTCCGCGACGACGAGGGCATCCGCGCCGACACGAGCGTCGAGTCGCTGGCCAAGCTGCGCCCGGCGTTCACGAAGGACGGCACGATCACCGCGGGCTCGGCGTCGCAGATCAGCGACGGTGCGGCGGCCGTCGTCGTCATGAGCAAGGCCAAGGCCGAGGAGCTCGGGCTGAGCTGGCTGGCCGAGATCGGTGCCCACGGCAACGTGGCCGGCCCCGACAACTCGCTCCAGTCGCAGCCGGCCAACGCCATCAAGCACGCCTTGAGCAAGACCGACCTGTCGGTGTCCGACCTGGACCTCATCGAGATCAACGAGGCGTTCGCGGCCGTCGGCCTGCAGTCGATGAAGGACCTCGGCGTCAGCGAGGACATCGTCAACGTCAACGGCGGCGCCATCGCGCTGGGCCACCCGATCGGTATGTCCGGCGCGCGGCTCGCGCTGACCCTCGCGCTCGAGCTCAAGCGGCGGGGTGGCGGTACGGGTGCGGCCGCGCTGTGCGGCGGTGGCGGGCAGGGCGACGCCCTGCTGCTGCACGTTCCCGCGTCCTGACCGGCACGCGTTCCCGCCGTGGCCGTCTCGCGCCGTGACGTCGATGTCGACGACCTCGTCGCACGGGCGCGCGACGGTTCGGCGCGGGCCGTCGCCCGGCTGATCTCCCTGGTCGAGAACGACTCACCGGTGCTGCGCGCGGTCGCGGCCGCGCTGGCACCGGACGGCGGGCACGCCCAGGTGGTCGGGCTGACCGGTTCGCCCGGCGTCGGCAAGTCGACGTCCACCTCGGCGCTGGTGACGCACCTGCGTGCTGCGGGCAGGCGGGTCGGTGTCCTGGCCGTCGACCCGTCGTCGCCGTTCTCCGGCGGGGCCCTGCTCGGCGACCGGGTGCGCATGCAGGACCACGCCACCGACGAGGGCGTGTTCATCCGCTCGATGGCCTCGCGCGGGCAGCTCGGCGGGCTGTCGGCCGCGGTACCTCAGGCGCTGCGCGTGCTCGACGCCGCGCGCTGCGACATCGTGCTGATCGAGACGGTCGGCGTCGGCCAGGCCGAGGTCGAGATCGCCTCCCTCGCCGACACGACGCTGCTGGTCGTCGCGCCCGGTTTCGGCGACGGCATCCAGGCCGCCAAGGCCGGCATCATCGAGATCGCCGACGTGTTCGTCGTCAACAAGGCCGACCGCGACGGTGCCGACCAGGTCGTGCGCGACCTGCGCTACATGCAGTCGCTCGGTGGTCGGCACTCGTCCGAGGGGGCGTGGCGCCCGCCGATCGTCAAGACGGTGGCGGCCCGTGCGGAGGGCGTCGACGACGTCATCGCCGCGGTCGAGAAGCACCGTAGCTGGCTGGACAAGCACGGCGAGCTGACCCGCCGCCGGCAGGTGCGTGCCGCCGCCGAGATCGAGGCCATCGCGCTCGGTACGGTGCGTCGCCGCTTCGCCGACGTCCACGGCTCGGTGGCCCTGGACAAGGCTGCCGCGCGCGTGGTAGACGGCCTGACCGATCCCTACACGGCAGCCGACGAGCTGGTCGCCGAGCTCTGATCCACGGAGCAGCGCGAGTCAGGGCAGGCCGGCGATGAACTCGCGGGTCAACCGGCCGGTCTCGTCGCGGTACTCGAACTGCGGCACGTGGCCGCAGTTCTCGAGCACCACGCCGGTGCTGTCCGGCAGGGCCTCGGACACGAAGCGGGCGAACCCGGGTGGCACCAGCGTGTCCCGGTCGCCCCAGATGAACAGGGCGGGCGGCGTCAGCGCGGGCAGGCGATCCCAGAAGCCCTGCTCGCCGAAGGGCTGGTCCAGGTAGATGTGCCGCAGCGCCGAGAACGTCGCCAGCCGGTTGGCCCGGATGGTGATGACCCGGACGAACTCGTCGATGGCCGCCTCGAGCCACGCCGGCGGGATGCGGGACGGGTCGGCGAACAGCCCGCGCAGGCCGCGCATCGCCATCCGGCGCGGGATCCGCACCGGCAGCGCCGCGATCTCGTCAGGGACGATGCGGACGAAGGGCACTAGCTGGCGCAGCTTGCGGAACGCAACCGCGGGGCACAGCAGCACCAGGCCGCGGACCTCGGCGGGGGAGTTCAGCGCTGCCTCGAGGCACGTACGGCCGCCGAGGCTGTTGCCGACCAGCACCACCGGGCCGTCGCACGTCTGGCGGATGAAGTCCGTGAGCCAGTCACCGAGGTACCGCGCCGCGTGGGCGGCGCCGGTGGCCTCGGTACCGCCGTGCCCCGGCAGGTCCGGCGCCAGCACGCGGTGGGTGCCCGACAGGGCCGGGATCAACGGCAGCATCGAGGCGTTGGTGGCGCTGAGGCCGTGGACCAGTACGACCGTCGGGGCGTCGACGGGCCCGGCCTCGAGGTAGAAGGTCTCGATGCCGCCCGCGACCACCGAGCGGGTGAGGGTGCGCGAGTCGTCGGTGGCGTCGCCCGGGAACAGCCCGTCCAGCTGCAGGGCGAGCGCCAGGTTGCCCCGCACGGTGAGCGCGCCGTCGAGGAAGGCCTGGACGCCGCTGCGCTGCCCCGACAGGACCTCGACGAGCACCGACAGGGGCGCGCGGACCGTGGTCGTGGGTCGCGACGGGCCGCCGCTGCGCGCCGACGCGCGGCCGTTCTCGATCTGGACCGTCCAGTTGGCCAGCCCGCCGGCCGTGAACAGCAGCGTCGCCGACACGTCGGACAGCAACGGCGAGTAGATGCCCTTGAGCCGCTCGACCAGCAGCGGCAGCAGGTCGTTGTCGTCCACGGTCGAATCCTCTCAGCCGGGTGTTTCACGCCGGGACAGCGACCCGGCCGCGCTAGCGTGGACAGCCATGGCGCGGGTACCGATCGGTGGCGACGTCGACCCGGGCTGGGAGCCCGTGCTGCACGAGTTCGCACGCAACTTCGAACGCCGCGGCGACGTCGGCGCGGCGGTCGCGGTGTTCCGCCGGGGCCGGCCGGTGGTGGACCTGTGGGGCGGCCGGCGGGACGTGGCGCAGGGACTGCCTTGGAAGCGCGACACGATCGTCCCGGTGTTCTCGACCTCGAAGGGCATGGCGGGGTTGGTTCTCGCGTCGCTGCGGTCGCGGGGCCACCTCGACTACGACGTCCCGGTGGCGAAGTACTGGCCCGAGTTCGGTGCCCACGGCAAGGACGGCATCACCGTGCGCCAGCTGCTGGCCCACGAGGCGGGGCTGGCCGTGCTGGACCGCACGGTGACACGCAGCGACCTGCTGGACCTGAACGCCCTCGCGGCGACGCTCGCCGACCAGCGGCCGGCGTGGGCGCCCGGGACGAAGCACGGCTACCACGCCATCACCCTCGGGCTGTTCCAGAACGAGCTCGTGCGTCGCACCGATCCCGAGGGCCGCACGCTCGGGCAGGTGCTCGAGCAGGACCTCGTCCGCCCGATGGGGCTGTCGTTCCACATCGGCCTGCCTGAACGCATCGACATGGACCGGGTCGCGGTGCTGGGCCGGCTGGCCACCGCCGACGCCCTGCGCCAGCTGCCCGGTGTCCCGTGGCGTCTGGCCGTGCAGCTGGCCAACCCGCGCAGTGCCGGCTCGCGGTCGCTGCGCAACCCGCAGCTCGGCGCCGCCGAGCGGTTCAGCCGGCGCGAGGTCCTCACCCCCGAGGTCGCGTCCTCGAACGGCACCGGTGACGCGCGCTCGTTGGCCGCGCTCTACAGCGCGGCGGCGACAGCCGCGCCGGACGTGCTCGACGCCGGCACGCTCGCGCAGCTCGCCGAGCCGGTGACGGGTCGCGTGTCGAGCGACGTCCTGCTCAAGGCGCGGCGCGCGTTCTCGCTGGGCTTCAGCAAGCCGGTGCCCGGCTACCGGTTCGGCTCGCCCGGCGGCCGGGCCTTCGGCGCCTGCGGATACGGCGGCTCGTTCGCCTTCGCCGATCCCGACACGGGCGTCGGCTACGCCTACGTCACCAGCCGGCTGGGCGTGCGGCTCGACGACGACCCGCGCGAGGTCGCCCTGCGTCGGGCCGTCTACGACTGTGTGACGGCGGCCGGCTGAGCGCTGGACGCCTCGACCTCGAGCAGCGACGCCTCGTGCAGCGAGGCCTCGTAGGCGCGGTGGCCCCCGCGGATCCCGAACAGCCGCTTGGACAGCAGCAGGTAGATCACGGCGGCCACGTTCACGATCAGGACGACGAGCTTGAGCCAGCTGACCTTCTCGGTGAGTTCGTAGACCTCGAGGGGGACGAACAACGTGGTGCCGACGACCGCGACGTACTCGCCCCAGCGCTTCAGCGACCACAGGCCGATGCCCTCGGCGAGCTGCAACGCCCCGTAGAGCAACAGCCCCGCGGCGATGAGGTGGTAGGTCGACGGCTTCGCGTCCAGGAACTTCTCGACCGAATGGATGGTGCTCGAGTCGTCGACGTTGAAATGGATCTGCCGGAAGAACGGGTCCAGGGACTTGAGGTCGCGCCGGAACAGCTCCTTGAGACTCACCCGTGTGCTCTCGAGCCGCAGCACGGCGACGCCCAGCAGGACCAGCACCACCCCGCGCACCCAACGCTCGATTGCCAGCGCCCGCAGGATGAACGCGCTGCGCAGTGCTTTGCCACGCAGCAGCACCGGCGCGTCGTCGGCCGGCCCGCGGCCGTGCGGGTCGCCCAGTACGTACGTGCCGCAGCGCAGGCATCGCCACGCGTCGCCGAGCGGGGTGGTGGCCTCGAGGCGGGCCCGGTAGTCGTCCTCGTCGGGCGCGTACGTCACGTGCCCCTTGCGGGCGCACGTCCGCAGGTTCCACTCCATCGCGTCATCGTGACAGCCGACGGGGTGCAGGGCCTACCCGGGCGGGGTCGTCATGCCCGCCCGCCGAAGAAGACCTGGATGTCGGTGACCCGGCTGCCGTGGACGGTGATCAGCTCGGCGTTGCGGAAACGCTCGCCGGTGTCGGCCAGCTCGTATTCGTAGAGCACGAACACCTGATCGCCGACGGTCGACGACGCCAGGATGCGCTGCGTCCTGAACCGGGCCGCCGT
Source organism: uncultured Jatrophihabitans sp. (assembly GCF_964252635.1). Taxonomy (GTDB): domain Bacteria; phylum Actinomycetota; class Actinomycetes; order Mycobacteriales; family Jatrophihabitantaceae; genus Jatrophihabitans. The sequence goes on from NZ_CAXUNP010000002.1 coordinate 109,122, forward strand.
CGGGAAGCAGCGTTCGAGGTAGGTCGTGCGGTCGATGTGGTCGTCCTGCGAGCTGGTGAAGCGCAGCCCCGGCGACAGCAGGACCTCGGCAGCGGCGCGGTCGCCCGCACGGTAGGCGGCGAACATCCGTCGGACCACCTCGTGCGCGGGCAGGCCGGCCGCCTCGACCATCTCTAGCGGAAGGCGTCGACGCCGGTGAGCTGCGAGCCGAGGACGAGCGTGTGCACCTCGTGCGTGCCCTCGTAGGTGTAGACGGTCTCGAGGTTCACCGCGTGCCGCAGTACCGGGTACTCGGTGGTGATGCCGCTGCCGCCGAGCACCGAGCGGGCCTCGCGGCAGATGCCCAGGGCCGCCGAGACGTTGGCGAACTTGCCGAAGCTGATCTGGTGCGGCTTGATGCGGCCGCCGTCCTTGAGCTCGCCGAGCCGGCGGGCCGTCATCTGCGCCTGCTGCAGCGACACGGCCAGGTCGGCGAACTTCTTCTGGGTGAGCTGGAAGCCGGAGACCGGCTTGCCGAACTGGGTGCGGGACCCGGCGTAGTCGATCGTGGAGGCAAGCGCATCGCGGGCGGCTCCCGTGACGCCCCAGATGATGCCGTACCGGGCCTCGTTCAGGGCCCCGAGCGGCGCGCGCAGGCCGTTGCCCTCGGGCAGCCGGTTGGCGTCGGGGACGCGGACACCGTCCAGGATCAGCTCGCTGGTGACGGACGCGCGCAGCGAGATCTTGTGGTGCACGTCCTGGGTCGTGAAGCCCGGGGTGCCCTTCTCGACGAGGAAGCCGCGCACGCCCTCGTCGGTGCGGGCCCAGACGACGGCGACGTCGGCGAGGGAACCGTTCGTGATCCACATCTTGGTGCCGTCGATGATCCAGTCGTCGCCGTCACGGCGGGCGCGGGTGCGCATCGAGCCGGGGTCGCTGCCGGCGTCGGGTTCGGTCAGCCCGAAGCAGCCGAGCAGCTCGCCTTTCGCCATGCCGGGCAGCCAGCGCTGCTTGTGCTCCTCGCTGCCGTAGGCGTGGATGCAGAACATGGCGAGCGACCCCTGGACGCTGACCAGCGAGCGCAGCCCGGAGTCGACGGCCTCGACCTCCGCGCACACGATCCCGTACTGCGAGGCCTTGGCCCCGGCGCAGCCGTAGCCCTCGAGGTGCATGCCGAGGATGCCGAGCTCGCCGGCCTCCTGGGCGATCTCGCGGGCGGGCAGGGTGCCGCCCTCGAACCACTCGCGGATGTTCGGGCGCAGCCGGTCGTCGGCCCACTTGCGCACGGTGTCGCGCAGCAGGCGATCGTCCTGGTCCAGGTCGTCGTCGAGGTCGAGCAGGTCCAGCCGGTCGAGTGCGTCGCTCATACCCCGCACGCTACCCGGCGGCGTGGCCGCCCAGCGCCGCCACGATCCCGCGCCGGGCCCGGCCGGTGAGGTAGCCGGCCTTCGGGTGGGCGCCGAACTCGACGGTAAGCGCGACGCCGTGGTGCCGTGCGGTGTACCAGCGGGTCATGCTGCCGTGGCAGGTACTCCAGCATCGGAAGGGCTTGGACGGCAGGCCCAGGTTGTGGGCCAGCCGCTTGCGCAGGCGCGGGTCGAGCCGCCCGCCGTCGGTGGTGTCGACGCCGTACAGCGGTTGGTGCAGGGAGATGACGTCGCGCGCGTGCTCCCGCAGCAGGAACGCGTGGACGGCCCGGTTCTCCGGCTCGGACAGCGGCCGCGGACCTGAGGCGTACTGCCCCGTCAGGTGCTTCCACGCCACCGGCCAGTTGCGGTTGAGATCGACGTGGTGGGCGTTCTTGCGGGTGTGGGCGGCGTCGCCGTCGGGGTTCATGGTGGGGATGACCCACAGGTTGACGCCGGTGAGGCGCCCGCCGCGCACGATGGCGTTCGCGACCCGCACGCCGGCGTGCTCGTCGCCGTGCATCTGGCCGATGACGACGTCGACGCGACGCAGCTTCGGGTTCCCCAGGTGGTAGGCGACGATCGGGCGGTGCCGCACGCTGTGCCCGATGACGAGGCGTTGCAGCACCGGGGTGGCCGAGGCCGGCGCCGGAACGAGCAGCGCGAGACCCGCGACGGCAACGAGTGCGACCGACACGGCACGGCGCACGAACACCGCGCGACAGTAGCAGCGCCCACTACCCTCGCGGGATGCCTGAGCCGCTCGAGTTCGACCCCATCGACCGCGCCGGGGACCTCTGGGCGCAGCACTGGCCGGACGAGGACCCCGGGGTCTACGCCTCGATGCGCGCGGTCACCTCGATCATGCGCGCCCACCAGATCCTGATCGCCGAGCTGGACGCGGTGCTGCGCCCGTTCGGGGTCACCTTCTCCCGCTACGAGACGCTCGTGCTGCTGGTGCACTCGGCCCGCGGGTCGCTGCCGCTGTCCAAGATCGGCGAGCGGCTGCAGGTGCACGCCACCTCGGTCACCAACGTCATCGACCGGCTGGAGGGCGCCGGGCTGGTCCGTCGCGAGCCGAACCCGCGCGACGGCCGGGGCACCCTCGCGGTCATCACCGACAGCGGGCGCGACGTCGCCGCGAAGGCCACCGCCGAGCTGAACCGGTCACGCTTCGGGCTGTCGACGCTGTCCGCGGCCGACCTCGACCGGCTGTTCGCCGTCCTGCGGGGACTGCGCGTGGGCGCGGGGGACTTCCGCACCTGAGGGCCGGACGTCAGGCCGGCAGGGGCCGTGACCGGCTCAGGAAGGCGTTGACGATGACGTCGTAGTCGTAGTCGGTCCCGTGCGCCTCGGCGCAGGTGATGATGACGATCCGGCGCGGCGTCTTCTCGTTCATCAGGCTCGCGACGTTGCCCGCCTCGCTCTTGGCCACGCCGTAGACCTGCCGCACCGTGTAGGTGAGCACCCCGGTGCGCGTGGTGAGCTCGATCGTCGAGCCGTTCAGCACGGTCGTCGGGTAGATCGTGATGCCGTCGAGCTTGCTCGAACGGCCGGCGCGGACGCTGCGCATGATCTGCTTGGTGGCCGGTTCCGACGCCGGGTTCATCACCTCGAGCCGGTCCTCGGCCCAGGCGTGCCCGAGGATGTAGGTGGTCGCGGACGTGCTGCCCGGTGCGACCCCGAAGTCCTTCTTCACCCAGCACACGGTGTGGTGCTGCTCGCCGGGCGGGTCCAGGGGCCGGACGTAGGGCATGCCGCACACCCGGGCCCTGATCGTGTACGGCTGCGCCGCCGGGCCGCGCATCAGGAAGCGTGTGGGGGCCGTGGCCCGGACGTCCTGGATGGTCTGCGGGGTGGGCGTCGGCGTCGGCCGGGCCGACGTGGTGGGCGCGACGGTCGGCGTGGGCGCGGCTGCGGTGCGCGCCGGCCGCGCCGCGTGGTGCGACGGCCAGAGCGTCACGGCCAGCACGACGGCGACGACGGCGCACGCGGCACCGGCTCCCGTGACCCACCACCGTCTGCGCACCCGAGCAGGATAGATCCTCAGGGCGGGACCGGCCCGCTGTCCGCGTGAAACATGGCCGCGGCCTGCGCGCGGGTACGGGCGCCGAGCTTGGTCCGGACGTTCTCGAGGTGCTTGTCGACGGTGCGCGGGCTGAGGAACAGCAGGGCGGCGATGCGGGGGGTGCTGTGGCCCGCGGCCACGAGGGCCAGCACCTCGCGCTCGCGGGTGCTCAGGGCGTCCAGGGCGCCCGGCGCCCGCTGGGTCTCGGCCTCCCGGAGGGCGGCGTGGTGGAAGGCGGGACCCACGTGTTTCTGCAACTCGCCGAGCACGGCCATGTCGTGGTCGTCGAAGTCGTGGCTCCACCGGTTGACGCCGATGCCCACCACGCGGCTGCGGGAGGCCAGGACGGCGAAGGCGATCTGGTGGTTCGTCTCGAGTGGCCGGAACACCTCCCGCCAGAGGTCGAGGGCCTGCAGGTCGGGCAGGGTGATGAAGTCCGACATCCGGCGCGGGGCCGGGTTGCCGGTCGCGGCGTAGTCGCACACGAGCGGGTGCTCGTGCTGCAGGGCGTCGAACGCGAATTCGAGCTCCGGCCGGGGGGTCAGCTCCGGTTCGAAGAAGGTGCGGGTCCCGCCGGACGCCGGTGCCTCGACGTCGATGTCGTTGTAGCTCACGACGTCGCACGCGACGAGTTCGTGCAGCCGGCTGATGAGCAGGTGGCCGACGTCCTGCGGGTTGGGGGCCTCGTGCAGCGAGCCGAGCACGTCCAGGATGCCGACGGCATCCTCACCGCGTAGCTGCGACATCCTGTGAACCTCCAAGGAGGCCGTGAGCGTAACCGCACCGGCGCGGGTCGGCCAGTGGCAGATACTCGGACGTCCTAGTAAATTGTCGGACGTAGGGCCGACCGCCCGCCCGTCACGCCGAATAGGGTCGAAATCATGGACGCTGAACAGATCTCCGCCGCCCGCGCACGCTGGCAGGAGCGCTACGACGCAGCGCGCAAGACCGAGCGCGACTACACGACGCTGTCCGGCGACGAGGTCGAGCCGGTGTACGGCCCGACCGACGCGGACGCGCGCATGGATCGCATCGGCTGGCCGGGGGAGTTCCCGTTCACCCGCGGCATCCACCCCACCGGCTACCGCGGCAAGCCGTGGACCATCCGCCAGTTCGCCGGCTTCGGCAGCGCGAAGCAGACCAACGAGCGCTACAAGATGATCCTGGCCGAGGGCGGCGGTGGGCTCTCGGTGGCCTTCGACATGCCCACCCTGATGGGCCGCGACAGCGACGACCCCCGCGCGCTGGGCGAGGTCGGACACTGCGGCGTGGCCATCGACTCCGCCGCCGACATGGAGGTGCTCTTCGAGGGCATCGACCTGGCCGCGACCACCACGTCGATGACCATCTCCGGGCCCGCGGTACCGCTGTTCTGCATGTACGTCGTCGCCGCCGAACGGCAGGGCGCCGACCCGTCGAAGCTCAACGGCACGCTGCAGACCGACATCTTCAAGGAGTACATCGCCCAGAAGGAATGGGTGTACCCGCCCGAGCCGCACCTGAAGTTGATCGGCGACCTGATGGAGTACGTCTACACCGAGGTGCCGGCGTACAAGCCGCTGTCGGTGTCGGGCTACCACATCCGAGAGGCCGGGTCGACGGCCGCGCAGGAGCTCGCGTTCACGCTGGCCGACGGGTTCGGGTACGTCGAGCTGGGCCTGTCCCGTGGGCTGGACGTCGACCGCTTCGCGCCCGGGCTGTCGTTCTTCTTCGACGCGCACATCGACTTCTTCGAGGAGATCGCCAAGCTGCGCGCCGCGCGCCGCATCTGGGCCCGCTGGTTGCGCGACGTGTACGGCGCGACGAGCGACAAGGCGCAATGGCTGCGCTTCCACACCCAGACGGCGGGCGTCTCGCTCACCGCGCAGCAGCCCGAGAACAACATCGTGCGCACCGCGGTCGAGGCCCTCGCCGCGGTGATGGCCGGCACCAACTCGCTGCACACCAACGCCCTCGACGAGGTGCTGGCCCTGCCGTCGGAGAAGGCCGCCCAGATCGCGCTGCGCACCCAGCAGGTCATCGCCGAGGAGACCGGCGTGCTGAACGTCGCGGACCCGCTCGGCGGCTCGTGGTACGTCGAGGCGCTCACCGACCGCCTCGAGGCCGAGGCGGAGAAGATCTTCGCCCGGATCAAGGACCTGGGCGGCGACGGCACCATCACGTCGGGCCTGCTCCGCGGCATCGAGGACGGCTGGTTCATCACCGAGATCGCCGACTCGGCGTTCGCCTACCAGGTGGCGCTGGAGAAGGGCGACAAGCGCGTGGTCGGCGTCAACACCCTGACCGGTGACGTCGGTGAGCCGCTGGACATCCTGCGCGTCTCGCACGAGGTCGAGCTCGCGCAGCGCGAGGTCGTGGCGCAGCGCCGGGCCGGTCGCGACCAGGCCGCCGTCGACGCGGCGCTGGCCCGGATGGTCGAGGACGCGAAGGCCGATCGCAACACGGTGCCGGCCATGCTCGACGCGGTGCGCGCCGAGGCGACGCTGGGTGAGATCTGCGGCGCGTTCAAGCCGATGTGGGGCGAGTACCGAGAGGTGGCCCGCTTCTGAGCGGACCTCTGCGGTCTCGCCGGCGTCCCTGCAGCATGGGCGTGACGGTGACGCCGATGCTGGCCAGCATCACCGTGACGACGCCGAGCAGGGTGGTGGCGGGCAACTCCTGGTCCAGCACGAGGAACCCGGCGACCGCGCCCATGCCGGGGTTCAGGCTGGTGAGCACCCCGAAGACCGCGGTCGGCAGGCGACGCAGCGCGAGCAGGTCCAGGCTGTAGGGGATCGCGCTCGACAGCACGCCGACGGCCATGCCGATCGCCGCGGTCGACGGCCGGACCAGGGCGTCGCCGGCGACGAGCGCCCCCACGGGCAGCATGACCAGCGCGCCGCACAGGCAGCCGACGGACAGACCGGCCAGGCCGCTCCCGGCGCGTCCCATCCGCCCGCTCAGCAGGATGTAGCCGGCCCAGCAGCAGGCGGCGGACAGCGCGAACATAACGCCGACCACGTCGCCGCCCGACAGCTCACCGCCGATCAACGCGACGCCGGCCGCGGCCGGCACCGCCCACACCCGCGTTGTCCACGACCCGGCGGTGATGATGGCGACCGTCAGCGGGCCGAGGAACTCCAGGGTGATGACCGTGGCCAGCGGCAACCGGTCCAGCGCCAGGTACAGCGTCACGTTCATCAGGGTGAAGACGCCGCCGAACAACGCGGACGCCCCCAGCGAGGCCCGCGTCCAGCGCTGCCGCCACGGACGTGCCACCAGGCCGAGCACGAGTGCCGCACCGACCAGGCGCAGGCTGACCGTGCCCACCGGGCTCACGCGGGCGAACAGGTGCGTGGCGACCGCGGCGCCGAACTGCACCGACGTCACGCTCGCGACGGCGAGCGTCGTGCCGAGCGCCGGCTGCGGGGTCGTCGGCCGGCTGGTCATGGCGCCGACGCTACGAGCGGGACGACCTCGGCGGGAAATGCGCGCGACGGCCGACTTATGCTTCAGGATCATGAGTGGGCTCGAGCTGCGGCACCTGCAGGTACTGGTCGCGCTCACCGAGGAGGGCAGCTTCACCGACGCGGCCATCCGGCTCCGGATCACCCAGTCGGCGGTGTCCCGCACCGTCACGGCCCTCGAGGCGGTCGTGGGCGAACGCCTGGTCGAGCGCACGACGCGGTCGGTGGCGCTCACCCCCGCCGGTGTCCGCACCTACCGGGCCGCGGTCCAGGCGCTCGCGGCCGTCGACGACGTGCTCGACGCCGCTCGCGGTCGCGTGCGGCCGCTGCGCGTCGGGTACTCGTGGTCGGCGCTGGGTCGGCACACCACCGTCGTGCTGCGTCGCTGGCGGGCGGAGCGGCCGGACGTCGCGCTCGAGGTGCACCGGGTGGACGAGCGTGACGGCGGCCTGGCTCGCGGCGCCGCCGACGTCGCGGTCGTGCGCGGGGAGGTCGCCGCCGGCGAGGGGTTGCGCGTGCAGGCCCGGACCGTGTTCGCCGAGCGGCGCATGGCGGTGCTGCCCGACGGTCACCGGTTGGCCCGCGCCGCCTCGGTGCGCCTCGACGACCTCGTCGGCGACACGGTGCTCGTCACCTCCTACGGCACCACGACCCTGGACCTCTGGCCGCCGGAGCGGCGCCCCGCGTCGACGCTGCGGGTCGACAACACCGACGAGTGGTTGACGGAGATCGCCGGCGGGCTGGCCATCGGGGTGACCGCCGAGTCGACCGCGGTGCAGCACCCGCACCCCGGCGTGGTGTTCGTGCCGCTGGCCGACGGCGGCGAGATCGACGTCCACCTCGTCTGGCCGAGCGGTCGCGCGCACCCGGCCGTGGCCGACTTCGTCGCCCTCGTCGAACGTGTGGTCGCGGGGGACCAGCGACTAGACGCGGCGGTAGCGCTCGTAGACGACCCGTGACGAGAACGTCCTGGTCTCGATCAGCTCGAGCTCGATGTCGCTCGTGACCGGCGGCAGGAACCGTGTGCCGCCGCCGACCACGACCGGGTAGCGGAACGGGCGCAGCTCGTCGACGAGACCGGCCTCGACGGCCACCGCGGCCAGCCCGGCGCCCCCGATCTCGACGTCCCGGTCGCTGCTGTCGAGCACCGCCGCGATCTCCTCGGCCACCGGTGCCCGCGCGAGCCGCGCGTTGCCCTGCACGCTGTCGAGGGTGCGGCTGAACACCACCTTGGGCAGCGCCGTCCACGCATCAGCGAAGGCGGCGTCCAGCTCGGTTGCACGGAACGCGGGATCGGTCTCCCAGACCAGCATCGTCTCGTAGAGCTTACGCCCGCACAGGTGCGCGCCGAGCTCACGGACCCGTTCGAGGTGGAAGGCGAACAGCTCCTCGTCCGGCGCGGACCAGGCGAACGCCCCGTGCCGGTCGGCGGTGTAGCCGTCGAGCGAGACGCCCATGGAGTAGATCAGCACACCCGGTACCCGCCTGACTCCCGTACGACGGGGAGGTCCACCGAGTCCTGCGCCGACCCGTCGGCCCCGTCGATCTCCAGCGGCACCGACCAGCGGTCCGCCGTCTGCTTCCGGGCGCTGCCGGTCGACACGCGGGCCGCGTCGGCCACCGTCAGCCGCAGCACGTCACCGACGTGCGAACCAGCGGCGCACTCGAGGCGACGCTGAGCGCCGGCGTCGCCGTGCACGAAGGCCTCGCCCCACCGCTGCGCCGCGTCGCGTGGGCCGCGCGCCGGGCCGGACGTGTCGACGAGCACGCTGGTGAGCGTAATGGCCAGCGCCACGACCACGACGACCACGGCCAGGCCGACCAGCGCCGTGCGGCGGGTGCGCCGGTCCGAGGCTCTGCGACCGCTCGCGTCGTCCGCAGCACCACCCAGGTAGTAGTCGACGAGGTCCTCGGAATCGTCCGTGGGGTCCTCGTCGTCGCGCCGCATCCGACGATTGTGCCCGCCGGCGCTGCGCGGCACCCGGCGGCGCGGCTCAGCCGTCGGAGCGGCGTCGGTGCAGGCTGAAGCGCTCGAAGACCGACAGGTCACCGTGCGGCTTGTTCACGTTGTAGTACGTCACGTGGATGCTGGTGCGCCCACCGCGGCGCGTGCCCGGGTCGACCGTGAACGCGGCGAAGCCGTAGGGGTGCTCGACGTCGCGTACCGCGCTCCACACCGCCTTCTCCGTGGTGAACACCGAAGGTCGTTTACCCGTGCTGCCCACCGGTCCGACGCTCGTGATGACCTTGGCCGTGCCGTCGGTGAAGAAGGTCTGGTTGCTCGTGCCGGACACCCCGCCGCCGCCCAGCACCATGTGCACGGTGCCGTGCGCCGAGTCGATGTCGTCGGTGGCCGTCGACGCCGGGTTCGGGGTCAGGGTCTCCGAGCCGCCGATCATGCCCCGGACGGCCAGCGAGCGCTCGTAGTCGTGCTCGTGGCCGCAGAGCACGAGGTCGACCTCGTAGGCGTCGAACACCGGCCCGTAGGCCTGACGCAGCCCGAGGTCGGCGCCGTTGAAGTCGGCCGAGCTGACCATCACCTGGTGCATGCACACGACGATCCAGTCGGTGTCGCGCGACCGGCGGGCGCGGGCCAGGTCCTTCGTCAGCCAGGCGAGCTGCCGGCCACCGGAGTACCCGCGCACGTAGTAGTCACCGCCGTCCTGCAGGCAGTTGTCGTCGTTCTGCAGCACGACGACGTGCACCGAGCCGACGTCGAAGGAGTACCAGAGCCCGTCGAGTTCGGGGTCGGACTCGGTGGACGGCACCTCGAAGTAGGTCTGGAACGCACCGAGGCCGATGGGTCCGTTGGCTCTCTCGATCTCGTGGTTGCCGGCCGCCGGCATCCACGGGCGGAAGCGCGCCGAGCGGGTGTTGTTTGTGAAGAAGTTGTTCCACGTCCGGACGCGGTCGACGTCGAGGTTGGCGTAGCAGAGGTCGCCGTTCATCAGGTGGAACAGCGGTGCCACCGTCTCGACACCGGCCACCGTGTCCTTGGCTGCGGGGCTGGAGTTGGCGTCCAGGGCCGGCTTGCCGTCCGCACCCCAGGTGACCTCGGGCGCGGCCTGGTCGCCGAAGCTGGTGAAGGTGAACGGTGCCCGCCGCGCCGGCGCGGTGCGGAACGTGCCGGCGTCCGGGGTGGCGCCCTCGTGCTGCACGGCGTACAGGTACTCCGTGTCCGGGCGCAGCCCGTCGATACGGGCATGGTGCACGTACACGCTACGGCCCGACGTCCCGTCGACGTAGGTCCGGGTCTCGGCGTCCGCGCTCGACCCGTACCCGCCCTCGAGCGTGCCGAAGACGACGCGGGGTCGCCGGACGCTGCCGTCGGTGAGCCACGACGCCACCATCTGCCGGGCCGGGTCGCGACCGAAGGTCAGGTGCAGGCCCTGGACGGGCGGTACGCCGCCCCGGCCGAGCGTGGGGGAGTGGCCGTGGCCCGGGCGTCGCGCCGGGGTCGCGTCGGCCGCGGCGGGACCGAGGAGTGCGGCGCCCGCGGCTCCGGCCCCGCCGGCCCCCAGCAGGCCCAGTGCGCGACGGCGGGAGACGGTAGGGGTATCGGCGTCGGTGTCGGTTCCGGCGGTGGTGTCGTCCATGTCCGAGACGTTAGGAAAGGGCCGGGCCTGACGGGTGAACGCGACATGTCGGGCGGACGCATACTGCGCGTACCCAGCAGCGGGCCCGGACCGCTCCGGGCCGGGTTGGCACGATCCGGTTAACTGAACTCATGCGTCCCGGAGCTCCACGACGCGGCCCCGCCGGCCAGCGTCCCGCCCAACCCAGTCCCGCCGCAGCCGCCGCGATGTCCGGTGCGGTCGACCTTGCTGCGCTCAAGGCCCGCAACGAGGCGGCCGCCCGCGCGGCGGAGGCGCCGCCGCCCGCCGCCGGTGCCACCGTCATCGACGTCGACGAGGCCGGCTTCCAGGCCGACGTGCTCGACCGCTCGTTCCAGGTGCCGGTGCTGCTCGACCTCTGGGCCGAGTGGTGCGAGCCGTGCAAGCAGCTCTCGCCCGTCCTGGAGAAGCTGGCCAGGGAGGCGAACGGCGCCTGGATCCTGGCCAAGATCGACATAGACGCGAACCAGCGCATCGCCCAGGCCCTGCAGGTGCAGAGCATCCCCACCGTGTTCGCGGTCATCGGCGGGCAGCTCGTGCCCGGGTTCCAGGGCGCGCTGCCCGAGGCGCAGATCCGCGAGTTCGTGGACGCCGTGCTCAAGGCGGGCCAGGAAGCCGGCCTGACCGGCGGCGGCGCGCCTGCACCTGAGGGCGAGGTCGAGGCCGAACCGGCCGCCGTGCCCGAGGATCCGCGTTTCACCGCCGCCGAGGCCGCGCTCGAGGACGGTGACTACGCGCTGGCCACGGAGCGCTACCAGGCCATCCTCGACCAGGAGCCGGCCAACGCCGAGGCCGCGTTGGCCCTGGGGCAGGTCCGCCTCATGCAACGCCTCGAACACCTGGACCCGGACGTCGCGAGCAAGGCCGACGCGGCCCCGGACGACGTAGACCTGCAATTGGCCGCCGCCGACCTGCTGCTGGCGGCCAACGACGTGCCGGGCGCGCTGGACCGGTTGTTGCAGGCGGTGACCCGCCTCGACGGGGCCGACCGCGACCGGGCGCGCCAGCGGCTGCTCGAGTTCTTCGACCTGCTGGGCCCGGACGACCCGCGCGTGGCACCGGCCCGGCGCCAGCTCACCCGCGCCCTGTTCTGACCCGACCCCGAGGGGGCACTCACGCGGTTCCGGGCCCCCGACGCGGCACCGCCGGCCTGCTGGACGTCAGCGGACCGGCGGTCTGCGACGACGTTCGTGCGCCGAGTCCCCCCGGGCTCGGCGACCGCACACCGCCGAGATCATTCTGTCACGCGATGACGCGGGATAAACCGAGAACCTGATCTGAATTCGGGCCGCGTTCAGGCTGTTCACGGCTCGGGGTCAGACCACCTCGGTGTCCGGACCCGCCGCCATCGTCGGCCCCGTGTACCGGAACCAGACCGTGCCCAGGGGCGGCACCCGCAGGCGGGCCGACGCCGGCTGCCCGTGCCAGGTCTGTTCGACGGCGTCGACGCCGCCGAAGTTGCCCACCCCGGAACCGAAGTAGACCTCGGCGTCGGTGTTGACCACCTCGGCCCACCGCCCGGCGTAGGGCAGGCCGAGGCGGTACTGCTCGTGCGGCACGGAGGAGAAGTTCGAGACACAGGCCAGCGCCGAGCCGTCGTCGCCGAAGCGCAGGAAGGAGTACACGTTGCCGCTGGCGTCGTTGGCGTCGATCCAGTGGAAACCGTCCTCGGTCGTGTCGCGCGACCAGAGCGCGCCGACGTCGGCGTACGCGTGGTTGAGGTCGGTGATCAGGCGCAGGATGCCCCGGTGGCCCGGGTCGTCGGTGAGCTCCCAGTCCAGTGAACGGGCCTCGGACCACTCCCGGGACTGGCCGAACTCCTGGCCCATGAACAGCAGCTGCTTGCCGGGGTGCGCCCACATGTAGGCGTACATGGCCCGCAGGGTGGCCATCTGCTGCCACCGGTCACCCGGGATCTTGTTCAGCAGCGAGCCCTTGCCGTGCACCACCTCGTCGTGCGACAGCGGCATGACGAAGTTCTCGGTGTAGGCGTACATCATCGAGAAGGTCAGCTCGTTGTGGTGGTACTGCCGGTAGATCGGCTCGTGCGACAGGTAGCTGAGCGTGTCGTGCATCCACCCCATGTCCCACTTGAAGCCGAAGCCGAGGCCACCGAGGTGGGTCGGGCGGGTGACGCCGGGCCATGAGGTGGACTCCTCGGCGATCGTGACCGCGCCGGGCACCCGGCGGTAGACGGTCGCGTTCATCTCCTGCAGGAAGGCCACCGCCTCGAGGTTCTCGCGGCCGCCGTGGATGTTCGGCGTCCACTGACCTTCCTCGCGCGAGTAGTCCAGGTAGAGCATCGAGGCCACCGCGTCGACGCGCAGGCCGTCGATGTGGAACTGCTCGAGCCAGAACAGGGCGTTGGCGACGAGGAAGTTGCGCACCTCGCTGCGGCCGAAGTCGAAGACGTAGGTGCCCCAGTCGAGCTGCTCACCCCGGCGCGGGTCGCCGTGCTCGTAGAGCGCGGTGCCGTCGAAGCGGCCGAGCGCGAACGCGTCCTTGGGGAAGTGCGCGGGCACCCAGTCCACGATGACGCCGATGCCGGCCCGGTGGAGGGTGTCGACCAGGTGACGGAACTCGTCGGGGTCGCCGAAGCGTGCCGACGGGGCGTAGTAGGAGGAGACCTGGTAACCCCAGGAGCCGCCGAAGGGGTGCTCGGCCACGGGCAGGAACTCGACGTGCGTGAACCCGGTCTCGAGCAGGTAGTCGACGAGCTGCTGCGCGAGCTCGCGGTAGGACAGCCCCATGCGCCACGAGCCGAGGTGCACCTCGTAGATCGACATCGGCGCCTTGTGCCACTCCGTGGCCGCCCGTCGCGCCAGCCAGTCGTCGTCGCTCCACGTGTAGCGGCTCGTGTGGACCACGGACGCGGTGGCGGGCGGGACCTCGGTCGCAAAGGCCATCGGGTCGGCCTTGAACCGCCACTCGCCGTCCTGGCCGAGGATCTGGAACTTGTAGGTGGCGCCGTCGCCTACCTCGGGCACGAACAGCTCCCAGACGCCGCTGGAACCGAGCGAGCGCATCGGCAACCCGCGTCCGGACCAGTAGTCGAACTCGCCGGTGACCCGGACGCCCTGGGCGTTCGGCGCCCACACCGCGAACGACGTACCCGAGACGGCTCCGCCCGGGGTGTCGTAGGTCTGCACGTGCGCGCCCAGCACGTCCCACAGGTTCTCGTGCCGGCCCTCGTTGATCAGGTGCAGGTCGACCTCGCCCAGGGTCGGCAGCCAGCGGTAGGGGTCGTCGACCGTGAACCGTTGCCCGCCGGGGTAGGTGACCTCGACCCGGTAGTCGGTGGCCGGACCGGGGAGGACGGCCTCGAAGACGCCGCCGTCGTGGATGCGGGTCATCTCGTGCCGGGTGCCGTCGACGAGCACGGCGGCCGCCTCGGCGTCCGGGCGCAGGGTGCGGACGGCGGTGGTGTCGCCCTCCGGGTGCGCGCCGAGGATGCCGTGCGGGTCGTGGTGGGCTCCGCCGACGAGTCGGTCGAGCTCCTGCGGAGCAACGCTGCTCGTCGGGACAGAGGCGTGTTTCGGCGTGGGCGGGGGCGTGGAGCTGGGGGTCATGACGTTCCTCCGTCGGTGGCGATCCGGGTCAGGGACGCGAGCGGGATCGGCAGCCAGGTGGGGCGGTTGCGGGCCTCGTACACGGCCTCGTACACGGCCTTGTCGGCCTCGAAGGCGCGCAGCAGGACGGCGTGCTCACGCGGGTCGGTGCCCGCGGTCTCGGCGTAACCGTCACAGAAGGCGTTGCGGTTGCGGGTGGACCATTCATTGGCGCGGTAGCGCTGTTGCGGGTCGCGGGCCGGGTCGCCGCCGAACTCGATGACGCGGTGGTGCCCCGCGTACTCGAACGATCGCAGCATGCCCGCCACGTCGCGCAGCGAGAAGTCGAAGGCGCGGCGTGCGTCGATCGCGGCCATCGGCTCGCCCTCGAAGTCGATGAGGACCCATCGGTAGACGGTGCGCAGCACCTGCCCGAGGTGCAGGTCGCCGTGGATGCGTTGCAGCACGACCGCGTCCGACAGCTCCCCGACCCGTGCGAACGTCGCGGCCAGTTCGTCGGCCATCTCGCCCAGTTGCGGGACCACGTCCACGGCGGCGTCGAGCCGCTCGCGCATGGCGGTGGCGCGCGCCCGCAGCTCGGCCGACGACGCCTCATGGGTGCCGAACGCGGACACGAGGTCCAGATGCACCTGGGCGACGGCGGAGCCGAGGCGCTCGGCCTCGCCGGCGAAGTCACCGCCCGCCTCGTCGGCGTGCAGGTCGGCCTCGGCCATGAGGTCGCGGACGCTCGTCTTGGCGAGCTCCCAGCCGTCGGTGGCGCTGGTCAGGTACTCCTGCAGCATGGCCAACGACGTGGGTTCGCCGTCGACGTCGATCTCGGCCGCGCCGAACAGCTGCGCGACGTTCTGGGCGCCGAGGCGGCTGAGCTCGCCCTGCACCTCGATATCGGGGTTGAGCCCCGGCTGCAGCCGCCGGAACACCTTCATGATCACGGCGTCGCCGAAGATCAGCGACGTGTTCGACTGCTCGCCGGACAGCACCAGGCTGGACTCGTCCACCGGGATCCGGTCCGCATCGGTGAAGCGGGTGAAGCGCACCGGCCCCAGGTCGGCCCCGTCGCGCACGCCGACCAGCCAGGCGCGGGTCACGTCCTTGTCGTGCAGTGCGTCGTAGATCCACCACACGCCGGCCTCGGTCGACACCGTCCCCAGGAGGACGTGGTCGAGCGAGCCCTGCGGTTCGGAGCGGGCGACGAGAGGCAGCGCGTAGGTCTCGGAGTCACCGGGGCCGTAGTCGACCCGCGCCGTCCACAACGTGACCTGGGGGTCGCCGCCCTGCAGCTCACCGAGCCGCTCGACGGTGATGTCGGCCTCGCGGCCCTTGCCGGCGAACCAGCGCTGGGTCGGCAGCCACGCCGTCACCAGCTCGCCCACCGTGCCTACCGACTCGCTCATACCCTCACTCCGTTCGGGCATGCAGAGACGCCATGCCGGCCGGTCGCTCCGCAAGCGTCGCTCATATGCCGCCCCCCTCCCCGTCGCTCGGCGCGGGGGGCGCCTGCTCCTGGTCGGCCAGTGCCGCGGGCTCGGCGTCCGGGGACGGGACACGGGGGATGCGCAACCAGTAGAAGCCGTGCCCGGCGACGGTGAGCAGGTAGGGCAGCTCGCCGATCTGCGGGAACTGCGCGCCGCCGGACAGCTCGATCGGCGAGGCACCCGCCCACGGACGGAGGTCGAGCTCGGCCGCCTGCGGGAAACGGGAGAGGTTGTTCACGCACAGGACGATGTCGTCGCCGAACTCGCGCACGAAGCTCAGCACCGACGGGTTGCTGCCACCGATGTCGGTGAACGTGCCGAGGCCGAAGGCGGGGTTGGCCTTGCGCACCTGGATCATCCGCCGCGTCCAGTGCAGCAGCGAGGACGTGTTGCGCGTCTGGCTCTCGACGTTGGTGACCTGGTAGCCGTAGATCGAGTCCTGGTTCGTGGGCAGGTACAGCCGGCCCGGGTCGGCGGTGGAGAAACCCGCGTTGCGGTCGGGCGTCCACTGCATGGGAGTGCGCACGCCGTCGCGGTCACCGAGCCAGATGTTGTCGCCCATGCCGATCTCGTCGCCGTAGTACAGGACGGGCGAGCCGGGCAGGGCGAGCAGCAGCGCGGTGAACAGCTCGATCTGGTTGAGGTCGTTCTCGAGCAGCGGGGCCAACCGTCGGCGGATGCCGATGTTGGCCTTCATACGGGGGTCCTTGGCGTACTCGTTCCACATGTAGTCGCGCTCTTCGTCGCTGACCATCTCGAGCGTCAACTCGTCGTGGTTGCGCAGGAAGATGCCCCACTGGCAGGTGTCCGGGATGGCCGGGGTCTGGCTCATGATCTCCGAGATCGGGTACCGGCTCTCCCGGCGTACGGCCATGAAGATGCGGGGCATGACCGGGAAGTGGAAGGCCATGTGGCACTCGTCGCCGCCGGTGGCGGGGTCGCCGAAGTACTCGACGACGTCGGCCGGCCACTGGTTGGCCTCGCACAGCAGGACGCGGTCGGGATAGTCGCGGTCGACCTCCTTGCGCACCCGCTTGAGGAACTCGTGGGTCTCCGGCAGGTTCTCACCGTTCGTGCCGTCGCGGACGAACAGGTACGGCACGGCGTCGAGCCGGAACCCGTCGATGCCGAGGTCGAGCCAGAAGCGCAGCGACTCGATGATCGCGCTCTGCACGTCGGGGGAGTCGAAGTTCAGGTCGGGCTGGTGGCTGAAGAAGCGGTGCCAGAAGTACTGCTTGCGGACCGGGTCGAAGGTCCAGTTCGACGGCTCGGTGTCGACGAAGATGATGCGGGCGTCGGGGTAGCGGGTGTCGTCGTCGGACCAGACGTAGAAATCCCCGTACGGGCCGTCCGGGTCGTTGCGGCTGGCCTGGAACCACGGGTGCTGGTCCGAGGTGTGGTTCATGACGAAGTCGACGATGACCCGGATGCCGCGCTCGTGGGCGGCGTCGAGGAAGTACTTGAAGTCCTCGATCGTGCCGAACTCGGGCAGCACCTGGCTGTAGTCGCTGACGTCGTACCCGCCGTCACGCAGTGGCGACTGGTAGAACGGCGGGAGCCACAGGCAGTCGACGCCCAGCCACGACAGGTAGTCGAGCTTGTCGGTGAGGCCGCGCAGGTCGCCCGAACCGTCACCGTTGGAGTCGGCGAAGCCGCGCACGAGGACCTCGTAGAACACGGCGCGTTTGAACCACTCGGGGTCCTGGATGACCTGGGGGGTGACCGGCTCGGAGTCGACGGGCTGTGGGGTGGTCATGGCGGGGTTCGTCATCGGCCTTCCGGGTCAGGGGGTCACGTGGAAGATGTGGGCGCAGCGGACCAGCGGGTCCAGGCGCACGTAGTTGCGCTCACCCCACCGGTACTGCTCGCCGCTGAGCAGGTCCTCGACGCCGAAGCCGGCGTCGGCCGAGGTCGGCGTCATGCCGAGCGCCTCGAGATCGATCCGGACCGTGGCCTCGCGCCACTCGTGCGGGTTCAGCGTGAGCGCGACGACGACGGTGTCGCCGGTGCTCTCGTCGCGCTTGCTGAAGACGGTGATGTCGGGGTTGTCGACGTTGTGGAAAGTGACGTCGCGCAGCTGCTGCAGGGCCGGGTGGGCGCGCCGGATCTCGTTGAGCCGGGTGATGAGCGGTACGAGGGAGCGACCGTCGGCGACCGCGGCCGCGAAGTCCCGGGGCCGCAGCTGGTACTTCTCGCTGTTCAGGTATTCCTCGCTGCCCGGGCGTACCGGCAGGTGCTCGTAGAGCTCGAAGCCGGAGTACACCCCCCACGCCGGTGAGGTCGTGGCGGCCAGTACGGCGCGGATCGCGAAACCGGCCGGGCCGCCCGTCTGCAGCGACGCGTGCAGGATGTCCGGCGTGTTGACGAAGAAGTTCGGCCGCATGTAGTGCGCGGTCTCGGCGAGGTCGGTGATGTAGTCCTCGATCTCCTCCTTCTCGGTCCGCCAGGTGAAGTAGGTGTAGCTCTGGTGGAACCCGATCTTGGCCAGCTCGTGCATCATGGCCGGCCGGGTGAAGGCCTCGGCCAGGAACAGCACGTCGGGGTCGGTCGCGCGGACCTCACCGATCAGCCACTGCCAGAAGTTGATGGGCTTGGTGTGCGGGTTGTCGACCCGGAAGATCCGCACGCCCGCGTCCATCCAGAACCGCACGACCCGCAGGCACTCGGCGTAGAGGCCCTTCGGGTCGTTGTCGAAGTTCAGCGGATAGATGTCCTGGTACTTCTTCGGCGGGTTCTCCGCGTACGCGATGGTGCCGTCGGGCTTGGTGGTGAACCACTCCGGGTGGCTGGTGACCCACGGGTGGTCGGGCGCGCACTGCAGCGCGAAGTCCAGCGCGATCTCCATGCCCAGCTTGCGAGCACGGGCCACGAAGGCCTTGAAGTCGGCCATCGTGCCCAGCTCGGGGTGGATCGCGTCGTGACCACCCTCGGCCGAGCCGATGGCCCACGGGGATCCGACGTCCCAACTCGCGGCGACGACGGTGCCGCCCGGCGCGTCGGGGGTGTTGGGGCCCTTGCGGTTGACCTCGCCGATGGGGTGGATCGGCGGGACGTAGACCACGTCGAAGCCCATGGCCGCGACGTAGTCGAGGTGCTCGGCGGAGTCCTTGAACGTGCCGTGCCGGGTGGGGCGTGCGGGGGCGGCCGGGTCGTGTGCCAGTTCGGCGCCGATCGAGCGCGGGAAGAACTCGTACCAGGCGCCGTACAGCGCGCGAGGACGGTCGATGAACAACGGGTAGCGCGGCGAGGACACGACGTACTCGCGCACCGGGTTGTCCCTGACCAGGCTCTGCAGGTACGGGTCGAGCGCGGGCGCCGCGCGGTGCGCGACGTCGAGCGTGGTGTCGCGCAGGGACGTGGCGGCGGCGAGGGCCCGTGGCCGCTCGGTGCGGGGCACGGACTTGGCCAGCTGCTCGAACAACCGCGCCCCGGTCTCGAAGTCGTTGGCGAGGTCCTCGCTGCCCTGGCCGGCCTCGATCTTGACGGTGACCGCGTGGTGCCAGGTGCTGAACGGGTCGCTCCACGCCTCGACGCTGAACGACACCGGCCCGGGCGCGTCGAAGACGAGGTCGGCGAGCATCCGGTCGGTGCCCGGCGCGCCGGGCCGCATGCGCACCGTCGAGACCTTCCGGCCGGCCGCGTCACGGACGACGACGGTGGCGCCGATGGCGTCGTGACCCTCGCGGAAGACGACGGCGCTGACCGGGATGCGTTCGCCGACGACCCCCCGTGCGGGGAACTCGGCGGCGACGGTGGAGCCGACCACGGGGCTGACCTGGGTGAGTCCGAAACGTCCTACCACCTGGACGACCCTACCCAGCCCGGACACGTCTTCCGCACCCCGCGCGCGACCGGCCGGGTCGTTGTCGGAGCGCGGGTGGAAGCGGTTACGAGGCTGCTAGCGTGTGGGCGCGTGAAGGCACTTCGTCGGCTGACCGTGCACGCCGCGTACCCCCCGGAACTGGCCGAGCTCGGCACCATCGTCGCGAACCTGCGCTGGTCGTGGCACGCGGAATCCGTCGACCTGCTCGCCTCGGTCGACCCGGATCTCTGGCGGTCCACCGGGCACGATCCGGGTCACATGCTGGCCATGGTCACCCCGCAGCGCTACCGCCAGCTCGCGGGCGACCGCAAGTTCCTGCGCCGCCTGGCCGACCTGTCCGACGACCTGTCGGAGTACCTCACCCAGCCGCGGTGGTACCAGCAGCAGCAGGCGCAGCGTCCGCTGCCGGAGACCATCGGCTACTTCTCCCCGGAGTTCGGCATCACCGAGGTGCTGCCCCAGTACTCGGGCGGCCTCGGCATCCTGGCCGGCGACCACCTCAAGGCCGCGAGCGACCTGGGCGTGCCCATCATCGGCGTCGGGCTGCTCTACGGCGCGGGCTACTTCCGCCAGTCGCTGTCGCGGGACGGCTGGCAGCTCGAGCACTACCCGTCGCTCGACCCGCAGGGGTTGCCGATCACGGCCCTGACGGACGCCGACGGCAGCCCGGTGCGGGTGTCGATCGCGCTGCCCGGCTCGCGCACGCTGCACGCCGCGGTGTGGGTGGCGCAGGTCGGCCGGGTGCCGCTGCTGCTGCTCGACAGCGACATCGAGGACAACGACGCCGAGGCCCGTCTGGTCACCGACCGCCTCTACGGCGGCGGCCCGGACCACCGTCTCGAGCAGGAGCTGCTGCTCGGCGTGGGCGGGGTGCGCGCGATCCGTGCGTACTGCGCGGCAACTGGGGCCGCGGCGCCGTCGGTGTTCCACACCAACGAGGGACACGCCGGCTTCCTCGGCGTCGAGCGGATCCGCGAGCTCGTCGAGACCGAGGGACTGGGCTTCGACGAGGCGCTGCAGGCGGTCCGTGCCGGCACGGTGTTCACCACCCACACCCCGGTCCCGGCAGGCATCGACCGTTTCTTGCGCGACCTCGTCGCCGCCCACCTGAGCGACCTCGCGACGCACGCGAGCATGCCGGCCGAACGCATCCTCGCGCTCGGCGCCGAGCAGGACCCCACCATCTTCAACATGGCCCACATGGGGCTGCGGCTCGGCCAGCGCGCCAACGGCGTCTCGCTGCTGCACGGCGAGGTCAGCCGCGGGATGTTCGCCGACCTGTGGCCCGGCTTCGACACCGACGACGTGCCGATCACGTCGGTCACCAACGGCGTGCACGCGCCCACCTGGATGTCGCGCGAGATCCTCGACGTCGTCGAGCGGGAGGTCGGCGCCGCGACGATCGCGAACGGTGGTGACTGGGACAGGGTCGACCGGATCGGCGACGCCGAGCTGTGGCGGGTGCGCAACGTGCTGCGCGAGCGACTCGTCACCGAGATCCGCCGCCGCGTGCACGCCTCCGGGGTGCAGCGTGGTTTCGGCGAGGCCGAGCTCGGCTGGGTCGCCAACGCATTCGACCCCGACGTGCTCACCATGGGGTTCGCGCGGCGGGTGCCGTCGTACAAGCGGCTGACGCTGATGCTGCGCGACCCCGCCCGGCTCAAGAAGCTGCTGCTCGACCCGGAACGCCCGGTGCAGATCGTCATCGCCGGCAAGAGTCACCCGGCCGACGACGGCGGCAAGCAGCTGATCGCGCAGATGGTGCGCTTCGCCGACGACCCCGAGGTGCGGCACCGCATCACGTTCCTGCCCGACTACGACATCGGCATGGCGCGCTACCTCTACTGGGGCGTCGACGTGTGGCTGAACAACCCGTTGCGCCCACTGGAGGCCTGTGGCACGTCGGGCATGAAGGCGGCGCTCAACGGCGCGCTCAACCTGTCGATCATGGACGGGTGGTGGGACGAGTGGTTCGACGGTGACAACGGGTGGGCGATCCCGTCCGCCGACGGCACCGCCGACCCCGACCGTCGCGACGACGTCGAGGCCCACGCTCTCTACGACCTGGTCGAGAACAACGTCGCGCCGCGGTTCTACGACCGCACCGGTGACGGGGGCGTCCCGGTCCGCTGGGTGCAGATGGTGCGACACACGCTGAAGTCGCTCGGCCCGAAGGTGCTGGCCAGCCGGATGGTGGCCGAGTACGTCGACCGGCTCTACGCACCCGCCGGCGAGTCCTCGCAGCGGATGTCCGCCGACGACTACGCGGCGGCGCGTGAGCTCGCGGCCTGGACGGCCCGGGTGCGCGACGCGTGGCCGGCGGTGGCGGTGCTGCACGTCGACTCGCAGCTGTCGGGCCAGGGCGGCGCCCAGGTCGGGGACACCATGAGCTTGCGGGCCGAGGTGGCGCTCGGCGGGCTCGACCCCGAGGACGTGACGGTCGAGGCCGTGTTCGGCGCGGTCGACCCCGAGGACCGGCTCGTGTCGACGTCGGTGGCGCCGTTGACGATCGAGGGGGCCGTCGACGGGACGGTGCGCTACGAGGGCGACGTGCCGCTCGAGACCACCGGCCCGTTCGGTTACACCGTCCAGGTCCTGCCCGAGAACCCCCTGCTGGCGTCGTCGGCGGAGCTCGGGGTGGTCGCCACCGCGTGATCCAGGGTCCGCTGGATCAGGCGGCCCACCTGCTCGGTCTCGAGCAGGAACCCGTCGTGGCCGAAATCCGAGGCGATCACGTGCAGCCCGTCGGCGGTCGGGGTGTGGTCGGCGACGAACTGCTGCTGGCGTAACGGGTACAGCCGGTCGCTGTCGACGCCGGCGACGACGAGCGGCACCCGGATGGCGGCGAGGGCGGCCTCGACACCGACACGGCCGCGCCCGACGTCGTGGGTGTCCATCGCCTCGGTCAGCGTGACGTAGCTGCCGGCGTCGAAACGGTCGGCCAGCTTGTCGGCGTGGTGGTCCAGGTAGGACACGACGGCGTAGCGCCCGTCGTCCTGCACCTCCCGGCCGAAGCGCGTGTCCAGTTCGAGCTCACTGCGGTAGGTCAGGTGCGCGATGCGTCGGGCGGTGCCCAGGCCGTCGCGCGGGCCGTCGGTGTCGAACGGGCCGCGCCACAGGTAGTCGCCGCCGACCCAGGCCGGGTCGCTGCGGATTGCCGAGACCTGCGTGTACTGCGTCGCGAGCTGGTCGGCGCTGGCCGCGGCGCCGACCGCGAGCACGAGCGCCGCGCTCACGCGCCCGGGATGGCCGGCCGCCCACTCCAGGGCCCGCATGCCGCCCATGGAGCCGCCGAGGACCGCGGCGAACCGCGGGACGCCGAGGTGGTCGGCGAGCCGGACCTCGACGTCCACCTGGTCGCGGATGGTCAGCGCCGGGAACCGCGACCCCCACGGGCGGCCCTCCGGCCCGTCGGCGCTCGACGGGCCGGTCGTGCCCTGGCAGCCGCCGAGGACGTTGGCGGCGACGACGAACCACCGGTTCGTGTCCAACGCGCGGCCCGGGCCGACGAGCGCGTCCCACCACCCGGGCGTCGGCTGGCCCTTGCCGGCCGGACCGGCGACGTGGGCGTCACCGGTGAGCGCATGCTCCACGAGCACCGCGTTGGTGATGCCGTGCTCGTCGAGCCGGGGCCGTCCCCACGTCTCGTAGGCGACGCGGACGGCCGGCAGGTGCCCGCCGAGTTCGAGCTCGACGGCGCCGAGGTCGGCGAACCGGCGTCCCGCCACGGGATCGCCGACTCGCCACCCCGCCACGGTCAGCTGTCCTTGCTGGCCCGGAAACCCGCGTCGAGGTCGGCGAGGATGTCGGTGACGTTCTCGAGACCGACCGCCAGGCGGACGAGGCCCGGGGTGACACCGGTCGCGACCTGCTCCTCGGGGGACAGCTGCGAGTGCGTCGTCGACGCCGGGTGGATGACCAGGCTGCGGACGTCGCCGATGTTGGCGACGTGGCTGTGCAGCTCGAGCGCCTCGACGAAGCGTTTGCCGGCCTCGAGGCCACCGGCGATCTCGAAGGCGAGCACGCCGCCGACGCCGCGCGGCGCGTACTGCTGGGCCCGCTGGTGCCAGGGGCTCGACGGCAGGCCCGCGTAGTTCACCGAGAGCACCTCGTCGCGCTGCTCGAGCCACTCGGCGACGGCCTGCGCGTTCTGCACGTGGCGTTCGACGCGCAGGCTCAACGTCTCGATGCCCTGGGCGAGCAGGAAGGCGTTGAACGGCGCGATGGCCGAGCCCAGGTCGCGCAGCAGCTGCACCCGGGCCTTGAGGATGTAGGCCAGGTTCGCACCGAGCGGTGAGCCGACGCCGAGGTCGCGTGCGTAGACCAGGCCGTGGTAGCTGCCGTCGGGCTGGTTGTAGTTCGGGTAGCGCTCCGGGTCGGCGGCGTAGTCGAACCGGCCGGCGTCGACGATCGCGCCGCCGATGGCTGTGCCGTGCCCGCCGAGGTACTTGGTGGCCGAGTGCACCACGATGTCGGCGCCGTGCTCGAACGGCCGGATCAGGTAGGGCGTGGCGATGGTGTTGTCGACGACGAGCGGCACGCCGGAGTCGTGGGCCACTCCCGCGACGCCCGCGGTGTCCAGCACGTCGATCTGGGGGTTGCTGACGGTCTCGCCGAAGAAAGCCTTGGTGTTCGGGCGGACCGCGGCGCGCCACTGGTCCAGGTCGTCGGGGTCGTTGACGAAGCTGACCGTGATGCCCATCTTCGGGAACGTGTAGTGGAACAGGTTGTACGTTCCGCCGTACAGGCGGGCGCTGGAGACGATGTGGTCGCCGGCCTCGGCGAGGTTGAGCAGCGCGATGGTCTCGGCGGCCTGGCCGCTGGAGGTGAGCAGGGCCCCGACGCCGCCCTCGAGCGAGGCGATGCGGTCCTCCACGGCGGCCTGCGTCGGGTTCATGATCCGGGTGTAGATGT
This sequence comes from uncultured Jatrophihabitans sp., assembly GCF_964252635.1. Lineage (GTDB taxonomy): Bacteria > Actinomycetota > Actinomycetes > Mycobacteriales > Jatrophihabitantaceae > Jatrophihabitans. Next base: position 133,416 of record NZ_CAXUNP010000002.1, read on the forward strand.
TGCCGAACTGCTTGAGCGCGAACAGGTCGGCGGCGTGCTCGGTGCTGTCGAAGGTGTACGACGTCGTCTGATAGATCGGCAGGGCCCGGGCGTGGGTCTCGCCGTCGGGCGTCTGCCCGGCGTGGATCTGGCGGGTCTCGAAGGACCAGGCATCGGACATGGGGCCTCCTCGGGCCGTGCGTGCGATTTGTCTACCGGTTCAATCGACAATCGTGCCACGCCCCGCGGCAGGCTCCTAGCGCGGCATCTCGCTAGGTTCGGACGCATGACGAACGAGGGCGATCTGCTGTGGGAACCGTCCACCGAACGCATCGCGGGTTCGCGCATCACCGCGTTCGGCAGCTGGCTGGCCGCGCAGGGCGGCATCACCACGGCGACCTACGACGAGCTGTGGGACTGGTCGGTCGCCGACCTCGACGCGTTCTGGTCGGCGCTGGCCCGCTGGTATGACGTGCGGTGGCACCGGCAGCCGACGGCGGCGCTCGCGTCGCGCGAGATGCCCGGGGCGCGCTGGTTTCCGGACGGCACCCTGAACTACGCCGAGCACGCGCTGTTCCCGCCGGCCGGGGCGACCGGGTCCGAGGTGGCCGACGACGACGTCGCGGTCGTTGCCGGCCGCGAGGACGGTCGGTCGGCGACGCTGACCTGGGCGCAGCTGCGGGAGCAGGTCGCCAGCGTCCGCACGATGTTGGCTGGGCAGGGCGTCGGCGTCGGCGACCGGGTCGTCGGGCTGGTGCCGAACGCCCCCGAGGCGCTCGTGGCCATGCTCGCGACGTGCTCGCTGGGCGCGGTCTGGTCGTCGTGTTCACCGGACTTCGGGCCGCAGGCCGTGTCCGATCGCTTCGGCCAGATCGAGCCGACGGTGCTCGTCGCCGTCGACGGCTACGTCTACGGCGGCAAGAGCTACGACATCCGCCCGACGGTCACCGCCCTGCGCGCCAAGCTGCCGACGCTGCGCGCCACCGTGCTGATGCCCTACCTCGACGCGCAGGCGACGCTGCCCGACGCGGGCGGGCAGGACACGGTGCTCTCGTGGCCGGACGTGCTGGCCACCCCCGGCACCCTCGCGTTCGAGCCGGTGCCGTTCGACGCGCCGCTGTGGATCCTGTACTCCTCGGGCACGACCGGGTTGCCCAAGCCCATCGTGCACGGGCACGGCGGCATCCTCGTCGAGCACGTGAAGCAGCTCGCCCTGCACCTCGACCTGGGGCCCGGTTCGCGGTTCTTCTGGTTCAGCACGACGGGCTGGATGATGTGGAACCTGCTGGTGTCGGGGTTGGTGGTCGGCTCGACGATCGTCCTGTTCGACGGCAACCCGGGCTACCCCGACCTCGGCGCGCTCTGGCGCTTCGCCGCCGACACCGGCATCACCTGTTTCGGCACGTCCGCGCCCTATCTCCAGGCCTGCATGAAGGCCGAGGTGCGACCCGGTGCCGACACCGACCTGTCGGCCCTGCAGGCGGTCGGCTCCACCGGTGCGCCGTTGTCGCCCGAGGGCTTCGCCTGGGTCTACGCCGAGGTGGGCGGCGATCTCGCCCTCGGCTCGCTGTCGGGCGGGACGGACGTGTGCACCGCCTTCGTCGGGTCGGCGCCGACCCTGCCGGTGCGGGCCGGCGAGATCGCCTGCCGGATGCTCGGCTGTGCGGTCGAGGCCTACGACGAGAGCGGTCATCCCGTCATCGGTGAGGTCGGCGAGCTGGTGATCACCGAGCCCATGCCCTCGATGCCCGTGGCGTTCTGGAACGACCCGGACGGATCGCGCCTGCGTGAGGCCTACTACGACACCTACCCCGGCGTGTGGCGGCACGGCGACTGGATCAAGATCACCGACCGGGGCTCGTGCGTCATCTACGGACGCTCGGACTCGACCCTGAACCGCGGCGGCGTGCGGATGGGCACGGCCGAGTTCTACACCGTGGTCGAGGACCACCCCGCCGTGGCGGACTCGCTGGTCATCGACACCTCGTCGATGACGGCCGCGGCCGCCGGCACCGAGGGCAAGCTGCTGCTCTTCGTGGTGCCGGCCGACGGCGTGACGATCGACGACACCGTCGTCGCCGAGTTGCGCACGCGCATCCGCACCGAGCTGTCGCCGCGCCACGTGCCCGACGAGGTGATCGTCATCGACGCCGTCCCGCGCACGCTCAACGGCAAGAAGTGCGAGGTGCCGGTCAAACGGGTGCTGGCCGGCGTGCCGCTGGAGCGGGCCGTCAGTCGCGGGGCGCTCGCCAACCCGGAGGCCATGAGCGCGTTCCTGCCCGCGTAGCCGGGCTCAGCTGCGGGCGTGGTCGGCGAGGTCGGCGACCAGGTCGTCGCCCGCCGCGAGCAGGTCGCGGCGGGTGTCGCGGTCGGTGGTCAGGGCGCGGAAGGCCTGCGTCACGGTGACGCCGTGCTGCGGGCGGTGGACGACGGTGACCTCGTCCCCGCCGCGGATCTCGCCGGGCACGTCCACCCGCAGGTAGGCCCCGGGGCGGGCGTCGAGCGTGAACGTCCGCAGCCAGCCCGACAGCTCCATCCACCCCCGGAAGGTGGCGCACGGCAACCGCGGCACGGTCACCACCAGCTCCACCGTGTCGCCGATCCGCCACCGCTCACCGAGGACCGCGGCGTTCACGTCCAGGCCCCGGGTCGTCAGGTTCTCGCCGAACGACCCGTCGGGCAGGTCGCGGTCGAGACGGGCCGCCCAGGCGTCGAGGTCCTCGCGCGCGAAGGCGTAGACGGCCTGGTCGCGGCCGCCGTGGTTCTCGACGTCGCCGATGAAGTCGCCGACCAGCCCGCTGCCGAGCCCGGTGGTCCGGGGCCCCGGGTCGCGGACCAGCACCGGCCCGTCGACAGGGTGTTTCGCGATGCCCGTGGACTCGGCGGCCTTGAACGGGTTGGGTCGCGGCGCCCCGATGTTCACCGAGCCCAGCCGCCCCGTGACCGTCGACGTGCCGTGCGTCATCAGCGGGCCGCCGCGCGCTTGTACTGCCGCACCGACAGCGGGACGAAGACCACGAGGATGCCGACCACCCAGCACAGCGTGTACAGGATCGGATGGTGCAGCGACCACGGGTCGGTGGGCAGCGGGGCGGTGCCGGTGTTGCCGAACAGCTGCCTCGCGGCCTGGGTCACCGTCGTCACCGGGTTCCAGTTGGCGATGACCCTGAGTACGGACGGGAAGTTCTTGGTCGGGACGAAGGTGTTGGCGATGAACGTCAACGGGAAGATGACGATGAACGAGGCGTTGTTGACGACCTCGGGGCTGGGCACCAGCAGGCCCACCAGCGCCATGATCCAGGACATCGCGTAGGCGAAGAGCAGGAGCAGGACGAACCCGCCGAGCGCCTCGCCGACCGACGTGCGGATGCGCCACCCGATGATCAGGCCGGTGAGCGACATGATCACCACGACGAGGACGTTGTTGAGCACGTCGCTGGTGGTGCGGCCGACCAGTACCGCCGAGCGGGACATCGGCAGCGAGCGGAACCGGTCGATGATGCCCTTCTGGATGTCGTCGGCCAGGCCGGCGCCGGTGACCGTGACCCCGAAGATGACCGTCTGCGCGAAGATGCCGGGGATCAGGTATTCGCGGTAGCCCACGCCCGGTGGGGCCTTGATGGCGCTGCCGAAGATGTAGCCGAACAGCAGGATGAACATGATGGGCGAGATCGTCGAGAACACGAGCAGGTCGGGCACCCGCTTGATCTTGATCAGGTTGCGCTTGGCCACCGTGGCGCCGTCGACCAGGGCCTTGCGCAGACCACCCGTCGAGGGGGGCGACCACGTACCGCCGGTGGGGGCGGTCTCGCTGCTCGCGACGTCGGTGCTCATGAGGTCGCTCCGGTCAGTTCGGGCTCGGGTTCGGGGTCGTCCTCGCTGCGGTGCCCGGTGAGGGTCAGGAAGACGTCGTCCAGGGTCGGGCGGCGCAGCGCGACGTCGTGCAGGGCGACGCCCGCGGTGTCGAGGTGCCGCAGCGCCTCGGTGAGCGTCGCGGCGCCGCCGCGGACCGGCGCGGTGAGGCGCCGGGTGTGCGGGTCGACGTCGACGGAGCCGCCCTCGGCCAGCCGGGCCAGCACCTCCTGGGCGGCCGGGATCTCCGACGCATCGGACACCACGACCTCGACGCGCTCGCCGCCGACCTGGGCCTTGAGCTCGTCGGCGGTGCCCTCGGCGATGGAGTTGCCGTGGTCGATGACCACGATGCGGTCGGCCAGGCGGTCGGCCTCCTCGAGGTACTGCGTGGTCAGCAGCACGGTGGTGCCGCCCGACACGAGCTCACGGATGACGTCCCACATGTCGTTGCGGCTGCGCGGGTCGAGGCCGGTGGTCGGCTCGTCCAGGAACAGCACCGGCGGCGAGGCCACCAGCGCGCCGGCGAGGTCGAGCCGGCGCCGCATGCCGCCGGAGTACGTCTTGGCCATCCGATCGCCGGAGTCGGCGAGCGTGAAGCGCTCGAGCAGTTCGCGGGCGCGGTCCTTCGAGCGGCGACGACCCAGCCCGTACAGGCGGCCGATCATGTCGAGGTTCTCGAAACCGGTCAGGTACTCGTCGACCGCGGCGTACTGGCCGGAGAGCCCGATGCGGGCGCGGACCTGCCCGGGGTGGGCGCGCACGTCGATGCCGGCGACCGTCGCCGTGCCCTCGTCGGGCTCGAGCAGCGTGGTGAGGACCCGGACGGCCGTGGTCTTGCCCGCGCCGTTGGGCCCGAGCAGGCCCAGCACGGTGCCCTCGGGGACGGCGAGGTCGAGGCCGTCGAGCGCGCGCAGCGAGCCGTAGACCTTCACGAGGCCGTGCGCCTCGATGACGTCGGTCATGGTGACCTTCCTGCGTGGGGGACGGCGGTGTCCCCGGGTGCCGCCAGCGTAGGGCGACCCACTGACGAGGGACGAACGGTTTCGGCGGCTCGCTACACGAGGTCGACGACGTCGGCGATCGAGTCCAGCACCCGGCCCGGTCGCCAGGGGAAGCGCTCGACGTCGCCGCGCTGGGTGGAGCCGGAGAGCACCAGGATGGTGTCGAGCCCCGCCTCGATGCCGGCCAGCACGTCGGTGTCCATGCGGTCGCCGACCATTATCGTGGACTCGGAGTGGGCCTCGATGCGGTTCAGCGCGCTGCGCAGCATCATCGGGTTGGGCTTGCCGACGAAGTACGGCTCTCGGCCCGTCGCCTTGGTGATCATGGCGGCCACCGAGCCGGTGGCCGGCAGCGGACCTTGCTCGGAGGGCCCGGTGACGTCGGGGTTGGTGGCGATGAACCGGGCGCCGCCCTCGATGAGGCGGATGGCTCGGGTGATGGCCTCGAAGGAGTACGTACGGGTCTCGCCGAGCACCACGAAATCGGGATTGCGGTCGGTGAGGATGTAGCCGACGTCGTGCAGGGCGGTGGTCAGCCCGGCCTCGCCGATGACGTGGGCCGTGCCGTGCGGCAGCTGGTCGGCCAGGAAGGTGGCGGTGGCCAGGGCCGAGGTCCAGATCGCGTCCTCGGGCACCTGCAGGCCGGACGTGGCCAGCCGGGCCGACAGGTCGCGGGGCGTGAAGATCGAGTTGTTGGTCAGCACCAGGAACTTGCGGCCGCGCTCCTCGAGCCGGGCCAGGAATTCGGCGGCACCCGGCACGGCATGCTCCTCGCGCACGAGGACGCCGTCCATGTCCGAGAGCCAGGACTCCGCCGCGCCACGCATGGCCCCAGTCTGCCCGGTCGGCCCCTTCCGCCCCAGGGCAGGCCGATCCACCCCCCCGGTCAGGTGATCACCTGCGGATCCGGGCGGCTGGTCGACCGCGAGACGTAGTCGATCAGCGCAGGATGCGCAGCAACAAGGCGGACCGGGCGGTCATGGTGACGGTCCCGTCCGCCTCGAGCCCGGCGGTGCCGGCGGGCTCGCCGCCGGGTCGGGTGGTGTCGACGACGGTCTCGTAGCCCTCGCTCCACGGGGGCCCGGGCAGCAGGAAGTCCCGGTCGTCGTCGCCCGAGTGCAGCAGTAGGAGGAACGACTCGTCGACGACCGGCTCGCCGCGCCGCGTGCGGTGCCGGAGCTGCCGCCCGTCCAGGTACATGCCGAGGGTGCGCAGCGAGCCGTCGAACCAGTCGCGGCTGGTCAGCTCGCGCCCGTCGGGGTGGAACCACGCCAGGTCCTTCGTGGCTCCGAGCCCGTCCGCGGACGGCACCTGCCGCCCCTCGAAGAACGCGCTCTGCCGCAGCACGGGATGGCGGCGCCGCAGGGTGAGCAGCCGGCGCACCAGGGCGAGCATGTCGCCGGACGGCTCGTCGACGGGGGAGTCGGCACCCGACCAGTCCAGCCAGCTGATCTCGTTGTCCTGGGCGTAGGCGTTGTTGTTGCCGCCCTGCGTGCGCCACAGCTCGTCGCCGGCGACCAGCATCGGCGCACCGGTCGACAGCAGCAGCGTCGTGAGCAGGTTTCGCGCCTGGCGGCGGCGCAGGGTCTGCACGGCGGCCGGCGCCGGATCGCCCTCAGCCCCTCCGTTGTAGGAGCGGTTGTCGTCGGTGCCGTCGCGGTTCTGCTCGCCGTTGGCCTCGTTGTGCTTACGTGCGTAGGACACCAGGTCGCGCATGGTGAAGCCGTCGTGCGCGGTGACGAAGTTGATCGAGGCGATGGGCAGCCGGCCGTCGTCGCCGTAGAGGTCGGACGATCCCGACAGCCGGTAGGCGAGATCGCGTACGCCGTCGGCGCCGTGGGCCCAGAACGAGCGGACGGTGTCGCGGTACTTGCCGTTCCACTCCGTCCACAGCGGCGGGAACTCGCCGACCTGGTAACCGCCGGCGCCGACGTCCCACGGCTCGGCGATGAGCTTGACCTGCGAGATCACCGGGTCCTGGTGGATCGTGTCGAAGAAGGAGGACAGCTTGTCGACGTCGTGCAACGAACGGGCCAGCGCGGACGCGAGGTCGAAGCGGAAGCCGTCGACGTGCATCTCGGTGATCCAGTACCGCAGCGAGTCGGTGATCAGCTGCAGCGGGAACGGTCGCCGCGGGTCGAAGGTGTTGCCGCACCCGGTGTAGTCGACGTAGCGCGACGGGTCGTCCTGCTCGGCGCGGTAGTAGGACCCGTTGTCGATGCCGCGGAAGGTCAGCACCGGCCCGTCCGTCCCGCCCTCGGCCGTGTGGTTGTAGACGACGTCGAGGATGACCTCGATCCCGGCCCGGTGCAGGGCGCGCACCATCGCCTTGAACTCGCGGGTCTGGTCGCCGGCGCGGGCCGCATAGGGCGCGTGCGGGGCGAAGAAGCCGAGCGAGTTGTAGCCCCAGTAGTTCGTGAGCCCGCGGCGCTGCAGGTGCGGTTCGGACACGAAGTGATGGACGGGCATCAGCTCGACCGCGGTGACGCCCAGCGAGCGCAGGTGCTCGATGACCGCCGGTTGGGCCAGCCCGGAGTAGGTGCCCCGCAGCTCCTCGGGCACGCCCGGGTGCAGCGCGGTGAAGCCCTTGACGTGCAGCTCGTAGATGACCGTGTCGTCCCACGGCACGTTCGGGCGGGTGTCGTCACCCCACGGGAACGCGTCCTGCGTGATGACCGACCGGGGCACGCAGGGCGCCGAGTCGGCGGCACTGCCCGGGTACACGCTGGGGTCGTCGGTGTAGGTGCCCTCTACGGAGCGCGCGTAGGGGTCGACGAGCAGCTTGGCCGGGTTGTGGAACAGCCCCCGGGCCGGCTCGAACTCGCCGTCGACCCGGAAGCCGTAGCGCTGGCCGGGGCCGACGCCGGGTACGTAGCCGTGCCAGACGTGGTAGGTCGAGTCGCCGAGCGGGATACGGGTCTCGGCGCCGTTGTCTTCGAACAGGCAGACGGTGACGCCGGTCGCGGTGGTGGACCACAGGGCGAAATTGGTGCCCTCGCCGTCCCAGTGGGCGCCGAGCGGGAAGGGGGTGCCCGGCCAGGCCGTCTCCAGCCGGGCGGCGAGTGCGGCGGTCAGTTGCTCGGGCAGCACCGTCGCGACTGTAGTGGACCCGCACCGGGCCGGCGGAGGTGGTTTCCCAGGATGTTCATGGGAACAACTCAGTAGAAGCTGGGCCGGCGGGGTAATCCTTGAACCATGACGACGAACGACCCGTACGAGACCCCGCGTCCGTACCCCGGTCCGGCGAGTGATCCGTCCGCCGAGGCACCCCAGCAGCAGGCCCCTGAGGCGCACCGGACGCCCGAGGCGCCCGAGGCGCCCGAGACGCCGGAGGAGCAGGCGTACACGCCGCCGCCGGCGACCCAGTGGCCCGCGCCCGTGCAGTACTACCCGGGTACCGGTTCCTCCGCCGGGTCGTTCGGCCAGGGTCAGTACGGCCAGGGTCAGTACGGCCAGGGTCAGTACGGCCAGGGCCAGTACGGCACGTCGGGCTACGGCCAGTACGGACAGAGCCAGTACGGCCAGGGCCAGTACGGCCAGGGCCAGTACGGCACGTCGGGCTACGGCCAGTACGGACAGGGCCAGTACGGCCAGGGCCAGTACGGCACGTCGGGCTACGGCCAGTACGGGCAGGGCCAGTTCGGTCCGCAGGGATTCGGGGGTCAGCCGCCGTACGGCTACGGCTACCCGGCGACTGGCACCCAGCCCGGCCGTCCTCGCCGCCGCGCCGGGCTGCTCGCGGGCCTGGCCGCGCTGGTCGTGGCGGCCGCGCTGGTCCTCACCGGCGTCGGCTTCGCGAGCGGGTCCTCGACGACGTCGGGCAGCGGGTCGGCGTTGCAGCTGCCGCAGGCCCAGGCGCCGGGTGGCTCGAGCGGGTCCAGCGGGTCCAGCGGTGGCAACGGCGGCTCGCTGCCCAACGGCGGGTCCAACACCGGCGGATCGAAGACCACCGCCACCGCCACCCAGCAAAAGGGCATCGTCACCATCGTCTCGGTGCTGCGCTACCAGAACGCCCAGAGCGCCGGCACCGGCATGATTCTCAGCCCCGACGGCGAGATCCTCACCAACAACCACGTCGTCAACGGCGCCACCAGCATCACGGTCACCGTCGAGAGCACGGGCAAGTCCTACCGCGCCGACGTGGTGGGCACCGCGCCCACGAAGGACGTCGCAGTCATCAAGCTGCGCGACGCCTCCGGGCTGCAGACCGCCAAGCTGGCCAGCAGCTCCCAGAGCGTGAAGGTGGGCGACGCCGTCGTCGGCGTGGGCAACGCCGGCGGCACCGGCACCCTGACCGCTGCCAGCGGCAAGGTCATCGGGCTGAACAAGACGATCACCGCGACGGACGAGTCCGGCGCCGACGCCGAGCGGTTGAACAACCTCATCGAGGTGGACGCGCCAATCATCTCCGGCGACTCCGGCGGTCCTCTGTACGACGCGAAGGGTGAGGTCGTCGGCATCGATACAGCCGCCTCCACGGGGCGCCAGAGCGACACGGCCAAGACCGCCTACGCGATCCGCATCGACACCGCGCTCGGCGTGGCCCGGCAGATCGAGACCGGCGTGCAGACCACCACGATCCACATCGGGCTGCCTGCCTTCGTCGGGTTCTCGCTGCAGGACCAGAACGGTGCGGTGGTCGTCCCGCTGCCGCAGGTCGGCAACACGATCTTCCCTGGGTCGCCGGCGGCCAAGGCCGGTATCACCCCCGGCTCCACCATCACCAAGGTCGGTGGCACGTCGGTGACCTCGTCCGCACAGGTCAAGAAGATCCTGTCGGCCAAGGAGCCGGGCGACCGCGAGTCGATCTCGTGGACCGACAGCAGCGGCGCCGCGCACACCGCGACCGTCACGCTGACCACGGGTCCCGCGGACTGACGCCCACCACGGTTGCGCTTGGATGGGTGCGTGGCATCCCGACCGAATCCCGACGCCGTCGTGCAGCTGGTCGACGTCACGGTCCGGCGGGGTGCCAAGACCCTGCTCGGGCCGGTCGACTGGACCGTCGAGGAGGACGAGCGCTGGGCCGTCCTCGGGCCCAACGGTGCGGGCAAGACCACGCTGTTGCAGATCGCCTCGGCCGCCCTGCACCCGACGTCGGGCCAGGCCTACGTGCTGGGCGAGCAGCTGGGCCGGGTGGACGTCTTCGAGCTGCGACCGCGGATCGGGTTCGCGTCCGCGGCGCTGGCCGAACGCATCCCAGGCGGTGAGCGCGTCGGCGACGTCGTCGTCAGCGCCGGCTACTCGGTGCTCGGACGGTGGCGCGAGATCTACTCCGAGGACGACCTCGGCCGCGCGGGCGACCTGCTCGGCCGGCTCGGGATGGCCGGGTTCGAGCAGCGCACGTACGGGACGCTGAGCCAGGGCGAGAAGGCCCGCGTGCAGATCGCACGGGCGTTGATGACCGATCCGGAACTGCTGCTGCTCGACGAGCCGGCGGCGGGCATGGACCTGGGCGGTCGCGAGGACCTGCTGCGGCGGCTGTCCCGGCTCGCCGACGACCCGTACGCGCCCGCGTCGGTGCTCGTCACCCACCACGTCGAGGAACTGCCGCCCGGCATCAGCCACGTGCTGCTGCTGCGCGACGCGCAGGTGGTGGCTGCCGGTCTGGCGCGCGACGTGCTCACCGCCGACCTGCTGAGCGAGACCTTCGGGCTGGCCCTGGATGTGCAGCGCAGCGGCGGACGGTGGTTCGCCCGCGCACGGTGAGCCGCCGCGGCGACCCGTAGGCTCGCCGCGGACATGTCACGGGTGGCGAGGAGGCAGGCGATGGCTGATCTGGTGCGCGTCGAGGCGGGGGACGACGCCGAGATCCCGGCCGGGGTGGCGACGATCCGGCTCGACCGCCCGCCGATGAACGCCATCAACACCGACCTGCAGGAGCAGCTGCGCGCAGCGGCGGCGCAGGTCTCGGACGACCCGTCGATCCGCGCCGTCGTCCTGTACGGCGGCGAGAAGGTGTTCGCGGCCGGCGCCGACGTCAAGGAGTTCGCCGGCCAGGACCACGCGTACATGCTCCAGGACGCGCACCGCCTCACGTCCGCCCTGGACGCGCTGGCGCGCATCCCGAAACCGGTCGTCGCGGCGGTCACGGGCTACGCGCTCGGCGGCGGCTGCGAGCTCGCGCTGACGGCCGACTTCCGGGTCAGTGCGGAGGACGCCCGGTGGGGCCAGCCCGAGATGCTGCTCGGCATCATCCCGGGGGCCGGCGGCACGCAGCGCCTGCCGCGCCTGATCGGCCCGGCCAAGGCCAAGGACCTCATCTACACCGGGCGTTTCGTCGCCGCCGACGAGGCGCTCGAGCTCGGCCTGGTGGACGTCGTCGTCGCCAAGGAAGAGGTCTACCCGACGGCGCTCGCCATGGCTGCCAAGTTCGCCAAGGGCCCGCGGCACGCGCTGGCCGCCGCGAAGGCGGCGATCGACGGCGGCCTCGACACCGATCTGGCGACCGGCCTACGTCTCGAGTCGCACCTGTTCGCCTCGCTGTTCGCCACCGAGGACCGCACGATCGGCATGCAGTCCTTCCTGGAGAGCGGGCCGGGCAAGGCGCAGTTCACGTGAGCCGGCCGTCCCGGCGCGTGCGCTGACGTGCCGTCCTTCGTCCTGTTCGACCTCGACGGCACGCTGTCGGACTCCGCGCCGGGCATCCTCGCGTCGCTGCGCCACGCATTCGCCGAGTGCGGCGTGCCGCCGCTGGACCCCGACACGGAACGCTCGCTGCTCGGCCCGCCGTTCTACACCTCGCTGCCGCCGTACCTGCCCGACGGCGTCGAGCTGTGGGACGTCATCGACTCCTACCGCGCCTACTACCGGGCCGGCGCCATGTACGACACGGCGGCCTATCCCGGCGTCGCCGAGGTCGTCGCGGCCGTCCGCGACGCGGGAGTGACGATGGCGGTCGCGACCAGCAAGCCGGAGGCCCAGGCCGTCCCGATCGTCGAACGGCTAGGGATGGCCGAGTACTTCACCACCGTCGGTGGTGACCTCGACGACGGTTCGCGGGGCACCAAGGCGTTGGTGGTGCAGGAGGTGCTGCGCCGCCTCGGCGACCCCGCGCCGGACACGGTGGTCATGGTCGGCGACCGCGAGCACGACGTGCTGGGCGCGCGCGCCCACGGTGTCGCGACGATCGGTGCCGGGTGGGGCTACGGCACGCCGGGGGAGCTGACGGCTGCGGGCGCGCGTGTCGTGTGCGCCGCACCGGGCGACCTGCCCGCCGCCCTCGGCCTGCCCGGCCCGGCGCCTCGTTAGGCTTCGGGCGTGCAACCGGCCCCACCGCATCCCGGCCCGTCCGCGCCGGTGCGCACCGCCGGCAGCCGCCTGGGCCTGATCGGGGCGGCGCTGGTCGTGATCGGGCTGGTGCTGTGCCTGGCCTACCGGTACACCGCACCCGGCGAACCGCACTCCTACGCCGCGGGGGCGGTGGCGCCCTACGAGGTGTCGGTCACCCAGGGCCACCTGTACCACGTGGCCGTGCACCGTGGCGTCGACGCCGAGGCCGACCGGGGTCGCACGTCGTCGTCGCTGACCTGCACCTACTCGGTGCAGCCCGGGGTCGATCGCGCGCTGCCGGTCACGGCCGAGTCGGACTCGACCAAGGCCACCAACGTGATCGCCACCTTCCAGGCTCCGGTGACGGGCAGCGTGCACATCGCCTGCGCACCGTTCGGCAGCGTGTTCGTCGACGACGCCGACAACGCCCCGGGCGACCGGGCGGGTCTCTACCTGCTGCTCGGCATCATCGCGCTGGGCCTGGGTGTCCCGCTGCTGCTGTCGGGGGTGCGCAGCGCGTTCCGCGCACGTGAGGACAGCGCGTTCCGCGCACGTGAGGACAGCGCGTTCCGCGCACGTGAGGACAGCGCGTTCGACGACGGCGCACCGGACGCACAGGACACATGACGACGATCGGGCTGGTAGGCGCCGGCGCCATGGGCAGCGCGCTGGGCGCCAACTGGATCGCCGGCGGCGCCGAGGTGCGCACCTGCGTCAGCGGCCGCAGCACTCGCACCCGGGCGCTGGTCGCCGCCGCCGGTGTCCAGGCGGTGGACACCCTGCACGAGGTCGTCACCTGCGACCTCGTCGTATCGGTCGTGCCGCCCGGCGCGGCCCTGGCCGCGGCCGGGGAGATCGCGGACGCCGCCCGGGCCGCGGGGGCGACCCCGCTCGTGGCCGACCTGAACGCGATCAGTCCCGAGACGCTGCACGCGGTCGCCGCCACGCTCGCCGACGCCGGGCTGCCGGTGGTCGACGGCTCCATCTCCGGCGGCCCGCCCACCGCCGGTGACCACACCCGCGTATACGCGTGCGGCGCCCGCGCCGACGAGGTCGACGGCCCGTGGCTCGACCTGGTCCGGCTGCCCGGACCGATCGGGCGGGCGTCGGCGCTGAAGATGTGCACCGCCTCGATGTACAAGGGCAGCACCGCGCTCGTCCTGCAGGCCATGGTCACGGCACGCCGTCACGGGGTGCTGGCCGAGTTCCTCGACGACACCGCCCGCGAGTGGCCGCGCGACGTCCCGGGCTGGCCCCACGACGTGGCCGTCGCCGCCACCAAGGCGGACCGGTTCGTGGCGGAGATGCACGAGATCGCCGCCACCCAGCGCGAGGCCGGCCTGGCGCCGCAGCTGTTCGACGGCGTGGCCGCCGTCTACGCCCGTGCGACGCGCACGCCGCTCGGCGGGACGGCGCCCGAGGACCTCGACCGCGACGCCACCACCGAGCAGATCCTGGACAAGGTGACCGCGCGGAGCTGCGTGGGCCCGGCGGCCGCGTTGTTCGACTTCTCGGGCACGTTGTTCCACATCGAGTCGGCGCAGGAGTCGCTGCTGCGTGCGTTGGGCGCCGACTACCTGCACCTCGCACCGGCCATGGAACGCTTCGGCGGCATCAACGGCAGCAGCACGCCGCAGGAGCTGCCGGACGAGCTGGCCGGGGTCTGGGCGGAGCGCGACCTGTCGGCCCGGGCGCACCACGACGCCTACTCCGGGTTGTCGCGCTACGCCGGTCTCGACCACGACGAGGCCGAGACGTTGTACCGCCACGGCACGTCGGCCGAGGCGTGGCACCCGTTCCCGGACACGATCGCGGTCCTGCGCCGGTTGCACGCCCGCGGCGTTCCCGTCGCGGTGATCAGCAACATCGGCTGGGACCCGCGGCCCGTCCTCGCCCGGTACGGCGTCGACCAGGACCTCGACGCGCTCGTGCTGTCCTACGAGGTCGGGGTCGAGAAGCCGGACCCCGAGATCTTCCGGCTGGCGTGCGCCGCGCTCCAGGTCGACCCCGCCGACGCGGTGATGGTCGGCGACAACCCGGAGGCGGACGGGGCGTCGACCGTGCTCGGCATCCCCTTCGTCCAGGTCGCGGCCCATCCCGGCGTCCGCCGACCTGACGAGCTGACCGCAGCCGTCGCGGCGCTGCTGCGCTGACCGCGCCGTGCTCCTCGTCGCCCACCGCACCCCGCCCACGGCACAGGGCTGCCGGGAGCTCGCCGACCTCGGGGTCACCGTGTTCGAGACCGACGTGCAGGTGCGCGTCCGTGGCGACACCGTCTACGTGTCGCACTACCTGCCCGTCCGGTTCACCGGCCGGGCAGTGCAGCGCGACAACGGCCGGTTCCGGCTGGGCTACGGGCCCCCGTACGACGCCACCCTCTCCGCCACCCTGGCGCGCATCCCCGACCACTGCTCGGTGCTGCTCGACCCGAAACCGCGCGACACGACGACCCAGCTCCGCCTGGCCGCGGCGCTCGCGGACCAGCTCGCCGACCGGGCGCGGTTCGTCGTCAGCACCGACCGTGACGCCGAGTTACGGGCCTACGCCGAGGCCGGGTTCACGACCTGGCGCACCGTGAAGGACGCCGCCGCGCTGCGGGACGTGCTGCGCGGTCCGGAACTGCCGCAGGTGGGCGTGTCCGTGCGGCACACCGTGCTCGACCCCCCCGCGGTCGCCGCCCTGCACGAGCGGGTCGCCACCGTGGTGGCGTGGACGGTGAACGACGTCGCGCGGGCCCGCACCCTTCGCGACATGGGGGTGGACGGCATCACCACCGACCGCCGGGACGTCCTGGAGCAGGTGCGCCCAGCTGAGTGATTCCCCGCTCCGTAACGCCAATGGCCCGGAAAACGCACCACGGGTCGATAGGGTGTGGGGCATGGCAGCACCCGGGGTACGCACGGCCACACGCTGGTGGAGCGTGTACCGCCTGCCCCGCTGGTTGCGCGAGGTCGTCCTGGTCGGCGCCATCTACGGCGCCTACGAGCTCAGCCGCGGGCTGCAGAACGGCGCGGTCGCCGTCGCCACGCGCAACGGGCGCGACATCCTGCACTGGGAGCGCGCGCTCGACCTCGCCCCCGAGAAGCTGCTCACCCACGCGCTCATCAGCGTGACCCCGCTGGCCGTGGCTGCCGCGTACTTCTACTCGACGATGCACTACATCATCACGCCGGTCGTGCTGATCTGGATGTACCGCTGCCACGCCAAGCAGTACCGCACCGCCCGTACGGCGCTGGCCTTCAGCACCATCCTCGGCCTGGTCGTCTTCTACCTCGTGCCCACCGCCCCGCCGCGACTGCTCAGGAACGCGGGCATCCCGGACGCCCTGTTCGACGTCCGACACTGGGGCTGGTGGGGTGGCGAGGGCAGCGTCCCGCGCGGTCTCGGCGGTCTGACCAACCAGTTCGCCGCCATGCCGTCACTGCACGTGGGCTGGGCGCTGTGGTGCGGCTTCCTGCTCGCCCGGTACGCCTCGCGCCGCTACGTCAAGGTGCTGGGCGTGCTGTACCCGCTGGCCACGACGTTCGTGGTGCTCGCTACCGGTAACCACTACCTGCTCGACGCGGTCGCCGGCGCGGTGGTCATGGCTCTCGGGGCCGGGCTGGCCCTCGTCGCGAAGAGCGCCCTGACCCGGTTCCGCGCGCGGCGCGCGGCGCGTCCCGCCGACCGCCCTGTGGCCGCGTCGTCCCAGGCCGACCGGGCCCGCACCGATACCAACCACCCCGGCCCGGCCCGGCTGCACGCCGACCGGATCGTGGACGCCGACCGTTCTGCACCAGGCGCGGCGTGGGACGACTCGCAGCACGCCGCCGCGGCCCGGCACTGAACTGGCGCCTCAGATCCAGCCGCGGTGCTTGAACACCACGTAGAGGACCACGCCCGCCAGCACCATCAGGGCCAGCGCGAACGGGTAGCCGAGGTACCAGCCCAGCTCGGGCATGTTGCGGAAGTTCATCCCGTAGATCGACGCGATCGTCGTCGGGGCAAATCCGATCGCCGCCCACGCCGAGATCTTCTTCACCTCGTCGTTCTGGGCGTTGCTCGTGCGCGACAGCGCGGTCATCTCGTCGTTCTGCTTCTGGGCGACGAGGATCGAGTTCACCTGCAGGATGTCGCGCAGCAGCACGCGCAGGCTGTCGATGCGTTCGTTCACCTGGGTGACGTGGTCGGCGACGTCGCGCAGCGACCGCTGCAGCTCCTCGTCCACCCGGTACTTCTCGAACCCACCCTCGAGCGAGTCCAGGATCGCGCCGAGCGGGGCGGCCGCCCGCTGGAAGTCGACCACCTCGCGGGAGAGCTCGTAGATGCGGCGGGACACCGCCGGGTCGCCGTCGAAGACCTGCACCTCGATCTCGTCGACGTCGTTCTCGATGCCGGCGACGACGGGTCCGTACCCGTCGACCACGGCATCGAGGAGCGCGTAGAGGACCGCTTCGGTGCCGAGTGCCAGCAGCTCGGGGTCGTCCTCGAGACGCTTGCGCACGACGGACAGGTCGGGCGACTCGGCGTGCCGCACGGTGATGACGAAGTCGCGGCCGAGGAACACGTGCAGCTCGCCGAACTCGACCTCCTCCACCTCGTCGACGTAGCGGGCGGCGCGCAGGACGACGAACAGGGTGTTCCCGTAGCGCTCGAGCTTGGGCCGTTGGTGGGCGGTGATCGCGTCCTCGACGGCCAGCTCGTGCAGGTCGAACTCGGCCGCCAGCGACTGCAGCTCGTCCTCCCCGGGCCGGTACAGGCCGATCCAGGCCATCCCGTCGGGTTGGGAGCGCAGGGCCTCGAAGCAGTCCGTCAGCGACGACGCCGTGTGCGTGCGTTGCCCGCCCTGGTAGACGGCACTGTCGACGATTCCCGAGCGGTGGGACGTCTGGTCGGTGCCGTTCGGTGAGTCGGGTGCGTCGCCGCCGTTCGGCCTGCGCCGGCGCCGGACGAGGTTGACCGGTGCCTTCGGCAGGTGTCGGAGATCGGCCATGGACGTCACCGTAGCCGTCCCCTCCGCCGGCGCACCCGCGATACTGGTCAGGTGACCGCGATCCATGACATCCCGCTCGAGACCCTCACCGGTCGCTCCACCAGCCTCGACGAGTACCGCGACCGCCCGCTGCTCGTCGTCAACGTGGCCTCGAAGTGCGGGCTCACCCCGCAGTACGCGCAGCTTCAGGAGCTCTACGACCGCTACCACGACCGGGGCCTCGAGATCCTGGGCTTCCCGTGCAACCAGTTCATGGAGCAGGAACCGGGCACGGCCGACGAGATCGCGGAGTTCTGCAGCGCCAACTACGGCGTCACTTTCCCGATGTTCGCCAAGGTCGAGGTCAACGGACCCGACCGCCACCCGCTCTACGCCGAGCTGGTGGGTGCGCCCGACGACCAGGGCGAGGCCGGGGACGTGCAGTGGAACTTCGAGAAGTTCCTGCTGGACCCGGACGGCACGGTCGGCCGGCGCTTCCGGCCGCGGACGGAGCCGCTGTCCGACGAGGTCGTGTCCGCGGTCGAGGCCGCCGTCGGCCGCGGCTGACCGGCCGGGCCGCACCCACCGACACATCGGCGAAACGCCGCACGCCTAGGGTGCTTCGATGGGCATTCTGCGCACCCTCGGCGTCGAGGAGGAGCTGCACGTGGTCTCGCTGGAGACCGGGCAGCTCGTGACCAGGGCCCCGCAGCTGCTGCGTGAGCTGCCGACCGCCAGCTTCTCCGTCGAGCTGCAGCGCAGCACTGTCGAGACCAACACGCCGGTGTGCGACACGCTCGCCGACCTGCACGCCGCGATGCACGCGTTGCGCGAGCAGGTGCAGGACCTCGCCGAGGCCAGCGAGCTGGCCGTCATCGCCAGCGGCAGCGCACCGATGTCCAAGGCCGAGGACTTCGGCCTGACCACGTCGGGCCGTTACAGCCGCATGCAGCAGGACTACCGGTCCCTGGTCGACGAGCAACTGATCTGTGGTCTGCAGGTGCACGTCGGAGTCGACAACCGCGACGTCGCGGTGCGGGTCGCCCAGCGGGTGGAGTCCGGCCTGCCCACCCTGCTGGCCATGTCGGCCAGCTCGCCGTACCTGCACGGCAACGACACCGGGTACTCCAGCTTCCGCAGCATGATCTGGCAGCGCTGGCCCACGGCCGGGTCGTTCGGGTACGTCGAGTCCGCGGCCGAGTACGACCAGCTCGTCGCCGACCTCATCGAGTCGGCCGTGATCACCGACGCCAAGATGGCGTACTTCGACGTGCGCCCGTCCGCCCACGTCCCGACCGTCGAGCTGCGGGTCTGCGACGCGACACCGCACCTGGACGACGCGGTGCTGATCGCCGGGCTGTTCCGGGCCCTGGTCGACGAGGCGATCGCCGCCGACGAACGCGGCGACCCGTTGGTGGGCGCGACCGAACCGATGCGTCGGGCGGCCATGTGGCGCGCCGCGCGCCACGGCCTGCGCGGCGTGCTGCTGCAGCCCGGCCTGGGCCCGACACCGGCGCCGGCGGCCGAGGTCGTGCGCACCATGATCGGCCGGTTGCGTGACGTGCTCGAGGACTCGGGGGACTGGGACGACGTCAACGAGCTGGCGACCGCCCTGCTGGCCCGTGGCGAGTCGAGCCACCGCCAGCGAGCCCGCTACGCCGAGCGCGGCCGGATGACCGACGTCGTCGCCCTGCTCGTCGCCGAGTCACGTGGGCAGGTCGCCGCCGTCCCCGACAGCCCCGCGCTCACCGCGCACTACCCCGAGTCGCCGCAGGACGAGGCCATCGCGGTGTCCGGCATCCCGTTCCCGGTGTACCGCCCGATCCTCGAGATCCTCGACGACATCGGCCCCGACGAGCTGGCGCACCGCGCCGAGGTCGCGCGCGACGTGTCGCTGGCGACCGAGTTCACCTACGGCGTCGACGGCGAGCACCAGCCCTTCCCCGCCGACCTCGTGCCCCGCGTCATCCCCTCGCACGAGTGGGCGGTGCTCGCCACCGGGCTCACCCAGCGCGCCCGCGCCATCGAGATGTTCCTGCGCGACGTCTACGGCCCGGCCCGCATCGTGGCCGACGGCGTGCTCGACCGCGAGACCCTGACCGCGTGCCCGGGCTGGCGCCCCGAGGCGCTGGACCTGCCGGACGACGTCATCCGGGCGCCGGTCATGGGCTTCGACCTCGTGCGGGACGCCGTCGGCGGGTGGCGGGTCCTCGAGGACAACGCCCGCGTCCCGTCCGGCGTGGGCTACGCCCTGGGGCTGCGTGGCCTCATGCGGACGGCGCTGCCCGAGCTCAGCGACGACTCCGTCCTGGATCCGTCGTCGTCCCTCGAGCTCATCGGCCGCACGCTGCGGGCCTGCTCGGCGCGGCCCAACCCCACCGTCGCGCTGCTGTCCGACGGCGCCGACAACTCGGCCTGGTACGAGCACCGCACGATCGCCGACGGGGCGCGGCTGCTGCTCGTGCAACCGGACGACGTCGTGGTCACCGACGCCGGTGTGTACGCCGGCGGCAAGCGCATCCACGTCCTCTACCTGCGCCTCGGGGTCGAGCTGGTGGACCTGGTGACCGCGCGCGGTCACGAGGTCGGCGCCGAGATCATGGCCGCGGCCCAGGCCGGCGCGGTGGTGCTGGCGAACGCACCGGGCGCCGGCGTGGCCGACGACAAGGCCATGTACTGCCGGGTGCCCGATCTGATCGAGTACTACCTGCACGAGCGGCCGCTGCTGCCGCCCGTCCCCACGTACCGGTGCGCGATCGACGCCGAGCGGGTGTCGGTCCTCGCCCGGCTGTCCCAGCTGGTCACCAAGCCGGTCGACGGGTTCGGCGGCAGCGGGGTGCTCATCGGGCCCGACGCCGACGACGACGAGATCGCCCGCCGCCGCGCCGAGATCGAGGCCGACCCGGCCGGATGGGTGGCGCAGGAGGTCGTGGCGTTGTCCACCCACCCGACGCTCGTCGGTGGGGAGCTCGAACCACGGCACGTCGACCTGCGGGCGTTCGTCTACCTGACCGGGGTCGAGGCCGGGTCCGCGCGGCTGGCCGACCTGGCGCTGACCCGGATGGGCCCGCGCGGCAGCATGGTGGTCAACTCGTCACGCGGCGGAGGGGCCAAGGACACCTGGATCGTCGTCGATCCGGACGACGCCGAGGACGGGACGAGGGTGGGCCGTGTGCGGACTGGCCGGTGAGCTCCGTTTCGACGGCCGGGCCGCCGACGTCGGCGCCCTCGAGCGGTCCTGCACCCGGATGGCGCCGCGCGGGCCCGACGGCAGCGGGGTCTGGTCACGGGGTCCCGTCGCGCTGGGTCACCGGCGGCTGGCGATCATCGACCTGTCGGAGGCGGGCGCGCAGCCGATGGTCGACGCGGACCTCGGCCTCACCGTCGTGTTCAACGGCTGCATCTACAACTACGAGCAGCTGCGTGACGAGCTCGCCTCCGCCGGGTACCGCTTCTTCTCCCACTCCGACACCGAGGTCATCGCCAAGGCCTACCACCGGTGGGGTGTCGCGTGCGTCGACCGGTTCAAGGGCATGTTCGCCTTCGCCGTCGTCGAGCGGTCCGGGCGCCTCGTCCTGGCCCGGGACCGGCTGGGCATCAAGCCGCTCTACCTGGACGAGACCGGTGAGCGGCTGCGCTTCGCGTCCAGCCTGCCGGCGCTGCTGGCCGGCGGTGGCGTCGACACCAGCATCGACCCGGTCGCCCTGTCGTACTACCTGAGCTTCCACTCGATCGTCCCGCCGCCGCGCACCATCCTCAACGGCGTCCGCAAGCTGCCCCCGGCGACCGTCCGGGTCGTGGAGCCCGACGGCACCAGCACCGACACGCTGTACTGGGACCCGCCGTTCGCGCGCGACCCCGCCCGCGCGGACTGGTCCGAGCACGACTGGGAGCAGGCACTGGTCGACTCCCTGCGCACCGCCGTCGAACGACGCATGGTGGCCGACGTCCCGGTGGGCGTGCTGCTCTCGGGCGGCATCGACTCGAGCCTCGTCGTCGGCCTGCTCGCCGAGGCCGGACAGACCGGCCTGCAGACGTTCAGCATCGGCTTCGAGTCGGCAGGCGGCGAAGCGGGCGACGAGTTCGAGTACAGCGACCTGGTCGCCCGGCACTTCGGCACCGAGCACCACCGGATCGAGATCCCCGGCTCGAGGCTGTTGCCCGGCATCGACGGCGCGATCGCCGCGATGAGCGAGCCCATGGTGAGCCACGATTGCGTGGCCTTCTACCTGCTCAGCGAGGAGGTGTCGCGGTCGGTCAAGGTCGTGCAGTCCGGGCAGGGCGCGGACGAGATCCTGGCCGGGTACGACTGGTACCCGCCGCTGCGCGACGTCGCCCGCCACGACGCGGTGGACGCCTACCGGGACGTGTTCTTCGACCGGCCGTTCGAGGACCTCGCCGGCCTGGTGCAGCCGCAGTGGCTGGTCGGTCGCGACGAGCCGCGCGACTTCGTGGCCGGCCGGTTCGCCCGTCCCGGTGCGGAGAGCGCGCTGGACGCGGCGCTGCGCAACGACACGACGGTCAACCTGGTCGACGACCCGGTCAAACGGGTCGACAACATGACCATGGCGTGGGGTCTCGAGGCGCGGGTGCCGTTCCTGGACCACGATGTCGTCGAGCTCGCCGCGTCCGTCCCGTCCGCGCTCAAGCTGGCCGACGGCGGCAAGGGCGTGCTGAAGCGGGCCAGTCGCGGCATCGTCCCGGACGCGGTGATCGACCGGAGGAAGGGTTACTTCCCGGTGCCCGCGATCCGCCAGCTCGAGGGCCCCTACCTCGACCGGGTGCGCGAGGCCCTCACCGACCCGGCGGCACGACGACGTGGGCTGTTCGCGCCGGGGGCGGTGGACCGCATGCTCGCCGACCCGAACACCACGCGCACCAGGCTGGGCTCCAACGCCCTGTGGCAGCTCGGGTTGATCGAGATGTGGCTGCAGGCCATGGACGTCCGGTGAGCGACGCCCGCACTCGGCCGGCTGCCGGCACGGCGTGGGACGCCGTCCGCGACCTCGCACACGACCTGGTGGCGGCCCACGGCGCGTGGGCCCCGATGATGACCTCGGACGCGTCCTGCGTCGCGTTCGTGAGCGACCGCACCGGGACGCCGCAGCTGTGGGTGCAGGACGTTCCCCAGGCCGGCGCCGAGACACCGCAGGCGCAGCTCATCGCGCTGGGACCCGACCCGGTGCTGTCGGTGGGCTGGTCGCCCGACGACCAGTGGATCTCCTGCTCGGTGGCCACCGGTGGGGGAGTGCGGACCGAGGTCTGGGTCGTGCGACCGGACGGCACCGACGCGCGACGCGTCGCCGGAGGCGCCGGCAGCGGGCACGCGGTGCTGGGCCCGTGGGCCCGCGAGGGCCACGGCCTGGTCGTGACGGTCGTGCCCGACGACCCGCAGCTCCCGCACGAGTGCGTACGCATCGATCCGACCACCGGCAGCCGTGACGTCATCGCGGCCGGCGGCCTGATCGCGATGCTCGACCTCAGCGCCGACGGGCGCTTCGCGCTGCTGCGCGACGGCACGCGCGGGCAGCAGTTCTGCCGGCTCGTCGACCGCCGCCACGACGAGGACCACCCGTTGCTGCCGTTCGAGCAGACCGGGTCCACCGAGGTCGGCCTGTTGCGGCCGCCGCCGCCGGGCGAGACCGAGGCGGACATGGTGGCCTACCTGGTCACCGACGCCGGCCGGTCCCGCCGGGAGCTGGTGGTCGTCGGCATCCACGACGGCGGCCGGCGGACCGCCGTCGGCACGCTGGCGGCCCGGCCCGACGCCGAACTGGAGTTCGCCGACGCCGACGCGGCCGGTGAGCGCGTGCTGTGCGTCTGGAACGTGCAGGGCCGCAGCGAGGTTGAGTTCGTCGACACCGCGACGGGCGCCCGTCACGTCGTGGCCGACCTGCCGGGTGAGGTCGTGACGACGTCGGTCCTGTCCCGCGACGCGAGCTGCGCGGTGCTGGCCGTCGAGGGCCCGACGCAACCTCGCCGGCTGTGGCGCCTCGACTGCGGGACGTCGGCCTGGACGCCGGTCACCGCGTCGAGCCTGCATCCGCGTGCCGGCCTCGTCGAGCCGGAGCTGGTCCACTTCGACGCCCACGACGGGCTGCCGTTGTCGGCCTGGTTCTACCCCGCCCGCCCCGGACCGGGCGGCGGCCCGCCTCCGGCCATGATCAGCTTGCACGGCGGCCCCGAGGCGCAGGAACGCCCCGTGTTCACACCCCAGCACCAGGTCGTCGTCGCGGCCGGGATCTCGGTGCTCGCCCCGAACATCCGCGGGTCGTCCGGCTTCGGGCGCGCGTTCGTGCACGCCGACGACCGTTGGGGACGGGTGGACGCGATCCGCGACGTCGCCGACTGCGCGCGCATCCTCGCCGGGCGCGGGCTGGCCGACCCCGGGCGGATCGCCGTGACCGGCCGCTCGTACGGCGGTTACGCCACGCTGATGGCCCTGATCCGGCACAGCCCGGCCTTCGCTGCGGGTGTGGACATCTGCGGGATGTCGGACCTGCACACGTTCTACCGCGACACCGAACCCTGGATCGCCGCCGCCGCGACCTCGAAATACGGCGACCCGGTCCACGACTCGGCCCTGCTCGCCCACGTCTCCCCGCTGCACGCCGCGGACGCCATCACGGTCCCGCTGCTCGTCGTGCACGGGGAGCTGGACACCAACGTGCCGCTCGGCGAAGCGTTGCAACTCGTCGAGCGGCTGCGCGCCCTGGACCGTCCCGTCGAGTACCTGCAGCTCGAGGGCGAGGGCCACGAGTACCGCCGCGTCGAGGCGCGGCTGTTGCTGCTGGAGACGCTGACGACGTTCCTGACCCGCGTCCTGGCGGTCAGCTCCCGCTGACGGCCTCGGCGAGGTGGCTGAGGGATTCCTCGAGCTGGTGCTTGGTGACCAGCGGCTTCTCGATGAGCGCCAGGATCTTCTTGTCCTCGACCTTGCTCCAGTCGTAGGTCAGCGTCACGTCGGTCTCGTTCGGGCCCTGCGGCTCGAGCTCCCAGACCCACTCCCACCCGGGCGGCTCGTTGCCGGCCGGCGCCGTCTTCCAGGCGATGAGCTTGTCCGGGACGAAGCCCGTGACCAGGTTGTCGGTCTGGTAGTCGCCGCCCATGTGGTCACCGGTCATGTTCATGCGGAACGTCTGACCGTTGGCCGTGACGCGGTCGGCGTGGTCGGCGCTGCGCACGAAGCCGGTGCCGTCGAGCTGAGGATGCCGGTCCGGGAGGGACAGCACGTCGAAGACGTCCTTGGCCGAGGCCTCGATGCGGCGGTTGACGGAGACGGAGGTGTCGGAGTGAGCCATGTCCAGGATCTACCCAGGTCCTGGCGGACCTACCCGGCGAGCCGGACGCGCGTACTAGCGTCGGTGGCACCGAACCCGATCGAGGAGCCTGAATGAAACTGGGCCTGCACGTCTCCGACTTCACCTACCCCGACGGCCCGCGGGCGCTGGCCGACGACCTCGGCCGGATCGCCGTCGCGGCCGAGGACGTCGGCTTCGCCAAGCTGAGCGTCATGGACCACGTCTGGCAGATCCACCAGGTGGGGCCGGCCGAGAACGACATGCTCGAGGCGTACACGACCCTGGGGTACCTGGCCGCCAAGACGTCGCGCATCGAGCTGCTGGCGTGGGTCACCGCCGCGATCTACCGTGCGCCGGGCCTGCTGGCCAAGCAGGTCACCACACTGGACGTGCTGTCCGGTGGCCGGGCCTGGCTCGGGATCGGCGCGGGCTGGAACGAGGAGGAGAGCCTGGGTCTGGGCCTGCCGTTTCCCGGGACCTCCGAGCGCTTCGAGCGCCTCGAGGAGGCGCTGCAGATCTTCCTGCAGATGTGCAGCGACGACGAGAGCGCCTACCGCGGGACGCACTACACCCTCGAGCGCACGTTGAACTCCCCGCAGTCGTTGCAGCGTCCGCACCCGCCGATCCTGATCGGGGGCAGCGGCGAGAAGAAGACGCTGCGGATGGTGGCCCAGTACGCCCAGGCCTGCAACCTGTTCGGCGGCCCCGACGTCGGCCACAAACTCGACGTGCTGCGCCGGCACTGCGCCGACCTCGGCACCGATTACGACGCCATCGAGAAGACCGTCATCTTCCCCATCGACCCGGGCTTGGACGGCAGCAACGTCGACACGGTCCTCGAGCAGTTGCGCGCGTTCGGCGAGCTCGGGGTGCAACACGTGCACGGTTCGGTGCCGAACGTCTCGGCCATCACGCCGCTGGAGATCATTGGCGAGCGCATCATCCCCGTGGCCGCCGGCTTCTGAGGCGGTGTCAGACTGACAGGGCCGGACGAGAGCGGTATCACGCTGCTCCTGCTTGCTACTCGTCAGTAACATAGGCAGAGTGTTTCTTGAAGATGTCGTGACGGTCGCCTGTTGATCCGGGCCGGCCGTCCGCCCCGCAGAACCCACCTCCGCGGGAACCCGACTGGAAGGTCAGCGAAGGTATGAACATCGTGGTCCTGGTCAAGCAGGTGCCCGACACCGAGGGCGACCGCAAGCTCAACGCGTCGGACAACACCGTCGACCGCGCAGCCGTCGACCCCGTCATCAACTACATCGACGAGTTCGCCATCGAGGAGGGCCTGCTCCTCAAGGAGGCCCACGGCGGAGAGGTCACCATCCTCACCGTCGGCCCCGACAAGGCGACCGAGTCGATTCGCAAGGCGCTGTCGATGGGTGCCGACAAGGCCGTCCACGTCAACGACGAGGCCATTCACGGCTCGGACGCCATCGCCACGGCGAAGGTGCTCGGCGCGGCCCTCGGCTCGATCGAGTGGGACGTCGCGATCTCCGGCTCCGAGGCCACGGACGCCCGTGGTGCGGTGGTTCCTGCCCTGCTCGCCGAGGTGCTCGGCGCCCCGCAGCTGACGCAGGCCCGCAAGGTCACCGTCGACGGCTCGACGGTCACCATCGAGCGCGTCACCGACACCGGGTACGAGAAGGTCGAGGCCTCGACGCCGGCGGTCATCAGCGTGGTCGAGAAGATCAACGACCCGCGGTACCCGTCGTTCAAGGGCATCATGGCCGCCAAGAGCAAGCCCATCGAGGTCAAGACGCTGTCCGACATCGGCGTCGACGCCGGCGACATCGGCCTGGCGAACTCCTGGACGGCGGTCGAGTCGTTCGAGAACGCCCCGCCGCGTGAGGCCGGCCAGACGGTCAAGGACGAGGGCGACGGCGGCACCAAGATCGCCGACTTCCTCGCCACCAAGAAACTCATCTGACCGCGAACGACGAAGGAGACAACAGACATGGCAGAGGTCCTGGTTCTCGTCGAGTCGCTCGACGGGAAGGTCAAGAAGCCCACGCTCGAACTGCTCACCGCGGCACGTCAGCTCGGTGAGCCCAGTGCGGTCGTCATCGGTGCCCCCGGCACCGCCGAGCCGCTGAAGAACCAGCTGGCCGAGTTCGGCGCGGCGAAGGTCTACGTCGCCGAGAGCGACGAGATCGCCGGTTACACGGTGGCCCCGAAGGCCGAGGCCCTGGCCGCGGTCGTCGAGCAGGCGTCGCCGGTGGCGGTGCTCGTCGTGTCCTCGGCCGAGGGCAAGGAGATCGCCGCACGCACCGCGTTGAAGATCGGCGGCGGACTGCTCTACGACGCCGTCGGCATCGACGCCGACGGCAGCGTCTCGCAGCAGATCTTCGGTGCGTCCATCGAGGTCAAGGCCAAGGTCAGCAAGGGCACGCCGGTCATCACCGTCCGGCCGAACTCGTTCGCACCCGAGCCGTCGACCGGCGCCGCCGAGGAGGTCTCGGTGTCGGTGACGCCGAGCGACTCCGCCAAGGCCGCGAAGATCGTCGACACCGTCGTGGAGGAGAAGGGCTCGCGCCCGCAGCTCTCGGACGCCTCGGTCGTCGTGTCCGGCGGACGCGGTATCGGCAAGGCCGACAACTTCACGATCATCGAGGGTCTCGCCGACTCCCTCGGTGCCGCGGTCGGCGCCTCGCGCGCCGTCGTCGACGCCGGCTGGGTGCCGCACTCGATGCAGGTCGGCCAGACCGGCGTCACCGTCTCGCCGCAGCTGTACCTGGCGGTGGGCATCTCCGGTGCCATCCAGCACCGCGCCGGCATGCAGACGTCCAAGACGATCGTCGCCATCAACAAGGACCCGGAGGCGCCGATCTTCGAGATCGCCGACTTCGGCGTCGTGGGCGACCTGTTCGCGGTCGCCCCGCAGCTCACCGACGAGATCACCAAGCGCAAGAGCTGATCGCGCTCCCTGCGCAACACGGCGTCACGGGCCGTCCATCCTCCGGGGTGGGCGGCCCGTCCGGTTCTGCGTCGAGTGGTCACCTGCGCGCCGAGTGGTCACGTGTAGCTGACCATTCGGCGCGCAACTGACCACTCGGCGTGCGAGGGCGGGTGCGGCGACTGCGGGGTGGGTGCGGGAGCAGGTGCGGTGCCCGCTCGGCGACCGTCCGCCTCACCTCCGCGTGGACTTGCCAGGGTCTGCCGAACGTCTCGGCCGGGCCGTACGCGAGCGTGACCCATCCCTCGAGCCTCAGATCGGTGAACCGGGTCAGGTCCTTGCGCATGCGCTGCACCGTGGCGTGGTCCTCGCCCTGGTACTCGATGGCGATCTTGGCCTCGGCGAGTGAGAGGTCCGGCTCGGTCAGCCAACCGCCCTCGTCGCGGTGCACGGGCACGTTGACGTCGAACCGCGGCAGTCCTGGTCCGCTGATGGCCACGCGGAGGTGGCTCTCGGGCCGGGATCGCGATCGCTCGTCGAGCAGGGCCAGGGCCACGCGCGCGAGACGGATCCCGCGCCGGCGTCCGGCTCGAGCAACGACGTCGCCCAGCTGCTCGCGGCTCACACCTGAGCGCAAGGTGCTGTCGCCGGCTGCGACCAGGTCGGGCAGGCAGAGCTGCGGCGCGAGGTCCAGCCACGTCCGCGCCGGCGAGGTCACCGGCACGCCCTGCAACGCCGTCACGTCGTCCGGGTCCAACTGGAAGCGGTGGGGCCGGATCTCCGGTCGACGGGTGCGAGTCATGACGCGCCCGACCGCTCCGGGTTCGGCGGTCGCGATGTGCAGGTCCTGGTCGGTGCCCGGCGGCAACCACAGACCGTGCAGCCGCGCCGCGGTCATGCCGGCGACCACGCTGTCCGGTGCGGAGGTCTTGATCACCGCCGCGCAGACGGCAAGCTGGGACGTGGCCTCGTCGGCGGAGACGCGCACGCCGCGGGTAATGCGGACAGCAGGTGGCGGACGGTGCATGGCGCGTGATGTTGCTCGACCTGTCGTCCGGTCCGGGGACCGCGCCGACGGATTGTGGACGGCCCGACGGGCTGTGGACGAACCTCCGTGCGTCGAGTGGTCACCCGCGCGTCGAGTGGTCACGTGTAGCTGACCACTCGGCGCGCGACTGACCACTGGACGCGACGACGGGGGAAACCGGGTTGAGGTGAAGCCCGGTGCACGTTGCATAGTGGTGACGTGAGTGCGCCCGGGTCGATCTTCGCGCCGCAGGTGCGGGCGACGAGCATCGGGTTGCTGATCACCATCACCCTGATCGCGTTCGAGGCCATGGCCGTGTCCGCGGCGCTGCCCACCGCGGCCCGTGACCTGCACGGGCTCGGCGGTTACGGCTGGGCCTTCACCGGATTCCTCGTCTCCCAGGTCGTCGGCATGGTCGCGGCGGGGGAGCGCGCCGACCGACGCGGGCCCGCCGCTCCACTTGCGGTCGGCCTCGTGGCGTTCGTCGCGGGCCTGGTGCTCGCAGGCTCGGCCACGACCATGACGCAACTGGTCGCCGGACGTGTCGTGCAGGGCCTCGGCGCCGGGTTGATGATCACCGCTGCCTACGTCGTGATCGGCGAGGCGTTCCCCGACGACCTGCGCCCCAAGCTGTTCGCAGCCATCTCCAGCGCGTGGGTGCTGCCGTCCCTGCTCGGCCCCGTCATCTCGGGCCTTCTCAGCCAGCACGCGAGCTGGCGGTGGGTGTTCCTCGGGCTCGTGCCGTTCAGCATCCTGGGCGGGCTCATGCTGCTGCCCGAACTGCGCGCGATGGCCCGGCGCAGCACCAGCGCGGCGGAGGCCGGGCCCGGGCGCCGCGGGCAACTCGTCCGCGCGCTCGCCGTTGCGGCCGGGGTCGGCGCGCTCGAGTACGCGGCCCAGCACCCGTCGCTCGCGCTCCTCGCCCCGGCGGTCGTCGGGCTCGCGGTGCTGGCGTGGGGCCTGCGACCCCTGCTACCGGCCGGCACGGCCCGTGTCGCACCGGGGGTGTCCGCCCCCATCGCCCTGCGGGCCCTGCTCGCCGGTTCGCTATTCGGGGTCGAGGCGCTCGTCCCGCTGTCGCTGACCGTGCAGCACGGCTACGGCGCGACGGTCGCCGGGCTGCCGCTGACCGCGTCCGGCGTCACATGGGCGTTCGGGTCGTGGTGGCAGGGCCGCGCCGTCGAGCACGACGGCACCCGCCGGCGCGTGCTGCTCATCCGCACCGGCTTCGCCTGCATCACCGCGGCCGCGGCCGCCATGGCCGTGGTCGCCCTGCCGGCCGTACCCGGCTGGTTGGCGTACCCGGCGTGGACGCTCGCCGGCCTCGGCGCGGGCCTGGCCATGTCGTCGCTCGGCGTGCTGCTGCTGCGCTTCACCACCGACGCCACGCGCGGCGCCGACTCGGCAGCGCTGCAGCTGGCGGACGCAACCGCGAGCTCACTCACGACGGGGCTTGCGGGCATGGTCGTCGCCGCGGCCACCCGTGGCGCCATCACGCACACCACCGCGTTCGTGACGCAGGACCTGGTCATGTGCGTGGTCGCGGGCCTCGGCGTCGTGCTGGCCGCCCGGGCCCGTCCGCGTCCCGGAGCCGTCCGTGAGGTCCTCGCGCCCGACGCGGCGGGCGCTGTCGCACCGAGGTCGTAAACTCGGCGGCGATGCCCTACCTGGACCACGCAGCCACGACCCCGATGCTTCCCGACGCCGTCTCGGCCGTCGCCGAGGCCATGGGCCACGTCGGCAACCCGTCCTCGCTGCACGGCGCCGGGCGTGCGGCCCGCCGCCGCGTCGAGGAGTCCCGCGAGCAGCTCGCCGCGGCGCTGGGGGCCAGGCCGTCCGAGGTCGTGTTCACCGCGGGCGGCACCGAGGCCGACAACCTCGCGCTCAAGGGCATCTTCTGGGCCCGCCGCGACGCCGACCCACGTCGGCGGCGCATCGTCGTCAGCGCGATCGAGCACCACGCCGTGCTCGACACCGTCGACTGGCTGGCCGCGCACGAGGGCGCCGAGATCGTCACCCTCCCCGTCGACGTCCACGGCCGGGTGTCGCCCGAGGCCCTGCGCGACGTCCTGGCCGCCGACCCCGACTCGGTGGCCCTCGTCTCCGTGATGTGGGCCAACAACGAGATCGGCACCATCCAGCCCGTGGCCGAGCTGGCCGCCGTCGCCCGCCAGCACGGCGTGCCGATGCACACCGACGCCGTGCAGGCGGCCGGCCCGCTGGCCGTCGACTTCACCGCCAGCGGGGTCGACGCGCTGAGCATGACCGGGCACAAGCTCGGCGGCCCGCCCGCCGCGGGTGCCCTGCTGCTGCGCCGTGACGTCGCCTGCGTCCCGCTGCTGCACGGGGGAGGCCAGGAGCGCGAGGTGCGTTCGGGCACCCTCGACGTCCCCGGCACCGTGGGCCTGGCCACCGCCACCGCGCACGCCGCGCGGCACCGCGAGGCCACCTCGGCGCGTATCTCGCAGCTGCGCGACCGGCTCGTCGCCGGCGTCCGCGACGCCGTCCCGGACGTCCGGGTGCAGGGCCACCCGACGCTGCGCCTGCCCGGCATCGCCAACCTGGCGTTCCCCGGGTGCGAGGGCGATGCGCTGCTCATGCTGCTCGACGCCCATGGCATCGAGTGCTCCACCGGCTCGGCCTGTTCGGCCGGTGTGGCGCAGCCGTCCCACGTCCTGCTGGCCACCGGAGCCACGCCTGCCGACGCCCGCGGATCGCTGCGGTTCTCGCTCGGGCACACGTCCACGGCCGACGACGTGCAGGCGGTGCTCGACGCGATCGTGCCGGCCGTCGACCGGGCGCGGCGGGCCGGGCTGACGTCGGTGCTGTCATGAGCGGAGCGCGGGCGTGAAGCTGCTCGCCGCCATGAGCGGGGGAGTCGACTCCGCAGTCGCGGCCGCGCGCGCCGTCGACGCCGGGCACGACGTCACCGGCGTGCACCTGGCCCTGTCACCGAACCCGGCCACGCTGCGACACGGTGCACGAGGGTGCTGCACGGCCGAGGACGCCAACGACGCCCGGCGCGCGGCCGACGTCCTCGGCATCCCGTTCTACGTCTGGGACCTCGCCGAGCGCTTCAAGGCCGACGTCATCGACGATTTCGTCGACACCTACGCAGCAGGTCAGACACCCAACCCGTGCCTGCGCTGCAACGAGAAGATCAAGTTCACCGCGGTGCTCGACCGCGCGCGGGCGCTCGGCTTCGACGCCATCGTCACCGGCCACCACGCCCGGCTCGAGGACGGGCGGCTGCGGCGCTCGGTCGACCACGGCAAGGACCAGTCCTACGTCCTGGCCGTCTGCACGAGCGACCAGCTGGCGCACGCGATGTTCCCGCTGGGCGACTCGACCAAGACCCAGGTGCGCGCCGAGGCGGCCGAGCGCGGACTGGCCGTGGCCGACAAGCCCGACTCGCACGACATCTGCTTCATCGCCGACGGCGACACCCGCGGCTTCCTGGCCCGCCGCCTCGGCGAGCAGCAGGGCCCGATCGTCGACGCGGTCAGCGGCGACGTCGTGGGTGAGCACGCGGGGTCGTTCGGGTTCACGATCGGGCAGCGTCGAGGGTTGAACCTGGCGCAGCCGGGCCCCGGCGGCGACCCGCGGTACGTGCTGTCCATCCGGCCCGTCGACAACACCGTCGTCGTCGGCCCTCGTGCGATGCTCGAGGCCACCCTGGTGCGCGCCGACGGCGTCGTGTGGACGTCGGGCGCGGCGCCGGCCACCGACGCGTTCGAGTGCGCGGTGCAGCTTCGCGCCCACGGCATGACCAGCCCGGCCACGGTCCGCGTCGACGGTGCCCGTGTCGTCGCCGAGTTGCACGAGCCGCAGGTCGGTGTCGCGGCCGGGCAGGCGCTGGTCATGTACGACGGCGACGCGGTCGTCGGCTCGGCCACCGTCACCGCCGCCGAGCGCGTCGAGCACGCCGACACCCCTGCATGAGCCATCCCTGGTCGCCGGGCGCGGTCACCGGCATCGGCTCGCTGCCCGGCACCGACCCGCGCGAGGCCGCCACCCTGGTCCTCGGCGAGCTGCCCGCGCTGCCGCACCTGCCCGAACTGCCCGCCCGCGGACCCGGCGCGGAGATGATCGGCCGGGCCGCGTCCTTGCTGGTCGAACTGCCCGTCGAGCTCGTCCCCACCGGCTGGCGGCTCACCGCGGCCCCGGGTCGCGACGTACGCCGCGCCCGGGACGATCTGGCACGCGACCTCGACGCCCTTGAGGAGGCCGCGACCGGCTACGTCGGCCCGGTCAAGCTGCAGGTCACCGGCCCGTGGACGCTAGCTGCCGGCCTCGAGCTGCCGACCGGGCATCGAGCGGTCACCGACCAGGGCGCCGTCCGCGACGTCGCCGCGTCGCTCGCCGAGGGCATCCGTACGCACCTCGCCGACGTGGGGTCGCGAGTGCCCGGCGCCGCGCTCGTGCTGCAGCTCGACGAGCCCGCGCTGCCCGCCGTGCTGGGCGGTCGCGTACCGACGCCGTCCGGGTACGGAACGGTGCGCGCGGTCGAGCAGCAGGTGGTCGCGCAGATCCTGCAGGACGTGCTCACGGTCGGCGACGAGGGCGCTCGTGTCGTGCACTGCTGCGCCCCGGACGTCCCGCTCGGGTTGTTACGTGACGCCGCGGCCGACGCGCTCTCGGTGGACGCCGCCCTGTTGACGGTGGCGCAGTACGACCAGCTCGGCGAGGCGGTCGAGGCCGGCGTCTCGCTCTGGCTGGGCGTGCTGCCCGCCACCACGGCGCCGTCGCTCGACACGGCACGGGCCCGGCTGGACGAGCTGTGGGGCGAGCTCGGCTTCAACGCCGACCAGCAGGCCGCGTCCGTGGTGCCGACGCCGGCCTGCGGCCTTGCGGGATCGACACCTGACCAAGTGCGGCGAACGCTGGCCGTGCTGCGCGACGTCGGCGCGTCCCTGCTCGACCGGTCCTGAGCCGGTGCCGCCGACGGGACGCCCGGTGCCGATCGCGGCCTCCGCGTGGACGACTGCCACACCGTGACGTTGTAACACCGCGTGTCACAGCGTTGCGATCGTCACGCAGTCGTCAGCCGTTCGGATCGACACCGTCCGCCGCGGTATCGCCGGGCAGCGGCGGAGACGGACGCGGTGCGTCCGACAGCCACACGTCGGTCCCCGAGAACCCGACGACGATGCCGCCGGGCTCGGTGGTCACGTCGGTGAAGGTCATGTCGGCGGGCAGCGCGAGCGGCAGGGCGAACTGCGGCATCCGCGAGGACAGCAGGCCGATCAGCGGCAGGCCGTCGAGGTGGCCGAAGCTGACCACGATGCGGTTGTTCTCCACCCGGACGCGGGCCCCGGCGGTGATCGGGAAGCGCCGCCCCACCACCTCGACGCTCCCGGTGATCCGGATGCCGCCGTCCCCGTCGCCGTCGCCGAGGGTGAACTCGGGACGCGCGATGCCGGCGAACCCGTTGAGCAGCTGGTCGAGCACCTCGGGGCGCGCCAGGGCGGCGGTGAGATCCTCCAGGCCGACGGTCATGGTGCCGGTGACACGTTCGGCCGACTGCGGGGCGAACGAGGTGGCCCCGCGGGCGAGCCGCAGCCCGCTCACCTGCACGTCGAGCGCGGCCACGCGGATACCCGCCCGCGAGATCAGGAAGTCCATGTTCACCGCGGCGCGCACCTCATCCGCCAGACGCTAGCGTGCGCTCCGGTGGCCTGCTCGTTGTCGTGGGCGGGCACTAGGTTCGAGAGCGTGAGTGAGGATCTCGACGCCGCCGCCCCGGCGCCCGCGGCGGCCCCTGCGGACGCCCGTGACGAGCACACCCGCCTCTCCCAGGAACTCGACGACGACCAGTACCGCTACTACGTGCTCGACCAGCCGACGGCCAGCGACGCCGACTACGACACCAAGATGCGGCGGTTGCAGGAGCTCGAGGACACCTACCCGGACCTGCGCACCCCGGCCTCGCCGACGCAGCGGGTGGGCGGCACGTACTCGACGCTGTTCAGCCCGGTCGATCATCTCGAGCGCATGCTCAGCCTCGACAACGCGTTCGGCGCGGAGGACATGACGTCGTGGGCGCAGCGGGTCGAGCGCGATGCCGGCACCGTCCCGCAGTACCTGTGCGAGCTGAAGGTCGACGGTCTCGCGGTCGACCTGGTCTATGAGAAGGGTCGCCTCGTCCGCGGGGCGACCCGAGGAGACGGGCGCACCGGCGAGGACGTCACCCCGAACATCCGCACCATCGCCAACGTCCCCGACCGGCTCACCGGCGACGACGTGCCCGACGTGCTGGAGGTCCGCGGTGAGGTGTTCTTCCCGGTTGCGGAGTTCGAGGCGCTGAACGAATCGCTGGTCGCGGCCGGCAAGCCCCCGTTCGCCAACCCCCGCAACACCGCCGCCGGTTCGCTGCGCCAGAAGGACGCCCGCGTGACGGCCGGGCGCGACCTGGCCCTCGTCCTGCACGGCGTCGGGCGCGTCGTCGGCGGCCCGGCGGTGACGGCACAGTCGGACTGGTACGCCACCCTCGCCGGGTGGGGCCTGCCGACCTCCGACCGCGTGCGAGTGGTGTCCGGCCTGGACGCGGTCGACGAGTTCATCGCCTACTACGGCGAGCACCGCCACGACGTCGCGCACGAGATCGACGGTGTGGTGGTGAAGGTCGACGACCTGTCCCTGCAGCGGCGGCTCGGCTCGACCAGCCGGGCCCCGCGCTGGGCGATCGCGTTCAAGTACCCCCCGGAGGAGGTCAACACCGAGCTGCTGGCCATCGAGATCAACATCGGGCGGACGGGGCGGGCCACGCCCTACGGGATCATGACGCCCGTCAAGGTCGCCGGTTCGACGGTCGAGAACGCGACGCTGCACAACCAGTGGGAGGTCGCCCGCAAGGACGTGCGCGTCGGCGACACCGTCGTGCTGCGCAAGGCCGGCGACGTCATCCCCGAGATCGTGGCGCCCGTCGTCGCGCTGCGTCCGAAGGGCACACGTCGCTGGAAGATGCCCAAGCACTGCCCGTCGTGCCGGACGGTGCTGGCGCCGGAGAAGGAGGGCGACAAGGACTACCGCTGCCCGAACACCCGCAGCTGCCCCGCCCAGCTGCGCGAGCGTCTGTTCAGCCTGGCCTCGCGCAGCGCCCTGGACATCGAGGCGCTCGGCTACGAGGGCGCCACGGCGCTGCTCGAGTCGGGGGCGCTCGCCGACGAGGGCGACCTGTTCCGCCTCGCCCCCGACCTCGACGGCTACGAGAGCGCCGCCCGCGACCTCCTCGCCCGGGTACCGCTGTACACCCGCGCCGCCAAGAAGGGCGACCCGCCCGAACGGGTACGTGACGGTCGGGTCCTCTCGGCCAACGGTGAGAAGCTGATCACCAACCTCGCCGAGGCCCGTGGTCGCCCGCTGTGGCGCATCATCGTCGCGCTGTCCATCCGGCACGTCGGGCCCACCGCAGCGCGGGCGCTCGCCACCCAGTTCGGCGACCTCGGCGAGATCCGCTCCGCGTCGGTGGACCAGCTGGCCGCCGCGGAAGGGGTGGGCGGCATCATCGCCGAGGCCGTGGTCGAGTGGTTCGCCGTCGACTGGCACCGACAGATCGTCGACAAGTGGGCCGCGGCCGGCGTCCGCACGACGGACGAGGTCGACGAGTCCGTTCCGCGCACTCTGGAGGGTCTGTCCATCGTCGTTACCGGATCGTTGTCCGGCTGGTCCCGGGACGAGGCGAAGGAGGCCGTGCTGGCCCGCGGGGGCCGGTTCTCGGGGTCCGTGTCGAAGAAGACCGACTACGTCGTGGTGGGTGAGAACGCCGGCAGCAAGGCGGAGAAGGCCGAACAGCTGAGCGTGACCACGCTCGACGAGCCCGGTTTCCGTAGGCTGCTGGATCGTGGTCCGACACCGCCGTCGGCCTCGGACGCCGCCGCGGACTGAACGCAGGTTCGTGTGGCGTACGCCACCGGAGCCCCGGCGATCAGGGCTTTCGGCGGGGTAGTTCACAGCCAGCTAGGGAAAGAACGGGACCGTGGCCTTGTCCGACGCGCGCACGACGCGCTTGCGGCGTGCCGTGTTCCGCAGGCCGTCGCGTCGGGTCGTGGTGTTCGGTCTGCTGTTGCTGGTCTACCTGCTCGTCACCCTCGGCGTCGTGTACCGCTCGCCGCTGCTGACCCTTGACACCGATCTGTTCAAGCTCGACCTCAAAGCCCGTTACCCCGACTGGAAACCGTGGATCAAGGTCTACGTGATGTTGGGTCAACGCGGCCCGGCGACGCTGCTGTTCCTGCCGTGGTTCTGCTGGGTGGCCTGGCGCAACCGGACGCCGCGGCCGCTGCTAATGCTGGCCATGGGTCTGGTGCTGCTGAACATCAGCGTCGGCGTCGTCAAGCTGGCCACCGGCCGGCTCGGTCCGCTGCAGACGTCCAACACGCACCGCATCTTCGACGGCGGCAACATCTACCCGTCCGGGCACGTGTCCAACGCCGTCGTCCTCTACGGCCTCATCGCCATGATCGCCGTGAACCACCACCGCCTGGCTGCGGCCGCCGCGACCTTCCTGTCGGTCACGGTGGGGCTGGGCACGGTCTACCGCGACACGCACTGGTTCAGCGACGTCCTCGGCGGCTGGATCGCGGGTGCTCTCGTGCTGGTCGCCCTGCCCTGGGTCATGCCGGTCACCGAACGCGCCTGGAACTGGGTGTGCGCCCGGCTGTCGGTGCGCATGCCCTGGGTGGCACGGTTCCGCGCCCGTCCGTCGGCCTGGCCGCGCTCGTCACGACCGCAGTGGACTGGGCCGGTGGTCACCGACCCTCCACCGGTCTCGCCACCTGCTGCCGGAGACGCCCTGCCCGGAGCGCGCCGCCACCCGGCGCCCGTTCGCCCCTCGCCGGTACACGGAGCGCCGGCACACGCCTCGCCCGCGCACGCGGCGCCGTTGCGCCCGACGCCGGTCGGTCCGCGTCGAGAGGCTCAGGCCACGGAGACGCCGGTGAGCCCGGTGGCCGCGTCCCACAGCGCCGCGGCGACCTGCGCGTCCTTCGACGCCCGTGACGAGCCGACGCGCCGCGGGAACCCGCGCACCTCGCCCATCCCGTCCGGCCCGTAGAACTCGCCGTTGCGGACGTCCGGCATGGTGGCCGCGTAGAGCTCGGGCAACGCGCCGGCGCTCGCGCCCTGGGCGGCCAGGTTGGTCACCGCCATGACCCGGTCCTGCACCGAGTCGGTGTGCGACTGCAGTTCGGTCGCCGCGTAGCCGGGGTGCGCGGCCACCGAGCGCACGGCCGACCCCGACGCCTCGAGCCGACGGGCCAGCTCGTAGGCGAACATCAGGTCGGCGAGCTTGGACTGGCCGTACGCCGACCAGCGCCGGTAACGGCGGCGTTCCCAGTTCAAGTCGTCCGGCACGATCCGGCCGATGCGGTGGGCAAGGCTGGACAGCGTCACCACCCGGTCGCCGATCCGGTCGAGCAGCAGACCCGTGAGCGCGAAGTGGCCGAGGAAGTTGGTGCCGAACTGCAGCTCGAAACCGTCGGCCGTGCGGCCCTCCGGGACGGCCATGATGCCCGCGTTGTTGATCAGCACCTCGATCGGCCCGGTCGCCGAGGCGAACGCCCGCACCGACGCCAGGTCGGCGAGGTCGAGAGCCCGCACCGTCACGTCCCCGACCATCGCCGCGGCGGCCTGCTCGCCCTTGTCGGTGTTGCGGCAGGCCAGGGTCACCGACGCCCCGGACGCGGCCATCGCGCCCGCGGCGGCGGCACCCAGCCCGCTGTTGGCGCCGGTGACGACGAAGCTGCGGCCGGTCTGGTCGGGGATGTCCGCGCTGGTCCAGTGCGGGTGGGTGGACGAACGTCGCCAGGGCATGGCGTCACCGTAGTGGGCCTCGGTCAGCGCGGCTCGTTCACGCCTCGGGCCGTGGCCGGGCGACGGGCGCGACGGTCGCGGCCACCGAGGCCAGGTGCTGCAGGCGGACCAGCTCCGACGGGACCCACCGCAGGGTCGAGCGTCCGACGAGCAGCGCGCACCGGCCCAGCGCCGAGACGGCCAGCTCGGTGCCCAGCCGTTCCCAGTCCGGCGGTGCCCACGTGCCGTCCATCTCGAGCGGGCGGGTAGGGGACGGGGGCCACCACGGCATCGGCAGCGACGGCACCTCGGGGGCGGCGCCCGACGCGGCGAGCACCGCCCCGTGCCCGTCGGCCGGCGCGTCGAGCACGAGGGCCCACCCGGCGCGGAAGATCCGGGCACACCCGTCGGCGAGCACGGCCAGGGCGTCGTCGGGGTCCCGGCCCAGCTTGTCGCGTAGGGACGGATGTACTCGACCTGCACGCCGTCGACCGTCGCGGCGGCCGACACCAGCGAGTCGGCGAGCTTGTCGGCCGGCAGCTCGACCACCAGGTCGTCGGTGGCGCGGCCGGTGCCGCGCTGGATGACGTCGACGCTGAGGATGTCGGCGCCCACGGTGCCGAGCGCCGTGGCGACCGCGCCGAGGGCACCCGGCCGGTCGGGCAGCACGAGCCGCAGCAGGAAGGACACGGCCACAGGGTGCCGTACCGACGTGTCGCGGCCGTTACGGCCCCACCACCCCGCCCACCACCCCGC
>NZ_CAXUNP010000003.1:0-118716 GCF_964252635.1 uncultured Jatrophihabitans sp.
ACACACCCGAGACCCCGAGCGCACCCGAGACCCCGAGCGCACCCGAGACCCCGAGCGCACCCGAGACCACGAGCGCACCCGAGCAGGCGACGGACGCATCGCCGAGTGCAGCCGACGAGGAGCACCGCGACCCCGCGATCGACCGGTTCATCGCCGCGACCGAGCCGCACCCCGGCGACGACGACCCCGAGCCCAAGGAGCCGATGCGGCGCCGGCGCAGGATCCGCGGCAGCCGTGGCCTGCGGATCGCCACCCGGCTGCTCATCATCGTGGGCGTCGTGGCGGTGATCACCGTCGTGCTGCGCGCCTACGTCGTCGCGCCGTACTACATCCCGTCCGCCTCGATGGAGCCCGCGTTGCGCGGCGGCGGCGGCACCAACGACCGCATCCTTGTCGACAAGGTGTCCTACCGCGTCCACGACCCGCACCAGGGCGACATCGTCGTGTTCGACCGGCCGGACACCTGGAAGGAGCCGTACAAGACCTTGGTGAAGCGGGTGATCGGGCTGCCCGGCGACATCGTCTCGCTGCGCCGCGGCATCGTGTACGTCAACGGCACCCGGTTGACCGAGAACTACATCAACGACAAGTGCGGCCCCGCCCCGTCGACCCCGCACACCCGCACGTCGCAGTGGCGGGTGCCGATGGACGAGTACTTCGTCATGGGCGACAACCGCTGCGATTCCGAGGACAGCCGGGACTTCGGGCCCATCCCGCAGTCCAAGATCGTCGGCCGGGCCTTCCTCATCGTGTGGCCGCTGTCGCGCTTCGGCAGCCCGTGACCGCACCGGCGGGACGACACCGGCGTCCCGACCTCCCGGAACTGTCGGAGGCTGCCCCTAGCCTTCGGGACATGACTCAGGTGAGCGACCCGGCGACCGACCAGCTCTCCCCCATCGACGGCGGGGCACTGCCCCCGGTGGTCCTCGGGTCGCTGTCCCCGTCCCGCGCGGCCGACTTCAAGAGCTGCCCCCTCCTGTACCGCTACCGCTGCGTCGACCGGTTGCCCGAGCAGCCGTCCAGGGCCGCGGTCCGCGGCACCATGGTGCACTCGGTGTTGGAATCGCTGTTCGACCTGCCGGCGACCCAACGGACGGTCGAGGCCGCGCGCAGCATGCTGCCCGAGGCCTGGGCCCAGGTGCGCGAGGCCGAGCCCGCCGTCGCCACCCTGTTCGAGGCGGACGCCGACGGTGCCGAGTTCGCCGAGTGGATGGCGTCCGCCGCCACCCTGCTCGGCAACTACTTCGCCCTCGAGGATCCGGCCCGCCTCGAACCCGCCGCCCGCGAGGAGCGCGTCGAGGTGATCGTCGACGGCGTCCGGCTGCGCGGCATCGTCGACCGCCTCGACGTGTCCGGCGCGGGTGACCTGCGCGTCGTCGACTACAAGACCGGCGCCTCCCCGCGGGAGGCGTTCGAGGCCAAGGCGCTGTTCCAGATGAAGTTCTACGCGCTGGTGCTGTGGCGCACCCGCGGCGTCGTGCCCCGCCAGCTGCGCCTGATGTACCTCGCCGACCAGGACACGTTGAGCTACGCCCCCGACGCCGACGAGCTGACCCGGTTCGAGCGCACGCTGATGGCGATCTGGGCCGCGATCCAGCGGGCCATGCAGACCGGCGACTTCCGGCCGAGCCCGAGCCGGCTGTGCGACTGGTGCGACTTCAAGGCGCACTGCCCCGCCTGGGGCGGCACGCCGCCCCCGTTCCCGCAGGACGCCGTGTTGACCGATCCCCGCGACGCGGTGCCGCCCTCACCGTCGTGATGCGCGCGACGCCACGAACCCGGTCAGGTCCTCGACGGTGAGGCCCACCAGCGAATCGCGCACCCAGGTGCCCGGCTCGGGGTCGACGGTGGTCTCGCTCGGCACCGCGATGACGGCACAGCCCGCGGCCTCCGCGCTCGCGATCCCCGTCGGCGAGTCCTCGACGGCCACGCAGTTGCCCGCCGGCACGCCCAGCAATACGGTCGCGCGCAGGTAGGGGTCGGGCGCCGGTTTTGCGTGCGCCGTCTCGTCACCGCAGACGCTGACCGTGAACAGCTCCCGGCCCATCGTGTCGAGCGCGATGTCGGTCAGTCGGCGCACGGTCGAGGTGACCAGCGCGGTCGCAATGCCGGCCGCGCGGCAGTGCATCAAGAGCTCGAGGGCGCCCGGCTTCCACACCAGGCTGGTCCGGAACAGCCCCTCGGCACGGTCGAGCAGGTAGGCCGAGCTGTCGCCAGGATCGGCGGCGACCCCGAGGTCGGTGTGCACGAGCCCCACCGACCGGGCCAGGTTGGACCCGATCATGGCGACCCGGGCCTGCGTCGAGAGCCGTCCGCCCAGGCGCTGCGCGAGGTCGTCCAGCGCGACGTCCCACACCTTCTCCGAGTCCAGCAGGGTGCCGTCCATGTCGAACAGCACCCCCTTTAGCTGGGCGCCCGTATTTACTGGGCTCTCGGTCACTTGAGCGCCTCGTCGGTACACATCTGGTACACGTCAGGAACCAGGCGGCGCATGGTCTCAGTCATCGCAGCTCGTCCAACCTCGTCGTCGCTGGGCATGAGGTAGGAGTACACACGCCAGGTGATCTCGGGCGACGAGTGACCCAGCCAACGGGAGACGGCGACCACCGACGTCCCACCCGAGATCAGCGAAGCGCCAAAGTAGTGCCGCAGTGAGTGCGGCGACACCGTCAGGCCTGCTGCTACCTCAAGGCGGTCGAACAGGTGACCGGCCACCGACTTGCTGAGCGGTCGGCCGGCCGCGGTGGAGAACAGCAGCCCGTCCCGGCGCGGCCACATGCGAGTCTGCTCGGCGAGCGCTTCGAGCACCTGGTCGACGGCCGGGATCTCGCGAGAGCTCGCCTCCGTCTTGAGCTGACCCAGCGTGCCGTCCGGCCGGCGCTGCTGCCGCACGCGCACGACGCGGCGCATGAAGTCGACGTCGGAGACCAACAGCCCGCACGCCTCGCTGATCCGAAGTCCGAGCCCGGCCAGTGCGACGACCAAGGCGCGGTACTCCCCCGGCGTCGCCGCGAGTACCGCAGCAACGTCCTCGTCGGTCAGGTGGACGTCACGTCGGCGGGGCGGTGTCGGCGGCTTGACCGCTTTGGCCGGATTGGATGCAATCAGCCCGTCGGCCAGGGCCGCGTCGAGGATTTGCCGCACCTGTCGCAG
Source organism: uncultured Jatrophihabitans sp. (assembly GCF_964252635.1). GTDB lineage: Bacteria > Actinomycetota > Actinomycetes > Mycobacteriales > Jatrophihabitantaceae > Jatrophihabitans. The sequence goes on from NZ_CAXUNP010000003.1 coordinate 3,154, forward strand.
CGTCTGCCCGACGGTGCCCGGCGCCAGTGTGCGCGACCAGGTCGCAATGGCCGCGGCCATCGTCGAAGGTCTGATCGCGCCGACTGGGTGATGACCCAGGACCGGCAGGATGTGCCGGTCCAGCCTGGTGCGCTTCGTCGGCCGCGTGGTGTCTGCGGCAAGAGTATGCGCGTGCGCTGCCCAGTGCTGCTCGGCGACGTCGGCGAAGGAGCGTGCAGCCTGTTTCGGGTCAACGTAGGCGCCGATGAGCTTCGACGACTCAACGGTCGTCAGAAAGCGTTCGGCGTCGAGCTTACGGTCAAACGTCCTAGATCGCGGTGCGCCAGTTGGGTCCAGCCAGCGGGCGTACCAACGCGTCCGGCCATTGCGGATTCGCTTCTCAACGCTAGCCATCAGTATTTAGACCCCTTCGCACTAGCTTTCGGCATGACGCCGCGCCTGCGTGCTTCCTGGACCCACCGAGCAACCGTGTGATGCGATGTCGCGATCTGCTTGGCGATGGCCTGATTCGGTGCTTCGCCCCTGGCGACCGCTGCCGCATGTGCACGTGCCACTCGGCCTAAGAACTCGTCCGACAATCCGTCAGCCCCGGGCGGGGCCGGTAAGACGTAGTCGACAGGACGATCTTTCGCCGGGCCGGTTTTCCTTTTGGCGATCGGGTCGCCGTTCTCGAGTGATGTTTGCGCGACGGCGCACCAATTGTTCTTGGACGCGGCAGAACCGAATCGCGTGCGGAAATGTGACGCGAGGACGCTCAGAGTCGAGCCGGTTGCTGGGCCGCCTACCGGGGCGGCAAGCCCGAGCTCTACGTCAAACACGTCCTGAAACTGTGCATCCTGGGCGTTCAGCAGCACCTGAATTTCGCGCAGCGGTACATCACTGAGAACCGCGGGCGTAATCGGCCCGCTCTCGCTGCCATCCACGAACAGCTCCCTGACCTGCAGCTGCCCCCGGCTGTCGCGGACGAGTCGCAGGTAGACAGCCATCCCGGTGTCCGGATCGCTGGCGCGAACCCACCCGGCGTTGCCGGTCGCTAGCTCAAACTTCGGTCGCATGGCGATTAGGTTCGCACAACCAGATCGATTAGGTCAAGTACTTCCTTGTCGCCGGGTCGCCGTGCTTCGCTGATTAGGTCGATATTGACCTAGTCGGACAGGAGAGTGACCCATGTTCATGACAACCGAACAGACCGCAACGCACTGCGGCGTGTCGGTGGCCGCATTGAAGAAGTGGCGCGAGCACGAGAAGGGGCCACGTTGGTACCGACCGCCCGGCACCCGCCGGGTCCTGTATGACGCCGACGAGGTGCGAGCGTGGATCGCGCAGTACCCGGGCACCGGCAATGAGGCCGCGTGATGAGCCCCGGACACGACCGCGGCGCCCCCCGCCAAGAGAGCGCCGCCAAGTTGGTCGCCACGACCACCACCATTATGGCACCGACCGACGACCACGGCGCGATCGTCGCCGCCGACGCCACCATGTTTTTGAACAGGTACTGGTGGGAGCAGGCCATCCGCAAGGAAGCAGCCGACGGCTCGGAGATCGCGGCCGACACGCTGCAGGAGAAGTACGGGCTGCCCGACGTCGGCAACGGCACCGGCGGCATCTTCATGGCGCTGCACCGTGAGGGAGTCATCCGGAAGATCGGATACCGAGCATCGGCCCGGACAAGTCGTGGGGGCTCGGTTATCACCGTCTGGGTAGGCGGTGCGGCAGCATGACGAGGAACGGCACCACGATCACGCTGTCTATCGGTGAGCTCGCCTACATCGGTGAGGTCAATAGGCAGTTGGGCTACAAGCAGGCCGAGCTCGACATGGCCGCGCAGTGGTCCGCGATGGTCAAGCCCATCAGCAAGGTCCTGAAGCAGCCGACCTTCGCCGAACTGCAGCAGCTCAGGTACGCGTCGTGACCGCCACGAAGCGGCGCGCCCGGCCGCACACCATCGACGCCTGGTCCTACGGCAAACACACTGCAGCAGTCCGCGGATCCATCCGTGTCATTCACCCGGTTCTGCAGCGCCACAACATCCCTTGGCAGTGGAACCACCAGCTCGGCGTGTACCTCGTCAGCGCCAAGCGGATCGACGACCTCCTCGTAGCGCTTGAAGTCGACGGCCACCACGTCGAGTACAGGACAGCGCTGTGGTGAGCCGGCGCCAGCAGTGGCGCACCGCAGTCCAAGCCACCTCGTTTCCGTCCGGCATGCGCGCCGTCAAAGCCACGCTGCTGAGCTTGCCCATCAGTGCTGACGGTGTGCTGCACGCTTGGCGTGAGGAACTCGCCGACGCCACCGGGCTGCCACTCCGCACCGTCGACCGACACCTGGCACGAGCGTGCGAAGAACCCGCATGGCTGCGTCACGAAGTACACGGAGGCCACGGTCGACGAGCAAGGTACATCGTGCAGATCCCGGGCGAAGTTGCGCGCCACGAATGGCAGACAACTGACCGAGTTGCGCGCCATCTAGTACGCGCAACTACCCCGAGTTGCGCGCCACGTGGTGGCGAACTCAAAGAAAGAAGCGCGAACCTCGGTGAGCACGAGGCAGTAGACCGCACACGCAAGACCCACGACCACGAGCGAAACGTCCGTGTGCTCCGCACCAGCGATCAACCCCAACGGCGCATCGACAGAAGAGCACCAGCACAAGCCGCTCTCGTCGCTGACTCACTACCGGCGGTGGCCTGATGCCCGAGTACCGCTGCCCCGAACACCCCGAGCAGACCGTGAACCGCAAGGGCAACGGCTGCCCGACCTGCGAACACCAGCGGAGCCACCCCAAGTCACCTGAAGACGACCCCTGGGCGCCCACCCTGCTGGCTCAGACCACGGATCACCCGCCCATTCGGCTTTTTTGTGCAGCCAACCGGGGGCACCGCACCGAAATCGGCCATCAGACACCCCTGGGGGTCCCTCTTAGGCGTCTCTGCCGGCCAGGACCCGCCCGTCATGCCGTCTCTCTCTCCGATTCTTGGAAAAAAACGCGTGAATATATCGATGCGTATTGGCGGGTCAATCGCCCGAGGTGGGCAGCGGGGTGGGCCCCCAGGGGTGTCGCTGCGGCGGTGGTGTCGTGAGGCCAAGTCACGAGCAGTACCTGCATGGTGACCGCGGAGCTCGGGTGTGTGTGTTTCCGCAACGGTTCCTGTCGTGGCTATACACCGAGGCTGGTCTGCGGGACTTGCCGGCGCGTCATCGCAACACGGATCCACTGATTGATGCGTGTCTGGTCGCGTTGTCGCTGGCCGCCATGGAGTCCGCGTCCGGGGTCGGAACCAAACCAGCGCCGACCCCGGAACTTGCTTCAGAGTTGGTCGTGCAGGAGGAAGTGACGACGAGTGATGTGGCCGGGCGGCTGTGCATCACGACTCGTGCGGTGGTTCGGGCGCTGAACGACGGCCGGTTGCATGGTCGGCAGGAGGCGGATGGCCGGTGGCGCATCGGTCGTCGTGAAGCGGATGAATTCGTGGCCAGATATCGGGAGGCGGCAGCATGACGAGTGCACGAGAGCAGGCGCAGGCGTTGCATGAGCGGTTCCAGGGCCAGTTCGCGCAGATCAGTGCGGATGGCCGGTTGAGTCAGCAGGGCAAGGTCGAGCGGATGGCTCCGGTGTACCTCGAGTACCGGGATGCTCTGGCGAAGGTCAGCGGCGACGATGCGTGGCGCAAGCAGCAGCGGGTCAAGGAGCTGACGCGTACCGCGTTCGGTGTCCCGTCCGATCCGATCCAGGCGATGTCGTATCGCGATGCGCTGTCCCGTGCCGAGGGCATCGATGACCCGGCGGTGGCGAAGTACAAGTTGGCGTCGGCGCTCGAGACGGGTGACACGCTGATGGCGCAGGCGTTTGCGAAGGTGGCTAGCGACAACGGATGGTCCGAGCCGTTGCGTGACTACATGGCCGCGGTGCCCTCGACGGGGCAGGCGCTGACCCAGTTGGGCGAGCTGCAGGCCAACCTGAACGATCCGCAGCAGCGGTTCATGGACGTCGCGCACTTCTCCCCGTCGCGGCCGGCGGAGCTGGACCGGGTTTCAGACCCCGAACTGCAGGCCATCGTCGCGCCGGACGGGCCGACCGCGCAGGAACAGGCCGCGACGGACTTCTCGGCTTGGGTGCAGAAGTCGCTGTCCAATCCGGAACCGACTGAGCAGGTGAGCGCATGAACAAGACCGCGCCGGCCCAGCTGCGGGTGTGTCCCGTCGACTTCCGCCCATCGGCGGTGGGCGACTACTGCTCGATCGGTTGCCTGCGGAAGGACGAGAAGTACGCGGACGCGTTGAGGCGGTCGGTCGTCCTCGAACACCAACGCGTGGCCGAGGGCCGCGCAATGATTTCTGGTGGTCAGGGCAGGTTGGCGGAGCTCCAGCCCGAGATCGACGCTGTCGAGAAGCGACTGGCCACAGCCACCAGCGTGGCCGCGAGCTGACGGCTGGTCGTGGTGTGGGCAGAGGCAACACCAGCGGGTGGCATCGGCGACGAGCCGACACGCCCGCGGCTGTCGAGCGTCGCCGGCAATACGCGTCGCCTGAACATCGTGCCCGACGCGCCGCAGGCCAGCGTCAGGTCGATGCGGGCCGAGCCTACTGCTGGCGCTGCGGTGACTGGCTGCCGCCCGGCAAGCCGTGGCACCTCGGACACGACGACCACGACCGGACGGTCTACCGCGGACCGGAGTGTGTGCCGTGCAACCTGCGGGCCGCCGCGCAGAAGGGTGCCCGGGTCGCGAACGGTCGACGCACGCCACCTCTTGGTGCTGGCGTCAGCTACCCCATCGCGCTCGCTCACGATCATCCGCGGGACTGGTGAGGCATCGTGACCCAGTCCAACGCCTCACAGCGCCTAGCCGCTATCGCTGCTCAGCTTCGAGCTGAGGGTCAGCGCGGTCTACAGCTTGAAATGAACCGTGCCCTTCGAGCTGGCGCACGAACCGGTATTCCTGAAGTCCGGCAGGCGGCACGTGATCGTCTGCCCAAGCGTGGCGGACTGAACGAGTACGAGGCCGACCAGAAGATCAACGTCTCCGTCACGTCCGGAGCACGCACGGCCGGTGTCCGGATCCGCGGCAAGGCGTCCCAGCGCACCGATACCGGCACGTGGCGCCACCCTGTGCCGTCGATGCTGGGTTACGACCGCAGCTACTGGCAGTGGACCAGCCAGACCTACAGCCCGGCCGAGGGTTGGTGGTCCGACACGTGGCGGGCGCAGTCGGTGAAAATCACGCCGTTGATCGTGGCTGAGCTCAACCGTGTCGGCGCCCGGATCCAGGGCGGGTACCGCTGATGGCCGCTCTGGCTGGGCTCGTCTGGGACCTTGCCGCCCGCGACGGCGCGTCGCCCGCGTTCCTGCGTGTGGCGGGCGCTGCCGATAAGGCTGCCGCGTCGACCGGCAAGGCCACCAAGAGCATGTCGGCGTCGTTGGCCGGGGTAGGCAAGGCCGGCTCGGTGCTGACAAAGCGTGCCACGCTGCCCCTGGTTGCTCTGGGCGCGGTCAGCGTGGACCAGGCAGCCAAGTTCCAGAAGTCCATGACCCTCATCCAGACCGCGGGCGGCGAGACCGCAGCCAAGACGCAGGCGATCTCCAAGGGCATCATGGGCATGGCCAAATCAACGGGGACCAGCCTCGACGACCTGTCCGAAGGCATCTACACGGTGGCGAAGGCCGGCGGCCGGAAGTGGTCAGCCGCGGACCAGCTGCTCGTGCTCAAGGCGGCTGCTCAGGGCGCGAAGGCCGAAAACGTCGACATGGGCACAGCCACCAACGCCCTGACATCGGTGATGATGTCCTACGGCGCCTCAGCGAAGGGCGCGGTCGGCTACCAGAACCAACTGATCGTGGCGTCCGGTCGGGCGAAGACCACGATGCAGGACTTCGCCGGTGCCCTGTCGACGGTGCTGCCGATCGCGTCGGCGTTGCACGTGTCGTTCGCGCAGGTCGGCGGCGCGGTCGCCACCTTGACCCAGCACGGCACGTCAGCTCGAGAAGCCACCCAGGACCTCGCGAACCTGCTGCGCAACCTCGCCGGCCAGAACAACGTCGCATCGCAGGCCATGCAGCAACTCGGCATCAACACCGTCGACCTGCAGAAGAACCTCGGCAAGCGCGGCATCAGCGGCACCCTCGATATCGTCGAGGGTGCGCTGGCCAAGTCGTCCAAGGGCGGCCTAGTCGTGGTGTCAGCGTTCAAACAGGCCCAGCTGGCCACCAAATCGTTGAACACCATGGCCGGCACGTTCGAAGGCACGCTGGCCAAACAGTCCAAGGGGCTGCGCGACGGCAACGTCTCGATCAAGGACTATCAGGCTTACGCGAAATCCCTTGGCGGTCAGGCTGGCGCGTCGGCGCTGCAGTTCTTGGCGCTGTACAAGTCGAGTCAGGGGTTCTCGAACCAGCTGAAGTCCGGTAACTCGACCGTCTCGACCGCGGCGACGCAGCTACAGAAGATGCTCGGCGGCGCCGAAGGTCTGCGTACCGCTCTGTCCCTCGGTGGCGAATCGGCGGGCTACTTCAAAAAGACCACCGACGAGATCGGCGCTGCCGCTCGCAAGTCGGGTGCGGACGTGCTCGGCTGGTCGAAGACGCAGGGAACACTGTCGGTCAAGCTGGACAAAGCCAAGGCGTCGCTGCAGGTCCTCGGGGTCGAGATCGGCACCGCCCTTATCCCCAGCCTGTCGAAGATGGTCAGCAGCCTGAGTAGCGCAGTGTCGTGGTTCGACCACCTGTCCGGCACCCAGAAGAAGGTGCTGCTGTGGTCGGCCGGCCTCGTCGCAGCTCTTGGGCCTGTGCTGACCCTCGGCAGCCGCCTTGCCCTGGTCGGCCGAGGCATTGGAACCTTTGTCGGCGGGGTGGGGACGCGGCTTGCGACCGTCGCCGGGGCGACCGAGACGACGGCAGCACGAGTCGGCACGGCCATGCGAGGCGTGTCCAGCGCAGTCGGCGGTGCTGCCCTCGGCGTCGCGATCGGCACGCTGACCGCGAACGCCAGCGGCGCCAAGCAGGCGCTGGGCGTCCTCGGCTCCGCAGCGGCAGGTGCCGCCACTGGTTTCGGGTCCGGTGGCGGCGCGCTGGGGGCCGTGGTCGGCGGTCTCGCTGGTGGCCTGTCGACGCTCGCCACGCAATTCCTCTCGGCGGGCGACTCGGCGTACAAGCAGATCCCGAAGATTCAGGGCCTAACGCAGGCCATGCAGGACGACAACGACGCCGTAGGCAAGAACACGCAGACACTGGTGGCCAACTCGCTGCAACAGAACGGGCTGTACACCGCCGGCCTCAAGCTGGGGATTTCCCAGCGCACCCTGACCCTGGCAGCTGAAGGCAACACCACCGCGTTGACAACGGTGCAGCGTGCGATGGCCAGCGCGACCCTGTCGGCCTACGCCGCGACCGCAGCCCACAAGCCGCTCACCAAGGCTCAGACGGACGCGTCCAACGCTGCCGGAAAGCTGGCTAACGGTCTGGTCGGGGTGTCTGGTCAGCTGAAGTCCGCGAAGACTGCCGCGACGAACATCGACGCTGGTCTGGGGAAGCTGACAGGCACCGCTGGCGGCACCGTCGGCAAGCTCAACTCGATGGGTCAGGCCGGTCACGATGCAGTGAACGGGCTGGCCGGCACGAAGGCTGCGGCCTCGGGCGCTAGCGGGACCATCGCCGGGATGGACCGCAACGCCATCAAGGCCTTGGGCTCGCTGAGCAACTTGGCGAGGCCGCACAACGTCAACGTGAGTACCTCGCAGGCCACAGCTCGCCTGAACGCGCTGCTCGCGAAGATCCCGTCAGGCACCTTCCATTTCAACGTGCAGGCCGACAAGCAGGCCCAGCTCGAGGGCCGCGCTACAGGCGGCGGCATGCCCGAAGGGTTGTCGTGGGTCGGTGAGGGGGGCGCCGGTTCGCGTCCTGAGTTGGTGCAGAAGCGCGGCTCGAAGGTGCACGTGTTCAGCAACCAACAGTCCGTTGGGATTGCTGGCCGTCTCGGCATCAAAATCCCGGGCTTTGCGTCTGGCACTGCTAACAAGTCGGCCATCATTGCGTTGCTGCGCTCGATGGGCGCGACCCTGGCTGGCGCGGCAGGCTTCGCGGGCAACAGTCAGATCGAAACCGGCGGTACGTTCTCGACGAAGGCGTACAACCCGAAGGAAGGCGCCCACGGGTTCCAGCAGTGGGAAGGATCCCGCTGGACTGCGTTGCAGGCGCTGGCCCGACGCATGGGTGTCTCTCCGACGTCCCAGAAGGCCGAGCTGGCGATGATCAAGCGCGAGTTATCGGGCGGGAAGTACGACAACACGCTGAACGTGCTTCGGCATGCCACGTCGGCTCGTGCCGCTGCCGCCTACGTCGACGCTCATTACGAGCGTTCGTCAGGAGATGCTCGCAGCCAGCGCATGAACGCTGCAGCAGCCATCTACAAGCAGCTGAAGTCCGGGAAGTTGGCGGTCAGCGCTGACCCGGGTGACATCACGACCGGCTACACCAAGAACGCCAAGGGCAAGCGGCAGAAGGTGTGGATCTTTGACGGTCAGCAGTACGCGTCGCTGCGTGCCGCGCAGAACGCGCAGGGGCGGATCGGTAAGACGACCGCGAAGCAGCTCGCGAATCTGCGGGTGAAGATCAACGGGTCGGACGCGAACGCGTTGCGTAAGGCGCTGCTGGGGACGGTCGCGGACACGAAGACTGCGGTGGCGACGATGCTCTCCGACCTAGACAAGGCTGGCGGGTCGGACGGGGCTTTGGCGCGGATCCGGAAGGAAGCCGCCGGGGTCGAGAAGCAGCAGACCGGGTTGATCTCGAACCAGACTCGCCTGGCGTCGATGAAGGACTACCAGTCCGGCATCTCCGGCACTCTGTCCGGCGCGTTCGATCTTGGGTCGTTCGGGTCCACCGGCGACTTCATCACCGGGGCCAAGGGCGCGACCGGGACGAACCTGGCGTACCAGTCTGAGCTGGCGGGTTTGCGGAAGCGGGCTGGGAAAAACAAGCAGGAGCTGGCGTTGATCAACGCGTTGGCTCCGCTCGGTCAGACCGCCACCCTGCAGGCCCTGTCGAAAGGTTCGCCGGGGGCGTTCGCTCAGGCTGGGCAGGCGTATGCCAGGTTCACCGGTTCGGTGGCGTCGGCGTCGTCGCAGGCGGTGCTGGACAAGTTCAACCAGACCGTGCCGCAGCTCACGCACATCGTGGAGAACCAGTCGCGAGACATCTCCCAGCTGATGGCCGCGATCATCGCGCTAGCCGAGGCTCAGGCCAGTGGTAACCAGCACGCCATCGCTCAAGCGCTGAAGAAGCTAGCAGTTGTCAAGAACCACGGACGCCGCTGATGACCGACGAGAGGACCCTTGATGCCTAGCCCTAAACAGCTGCTCCTGCAGTGGCACACCCGCGTCGAATCGCACCTCGACGAGCTGCAGGCGGCGATGGAGCAGGTCGCGGTTGAGGCTGGCTGGGCCGGCGACGAGGTTCGGGAGAAAGGCCACGCCGCCGAGTGGCAGCCTGCGGCCGAACAGGCGAAGACCCGTCTGCGAGCTGCAGTGGCTGCCCTTCGAGGTGACGAGGACCCTCCGACGCCGGCCGTCCGCCGCCCCTACCTAGATTCGCTCGAGGCGTTTCAGGTCTCGCTGGCTGCGTCGACGTTCCCGGAGTACGCGGCAGCTCTGGACCTCGGCTCGGAACTGCTTGAACAGTTCGCCCTCGCGTTCGCCGCAGGCGTCCGCTGAGCCAGATGTGAGACCTGCGTTAGTCGATCACTAGCGCGGGTCACCCTGCCGTTGCGTCGCCGGGCGGCGGACCGTCATCGGGGGATACGAGCTCCCGCCCGGCGTTCGCTATCCAGCACCTCGGTGCCACCGGCTACAGTCTGTCGCACATATCGACCTGCGATAGGAGCCGGTGGCCCTCTTTGGACGCAAGCGTCAGTTCGAACTGAACCCGCACCTCCCGCCGCCGTCCAGTAACCGCAGTTCAGGCCGTCGGCTGCCGACAAACTTCGTGCAGCTGATGCGGGAATTCGGCGAAATCGAGATGAACCATAGGCAGGACGCGGACACCTATCCGCGATACATCGCGCCGTATTTCGACTGGTCGTACCGCGACTCAGACGGACTCGCTACGGCGGTCGCAGATGCCTTGATTGGCCAAGATCCGATGGCCGTCTACGGCGGGGAACGCCTCGTCGAAAATTTCGTGGGCGGTGATAGCAAAACCGAGGGGTATCTGCGCTTGCTGGACGCCTACCTCAATTGGCAGCACGCACGCGGAGCCCCAAGCGCCATGCTGACCGGCTACCAGTTCGACCGATGGAACCAGACCCACGACGAGGCCTGGTAGGGCTCAGCTCAAAGCCGACACGAGGCACCTGGCTCTGGCCACTCCCGCCTGGGTAGACAGTGCGAAGCGGCGTTGCGCCGGGTCCTGTCCGGTGCAGCGCCGCCTCAATTCGGACTAACGACACATCCCGGGACTTGGTTACGTGCGTTAGCGTCGTCGGTCGAGCCACCACCACACGATTAGACCGACGCCGGCCACTAGCAGCACCAGCGCCAGCCCTTCAGAGGTCACCGGCCGCCCTCGAAGCGCTGCCCACGCTCCTCAGCAAGTGTGGCGAACGAGTCGCCCAGCAGCTCCCGGACCTCACCGATGGTGCGCACCAGTGTGCCGTGCGTCGGCAGCCCGGATCCTGACGCGGGGATCTGGTCGAGGCGCTTCACCCGGAACGCCTGCCCGCCCCGCGTGGTGAGCACCTCGACCGTCCAGCGCCCGTCCGCTGTGCGCATCGTCGGGTGCCGGGCCATGCGCCCACGATAGGAACCGTAGAACGCCGAGCAGCGATGGCGCGATCGTCAGCCCTCCCGCGGACTGGTAGAAACGGAAGACCTATTTAGCACCTAGGGCTTTCCGCAGCGCGCTGCCAGCCGCCGGGTCCTCGAGATTGACAACATCTGCAGTCGACCGCAGTAGCTTGACCAGAGGCTGGGCCCGGTTGTAAATGTATCGGTCGACCACTGCGACTCGGCCGAAGTCATCTGGAATATGGTCAAATTTCCACAGAGACCCTTGAACTGTGTCGTCACCAGATCCGCGCAGAATCGTCTGCACTACCGAAGTACGACCGTTCTCCCATGCGATCGGGAAAGTAATTGGCACAGCAGCAGAAAGCCGAACCGCCGGGACCTGAAATCCGCGACGCAAATGTGGAGATTGCGCCAGTCCGGAGTCTTTCAAGACACGGTCAAGAGGCCGCCCCTCAGTAGGCTGCCCCGCAGCGGGAGGCAAGACCAGTTCTTGAAAGTATTGATCCGCAAGCGCAGCTATAGGGCGGTGATTCTCGCCAAAGAACTCACCTATCGCCACGATTGGGTAAGTCTGCTTTTGATTCGCAATCACGCAATCAATCGCATCAGTGCCCTTGGCCTGTTCAAACGTCTTCGTCCAGTAAGAATGCCATTGTACGAAGGTGTCGTCTGTGTAAGCCAGTACAGCGTTCTGCGGGCCGCGGGTCACCGTTGGATCTACGATCCGAAGTTCAGATACGTCACCATCAGTGGCTATAACGCCGACATTGCGCGGCTCACGCCGACGCCAGTCACCAGCGTGCTGAATAAGGTAGATCTGCACGGAACTGGTCATGACGTCGCGGGCCAATCAGTATCTGGTATGCCCTTGAACTCTACCTTATTCGCAAGAATAAGGGGCTTGAGGCTGTCCCGACGATGTTTGAGGAAGACTCTCAAGGCCTTCGCGGCGGCCGCGTCGAAGTCGGATGTGAGCATGCCCGCCTCCATGCAGATCTCATCGATGACCTCGTCGGTCAACATCGATTGAACCCTTGAACACCAAGCCCATACGTCTGACACGGACGTCAAGCTGTCGAGTACAGCACAACGAGCACCAGGAGCTGCGGGCTCCGCGCCGGAAATTACGAAACTGCCCTGTATCTCCGTTAGATAGACCGGGACGTTGGTCTTGGTCGCGTATGCCAGAGCGTGCGAGTGATCAAATACCTCGAGCCGAGACGCGTCGGCTGGCCCACCCACGTGCAGTACAGGGCCGGTTGTGAGAGCCAAGTTGCCGGCGTGGCGATCTCTGTTCGCGATGAGCAGGTCGAATACGGCAACGCCGGCGCAAAGCGAGGGGTGAGCGGCGTAGGCGTCACCCGGATTGATCATCGGAAGCATCCCGGGGTTTGGCAGGAAGCTCATCGTCATCCAAGATGCAGCCCCGCCTGCCGCCGGAACCACCGCTCCTGGTGGGACCGGCAAGCCCAGTACAGCACCCAGACGAGCGGCAACCAACTCGTTGACCACGACGTAAGGTTGAGCTGCCGTCGCCACCTTCGCGAAGGCAGTTACTTCTACTTGCTGCGTATCGCTGGCGCCCCCCAACCCTGCGGCAGCCCATGTGCGCACGTAGTACAGATGCGAGGGCGGACGGCTAGCCGGTGTCGTTCCTGGGCCCGTCACCGACGAATCCGCATTGCCGCCTCGTGGGTGTGCCGATGCTTCCTCACCACGCCCAACTCTCCCGTCACTAGTTTGCTGGACGCTACACGTCCGACTTCGTCCTGGCTTGTCGTGCCACCATCACGTCGTGCGCTCGCTGCCACCGGACGTCGTGGATCAGCTGCACCGTGCCCAGGGTCTTGAGCTGCTGGCCGACGGGCTGGACCGACGGCGGCGGGCGGTCGCCGCGACCGGAGTACTGATGCTGGCCATCGTCGAGGCCGGCTGGACTCGGGTCGAGATCGCAGCAGCGCTCGGCATCAACCAGCAAACCGTGGCGAAGCGGGTGGCCGCGGCCCGGGCCCGGCTCGGCGACGGCCGCCCCGCACTCGTGGTCGGCATCCCACCGGATCGGCACCCGGCCGGCTGGCGACCGCACCCGCTGGCCGTGCTCGAGCTGCCGGTGGGCGAGCGGGAATGGCTGACGATGGCCGAGGCGATGGCGTTCGCCGGCCGGTCGCGGATGACGGTGCAGACGTGGCGGGACGAGGGGCTGCTGCCGAACACCCGGCACCCGAACGGCCGCGTCTACCTGTACCTGCGGGCCGACCTGCAGCGTGTACTGCGGGGCCCGCAGGCGAAGCGGCGCGGTATCGACCACCAGGCGCTGCGCGCTCAGATTGAGCGGGCCGTGGTGTGAACCTGGCCGAGCCGGGTACAGACGTTGGCGTGTCTGAGCCGCAGCAACCTGGACCTGATGGGGATGACGCCCGACCGGCCGAGACGCCGGCTGAAGCGGACCAGCAGAGCGAGGCCTACGGCAGCGAGGACGGGCCGCCCGCAGGCCAGTACGGGCCCACGGCTGATTTCGGCGACGGCTGATGGCCGCTGTGCAGGGTGTCGGTCCTATCACCGCAATGGTGGGCGGACTGATCGCGTTCGTCAGTCTGTCGGCCGTCTTGCGCATGGGGTCTGACAGCGCGACCAACTCGAGCCGCTTTCCGGGACTGGCCGACTTCAACCGTCGGGTATCGCGGGGAGCGCAGCCGGTTGTCTGGCTTGGGCTTGCTGTCGGAGTGGTGGGACTGATCATCTGGGCAGCCTCGTAATCCACACCTGTGCACCAACCCCGTGTATTAGTGCGTGTGTTCTAATCGTGGGATGGCGCTGGCGGTCCACCTTCACCAGCCGCCCGGCTCTGGGTTCTTGCTCGCCTGGGGCCACCACACCACCGGCTGGTACGGCTGCGTTGCGATGCGCGTCCGCCTCGTAGACCAGGACGACGAGCTCGAGGTCGCGGCCTGGGTGCCGGCGCACGCTCTGACCAAGCCGAACTGGGTGCACGGCGGCGACGTCAACCGCCTCGAGCTGCCCAACGAACCCCGCACCTGGCACGGGCCACCACGCCCAGCCTGGTACGTCGGCCGCTGGGCAGACGGACCGCTACCGCTGCCACCCGGTCTCGAGATGGTCACCGGGGCAGGCTGGCGCAACAAGACGCCGCGGGGTCTGCAGTCGACCTAGGGGCGACGGGTGGCACGTAGCGTGCCGGGTCGACGCCGGGGTGATGGATCGTCCTCGAACTCCTCATCCTCATCCGTTCTGGTCATGCGGACCTGCAGATCCAGGGCGTAAGCCTGAGCCCAGTGTCCGAAGACAATGACGGGGAGAGAGCTAAGGATGGGGCCAACGAGCGCCGCAATACCCGCCGTCAGATATTCGACTCTGTTGCTCTGATCGGCGACGCCCGCGGCGATGAGTGCAATGCCGACGATGCCGATCACGACGAATATGGCGGTCAGCACGCTCACCAGCACGCTCGCTGAACGGTGCAAACGTCTGGCGCCGCGCAGCGCCAGCGTTTCCTCGTATCTGTTGGCCACTTGCGGAGCCTAGATCGAGATCAGCGGCTCGCAACTTCAGCGGGTCAGCTGACCGGCAGCTCTGACCTTGTCCATCGCTTGGCACAGTGAAGCGACGACCGCAAGCACCAGCGCTTGCACCAAGCCGCCGGCGAGAACGCCGTAAGACGCGTCCCGGTAGTTGTAGGTAAACCCGCCGCAACCGTAGTCGTCGCAGTCGATACCGGCGCGGTGCTGATGGAGCTTGTAGAACGCGATGACCGTTCCAATCACGGCAAGGAGTGCTACGAGCCAGATGAACGCGGCGGCGACCAGCCAGAGCCTGGCTGGCTCGGAGGGCTGCGCCACGCGCCCCGTTGAGGGGGCGCCGATGCTGGCCTCGCCGAATGACAAGGCGCCGGGCGTGATATCCCTGACTGAGCCGTCCTGCCACCTCGACCCGTTCCAGTAGCGCTCCTTTGTCGGATCGGCAGGATCGATGTACCACTGCGCCACTGGGTTCATGCGCGAGAGCGTAGGTCGAGTGCGGGAAGCCCGCGAGTCAAGTGGAGCTGATCCATGCGTCGAGCGCGTCGCGGTGGATGCGCCACCGGCCGCCAGCGCCGCCGAACGGCTGCCCAGCGGCGAGCGTCCCGACGCGGCACGCCTCGGCGACGGTCTGCGGGTTGCAGCCGGCGTACTCAGCTGCCTGGCGGGTGGAGAACCAGATGCGGGTGGCGAGGTCCCCGCGCCGCTGCTGCGGAGGTGGGACACGGGACGGGCCAAGACGTTCCAGGTTCATATTCAACGTCCGGAGCTCGACGAGCAACGCCTCAAGGACACCTACCGGTTCAGGGGATCGCATCATGGCGGTGACATAACGCTGCCCCAGCTGGTTGGGTCCAGCCGGGGCAGCGTGTCATCAATTGGTGACGTCAGGAGACTGCGAGCTGTGCAGCCTCCTTCAGCCAGGCCGCGAGCAGTTTGGCCTCGTCCGGCTTCAGATGCATGCCGTTCAGCTCCACCGTGGCGTGCTGAACATGCCTCTGGTACTGCTGCTCGCCGCCGTTGGGCTGCTCAAGGTCTGCCCAACGGTCGACAACGACTGCCAACTCATTCGAAGCATCTTCGATCTCGATGACGGGCAACTCGAAACGGCAGCGCTTGAACAACTCGGCGCCGGCCTCAACGTCCCACCCGCCCACGACCGGGCTGTGAATTACGGTGCACCACGACGGGCATGCCGGTGCATCGGAGCTGCTAGCGGCCGTCATGGGAGGTCCACCCGATCGCACAGCGCCACAATCTGCGCCGCCAGCACCCGCGCCTCACCCGTCGTCAGGTTGAGCGTCGCCCGGTACCCGCTGCCCAACCCGGGGTCAGTGACGAACAGCTCCACCAGAGGCGGCGAAGCCATCCCCGCGTGCCCACGCCACGGTTCCCGAAGGTGCTGCCGGGTCGTGAGCGTCCAGGTTCCACGGCCGTCTCGCTCGATCTCGTGGGACACGCCGTTCCGGAGCTCGGCGAGGCTGTGGTTACCGCCGTGACGGTAGTGCGCACTGATTTCGTCGGCCGTGTACAAGCCCTCGCTCTCCTCAGCGAACTGCAGGTGCTGGTCGCGGTCGCACCACTTAGGGCAATGCTCGGGGAACGGGTGCATCCCCTGGTCGGATGTTGGAAACTCGATTGGTGCGCCTGCAGCCGGGGAGCCGGCAGGCACGTCGGTACGGTCTTTCATGGGTCGTTCCTCCTGTATGTGCAGGTGGGTTCGGTCAAGGCCTCGGTCCGGAGGTGCAACTCCGGCCGGGGCCGTCTTGGCGAAGTTCGGAACCACTTCCTTTCGTTCGTCGTCGGTCAGCTCGCGACCTGCCAGCCACGCGTCTACGGCAGCGCGCTTGTAGACCACACGTCTGCCCCCGCGGTATTTGTAGCTTTCGGGTCCGACACCTTTCTGGCGCCAGGTGTAGAGCGTCGAACGTTCGACACATAGCTCGTAGGCGACTTCATCAGTCGTCATCAGGCGCTTGCTGCGTTCGTAAACCAGGTCGGCCTTGGTCCAGTACGGCATGCGGCTGATAGTCGGCTCTGCAGGTACCAATGTCGAGTCATCATGTTGATCTTGGCGGGGTACACCTCCGGTACATGACACTCCTAGCTGTCGGTCACCCTAGTTAGCGGCCAACCTTGAGGTTTGGCCCGAGAAACGGGCGCTGCGACTCTGGGTAACCCTCCTTCGCCCCCTACGGCCAGTTCATGTCGAACAGGACGGCATCGAGTGCGGCCGGTACGGGAACTGTCGTCATGCGATGTCTCCGATGTCAGGCACGCGTCACTGCCCTGATGTGGGTGAGCACGTCCCGGACGGCTCCCGCCGGGGGTGTCCTGCCACCGTCCCAGATCGCGCGCAGGTCGCGACGCAGATCCAGGTCGGCGATCGCGACCACGCGCAACCGGCCGGCGGCGACATCGTCGGCCACGGCGAGACCGCTGAGCACGGCGGGCGCGGCGCCGGCGAGCACCGTGGCGCGCACGCTCGCGGCGGTCGACATCTCGAACGCCGGGCGGGCCAGGGCGTGCCCGTCGCCCAGTTCGGCCCGCAACGCAGCCTCCAGGAAGTCACGGGTCCCCGAGCCCGGTTCGCGGGTCACCAGGGAGGTCGCCGCGAGCTCGGCCACGGCGATCGGCCTGCGACGGCGGCTCCAGGGATGGTCCGGGCGGACGACAAGGAGGAGCTCGTCGTGGGCGACGACCCGGCTACCCAGACCGCCGGGGACCCGTGGTCCCTCGACGAAGCCCAGGTCTGCGTCGCCGGCGCGGACCTGTTCCACGACGTGGTCGGTGTTGGCAGCGGTCAGCACGATCTCGATGGGGTCCTCACCCCGATGCTCGGCTGCCTCCCGCAGCGACACCAACCATCCCGGCAGCAGCTGTTCGGCGATGGTCAGGCTGGCGCTGACCCTGACCCGACGACGCGTGCTCTCCCGCAGCGAGGACAGTCCCGTCTCCACCTCGTGCGCGACCTGGAGCAACCGGTCGGCCCACTGCACGACGAGCGCACCGGACGGGGTCAGCTCCGACCCCCGCGGGGACCGGGTCACCAGCCGGACGCCGGTCTGGGCCTCCATGGCCGCGATCCGCGCCGAGACCGCCTGCTGCGTCGTGCCGACGGCCTGGGCGGCGCCGCTCAAGCTTCCGCTGCGCGACACGGCGGTGAGGACCTCGAACGCGGCCAGGTCAGGCATGCGGGGTCCCGGGCTCATGGCGGCATGCTACCCGGGCACAAGCATTTCTTGTGCCCCCACAAGGCGAGGCGGGCTACCGAACGTCGGCCGGCACGCCCAGGGTGAGGTCATGACCGCGAGCCTCGATGACACCCTCGCCGTGACCCCGCCACCTGTCGCACCGGCAACAGCAACGCACGCGCTCGCGCGCCTCGGTCTGCTGCGCGAGCTCGACTCACCCCGTCAGGTGTTCGCCAACATCACGCCGAACTGGTTCGCCGCGGTCATGGGCACCTGCATCGTCGGGGTCGCGGCCGCCGGGCTGCCCGTCCAGTTCACGGGGCTGCGCACCTTGGGCACCGTGGGTTGGGCCGCCGCCGCGGTACTGCTCGTCGCGCTCACCGCGGCCACGGTCGCGCACTGGGTCACCCACCCGGCCCGGGCACGCAGCCACCACCTCGACCCAGTGATGGCGCACTTCTACGGAGTTCCCCCCATGGCCCTGCTCACCGTCGGGGCCGGCTCGCTGCTGCTCGGCAAGGACGTGCTGGGGCTGCGGGTCGCCGTCGACGTCGACTGGGTGTTGTGGTTCGCCGGAACCGTCCTCGGGCTGGCCGCGGCGGCGGTCGTGCCCTACCTGCAGTTCACCCGCCACGACGGCGTCACCGCGCGCAGTGCCTTCGGCGGCTGGCTGATGCCGGTCGTGCCCCCGATGGTGTCGGCCTCCACCGGTGCCCTGCTCATCCCCCACGCCCCCGCCGGCCAGGCCCGCCTCACGCTCCTGATGGCGTGTTACGCGATGTTCGGGTTGGCCCTGATCGCCTCGCTCGTCGTCATCACTCTCATCTGGCACCGGCTCGCCGTGCACGGTGTGGACGAGCCGCGGATGGTGCCGACCCTGTGGATCGTGCTCGGACCGCTGGGACAGTCCGTCACCGCCGCCAACCTGCTCGGTGGGGTCGCCGCGCAGGCCCTGCCCCGCCCGTACTCGACGGCCCTGCAGGCGTTCGGCGTCGTCTACGGAGTTCCCGTGTGGGGCTTCGCCCTGCTCTGGGCGGGCGTAGCCGGTGCGGTCACGGTGCGCACCGCGCGGGCCGGGATGCCGTTCTCGCTCACCTGGTGGTCCTTCACGTTCCCCGTCGGCACATGCGTGACGGCCACCAGCGGGCTGGCCCTGCACACGGGGGCCGACCTGTTCCGGTACGGCGCCGTCGTCGTCTTCGCCGGGCTCGTCCTGGCCTGGGTCACGGTCGCCACCCGGACCGCACGAGGCAGCCTGCGCGGGACACTTCTCCTCCCGCCCGGGTGTGCCCCGACACCCACGACCGTCCGTGGGACGAGGCACGGGGCGTAGCGTCGCTGTCGATGCCTTCCTCTGCTGCACGATCCTCGCCGACCTATCCGGCCCCGAAGTACGGGCCGACATCCGAGTACGGCGACTGCGAGTCGGGCGGCTGCCGCCTCGACGCGCGCGCCACGTGTCCCAAGTGCGACGGCCACTACTGCCGCAGTCATGTCGCCGACCACGCCCACGTCGGGTCGGCCCACCCCTCCTGACGGCCTGGCCCGAGCCCCCCGGGCTACCGTCGGCGCCCTGCGGCCCGCTCTACCAGCTCGTTGAACAGCCCGGCGGTGGAGATTCCGGCCGCGCGGGCCATGGTCGGCACGACGCTGGTCTCCGCGAACGAGTTGTACAACCCGGCCTCGAGGAACCACGGGCGGCCGTCGGGGTTGATGCGGAAGTCGGTCAGGCTGTAGTCGCGGCACCCCAGCGCCACGTGACAGCGCCGGGCGGCCTTCTGGACGGCGTCGACTACCGGGTCGGTCGCGTCCACGATCCAGGCGACCTGGGCGCTCTTGGCCATGAGTTGCAGCTGCCCGTCGTCGCGGCGGGCCAGCTTGTCGGCTCCCTGCCGGATCGGCTGGTCGGCGTCCAGCCGGTACTCCTCCAGCGGTAGGCAGACCAGTTCGTCACCGCTTTCGACGATGCCGCAGCGCACCTCACGCCCGGCCTCGACGTAGGTCTCGACGAGGACGGCGTCGGAGTGCTCGAACGCACGGTTCAGGGCGCGGCCCAGCTGCTCGGGGCGGCGCACCAGCGAGACCCCCACCGAGTTGTCGGCGTCCACCGGTTTCACAACGCACGGCAGCCTGACGTCGGGCTGCTCGCCGCGGCTCACGAGTTGCCCGGCCGGGACGGCGACACCGTGGGCGGCTACCACGGCGCGCGCACGACCCTTGTGTGCCGTCAGGGCCATGACGTCGGCCGGGTTTCCCACGTACGGGATGCCCAGCACGTCGAACAGGGCACGGTAGGACGTCATGCCCGGCACGCAGAACATCTGCGGAACCATGACGTCGATGTCCAGGTCGACGATCCTTGCCACCGCCTCGGCCACGGGCATCGGCGCGGCCGCGTCGATCGCGGCGTCGCCGAGGTCCACCGGGAAGCGCCAGCGGCCGTCCGGCGTCACGTACGCGACGTGGAACTCGTACCGATCGGGGTCGCCGGTCGCCGCGAGACAGTCGGCGGCGTAGAGCCGGGACAGGTCGCAGAAGAAGTCGCTGACGGCCGAGCCCGCCAGGTGCAGAACGCGCAGGGTCATCAGTCGCCGGCCTGCTCCACCAGCTTGCCGATGTTGAAGTCGATGCGGATCCAGTCCTTGCCCTGGCGCAGGCTCTGCAGCAGCAGCCACGGGATCTGCAGGTGGTGCTCGAGCAGGAACGGCAGCGGGTCGTGCCAGTCGAAGATGGCGTCCTTGCCCCGCAGGATGGTGCGCAGCCGCGCCGCCCGGTTCGGTTCGGTCACCAGGCGCCAGACCTCGTGGTAGATCCAGTACGTCGGCCGGCTCCGCGCGGTCGGTACCAGCGGCGGACCGACGACGTCGTCAAGGTAGGCGGACGCGAGCGCCGGCTCGTCGTAGAACATGGTGATGGCCGAGTGCGTCCGGGGGTTGCACTCGATGGCGTACACCTCGCCGTCGGCGTCCTCGATGAAGTCGAAGGACACCTGTCCGGTGATGCCCAGCGCGCCGACGAAGGTGCTGACCCACTCGGCCATCGCCGGCTTGTCCACCATCTCGTAGTTGATCTGGAACGCCGAGGACTCGCAGCACGCGAACACCTGCACCCGACCGTCACGGACGGTGCTGTGCGTGCAGTACTCCTGGCCGGGAACGAAGGACTGCATGATCCACGGCGTCTCGGGCGTCATCGGTTTCGACCGCGCGAACTCCGCCGTCCGCGCAGGAGTGTCACGCGGCAGCGGCGTGAGGTCGAGCCGGTGGACCGGGTCGTAGGGGATGCTCTTGAGGATGTAGGGCGGGCGGCCGCCGGCGAAGTCGAACTCCTCGACCTCCTTCGCGGCGGTCACCCGGTGCGAGTCGGGGACGGGCAACCCGAAGGACGCCGCGGTCTCGGCGAAGCGCTGCTTGTCGTCGAGGGCGGCGATCACGTCCGCGTCGCCGTGCAGGACCTCGCAGTACGGCTCGAGCACCGGCTTGGCCAGGGCGTCGTAGTAGCTCGCGGCCGGGCTGCACACCGGCACGTACACGTCGACCTTCTCCAGCTGCACGATGCGCAGCAGCGCGTCGGCGTAACCGGGGTCGTCCGGCTTCGGCACCGTGTGGAACGCGTCGACGGCGTTGGAGAACCGGTGGCCGGTGAGCCGGTACTTGCCCGACTCGACGAGCACGACGCGGTGGCCTGCCCGGTGGAACGAGCGGGCGAGCTGCAGCGCCTTGGTCATCTTGCCGCCGCTGATCAGGACGGTCCTCGGGCGGTCGGGACGGCCGCGTTCGGCGCAGGACACGAGGGCCCGCACGCCGGCAACGGCGGTGACGGCCGCGTTCAGCGGCAGCACCGCGGTCAGCAGGGCCAGTGTGGCCGCCGTGCGCGCCTGCACCACCAGCGCCGCGCGACCGGCCTGCGGCGTACTCATCGCGTCGACGGCTCCACGACGTACGGGCCGGCCACCATGCCGCGGTGCATGACCCGGTCGCCGGTGACGTCCGCATGGTCCGCCCGGTGCAGCACGCACCCGTTGTCCCACATGACGACGTCACCCGGCGACCACGCGTGCCGCAGGATGTTGTCGGGGCGCGTCGAGTGCTCCAGGAGCTGCGCGACGGTGCGCGTCGCGTCCTGCTCGGACAAGCCGCTGATCGACCGGCACCGTTGCGGCGTCGACAGGTACACGCTGGTACGCCCGCTGATCGGGTGCTGCCGGAACAGCGGGTGCTCGGCCTCGCTCTCGTCGTCCGGGCCGAGCTCGACGCCGGTGGCGACGTGCCGGACCGTGCTCGTACCGAGCGCCTCCCGCAGGCCCGCGTCCAGCGTGTCGTAGGCGCGGTACTGGTCGCTGAACAGCGTCTCGCCCCCGCGCGACGGGATCTGCACCGCCCGCAGCGCCGTGTAGACCGGAGGCACCCGGACGTAGCTGGTGTCGACGTGGAACGAGCTCTTCGGCGGCGTGGTCCGGCCCACGTTGCTGATGACGTTGAGCGCCGGGGTCTCGGGCACCGGGGTCTCACCCGTGGTGAAGGTGAGTTCGCCGAAGCGGGACAGGAACGCGACGAACCCGTCGTCGTCGAGCGCGTCCTGGCCCGGTACGACCAGTACGCCGTGCTCGGCCAGCAGGCGGCGCAGGGTGGAGATGTCATCGTCGGTGATCGCGCCCAGCGACACGTCGGAGACCTCGACACCCAACGGTTGCAACGGCGTGGTTCTCACAGCGCCTCCTGGTCGGTGTGCACGCGGCGGGCCAAGGTCATCCCGTCGCGCAGCGGAAGCAGCACCTGCTCGACCCGCGGGTCGCCGGCCAGGGCCGCGTTGAAATCGGTGATGGCGGTGCCGTTGGCGCTGGGTGTTCCCGACAACCACGGCTCACCCTGCATGAGGGTGTTGTCGATGCAGATCGTCCCGCCCGGCGCGAGCAGGCCGTCGTCGAGCAACGTGTGGACGTAGTCGAGGTACCCGGCCTTGTCGGCGTCGACGAACACGAAGTCGAAACGCTCCCCCGCTGCGGCGAGCGCGCGCAGGGTGGCGTGCGCCGGCCCGACCTCGATCGTGATGCGCCGTCCGGCCGGTGAGGCTCGAAAGCTGTCGGCCGCGAACGCGGCGACGTCGGCGTTGATCTCGCACGCCACGACCACACCGTCCGGCGGGAGGGCCTCGGCCATGGCGAGCGCGGAGTAGCCGGTGAACATGCCGATGTCCAGCACGCGACGCGCGCCGGCCATACGCACCAGCATTCGCAGCGCTGCACCCTCGACGTGACCGGACAGCATCTCCTGCTCGACCAGGACGCCCACGTCGTCACCGACGTGCGTCCAGTCGTGCGAGCCCGTGCGGCGGGCAAGTTCGGCCAGGGCCGGCGACTGTGCCGTCGTGCATTCGTCCAGGTACGGATCGAGCCCGCCGGCGAGGTCGGCGGCGCGGGTGACCCGCGCCCGCCGGTCCTCGTCGGACAGCTCGTCCCAGTTCGCTACCGCGTCACGCAACAACTCGGCCAAGATGCCGACCGGCGTGACGGGCCGTGGTGCCTGCGTCTCGGGGTCAGTGCGAGCCGGCATCGATGAACATGTCCTCGCCGGCCCCTTCGCGGGGGTACTTGCGTGCGTTCTCCCGGTGGATCGTCAACGTGGCTTCCAACTCGTCCCGCGACAGGTCGTTGACGAAGAAGCACGTGCCGATCGGGCGGGGAACGGCGGCCCGCAGCAGGCCGTCCCGGGTCTGGACGATCGAGTCGGTGCCACGGTGCAACAGCTCCGGGGTCAGATACGGCGTGTCCAGGGTCAGGCCCAGCCGGCTCATCAACCAGAAGATCCGGTCCCGCTCGCTGATCGAGATGTACCCGCGCTGCTCGGCGAGCGTCGTCGACAGGGCCATGTCCACGTTGATCGCGTGGCCGTGGAAGAACGGCACCTCGGGGGTGAGCTCGAGGGTGGGGCTCCAGGTGTGCCCGAACGCGATGACCCGGTCCAGGTCGATCTCCTGCAGGTTGGGCACCTCGAGCGCCAGCATGGTCTCGATCGCGTCGTAGGTGATGCGGTTCGCGATCTCGCGCAGTTCGGGGGTCCCGTCGAGGTGCCCGAAGCGGGTGGCCAGCAGGTCTTCGCCGTACTTCTCCATCAGCTCGAAGACGCCGTTGTTGGCCACCACTGCGATCTTGATGATCTCGGCCATGCCGTTGCGGACCTGCTCGACGGGCAAGGTCTTGAGGAACGAGAAGTCCAGCACGACCTGCTTGGAGGCGTGGAACGCGCCCAGCCGGTTCTTGTAGTGGCCGTGGTTCACCGCGACCTTGATCGCCACACTCGCGTCGATGAGCCCGATCAAACTGGTGGGCACGCGGATGTAGTTGGTCGCCCGCCGGAACGTCGCGCACGCCATGCCGGCCACGTCGGTCGTCAGACCCCCGCCGACAACCAGGACGGGCTCGGTGCGCACCAGCCCGAACTCGCCGAACGCATCCACGATCTTCTCGAGCGTGCCGAGCGACTTGGCGGGCTCGGTGATCCGGATCTGGAACACCGTGAGGTCGATGCCGTGATGGGCGAAGTAGGTGTCGATCTGCTCGCCGTAGAGGCCGTACACCGTCTCGTCGACCACCATCAAACAGCGGCCGAAGCGACGGTAGCTCGACGCGATCTGGTCGTTGTCGACCGAGAACGCACCGTCGACGATGACCAGCGAGTAGTCGATCTTCTCGTAGGCCTCGACGTGGAAGGCCGTTTCGGACGCCGTGAACCCGCACATCAGTTCGGTCTGGACGGTGTCGGATGTCGTACCGGTCATTCGGTGTTCTCTCCCGTGATCTGCTGCGGCGGAGGGCCGGTGGTCAGCTCAGGCGCTCCGCCTGAGGTTCTGGAGCTCACTGAATTCGACGCGGCTCACGGTCTCGCGAGCGGCACCGAAGTCGTGTGCGACGGTGTTCGTGTTGGGGAAGGCGACGCAGGTGACGCCGGCGGCGACCGCGGCCTGCACGCCGGGCACGTTGTCCTCGACGGCGATGCAGTCCTCGGGCTGTTCCTGCAGACGCTGAACCGCATCGGTGTACTCGGACGGGTCGGGCTTGGGCTTGTCCACGTCGGCCGACGTCATGACGAGGTCGAAGTCGGACTCCGACACCTCGGGGCTCAGGGCCGACAGCAGCGCGGTGAGGTTCTCGGCGGACGTCCCGCTGACGAGAGCAACCTTCTCGCCGGCGTCCTTGGCCGCGTGGATGGTGTCGGCGACGCCGTCGCGGGGGGCGATGCCGGAGGACACCAGGCTGCGCTGGAACATCTCGGACTTCGTGGCGTGCACGGCGGCCGCGTCGACCTGCTCACCCCGTGATGCGGCGTAGTCGGCGACGCGTTGGGCGCCGCCACTGGAGGTCAGGAGCGTGCGGTAGTCGTCCTGGTCCCAGTGCCACGAGAGCCCGTGCTGGGCGAAGGCGTCGTTGAACGCCTGGCGCTGCAGCTCCGAGGTGTCGGCGATGCTGCTGATGGATCCGAACAGGATGGCGGCCATGGTGGCTCTCCACTTCAGGGTGGGGGTCTGGGTCGCGGAGGAGGTACCCGCACGACCGATCACAGTCACTCAAGATTTTGCGTACGTGCGCAGACATGCGCCCCGCCGGACGGGCGGCCCGGCCGGCACTACGCCGAGCGGGCCTGACCCGGGGTCCAGCCCGATGGCGGCGGTTCCCCGGACGGGCGGCGGGCCCGCAACCGGCGGCGCTCGTCGTCGTCCAGGCCGCCCCAGATGCCCTCGAAGCCACGGCGCAGCGCAAGGTCCCGGCACCGCTCGATCACCGGGCAGCCGGCACAGATGCGTTTGGCAGCGACCGCTTGGCGGTTGGCCCGGATGCCCGACCCGACAGGGAAGAACAGCTCCGGGTCCACGCCTGCGCAGGCGGCCCGCTCGCGCCAGTCGGCGCGTGGCGAGGTCATGACGACCCGCCCCGTCGTGGGCGACGGTGGCGTACCACTCCCACGAGCACACCGGCAGCGACCAGACCCGTTGTGGTCGCTGCAATGCCGCGCAAGCCGGCTCCGGCGAGGACGTAGGCCCACACGGCGGGGACGACCGCGCCGGCCCGCCCGAGCTGGACGTCAGGTGAACCCGTGATGCGGGAACTCCACGCCGTCGCGCCCCGGCCGGTCTCGACGAGCACCCCGCGGCGACCGACGACCCGGGCGGTCAGCCCGGCGTCATCGAGGCGACGCTGCATCTCCGCCAGGAACAGGCGTGGGGACGACGTCACACCGGCCTGTCGGGCCGCGGACCGTGCCTGGCCGAGCAATGCCCCCGCATCGTCGGTCACGAGCGTCAGATGTCTCCCGTCGGCGACTAGCGAGGCGTGCAGGCCTTCGACCTCGACGTGGAGATCGGACTGCACGTGTGCTCGCCGACTACCGTCGTCACTCACCCGCGGGATGCGTCCTCGGCCGTGGTGATGCGCAGGGTGCCGTTCAGCTTCCACGTGGCGCGGGGTGCCTCGGTGCCGGTCTCGCGCGGGACCTCGACGGTCATGTCCACGAACTCGTAGTTGATGGCGGCGCCCTTGCCCGTGAGGTAGGCCCACATCTCCTTGCCGAGGTCGGCGAAGCTCGTCGTCTGCTGGTTCTTGATGGTGCGTGAGCCGGTCGCGTTGCCGTCGCTCTGCGTGGAAGCCGTCATGGCGGGGTCCTCTCGGTTATGTTCGACGCGTTCTTGCGCCGTGCCGGATGGGTACCCGGCTATGCGCACGAACAATCGCAAGTGCGCAGATTCGCGCAAAGCCGTTCAACCACAGGCAAACCGCGCCTGGGAAGAGGTCCCCGTGCTCGTCCCCGACCGGCGCCGCCGGCTCGTCGAACACCTCCACCGATCGGGCTCGGCCCAGGTCGAGGACCTCGCCGATGCCCTGGGTGTCAGCACGTCCACCGTTCGTCGCGACCTCGCCGACCTGGAGGCCGAGGGACGACTGCGCCGTGCCCACGGTGGCGCCTACCTGCACCGGGCCACCCTGTACCCCGAGACCCGGCCCCAGGCCGCGCCGGAGACCGACGACGTCAAGCGGCGCATCGGCAAGGCGGCTGCCGACCGGCTGACGGACGGGACGACCGTGATGATTCTCGGGGGCTCGACCACCGCGGCCATGCTGCCCTTCTGTGCCGGGCACGAGCTGACCGTCGTCACCAACGGTCTCGACGTCGCGCACACCCTCGCCGAGCACCCGGACATCACGGTGGTCGTGCTGGGCGGCGTGCTGCATCGCGAGCAACTGACCCTGCTCGGCCCGATGACCGAGCAGAACATGGCCGACCTGCACGTCGACGTGATGTTCGCCGGCGCGTTCGGCGTGCATCCGCAGGGCGGCGTCACCGGCACCAAGATCATGGCTGCGGGGTCGCACCACAGCATGCTCCGTCACGCCGAGGAGCTGGTCGTCCTGGCCGATGCCGCGAAACTGGGGCGGCAGGGGCCCACGTTGCTCGCCGAGATGGATCAGGTCCACACCCTGGTCACCGACCGGGCCGCCGACGAACAGCTGGTCGAGGCGATCCGTCGCCGCGGGACGCACGTCGAGGTCTGCTGACCCCTGCTCCCGCCGACCTCAGCGGTCGTGCGGTGTCGTCCGACGTTCGGCGAGTGCCGCGAGTCGCGCCAGCGTCTCCACGTTGCGGCGGACCAGCAACGCCTCCGCCGCCGGGTTGTTGAACCACCGGCCGGGGCCGGCGGACGGGGTCTCGGTCAGCACGACCCGGCAGCCGGCGGCCTCGTCCGTCAGCTCGAGGGTGATGGTGGCCTCGCCGAACGGGTGCGCCTTGGCCGTGAGCACCAGCCGGGACGGCGGTTCGCACTCGAGCACCGTGGTCTCGTCGCGAGCGACGAACGGCCAGGCACCCGAGGCATGGAACAGCCGGCTGCCGACCGCCGGCCAGTCGGCTTCGACGGCCCGCATGTGCGACGTGCCGACGACCCAGTTGCTGTAGACCCAACCGTCGGACAACACCGCGAAAACCTGCGCGGCGCCGGCGTGCACCACGGTCGTGTTGGTGGCCATACGGACTCCATACCGAGCGACGGGCGGCCGGTGTTGGGCCGGCCGCTCATCGTGCCAGGTGCTCCGTTTGGCAGGTGCGACGGTGGGCACGCTGATGGTGTCGGTCGAACCCACGGCGGCGCTGTAGTGAAGGAGTACGCCGTGAAGGCCCTGACCTGGCAAGGCAACATGGACGTCCAGGTGACCGACGTCCCGGATCCTGCGATCGAGCAGCCGACCGACGCCGTCGTGCGCGTCACGTCCACCGCCATCTGCGGCTCGGACCTGCACCTGTACGGGGTCCTCGGACCGTTCCTCAAGCCCGGCGACGTCCTCGGTCACGAGGCCATGGGCGTCGTGGAGGAGGTCGGCAGCGAGGTGTCGAACCTGGCCCCCGGCGACCGCGTCGTGGTGCCGTTCAACATCTCCTGCGGCCACTGCTGGATGTGCCGACGCAAGCTGTTCGCCCAGTGCGAGACGACGCAGGTCACCAGCGAGGGCAAGGGCGCCAGCCTGTTCGGCTTCAGCTCGCTGTACGGGTCGGTCCCCGGCGGGCAGGCCGAGTACCTCCGCGTGCCGCAGGCTCAGTTCGGCCCGGTCAAGATCCCGGACGGCACGCCCGACGAGCAGTTCCTGTTCCTCTCCGACGTCCTGCCCACGGCGTGGCAGGCGGTGCAGTACGCCGACGTCCCGGAGGGCGGGTCGCTCGCGGTGTTAGGCCTCGGACCCATCGGTCAGATGGCGGTCCGGATCGCCAAGTACCTCGGGGTGGGTCGCGTCATCGCCATCGACTCGGTGCCCGAGCGGTTGGCCCTGGCCGAGCGCTACGGCGCGGAGCCGCTCGACCTCGGTTCGGTCGAGGACATCTCGGCGGAGCTGATCTCCCGCGTCGACGGTCGCGGCCCCGACAGCACCATCGACGCCGTCGGCATGGAGGCCCACGGCGGCGCACCGGGCAGCACGTTCATCTCCCTGGCGCAGAAGGCCACCGGGTTGTTGCCCGACGCAGTGGGCCAGAAGGTCACCGACAAGCTCGCCGGCGACCGTCTCGACGCCCTGCTGGGCGCGATTAAGGGCGTGCGCCGCGGCGGTACGGTGTCGGTCAGTGGCGTCTACGGCGGCGAGGTCGACCCCATGCCGATGATGGAGATGTTCGACCGCGGCGTGCAGCTGCGCATGGGCCAGGCGCACGTCCGCCGGTGGACCGACGACATCCTGCCGATCGTCAGCGACCCGGCCGACCCGCTCGGCACGCTGGACCTCACCACCCACACGCTGCCCCTCTCCGACGCGGTGCACGGCTACGAGATGTTCCGCGCCAAGGACGACGGATGCATCAAGGTGGTCCTGAAGCCTTGAGCAAGCGCATCGTGATCGTCGGGGCGTCGAGCGGCATCGGGCTGGCCAGCGCCGAGGCGTTCGCCCGCCGGGGCGACCGCCTGCTGCTGGTCGCGCGGGACGAGACCGCCCTGCAGCAGGCCGCGACGTCGTGCCGCACCGAGGGTGCGGACGACGTGGTCACCCTTGCCGCGGACGTCGGCAAGGAAGCAGACGTGCAGCACGTCGCCGATCTGGCCGTCCAGCGGTTCGGCGGCATCGACGTGCTGGTGCACACCGCCACCGTGATGGCCTACGGCACCATCGAGCAACTCCCCCGCGAGGTGTTCGAAGAGGTCGTGGACGTCGCCATCCACGGCACCGCCCACCTGGCCCGGATCGTCCTGCCGCTGCTGCGCCAGCAGGGTTCGGGCACGGTGATCATCGTCAACTCGCTGCTCGGTTCCGTGACGGTGCCGAACATGGGCGCCTACGCCACGGCCAAGTGGGGTCAACGGGCGGTTGCGCGCACCTTGCAGCAGGAGGTCCAGCACACCCGTGGGGTGCACGTGTGCATCGTCAGCCCGGGCAGCACGAACACGCCCATCTACTACCAGGCCGCGAACTACACCGGCCGCTCCGCGCGCCCGCCCGTCCCGGTGCTGCAGCCCGAGCGCACCGCGGCGGCCATCGAGCGGCTGGCCGACCGCCCGCGCAAGCACGTCTCGGTGCCCGTCGGGCCGACCAACCCGGTCATCATCATCGGGTACCGGCTGCTGCCGTTCGTCTACGACCGCCTCGTGGGCCCGCTGTTCCGGTTGATGGCTCTCACCCGGACGAAGGAGTCCCCCAACCCCGGCAACGTCACGACCCCGCACCCGGAGGCCGACCGGCGCTTCGGGCACTGGCCCGACCGCGCGGCCTGACGGCATGAGCGGACCCGACGCGGTCGTGATCGGGGCCGGCCACAACGGGCTGGTCGCGGCCAACGTGCTGGCCGACGCGGGGTGGGACGTGCTGGTGCTCGAAGCCGCGTCCTCACCCGGCGGCGCGGTCAAGTCGGACCGCAGTCTGCACCCGAATTACGTCACCGACTGGTACAGCTCGTTCTACCCGTTGTCGGCCGCCTCCCCGGTACTTGACCGCCTCGGGCTCGACGGCTGGGGGCTGCGCTGGTCGCACGCGCCGCACCCGCTGGCCCACGTGCTGCCTGACGGGCGGGTCGCCCTGCTCGACCGGGACGTCGACGTCACCGCCGCCTCGCTCGAGCGGTTCGCGCCCGGTGACGGCGATGCGTGGCGGCAGGTGGTGTCGCAGTACGAACGTATCAGCGAGGCGCTGCTGACCATCGTGCTCACGCCGTTCCCGGCCCCGCGCGCCATCGCGCGCCTCGTCCGCACACTGGGGGTCGCCGAGCTGTTGCGCTTCGCCCGGTTCGCCGTGCTCCCGGTGCGGGAGTACGCACGCGAGACGTTCGGCGGTGAGGGGGCCGCGCTGCTGCTGGCCGGCAACGCCCTGCACACCGACCTCGGGCCCGAGTCGGCCGGCTCGGCGGTCTACGGTTGGCTGCTGTGCATGCTCGCCCAGACCGTCGGCTTCCCGGTCCCCGAGGGCGGCTCCGGCGCGATCGTTGACGCTCTCGTGCGCCGGCTCGAGCATCGCGGCGGCCAGGTGCGTACCGATGCGCACGTCGAGGCCATTGAGGTCGCCGGGGGGAAGGTGCGCGGCGTGCGGTTGGCCTCCGGCGAGCGGATCGCCACGCGCGTCATCGCCGCCGACGTCGACGCGCCTCGCCTGTACCGGGATCTCGTCGGTGACCAGCACCTGCCGCCGCGCCTGGTGGACGACCTGCGCCGTTTCGAGTGGGACGGCGCGACGCTCAAGGTCAACTGGGCGCTCGACGCCGCTGTCCCCTGGAGGGATGCCGCGGTGCGCGGCGCCGGCACCGTGCACCTGGGGGCCGACCTGAACGGGTTGACCGGGTACTCGGCCCAGCTCGCGACCGGCACGTTGCCGACGCAGCCGTTCGCGCTGTTCGGCCAGACGACCACCGCCGACGCGACGCGCTCCCCCGCGGGTACCGAGTCGGCGTGGGCGTACACACACGTGCCCGACCCGCGCACGCTGACCGACGACGACCTCGCGCTGCAGGTGGAACGCGTCAAGGACGCGGTCGAGGCGCAGGCCCCCGGCTTCCGCGCCTCGATCCTCGCCGAGCGCATCCAGTCACCGGCCGACCTGCACGCCCACGACGGCAACCTCGTGCACGGTGCGGTCGGCGGTGGTTCGGCCGCGATCCATCAGCAGCTGTTCCTGCGCCCGGTACCCGGGCTGGGTCGCGCCGAGACCGTGATCGACGGCCTGTACCTGGCCGGCGCGTCCGCCCATCCGGGCGGCGGCGTCCACGGTGCCCCGGGGGGCAACGCGGCCGCCGCTGCGCTCAAGCGGGCGGGCCTGCTGGGCCGGCCGCACCGGACGGTGATCGACCTGGCCCATCGGACGATCTACCGCGGCGGCGCGTAGAACTGCAGGTCGTTGCCCTCGCTGTCCCGGAACGGCGCGATCCGGCCCCACGGGTGCTCGCTGATCTCGCCGGTGAACTCGACGCCCTGACCCTTCAGACGGTCGACCTCCTCGTCGATGGACGAGTCGGGCTGGAACGTGATCACCGCTCCGCCGCCACCGGTGGTGGCGTTCTCGCGGGCGTTCAGACCGATGCGCAGTCCGTTCGCGTCGAGCTCACTCCAGTCGTCTCCCTGGTTGTGCACGGGCAGGCCGAGCACATCCCGGTAGAACGCCAGGGCTCGATCCATGTCCTCGACCGCGACCCATACCGTTGCGACTCCTACAGCCATTGCGTCTCCCTCGTTGATCGGACGCCGGTGCGGCGCCCTCGGCATCAGCGTCCCCAGGACCCCGTCCGCGCTGACGGCGGCCGGGTTTAGCGGGAGGTCGCCCAGCGGTATGGCACGACCATGACGAGACCCAGCTACATCGGTGCGGGCGAGTTCCTGCCGTCCGAGCGCACCCTGGTGGACCTGGCGGCAGCCGCCCGCGACTGCCGGGGCTGCGAGCTGTACCAGGACGTGGACGGCACCGTGTTCGGCGAAGGCCCGGCCACAGCGAGGTTGATGCTCGTCGGCGAGCAGCCGGGCGACGTCGAGGACCGTGAGGGTCGGCCGTTCGTCGGCCCGGCCGGAGAAGTACTCGCCCGCGCCCTGGCCGATGCCGGGCTCTCCGACACCCCGTACTACGTCACCAACGCCGTCAAGCACTTCCGCTGGAAACCGGCGCCGCGCGGCAAGCGGCGCATCCACCAGACGCCGAGCGCAGCGCAGTCGACCGCGTGCCGGCCGTGGCTGGCCGCGGAGCTCGCCGCCGTGCGCCCGACGGTGCTCGTCGCCCTGGGGGCCACGGCGTCGGCCTCGCTGCTCGGCCCCGCGTTCCGGCTGACGCAGAACCGCGGGGTGGACATCGCATGGCCGCCGGACCGTGGCTCGTTCGCCGGGGACGAGACGCCGGTGCCGCACATGCTGGCGACCGTCCACCCGTCCGCCGTGTTGCGCGCGCCCGACGAGGACAGGGAACAGACGCGCGCCGGGTTGGTCAGCGATCTGCGGCTGGCGGCGGAGCTGCTGACGGGGCACTGACCTCGGCCGGTCGACGCCACGTGCGCACGACCCTGAACGCGTACAGCAGCAGGGCGCCACCCGCGACGATGGCCAGCAGGATGCCGAGGTTCGCGCCGTAGTCCTGACGCAGGATGGCCTTCTGCGACGGCAACGTGTACGCGCGATGGATCAGCGGCAGTGCGATGACCGTGATCAGCGCGCCGACGACGAGCGCCGCCTGGAGCACCGCACGGGCCCGGGCCGGGATCCGCGCGAGCGCCGCGCCGACGGCCAGCAGCACCGGCGACAGCACACCGTCGTGCAGAGCCACCGCGACCACGAGCCAGATCAGCAGCTGGATGAGGTCCGGGGTGTCGATCTGGGTCAGCAACCGGAACACACCGAACAGGCCGAGGGCCACTCCGAGGACGCCGAGGGCGATCCGGGTGCGCATCACAGGACCCGCACCCCCGTCAGCCACTTGGTGTTCAGCACGCCGGCCCGGTCGGGGGCGATGAGGCGCAACGGGTAGCCGTGGTCGATGGTCAGGCGCTCGCCGTTGAGGTGGGTGGCGAGCAACGCGTGCGACACCTGCGGGCCGTGCACAAAGGAGCGGTTGTAGGAACCCTTGGGCTCCAGGGACCGGACCTCGACGTGCGAATCCGCGTCGCCGCCTGCCCGGCGCACGACGTCGAGCAGCCTCAGCCCCTGCCAGTGCGCACCGACGCTCCACCCCTCGACGCAGGAGATCGGGAAGCTCGCCTCGTGCACCGACATGTTCAGGACGTCGGCCAGGCTCAGCTCGTAGGGCTGCGGACCCTCGACCCGCAGCGCCCAGGTGGGCGCCAGAGCCAGCTCGCGGACCGCGGCCTGGTCGGCGGTCCGGTTGATCGGCACACCGAGCGGACCCTTCTGGTGCTGGCGTACGGCCAGCAGCCCGATCGGTTCGAGCGGGGTGATGCTCTGCCCGACCTGGGTGGCGACGACGAGCCCGACACCCGTGCCCGTGGCGATGAGCACGCCGCGTCGCGAGATGCCGGTCGGGGCCGGCGGGGGCGGCGGCTCGTGGTCGTTGTTCGACCACGAGTCCGGGTTGTCGCTCCACGGCTTCTCGGTGAGCACGTCACCCTTGGCCACCGGCACGCCGAGGCCGTACTTGATGTCCGGCAGCTTGATGGCGATGTGCAGCAGCAGGGAACCGATGACGACGTAGGCCAGGAAGCGGTGGACGGGGACGAAGTCCCACGGCCACGGGTACCAGTTCAGGACGTTGAGGTAGCCGGTGGTGAGCTCGACCAGCGCCGACGCCACGAGCACCGCGATGGACAGTCGCTCGAGCGCGTTCTTCACCGACGTGACGAGCGGCCAGCGGAACAGGTTCGGGTACACCGACCACAGCTTGACCAGCAGCAGTGGGATCGAGATCGTGCCCGTCGTGACGTGCACGCCCTGGGTCACGCGGTAGAGCCACACGGGCACGGCGGGCTCGGGCAGCCAGCTCCACGGGTGGTACTGGTAGTGGCTCAGCATCCCGGTGACGAAGCATAGCCCGAAACAGATGCCCAGGACGCGACCGATCCGCGCGGTGAGGGCCGTCGACCGCAGCGGGCTGCGGAAACGTGGCCACAGGGGCGGGGGGTCCTGCGGGAGCTTGAGCAGCACGGTGTCCTCGGTCCGGAACCGGACATGGCCGGGTCTCCTGCCCAGTATTCGTCCCGAGCCGCCCGTTCGGTTCTACCGACCCGCGTCTGGCCCGATCGCGATCAGCGGAATGGCGGTCTCGACCGCCGAGTCCGCGCCGTGCAGGCCGACCAGGGTGGCGACCTCGGCCGGCTCACGGTCGGAGTCGAAGACGGCCGTGTCGGCACGGCAGGTCACCACGACGTCGCCGACGCGCGGCAGGTGCTGGTCGGTCACGGGCCCGAACCGTCCGGCCGCCACCGCCTCCTCCCGTGTCTGCACGTGCGCAGCGGGTCCGAACCGTTCCCGCCAGGCGGCGAGGACGTCCTCGCGCGCACCGTCGACGGTGTGCAGGTAACGCACCCGCGGCTCGCCGGCCACCACGCGGACGCCCGCGCGCAGGATCGGCTCGTCGGCGAGGTCGACCCGGCCGTCGGGGCCGATGTCCAGGCCCCCGTGATCGGCGGTGACGAGCAACATCGTGTCCGCGGGCATCCGCTCCACGAGGCGGGTGAGGAAGGCGTCCACGTCGGCCGCCGCCTGCTGCCACTGCGGCGACGCGATGCCGTGGACGTGCATCGCGCGGTCGAGGTCGGGCGTGTAGCCGAACACCAGGCGCGTTCCGGGGCGCTCCCACTCCTGCGCGATCCGCACGGCCGCGTCCTCACCGTCCCGCACCGGCGCGAAGCGGGCGCCGCGGTGGGCGGCCTGCGTCAGCCCGCTGCCCTCGAACTCGGCCGGCAGCACGGCGGTCGCCCCGACGCCGGCCGCGGTGCAGCGCTCGAACCAGGTCGGCACCGGTTGCCACGTCGCCGGGTCCGGGCTGTCGCGCCACAGGATGTGCGTCAGCGTCCGATCGGTGCCCGGCACGTTGAGGGTGAAGCCGAGCACGCCGTGCTCCCCCGGCGTCACACCCGTCCCGAGCGTCACCAGGCTGGTGGGGGTGGTCGACGGGAAGGTCGACTCCAGCGCCTGAAGGCGCCCGGTCCCCCCGTTCAGCACCGAGGCGAGCAGCGGTGCGTGCGGGGCCAGCTGGGGCAGCAGGTGCAGGCCCAGCCCGTCCACGAGCACGACGACGACGCGGTGCGCCCCGTACGACGTCAGCTCCAGCGAGTCGGTCGCTCCGGGCACGCCGAGCAGAGCCGCGGTGCTGGGCAGGATCTCGCGCAGGGACGCCGTCACGGGACCACTCTCGCACCGCGCGTCCGGCGGGCGCTCAGGGGCGCCGGCGCTCCCCGTGCCCGTTCCGGCGGCTGTGCAGGCGGAAACTGGAATCCAGCCCGTAGCAGCGGTCGACGACGATCGGTGCGTCGTACTCCCGGTAGATCCAGACGCTGTCCGAACGCAGGCCCAGCGGCTCGGCCAGCGTGAACGGTTCGCTCTCGGCGCCGTCCGGCCCGATCATGGTGAGCAGGTCGCCCACCTGGATGGTGTGGATCATCAATTGCATGTCTCGGCCCCCGCCGTGTCGTCACTGGCACCCGTTGCGGGTGCCCCTCCCAGTGCCGTCGTGCAGGACAACGAAACACGATCTTCACACGCTTCGCAAGCCGAGACGGGCCCGAAGGGCGCAGGCCTCGTCCGGTCCGTCAGCCGACGAGCGCGGAGAGCGCGTCGGCGATCGGGGTCTCGCCGCCGATCAGCTCGAACTGGTGACCGATCGTGGCCGGCTGCGTGAGGCAGGCGCGCACCACCGCCGCGACGTCCGCCCGAGGGACCTGTCCGCGACCGGTGGACGTGGCGACGGTGACCCGGCCGGTCGGCTCCTCGTCGGTGAGCCCGCCGGGACGCACGACGGTCCAGTCCAGGTCGGTGGCGCGCAGCGCCGCGTCGGCTTCGCTCTTGGCCCGCAGGTAGACCTGGAACACGTCGTCGGAGTCCGGGTCGTAGTCGTCGGTTCCGAGCGCGGAGACGATGACGTAGCGGCGGACGCCGGCGATGCGGGCCGCCTCGGCGAGCAGGACGGCGCCGTCGCGGTCGACCGTCTGCTTGCGCTCGGCGCCGCTGTTCGGCCCGGCACCAGCGGCGAAGACCACCGCATCCGCCGCGGCCAGGTGCACCGATAGCTGCTGGGCGCTGCCGGACTCGAGGTCGAAGACCACGGGCCACCCGCCGGCCTGCTCGACGTCGGCGACGTGCTCCGGGTTGCGGATGAGGCTGACGGGTTGGTCGCCGGCGGCCGCCAGCTGGTGGGCGAGCAGCAGGGCGATCTGGCCGTGACCTCCGGCGATGACGACGCGCATACCGCCACTGTGCACCACTGACCGTCGCGGCGGACCACTGACGTTGCGACGGTTACCGGAGACCGACCAGGGGAATCACCCGCGTATGGCTGATTTCTCCGAAGGTGACCGCGTCTCGTGGAACAGTCCGGGCGGGCGTGCAGAGGGAAAGGTCGTCCGGAAGATCACGTCCGACACCGAGGCCGGTGGACGGTCGGTGAAGGCGAGCAAGGACGACCCGCAGTACCTCGTCGAGAGCGACAACGGTGGCGAGGCCGTGCACAAGCCGGACGCGCTGCGCAAGCTCTGACCGCAGCTCGGAAGGCTTCCGTCCGCGCGGTGGCTACTCGTCGTCGGTGCGGTACCCGAGCACCGGCGACAGCCACTTCTCGGCCTCGGCGACCGTCCAGCCCTTGCGCTCGGCGTAGTCCTGCACCTGATCGCGCCCGATGCGCCCCAGCACGAAGTACTGCGACTGCGGGTGCGAGAAGTACAGGCCGCTCACGGCGGCGCCCGGCCACATGGCCATGCTCTCGGTGAGCTCGATGCCGGTGTTGGCCTTGACGTCGAGCAGATCCCAGATCGTCTGCTTCTCGGTGTGCTCGGGGCACGCCGGGTACCCCGGTGCCGGCCGGATGCCGCGGTACCGCTCCTTGATCAGCGCCAGGGCGTCGAGGTCCTCGTCCGGGGCGTAGCCCCAGAACTCGGTGCGCACCCGCTCGTGCAGCCGCTCGGCGAACGCTTCGGCGAGCCGGTCGGCCAGCGACTCGAGCAGGATGGCGTTGTAGTCGTCGTTCTCGGCCTTGAAGGCGTTGGCCCGCTCTACGCTGCCGAGACCCGCGGTGACCGCGAAGCAGCCGACGTAGTCACGCAGGCCGGTGTCCTTGGGTGCGACGAAGTCGGCGAGCGAGCGGTGCGGCACACCCTCGCGGTGCTCGGTCTGCTGACGCAGCTCGCGCAGCGTCGTTCGTACCGACGTGCGCTTCTCGGTGTCGTACACCTCGATGTCGTCGCCGACCGCGTTCGCCGGGAACAGCCCGAAGACGCCCGACGCGCGAACCCACCGCTCGTCGATCATCCGGTCCAGCATCTGCTGCGCGTCCTCGAACAGCGGCCGCGCGCTCTCCGCCGTCGTGGGGTTGTTGAGGATGTCCGGGTACTTGCCCTTCATCTCCCACGCGTTGAAGAACGGCTGCCAGTCGATGTACTCCCGCAGCTCGCTGAGCGGGTAGTCCGTGAACGTCCGGACGTACTGGGTGGGCGTCGTCGACTCGTGGTAGTCGTCGGTGTGCGTGTCGCGCAGCTGCTGGGAGATCAGGTGCGGGCGCGGCGGGCGGTAGTCGCTCCAGTCGATCGGGGTGTGGTCCTCGCGGGCCTTGGCGATCGGCAGGATGGGCTTGGCCTCGTTGCGCGCGGCGTGCCGCTCGCGCAGCGAGTCGTAGTCGGCGTCGAGATCCGACAGCAGCTTCGGCTTCTGCTTCTCGTCGAGCAGGGCGGCCACGACCGGCACCGAGCGCGATGCGTCCTTCACCCACACCACCGGGCCGTGATAGGCGCGATCGACCTTGACGGCGGTGTGCGCCCGTGACGTGGTCGCCCCACCGATCAGCAACGGGATGTCGAAACCCTGCCGCTCCATCTCGGTGGCGAAGTTGACCATCTCGTCCAGCGACGGGGTGATGAGCCCGGACAGGCCGATGACGTCGGCGTCGTGCTCCTTGGCCGCGTCGAGGATCTTCTGCGCCGGCACCATGACCCCGAGGTCGATGACGTCGAAGTTGTTGCACTGCAGCACCACGCCGACGATGTTCTTGCCGATGTCGTGGACGTCGCCCTTGACCGTGGCCATCACGACGGTGCCGTTCTTGCGGGCCACGTCGCCGGGCTGCTTCTCGGCCTCGATGAACGGGATGAGGTAGGCGACGGCCTTCTTCATGACGCGCGCCGACTTCACCACCTGCGGCAGGAACATCTTGCCGCTGCCGAACAGGTCGCCGACGACGTTCATGCCGTCCATCAACGGACCCTCGATGACCTCGATCGGGCGCCCGCCGCGGTCGGAGATCTCGGCGCGGAGCTCCTCGGTGTCGGCCTCGACGTGCTGGTCGATGCCCTTGACCAGCGCGTGGGTGATGCGCTCGCCCAGCGGAAGCGTCCGCCACTGCTCGTCGGCGACCTCGCGCGCCTGGCCGGAACCGGCGTGCGCGGCCGCGATCTCCAGCAGCCGCTCGGCGGCGTCCGGTCGGCGGTTGAGGATGACATCCTCGATGCGCTCGCGCAGCTCGGCGTCCACCTGGTCGTAGACCACCAGCGCGCCGGCGTTGACGATGCCCATCGTCAACCCGGCCTTGATGGCGTGGTACAGGAAGACGGCGTGGATGGCCTCGCGCACCGCGTTGTTGCCGCGGAAGCTGAACGAGACGTTGGAGATGCCGCCGCTGATCTTGGCGTAGGGCAGGTTCTGCTTGATCCAGCGCGCGCCCTCGATGAAGTCCACGCCGTAGTTGGCGTGCTCCTCGATGCCGGTGGCCACCGCGAAGACGTTGGGGTCGAAGATGATGTCCTCGGGCGGGAAGCCCACCTCGTCGACCAGGATGTCGTAGGCGCGCTTGCAGATCTGCTGGCGCCGCTCGAGGTTGTCGGCCTGGCCGTCCTCGTCGAACGCCATGACCACCACCGCCGCGCCGTACTTGCGGCACAGGCGCGCGTGGTCGATGAACGGCTCGACCCCTTCCTTCATGGAGATCGAGTTGACGATCGACTTGCCCTGGACGTTCTTCAACCCCTCCTCGATGACGTCCCACTTCGAGGAGTCGATCATCACGGGGACACGGGAGATGTCCGGCTCGGAACCGATCAGCCGCAGGAAACGCTGCATGGCGGCGAGGCCATCGATCATGCCCTCGTCCATGTTGACGTCGATGACCTGCGCGCCGTTCTCGACCTGCTGACGGGCCACCGACAGCGCGGTGTTGTAGTCGCCGTCCTTGATGAGATTGCGGAACTTGGCCGAGCCGGTGATGTTGGTGCGCTCGCCGACGTTGACGAACAGGGAGTCGTCGTCGACGGTGAGCGGTTCGAGGCCGGACAGCCGCATGGCCGGCGCGATCTCGGGGCGCTCGCGCACGACGCGACCCTCGAGGTGATCGGCGATCGCGGCGATGTGGTCCGGCGTGGTGCCGCAGCACCCGCCGGCCATGTTGATCAGGCCCGAGGTCGCGAACTCCTCGATCGTCGCCGCGGTCTCCTCGGGCAACTCGTCGTACTCGCCGAAGGCGTTCGGCAGGCCGGCGTTCGGGTAGGCGTGCACGAAGCAGTTGGCGATGCGCGACAGCTCGGCCACGTAGGGCCGCAGTTCCTTGGCGCCCAGCGAGCAGTTGAGCCCCACGATGAGCGGCCGGGCGTGCCGGACGGAGTTCCAGAACGCCTCGGTGACCTGACCGGTGAGCGTGCGCCCGGAGGCGTCGGTGATGGTGCCCGAGATCATCACCGGCCAGCGCCGGCCGTGCTCCTCGAACAGCGTCTCGACGGCGAAGATGGCCGCCTTGCTGTTCAGCGTGTCGAAGATGGTCTCGATCATGAACGCGTCGGCGCCACCGTCGACCAGGCCCCGGGCCTGTTCGAGGTAGGCCTCGACCATGGTGTCGAAATCGACGTTGCGGGCGCCGGGGTCGTTCACGTCGGGCGAGATCGAGCCCGTCCGGTTCAACGGGCCGATGGCACCGGCGACGTAGCGCGGCTTGTCGGGGGTGACGGCCGTCATGGCGTCACACGCCTCGCGGGCCAGGCGGGCCGCCGCCACATTCATCTCGTAGGCGAGCTCCTGCATGCCGTAGTCGGCGAGTGAGATCTTCTGGGCGTTGAAGGTATCGGTCTCGACGATGTCCGCGCCGGCCTCGAGGTACTCGGTGTGGATGCCGCGGATGATGTCGGGCTGGGTGAGTACGAGCAGGTCGTTGTTGCCCTTGACGTCGCTCGGCCAGTCGGCGAACCGCTCGCCCCGGTAGTGCTCCTCCTCCAGCTTGTGCCGCTGCACCATCGTGCCCATGGCGCCGTCGATGACGAGCAGGCGCGTCTGCAGGGCAGACGTCAGCTCGTCCGTGGCGTCGGGGCGAAGCGCGGTGGTGGTCTCGGTCACGAGGCGATCCTCAGGGACGGGTGCAGACGAGCAGGAAGACGGGTGCGGTCGAGAAGGAAACTGAGTAGGTGACTGTGTACGGCCAGGGTACCGGGGTGCCGTACTCGTCTCCTGTCAACGACGTGCGTCCGGCGCCTCATCCCGACGGGGCGGCGGCCCGCGGCGACAGGCCGGGTCGCCAGGTCCTGACCCGGTTCGGCGCCGGTCGTTAGGCTGGTTGCATGGTTGGCCACGGAACGGATGCTGTGTGACCACGTCCGACTTCCCGGGCGCCGCAGGTGGCGGCGTCCCCGAGCAGTTCCCGGACCTCGTGAACCCTGTGCTGGTCGGGGCCTTCGAGGGCTGGAACGACGCGGGCGACGCGGCCAGCGGGGCCATCGAGCACCTCGAGCTGGTCTGGGACGCGGTCCCGCTCGCCGAGCTCGATCCCGACGACTACTACGACTTCCAGGTGAACCGCCCCACGGTGTCGCAGGTCGACGGCATCTCACGACGCATCACCTGGCCCACCACCCGGTTCTCCTACTGCCGCCCGCCGGGGGCTGAGTTCGACCTCGTGCTGCTGCACGGCATCGAGCCCAACATGCGGTGGCGCTCGTTCTGCGACGAGGTGCTCGAGGTCATCCAGCGGCTCGAGATCACGACCGTGGTCACCCTGGGGGCGCTGCTCTCCGACTCACCGCACACCCGGCCCACGCAGGTCACCGGCGCCGCCTACGACCCCGAGTCCGCCGCCCGGTACGGCCTGGAGCGCTCCCGTTACGAGGGGCCGACCGGAATCGTCGGCGTGCTGCAGGACGCCTGCGTGGCCACCGGCATCCCGGCCATCTCGTTCTGGGCCGGCGTCCCGCACTACGTCTCCCAGCCCCCGAACCCCAAGGCCACGCTGGCGCTGCTCCACGGGGTCGAGGAGGTTCTCGACCTGGCCATCCCGCTCGGGCAACTGCCGGAGCAGGCCGACGAGTGGGGCACGCTCGTCGACGAGATGGCCGCCGAGGACGAAGAGGTCATCGAGTACATCCGCAATCTCGAGGAGCGCGACGACGAGATCGACCGCACCGAGATGACCGAGGCGTCCGGTGACGCGATCGCCCGTGAGTTCGAGCGCTACCTGCGTCGCCGAGACCGTGGCGGCGGCCACGCGGGCGGCGGGCCCTGGACCAGCGGCGGCGGCTGAGGCCCTGGCACGGGCCGAGCCGGGGCCCGTCACGCACGGTGACGAACCCCGGCCCGGG
The DNA here is from genome assembly GCF_964252635.1 of uncultured Jatrophihabitans sp. GTDB lineage: Bacteria > Actinomycetota > Actinomycetes > Mycobacteriales > Jatrophihabitantaceae > Jatrophihabitans. Next base: position 44,856 of record NZ_CAXUNP010000003.1, read on the forward strand.
ATGGATCAGTACAGCGTGATGATCTTGAACATGCCCATGGCGGCGTGCTCCATGCCCGTCTCGTCATCCGGCCAGAAGCAGGCGATGACGTACCTGCCGGCGGGCAGCCGGTAGCTGAACGCCTGCGTCTTGGTGTTCGACAGGACGCCACTGTCGGTGCCCGACTTCAGGACGAATTTCGGCTGGGGGCCAGACATGTTCGCGAAGGCCTTCTTGACCTGCGCATACGTCGTGTTCCGTCGGACGTGCTGCATGACCAGGAAATGCGGCTGGTCGCTGCGGTTGCTCAACCGCATGACGCCCTGCCGGTGAATTCGCGACGGCGAGTCGAAGCCGTAGGTCAGCATCGTGATGCGGCTGTTGGTCGCGACCGTCTTGCGGTTGACCGCAGCCCCGGACACCGTGAACGCCTTGGAGGCACCGTTGTCGAAGTTGACCGCCAGGTACGTGCCGGCCGAGAGGTAGACCGTCACCCGGCTGGGGTGGCCCTTCCTGGCCTCCGAGCCGCCCTTGAAGTTGACGTTCTTGTCCGCCCGACGGATTGCGGCGGCGTCGCCGCCGAAGCCGGCGTTGATGTCCTTGTTGGCGTCGGCCAGCGTGTATCCCTTGTGCAGGCTGGCGATCTGCAGGGTGTGGTCGGCTCTCGAGTGCACCTCGAAGGTCACCCGGCCGGGGCGTAGGTGCGTCCTGCTCAGCGACGTCGACGTGCCCAGGTTCACCTTGACGACGGGGATGCCCTTGGCGGTGGCGGCCCCGGCCGCGCCGGGCACCAGGACCGCTGCTGTCACCGCGGTCACCGCCCCGACGGCGAGCATCGTCGTGCGTGTACGTGTCATTCGTCCCCCATGCGGGTTGGTGCCGAGGCGGCCTTCGCCTCAGCGGCACCGCGAATATGCGACGGAATGATCCACTCGGCAATAGCGCAAATGGCCCCTGTTCACGGGGTGCCGGCGGGAATTCCGATTAATGCCGCGGGGTCGCCCAAAATGGCGCTACGTAGAAAGACGTAATTCTCGAGAATGCGCCAGAAACAGCCCTGCGCCGCCGCCGGAAACGGACCTCAGAGCAGCACGCCGAGGAGGGCGTCGGTGAGGTCGCGCACCAGCGGCCCACCGCTCGACGAATCCGCCGTGCCCGACGACCCCAGGGCGGCGTCGGCCCACCGGTCGACGGCCCGGATGGCGCGAGCGGAGTCGAGGTCGTCGGCCAGCGCCGCGCGGACCTCGGCCAGCACCTCGTCCGCGGCCGGGGCCGTCGGCAGCGCGACGGCCGCCCGCCAGCGGGCCAGCCGCGCCTCGGCGGCCGGCAGTCGGCCGCCCGTCCACTCGCGGTCGGCCCGGTAGTGGCCGTCGAGCAGTGCCAGCCGCACAGCCATCGGGTCGACGTGCGCGGCCCGCAGCTTGGAGACCAGCACCAGGTTGCCGCGCGATTTGCTCATCTTCTCGCCGTCCAGGCCGATCATCCCGGCGTGCACGTAGTGGCGCGCGAACGGCGCCGTGCCGGTCAGCGCCTCGGCGTGCGCCGCGGAGTGCTCGTGGTGCGGGAAGACGAGGTCGGACCCGCCGCCCTGCACGTCGAACCCCATGCCGAGCCGGTTCAGGGCGATGACGCTGCACTCGATGTGCCAGCCCGGGCGTCCCGGCCCGACCGGCGAGTCCCACGACGGCTCGTCCGGGCGGCGCCCGCGCCAGACGAGGGAGTCGAGCGCGTCGCGTTTGCCGGGACGCTCGGGGTCGCCGCCGCGGTCACCGAACAGCCGCAGCATGGTGTCGCGGTCGTAGTGGGATTCCGACCCGAAACCGGGCGCGGCGGACACCGGGAAATACAGGTCGTCGTCGACGGCGTACGCGTCGCCCTGGGCGCGCAGCGCCTCGACCGCGGCGCCGATCTCCGGGATGGCCTCGACGGCGCCGATGTAGTCGTCGGGCGGCAGCACCCGCAGCGCCGCCATGTCGTCGCGGAACAGCTGGATCTCACGCTCGGCCAGGGCCCGCCAGTCCTCGCCGGTGGCCGCGGCCCGCTCGAGCAACGGGTCATCGACGTCGGTGATGTTCTGGACGTAGTGCACGTCGAGCCCGGCGTCGCGCCACTGGCGCTGCACGAGGTCGAAGGCCAGGTAGGTGGCCGCGTGGCCGAGGTGCGTGGCGTCGTAGGGCGTGATGCCGCAGACGTACATGCGCGCCGTGCCGCCCTCGGGCGCCGTCTCGCGGACGGTGCCGGTGCCGGTGTCGTGCAGTCGCAGCGGCAGGCCCTGACCGGGCAGTCGGGGTACCGCAACGCTGGGCCAGGAGTCCATGCGTGCACGCTATCGGCAGGCCGTGACCGGGCAGACTGCGCCGTATGAGCTCCTACCTGGTGTCCGAGCACGCCGTCATCCCCGCCGAGCCGCAGCAGTTGTTCGACATCGTCGCGGACCCGGCCATGCATCCGGTGATCGACGGCTCCGGGACGGTGCAGGCGACGCGCTCCGACGGACCGCAGCGCCTGTCGCTGGGGGCGAAGTTCGGTATGGACATGAAGATGGGCGCGCCGTACAAGATCGAGAACACGGTCGTGGAGTTCGAGGACGGCCGGCGGATCGCCTGGCGGCACTTCAACGGCCACATCTGGCGTTACACCTTCCAGCCCGTCGACGGCGGCACCGAGGTGACCGAGCAGTGGGACGCGACGCACGTCTGGAACCGGCTGCTGCTCAGGCTGGCGGGTTTCCCCTCCCGCAACCGCGCCGGTATCCGCGGCACGCTGACGCGTCTCGGCGAGGTGGTGGCCGGTGACGCTCGCTGACAGCCCGGCGTTCAGCGGGTTCAGTGCCGACGACATCCCGGCCGCCCGCGCGTTCTACGCCGACGTGCTGGGCCTGCGCGTGACGGAGGAGAACGGCATGCTGCAGCTGCACGTGCCGGGCCGCGCCGTGCTGGTCTACCCGAAGCCCGACCACGTCCCAGCGGGGTTCACCGTGCTGAACTTCCCGGTGCCCGACATCGAGGCGGCGGTCGACGACCTCGTGACCAGAGGCGTCGAGTTCGTGCGCTACGACTGGACCGACGAACGGGGCATCAACCGCCGCGGCGGCCCGCTGATCGCGTGGTTCACCGACCCGGCCGGCAACGTGCTCTCGGTGCTGCAGGAGAACTGACCCGCCTTCCCGCCCGGTCCGGTCGCTGATCGGGCGCACATCGCGACCACTGCGAGCGGGAAGCCGGACGGGCGACGGTCAGATCGGCGGCCAGGGGACGGGCGGCCAGTCGCCCGACGGCTCGGGGTGGCGTCCGGTGCTGAGCAGCGTCTCGACGCGGAAGCGGGTCTGCCGCACCTCGCGGCGGGTGAGCAGCTCCCCCAGCCGCTCCCCCAGCTCCGCGTCGAGACCGGTGCGCAGGTCGGCGAGCACGGCCAGCATCTGCGGCCGCAGCCGCGCGCCCGCCCACTGCCACAGCACGGTGCGCAGTTTGTTCTCGACGCTGAAGGTGACGCCGTGGTCGATCCCGTACACCTCGCCGCGCGCGGTCGGCAGCAGGTGGCCACCCTTGCGGTCGGAGTTGTTGATCACCGCGTCGAGCACGGCGATCTCGCGGAGCCGTTCGAGGTCGCGCCGCCGCATGAGCCGCCCGATCTCGACGTCCTCGTCGACGTCGATCCACAGCTGCACCATCCCGGGGCCGGCCGGACCCTCGCGGTAGACGGTGGGCGGGACGATGCCCCAGCCCGTGGCGGCGGAGACCTCGTAGGCCGCCACCTCACGCTCGGCCAGGGTGCCGTCGGGGAAGTCCCACAGCGGACGCTCGCCCGCCACCGGCTTGTAGACGCACGCGGCGGTGCGCACGCCGTCGTCGACCGCGCAGTAGAACGAGGCGTTGGACGCGTCCATCACCCGGCCCTCGATCGACAGCTCGCCCGCGCTGAGCAGCACGAGCGCATCCGGCACGCTGATGCCGGGGCTGTCGTCCGCCTCGAGCGCCAGCGGCGGTGTGAGATCGCCCTCGCTACGCTCGGCCGGCACAGCCCTCACACCTCTGATTCGCTCCGCAAGCGTCGCTCACCGGAGAAGTCACGTCACGGGTTCAACGAGATGCCGCGGCGGTAACCGTTCAGCCGCGTGCAGATGTGTCCGCTCGCCGCGAGCGGCTGGCCGCACAGCGGGCAGGGCGGGCGGCCCGCCGACACGAGCCGGCGGGCGCGGTCGATGAAGGCCCGCGCACGCGGAGGCTCGATGAGCACACGCAGGGCGTCGGGCCCCTCCTCGACGTCCTCCAGCAGCGTCTCCTCGGCGACCTCCGGCTCGTCGGTCGGCGCCTGCGCCTCGATGACGATCAGGCCGGCGTCGCCGTCCCAGGCCAGGCCCATCGCGGCGACCCGGAACTCCTCGTCGATCGGCTGCGAGAGCGCCTCGGTGTCGGTGTCGGTGGCCGGCAGCGCGGTGCCGGTGCGCTCGACGATCTCGTCCAGCAGCTGCTCGAGCCGGTCGGCCAGGACCTCGACCTGTTGCTTCTCCAGAGCCACGGACACGACCCGCGGGCCCTCGACGGCCTGCAGGTAGAAGGTGCGTTCGCCGGGCGTGCCGACGGTCCCGGTGACGAACCGGTTGGGACGGGTGAACAGATACAGCTGCCGCATGATGCTTCAAGCCTAGGACCTCGTGCGGCGCGGCGCCCGTCCCGGGGACGTGATCTGCGGCGGACGTCGCCGAGCCGCCGGCCGGGTCAGACGGTGCCGCCCCCGGTGCCGCCGCCGATCGTGGCGTCCTGGCTCGCGGAACGCCGCTGGCGCTTCTTCTTCGGCGGCGCGAAACCGGCCAGGTCGCTGCCGGTGTCGTTGACCTTGATGACGTACGGACGGGTCTCGGTGTAGCGGATCACCGACACCGAGCACGGGTCGGGTACCAGGCGCTGGTACTGGTCGAGGTGCAGGCCGAGGGCGTCGGCCACGATCGCCTTGATGATGTCGCCGTGCGCGCACGCCACCCACACCGCGTCCGCGTCCAGGCGGGAGTCCCAGTCGCGGACGGCGCCGACGGCGCGCGCGGACATCTCCGTCAGCGCCTCGCCGCCCGGGAAGTGCGCGGCGGACGGTTGCGACTGCACGATCTTCCACATCGGCTGCTTGGTGAGCTCCTTGAACGGCTTGCCCGTCCAGTCGCCGTAATCGCACTCGATGATGCGTTCGTCGACGTGCCACGCGGGCTCCCGACCGGCCGCTCGCTGCGCGTCGAGGATGGCCTGCGAGGTCTCGAGGCAGCGGTCCAGCGGGCTCGAGACGACGGCCGTGAGCGGGACGGCGGCGATGCGCTCGGCGACGGCGGCCGCCTGCTTCTGACCGCGCTCGTCGAGGTGGACGCCAGGCGTCCGGCCGGCCAGGACCGGCCCGGTCATCGCGGTCAGCCCGTGGCGGACGAGCAGCAAGGTACTCACGAGCTCACGGTAGAGCTCACCTGGTCGCGTGCAGGACGCCGGTCGACAACAGGACGATCAGAAGCACCCCGAGGGCGATGCGGTAGTAGATGAAGATGTAGGTGGAGTGGTTCGACAGCCACCGCATCAGCCAGTGGATCGAGGCCAGCCCGACGACGAAGGCGAGCACCAGTGCGACGCCGGTGAGCCCGACGCCCGGGCTGCCGCCCTTGCCGGGGTTGATGGCCTCGTAGCCGCCGGACAGCACCACGGCCGGGATGGAGAGCAGGAAGGAGAACCGGGCGGCGGCCTCGCGGGTGAGCCCACGGAACAGCCCGGCGGTGATGGTCGTGCCCGACCGGGATGCGCCGGGGATCAGGGCCAGGGCCTGGGCAGTACCGACGACGGCCGCGTCGACGACGGTGATCTGCTCCTCCTCGCGGTCGCGCTTGCCGACCTTCTCGGCGGCCAGCAGCACGAGCGCCAGGGCGATGAGCGTGACGGCGATGATCCACAGGTTGCGGGCGCCGGTGGTGATCTGGTCGCTGAAGATCAGCCCGAACACGCTGACGGGGACGGTGGCGAGGATGAGGTACCAGCCCAGCTTGTACTCCAGGCTCGACCGCACCTGCTTGTCGCGCAGGCCCCTGAACCAGGCGACCGTCACCTGCAGCAGCTCGCGCCAGAAGTAGCCGACGATCGCCACGGTCGTGCCGAGCTGGATGATCGCCGTGAACGGCGCGCCGGGGTCGTTCTTGCCGTGGTTGTAGGAGAAGTGCCAGCCGAACAGCGCCGGCACGATGCGCAGGTGCGCCGTCGAGGAGATGGGCAGGAACTCGGTCAGGCCCTGGACGATGCCCAGGACGATCGCCTGCAGCAGCGTCATCGGGGGGCCCTCGCGAGGGAGCTGTTCACGAGGCTGACCCTCATGAGGCCACGCCGGATTTCTCCAGGGCCTGGGCGGCGACGCGCAGGGCGTCGATGCGTTGCTCCGGGGTGTCGCCGAACGGGGAGACGGACAGCGTGCCGACACCGGCGGCCGCGAAGTCGGCCATCCGCTCGGCGATGCGCTCGACCGGGCCGAGCAGCGACGTGGCGTCGATGAACTCCTGCGGCACGGCGGCCGCCGCGCCGTCGTAGTCCTTGGCCAGGTAGCGGTTCTGGACCTCGACCGCGGCGTCGCCGAAGCCCATCCGGGTGGCGAGAGCGTTGTAGAAGTTCTGCTCGCGGCTGCCCATGCCCCCGACGTAGAGGGCGGCGTAGGAGCGGACCGGGTCGGCGCACGCCGCGACGTCGTCGCCGACGACGAGCGGCACGGTGGGCGCGATGTCGAAGCCGGTGAGGTCCTTGCCGGCCTTGGCCCGACCGGCCCGGATCCGGTCGACGGAGTCGTCGACGTGGCCGGTGGCGAAGAACACCGGCAGCCAGCCGTCGGCGATCTCGCCGCAGAGCTCCAGGTTCTTCGGCCCGATCGCGGCCAGGTAGAGCGGGATGTGCTCGCGCACCGGGTGCAGCATCAGGTGCAGCGCCTTCCCGGGCCCGTCGGGCAGGGGGAGCTCGTAGGTGCTCCCGTGGTACTCGACCCGCTGGCGGGACAGCGCCAGGTTCACCACGTCGACGTACTCGCGGGTACGGGCCAGCGGTTTGGCGAACCGCACGCCGTGCCACCCCTCGGACACCTGGGGGCCGCTGACCCCGAGCCCCAGGCGGAACCGGCCCTGCGAGAGCGTGTCGAGGGTCGCCGCGGTCATCGCGGTCATGGCCGGGGTGCGAGCCGGGATCTGCAGGATGGCGCTGCCGACGTCGATGGACGTGGTCTGGGCCGCGATCCACGACAGCACCGACACCGCGTCCGACCCGTAGGCCTCGGCGACCCACACCGTTGCGAAACCGAGGCGTTCGGCCTCCTGCACGAGAGCGAGATCCTGACCGGAATCGCCGCGCAACCCCCAGTACCCGACGTTCAGTCCCAACCGCATCGGGCCACCCTATCGAGCACCGTCCGGGGCGCCGTCGCCGCGAGCCGGTAGTTTCCTTCAGCGTGAAGCAGCGCACGGTCGGACGCAGCGGCCTGACGGTCTCGCACCTCGGGCTCGGCACGTGGCGCTGGGGGCGCGAGACCGACGCCGACGAGGCCGCGGCGCTCCTGGTCGCCTTCCACGACGCCGGCGGGACGCTGGTGGACACCGCGGTCGGTTACGCCGACGGCGCGTCCGAGGAGATCCTCGGCGGGTTGATCGCCGACGTCGTGCCCCGCGAGGAGCTCGTCATCGCCGGCAAGGGCGGCCACCGCTTCGTGGGCGGGGCGGACGGCGCGGACGTGCAGGCGCGCGTGGACGGCTCGCGACGACAGCTGCTGCACGACCTCGACGTATCGCTGCGCCGGCTCGGCGTCGACCACCTCGACCTCTGGCAGGTGCACGTCCCCGACCCGTCCGTCCCGGTCGAGGAGACGCTGTCGGCCCTCGACGCCGCGGTCACGGCCGGCAAGGTCCGCTACGTCGGGGTGTCGAACTACTCCGCGTGGCGGATGGCCCACGCGGCCACCGTGCAGGCCGGCAAGCCCGGCTACGCGCCGATTGTCTCCAACCAGGTGCGGTACTCGCTGCTCGACCGTTCGGCCGAGCGCGACATCGTGCCCGCCGGTGCCGAGCTGGGCATCGGCGTGCTGCCGTACTCCCCGCTCGGCGGCGGCGCGCTCACCGGCAAGTACCGAGGCGGCATCCCGTCGGACTCCCGCGCCGCCCTGGGCGGGCGCCATCTCGCCGACCTCGACGACCCGGCGACCATCGGCGTGGTCGAGGCCGTGGCCACCGCGGCCGAGGGTCTGGCCACGTCGCCGATCGCCATCGCCCTGGCGTGGGTGCGCGACCGGCCCGGCGTCGTCGCTCCGATCCTGGGCGCCCGCACGCTCGGCCAGCTCACCGGCGCGCTGGTCTCCGAGACCCTCGACCTGCCCGCCGAGATCCGCAGTGCGCTCGACGACGTGTCGGCCCCGGCCGTTTCGATCACCGGGAACGTGTCCTGACCGACGTCTTCACCGCGTTCTGTGCGGCCGGGCTCTGGCCCGGGCTCGGCAAGCGGCTGGCCGGGGCTCTCGAGGAGGCCGGCATCCGCGGCCCCGAGGACGTGACCGCCGCGGCGCTCACCAAGCTGCCCGCCGTGGGCCCGCAACGCGCCGGTCGCCTGCTCTCGTCGTTCATCGCCGCCTCGTCGGCCTACGAGCTGGCCGAGCTGCTCGTCCCGGCCGGGGTCGACGCCCGGTTCGCCGGCCGGGCGGTCGAGGCCTTCGGCCCACCGGCCCCGCGCCTGGTCCGCGACGACCCCTGGCGCCTGCTCAGCCTGCTCGGGGTGACCCCGGGCGACGCCGACCGGGTGGCCCGCGCCGCCATCCCGGGCGTCGGCCGCGACGACCCGCGACGGGCCCGGGCCCTCGTCGGCTGGGTGCTGGCCCGCCAGGCCCGCGACGGGCACACCGTCGATACCCGCGACGACGTCGCCGGGGCCCTGCGCGAGTTCTCCCCCGGCGACCCCGAGACCGCCATCGACGCTGCCGTCGAGGCGGCCACCGTGGTCGAGTCCGACGACGGGATGCTGGGGCTGGCCCGCTACGCCGAGGCCGAGGACGGCGTGGCCCAGGGCATCGCCCGGCTGCTGGCCACGGCCGAGCCGGTCGCGTTCGCGAAGTCCGCCAAGGCCCTCAAGGAGCTCGACGCCACCCAGCGCACCGCGGTCGCGGCCGCGCTCGGCGGCGGGGTGACGGTGCTGACCGGCGGGCCCGGCACCGGCAAGAGCCGCACCGTCGCGACCCTGGTGGCGCTGGCCGAGGCGGCCGGGAAGTCCGTCGCGCTCGCCGCGCCGACCGGCCGTGCGGCCAAACGGCTCGAGGAGCTGTGCGACGCCCCGGCCTCGACGCTGCACCGCCTGCTCGGTGCCCAGCCCCGTCAGTCCGGCGACGGCGTCAGCTTCGACGGCGGCTTCGCCCGCGGCGAGGACTGGCCCCTGGACGAGGACGTCGTGGTCGTCGACGAGGCGTCGATGCTCGACGTCGAGCTCGCTGACGCGCTGCTGTCGGCGTGTGCGGACGGCACGCACCTCGTCTTCGTGGGCGACGCCGCGCAGCTGCCGTCCATCGGCCCGGGCCGGGTGCTGGGCGACCTCATCGACTCCGCGCGGGTCCCGGTGACGTCGCTGACCACGCTGTACCGGCAGGCCGAGGGCGGCACCATCGCCCGGCTCGCCGCGGCCGTGCGCACCGGTGAGCTGGAGGCGGTCGACGACCCCACCCACGAGGTCGTCATCGTCCCGTCCCGCGGGTCCGCCGAGGCGGCGCACCGCGTCGTGCAGCTGGTCACCGACTCGATCCCGCGGGCGCTGTCCATCCCTGCGGGCCAGGTGCAGGTCGTCACGCCCGTGCACCGCGGCGGCGCCGGGACGCAGGCCCTGAACGCGGCGCTGAAGGCCACGCTGAACCCGGGCTCGGGCAAGCGCCGCTTCGACCCGGGCGACCGGGTGGTGGCCACGGCGAACCACCTCGAGGCCGAGCCCAACGGCTACGCCAACGGCGAGGTCGGCGTAGTCGAGGACGTCTCGGGCGAGGGTGCGGTGACGGTGGTTTTCGCCTCCGGCCCGTCCGTCGTCAAGGGCAAGGCGCTCGGTGACCTCATGCACGGGTGGGCGATCACGGTGCACCGGGCGCAGGGCTCGGAGTTCCCGGCCGTGGTGGTGGTGCTGCCGCCCGAGGCCGGCACCATGATGTCGCGCCCGCTCGTCTACACCGCGCTGACGCGGGCGCAGCGGCATCTCTCGATCGTGCACGCGGCCGGGCCCGCCGTGGCCCGCGCGGTGCGCCAGGTCGGCACCCTGCCGCGGCGTACCCGGCTGATCCCGCTGCTGCACGAGTACCTCCCGTCCCCCGAGGGGTGATCACGTTTTCCTCCCCAGTCGCCGGGTCGGCCGCTCCCGGTTCGTTGGCGATCACGTCTTCCTGCCGATGTGCCGGTCTGCGGCCCGAAACCGGCAACTCACGGGGAAAACGTGATCGAATCTGGGGCGACCACCTGGGAAGGACCGCATGAGCTACCCGCCCGAACCGTGGGAACTGCACGGTCAGCTGCACGCGTCGGCGTTCCTCGTCCCGCTCGACAGGCTGACCGACGGCGCACCCCTGGACCTGCCGCCCGGCTGCCGCCTCGTCCGCCTGGGCGGGCGCGCGGTCGTCGGCACCGCCTGGGTCGTCTACGAGCCCACCGGAGTGCTCGACTACCGCGAACTGATGGCCACCGTGCTGGTCCGTCGCGGCTGGCGCATCCTGCCGACCATCGTCCGCATCTGGGTCGACAGCGAGGAATCCCGCGACGGCGGGCGGGCGCTGTGGGGCATCCCGAAGGAGCTCGCCGGCTTCGACGTCGCCGGGGGCCGGTTCGCCGCTGCTGACGACACCGGACCGATCGCCGCGGGCACCGTGCGCGCCGTCGCCACGACGCCGTTCGCGCTGCCGCTGTCGTTCCGGATCGTCCAGTGGCTGCACGGCCGGGCCAAGGTCAGCCCGGTGCGCTCCCGTGCCCGGCTCGCCCTGTCGCGAGCCCGGTTCGACGCCGAACCGGCGGGCCCACTGGCGTTCCTGACCGGTCGGCGGCCGCTCGTCACCGTCACCATGCGCGACTTCCGGATGCGTTTCGGCGGCTGACCCGCGCGGGTACGAGGCGCGCCGGGGCCGAGCCTTGCTGGTGCCCTTCGCCCCCGTGGCGTTCAATGGACGGCGATGAGTGCCGACACCCTTGAGCCCGAGTGGGAGTACGCGCCGCTGCGTATCCCCTCCGATGTCACGCGGCTGAACGCGGCTGCCCAGCTGTCCCTGCACGCCGAGTTCGGGGGCTGGGAGCTCGCACGGGTCGTCAAGTACATGGACGGCAGCCGGCGCGTCACCCTGCGCCGCAAGCGTCGCAAGACGTCCGTCCCGCTGCCCGGCCTCAAGACCTGAGGTCGGCTCACCCCACCACGAGAGGTCGACGATGCCCTACTACGTGCGCGCGGGCGAGGTCCCGCCGAAGAAGCACACCGTGCACCACCAGACCGACGGGTCCCTCGCCTACGAGGAGATGATCGGCGAGGAGGGCTTCTCCGGCGCCGCGTCGCTGCTCTACCACCGTCGGGTGCCCTCGGCCATGGTCGACGCCCGCCCCTGGGACCTCGGCGACCTCAAGACCCAGCCCAACTACCCGCTGCGCCCGCTGCACCTGCGCCTCGGCGACCTGTTCCCCGGCGAGGCCTATGCGGGCAACGATCTCGTGCGCAGCCGACGGCTCGTGCTCGCCAACGACGACGTGCGGATCGCCTACGTCGTCGGCGACGCGCCGTCGCCGCTGTACAGCAACGCGACCGGCGACGAGTGCCTCTACGTCCAGGAGGGGACCGCCCGCCTCGAGTCGACGTTCGGCACGCTGGACGTGAGCCAGGGCGACTACGTCATCCTCCCGCGCACGACGATCCACCGGTGGATCCCGATGGGCGGTCCGGTGCGGGCGCTGTGCGTCGAGGCCAGCAGCCACATCGTGCACCCGCGCCGTCAGCTGTCGAAGACCGGCCAGTTCCTCGCGGGGGCACCGATCACCGAGCGGGACCTGCGGGTCGTCGACGGGCCGTACGTCGTCGACGACGTCGAGCAGCGCGTCGAGGTCTACGTGAAGCACCGAGGTCGGCGTGGCGTCGTCGGCTCGGTGGTCACGCACGCGACGCACCCGTTCGACGTCGAGGGATGGGACGGCTACGTGTACCCGTACGCGTTCAACATCGCCGACTTCGAGCCGGTCACCGGGTCGATCCACCAGCCGCCGCCGGCGCACCAGGTGCTCGAGGGCAACCGGTTCGTGATGTGCAACTTCGTCCCCCGCATGCTGGACCGGCACCCGGATGCGATCCCGCTGCCGTACTACCACTCCAACGTCGACTCCGACGAGGTGCTGTTCTACGCCGGCGGTGACTACTCGGCCCGGCGCGGCACGGGCATCGGTGTGGAGTCGATGACCCTGCACCCGTCCGGGCACTCGCACGGCCCCCAGGTCAAGGCCTACGAGAACAGCAACGGGATGGAGTCGACGGACGAGCTGGCCGTCATGATCGACACGTTCGCGCCGCTGGAGGTCGGCGAGGGCGGGATGGCCTGCGACGACGGCCGTTACGCCTGGTCGTGGAGCGCCGAGGGCCCCGACGGACCGGTGCCGCCGCTCCCCTGACCCACGCAGGATCTGGTCAGTGGTGGAAGCCGGACCGTCCCGAGCTGCCGGCCTTCGCCGTGTCGGACGTCAACGTCGACACCACGTCGCGCAGATCCTGCAGGAACAGGTCGGCGAGGTCGCGGGAGAACCCGTGGCGCACGACGACGCGCAGGACGGCGAGGTCGGTGCGGTCGGCCGGAAACGTGTACGCGGGCACCTGCCACCCGTGCTCGCGCAACCCGCGCGACACCGCGAACACGTCCCAGTCGGTGACGTCGTCGGTGGTGGTGAACGCGAACACGGGCAGCTGGTCGCCACGTGAGATGAGCCGGAACTGCCCCATCCGCTCGACCTCGTCGGCCAGCGTGGTGGCGATGTCCCGCGACGCCTGCTGCACCGCGCGCATGCCCTCGAACCCGAGCCGGAACAGCATGTAGTACTGGGCGATGACCTCGGCGCCGGGCCGGGAGAAGTTCAGCGCGAAGGTCGGCATCTCCCCGCCGAGGTAGTTGACCTTGAACACCAGCTCCTCGGGCAGGGCGGCCGCGTCGCGCCAGATCGCCCAGCCCACGCCGGGGTAGACGAGGCCGTACTTGTGGCCGGACGTGTTGATCGAGGCGACGCGGGGCAGCCGGAAGTCCCACACCAGGTCCGGGTCGAGGAACGGCGCGACCATCCCGCCGGACGCGGCGTCGACGTGGATCGGCACGTCGGGTCCGCCGGAGGCAGCCAGCTCGTCGAGGGCATGAGCGATGTCGGCGACCGGCTCGTAGCTGCCGTCCATGGTCGAGCCCAGGATGGCGACGACGCCGATGGTGTTCTCGTCGCAGTACGCGGCCGCGTCGTCCGCGTCGAGGTGGTAGCGGTCCCCCTTCATGGGCACCTGCCGCGCCTCGACCTCCCAGTAGTTGCAGAACTTCTCCCAGCACACCTGGACGTTCGAACCCATGACCAGGTTCGGTCGGCGGGACGGGTCGTCGCCCACGCGGGCGCGCCACCGGCGCTTGAGCGCCATGCCGGCGAGCATGCAGGCCTCGCTGGACCCGGTGGTCGAGCAGCCGGTGGCGACGTCGGACTCGGGCGCGTGCCACAGGTCGGCGAGGATGGCGATGCAGCGGTTCTCGAGAGCTGCCGTCTGTGGGTACTCGTCCTTGTCGATCATGTTCTTGTCGACCGACTCGGCCATCAGGGCGCGGGCCTGCGGCTCCATCCACGTCGTCACGAAGGTGGCCAGGTTCAGGCGGGCGCTGCCGTCGACGATCAACTCGTCGTGGATCAGCTGGTAGGCGACATCGGGCGGCACCGGTTCCGGGGCGAGCGCGTTCAGGGGCGGGACGATCTCGTGCTCCAGCGCCGGGTCCGCGACGGCCGCCAACGCGCTGTTGTCGCCTCGGAAGGTGGTGTGCCGGGTCGGGACGGGGTGACCGTGCAGCGCCATGAGGACTCCTGTCGATGAGCTGTAGTGCGCATCGTGCCCGCACGACCGCATTCACACGCAGCGCCCCTCGGCTGGTCAACAGCGGGAAACGTCTGCGGACGGTTCCGTGCTGTTGATCGGTGGGAGGGTGAGGGTGCCTAGCTCGCTCCGGCCGTCGCGGCAGCCGGAGCCGCCACGGCGGGCGAGCTCGGCGTCTCGGCCAGCCCGATGCGCGCGTGCAGGCGACGCAGCGGGGCGGGCGCCCACCAGTTCAGGTGCCCGGCCAGGCGCATGAACGCGGGGACGAGCAGGCCGCGCACGACGGTCGCGTCCACGACGATGGCGATCCCGGTGCCGATGCCGAACAGCTGGATGAAACTGATGCTGGCGGTACCGAAGGCGAAGAAGGTGACGGCGAGCAGTGCGGCCGCGGTGGTGACGATGCGCCCGGTGCGGGCCAGCCCGGTCGCCACCGCCTCGACGGTGTCGGCGCCCTGGTCGTGCGCCTCCTTGATGCGCGCCAGCAGGAACACCTCGTAGTCCATCGACAGGCCGAAGGCGATGCAGAAGATCAACAGCAGCATCGAGGTGTTCGTCGGGGTCGGGGTGAAGTCGAGCAGGCCGGACAGGTGACCGTCCTGAAAGATCCACACGAGGGCGCCGAACACAGCCGTCAGGGACAGTGCATTGAGCACCAGCGCCTTGATGGGCAGTACGACGCTGCCGGTGAACAGGAACAGCAGGATGAGCGTGGTGACGACGATCCACACCAGAGCCCACGGCAGGTTGCCGCCGATCGCGGCGTTGCCGTCCACCAGGGTGGCACTGGCCCCACCGACGAGGACCGTGGTGTGCGGCGGCGCGTCGACCGCGCGGATGTCGCGGACCAGGTCCTGGGCCGCACCGGAGTTCGTGTCGCTCGGGCCGACCACCCGCAGGTAGGTGGCACCGGCCCGCGTCGCGACCGGCTGCACCGCCGTCGCGTGCGGCAGCCGCTGCAGCCGCGCCGCGTACTCCGCGGTGTCGGTGCGCGACACCCGGCCCTCGATGACGACATCGACGGGTGCGGACGCCGCCGACGAGTACTCCGAGCGCAGCACGTCGCCCACCTGCCGGCTGCCCGCCGACGTGTGCAGGACACGGTCGTCGGGCGAGCCGAAGTTCACGTGCAGGAACGGCACGCCGAGCACCAGCAGGCCGGCGATGACGGCGCCACCCACCAGCAGCGGCCGGCGCATCACGGTGACCGCGACCCGGCGCCAGAACGCGCTCTCGTCCTTGTCGGCGCGGGCGCGGCGGTTGTGGGCGACCTCGCTGCCGAACAGGGCCAGCAGGGCGGGCAACACGATCAGGCTGGCCAGCAGGGCGATGACGACCACGCCGATGCCGGCGTAGGCGAACGAGCGCAGGAAGTACACGGGGAAGACGAGCAGGGCGGCGAGCGCCGCCGCGACCGTGGCCGAGGAGAAGATGATGGTGCGGCCGGCGGTGCGGATCGTGGTGGTGACCGCGTCCTTGACGCTCTCGCCCCGACGCAGCTCCTCACGGAACCGGTTCACCATCAGCAGCGAGTAGTCGATCGCCAGGCCCAGGCCCAGAGCCGTCGTGAGGTTGACGGCGTAGATGGAGACGTCGGTGAGCCGGCCGAGCACGGCCAGCTCGGCGAAGGTGCCGCCGACTAGGAACAACCCGATGATCAGCGGCAGGGCCGCCGCGAGCAGGCTGCCGAACGCAAGCACGAGCAGCAGCAGGGTCAGCGGCACGGCCACCGCCTCGGCGCGGCCGAGGCTGGTGGCGATGCTGTCGGTGATGTCCTGGTTCGCGGCCAGGTTGCCGCCGGCGCGGACCTGCACGCCGTTGGCGTCGCTGCCTTGCTTCGTGGCCTGCGAGATGATCGTGGTCGCGGCATCCGTCTTGGCCGAGTCGTCGCCGGTGACGTGCATCGTGATCAACCCCGACCGCCCGTCCTTCGCTCGCAGCGCCGCGGCGTGTCCGTCCCAGTACGACGCGATCGACTCGACGTCGTGCCGGGCACGCAGCTCACCGGTGACCCGGTGGGCCACGGTGCTGACGGCCGCCGAGTCGAGCTGCCCGCCGTCTCGCGGGGCGACGAGCAGGACCAGGTTGGTCTGGCCGCCGAAGGAGTCGTCGATGACCTTCTCGGCGCGACTCGAGCCCGAGGACGGGTCGGCGAACCCGCCGCCCTTCAACACCCCGAAGGCCTGGGTGGCCAGCACGGCCATGACGGCCAGTACGCCCCCGGCGACGATGAGCACGAGGCGCCGGCGGCGGATGACGAACGAGCCGAGCTGCTCCAGCATGGCGATCTCCTGAGTTCTCGAACGTGAATGTCGGTCTGTTTGTGAACACTGTTCTCGAAGCTTGGCCGGCTGTCAAGACCACCCGTCGCCTTGTGACTGGTGTTCACTTTGCGCTACGGTGCGCCCCGTGACCGATGCCGAGCCCGCGACACGACGCGCCCTGCGGCGCGCCGAGACCGAGGCCGAGATCAAGGCCCTGGCCTGGGACGCCCTGCGCGAGTCGGGCCCGCACGGACTGTCCCTGCGCGACGTCGCCCGGCAGATGGGCATGGCCCCGTCCGCGCTCTACCGGTACTTCCCGAGTCGCACGGAGTTGCTCGACCAGCTCATCCTGGACGCCTTCGAGTCCATCGGTGAGGAGGTCACCCGGGCCTACGACCACGGGATGCGCGCCGAGGCCGACCCGTTCGAGACCTTTGTGCTCATCGCGCACGCCTACCGGGCCTGGGCGCACAGTCATCGCGCCGAGTACGCCCTGATCTTCTCCACCGCCCTGGCGGAACACGACGATGCCCACAAGACCTCGGCGGCGGCGCTGCGGTCGTTCGGCGTCCTGCAGCGCGTCACCGCTGACGCCGTCGAGGCCGGGATGTTCGATCTGTCACGCATCGAGCGGCTGCTGCCTGCCGCTCTGCACACCGCCCTGCAGGGCATGGCCGACGAGCAGGGCGTGCCGGCCGCGTCGCTGGTCGCCGGTTACTGGTGCTACACGACCATGCACGGCGCGATCTCGCTGGAGCTCAACGGCCACCTGCCGCCGCCGGTGCTCGACACCAGCGCCGAGTACTTCGAGTCCGCCATCCGCGCCATGCTCGAGCAGATCGGCGTCCAATAACCGGAAGCCGACCCCACCAGGTCGGTGTTGACACCGATATGACCAGTGCAGCTGTCGAGCCCGTCACCCCCCACGCGCGGCGCAGCTGGCGGCCCAAGCACGTGCTCGTCACCCGTTCGGCGGCCGAACTCCCCCACGGCCGCGAGATCGTCGCGCGCTGCGAGGCGGCCGGCGTCGAGGACATCCAGCTGCTCGCCGGTGACCGCCTGCCCGGCCTGCGCGGCGAGAGCGAGCGGGAGACCTACGCCCGGGCCAAGCTGACCCTGGCTGTGGTCGTGGCCCCGCCCAGCGCGTTGCGCCCGCAGCCCATCCCGCCGAGTGCCGACTGGCGCCTCGACCTCGCCAAGGGCTGCCCGGCCCACTGCCAGTACTGCTACCTCGCCGGATCGTTGTCCGGCCCGCCCATCACCCGGGTCTACGCCAACCTCGACGACGTGCTCGCGCCCATCGCCGGGCTCGCCGGGCAGGGCACCGTGACCACCGGTGACGCCGAGCGCGCAGACGAGGGCACCACCTTCGAGCTGTCCTGCTACACCGACCCGCTCGGCCTGGAAGCGGTCACCGGGTCGCTATCCAGCGCCATCGCGTCCGTGGGCCGCGGCGAGCACGGGCCCGGTGTCGGGCTGCGTTTCACCACCAAGTTCGACGGAGTCGCCCCGCTGGTCGGCCTGCCGCACGACGGCCGGACGCGCGTGCGCATGTCGGTCAACTCCGCAGCGGTGGCCCGCCGGTTCGAGGGCGGGACCGCCTCCGTGGCGGCGCGTCTGGCCGCCCTGCGCGCGCTGGCCGACGACGGTTACCCCGTCGGGCTCACCATCGCGCCACTGATGCCGCTGCCGGGCTGGCAGGAGGAGTACGCGACGCTCCTGCACGACGTGGCCGCGACGCTCGACGGCGTGCCACAGCTCGACCTCACCGTGGAGCTCATCACCCACCGGTTCACCGAGGCCAGCCGCGCCGTGCTGCTGCAGTGGTACCCGCAGACCAAGCTCGACCTCGACGAGGGCGGGCGCACCGTCAAGCGGACGAAGTTCGGCGCGCGAAAGTACGTCTATCCCACGCCGGTGATGCGCGAGATGCGGAGCTGGTTCGAGCACGAGGTCAGCGCCACTCTGCCGCAGGCCCGGGTCCTCTACTGGACCTGATCCCGTTTGGCCTCGGCGTCCTCGAGCTTCTCGTCCACGCGCCGTTTCGCCTTCCCCAACCCGGGCAGAGCGCCGATGATCTCGTTCAACCCGCGGGACAGCCCGACCAGTTCGGTCAGGTCGGGCGCGGCGGTGCGCAACGACGACAGGACGGGCAACAGCTCGCGGATCTCGGCCTCGGACGCGGTCGCCTTCTCGACCGTGGTCCGCAGCACGCCTTCGTCCTGTTCGAAGCGGGTCAGCAGGGCGTCGAGTCGCGCCAACAGGCATTCCGCGGTGTCCAGCAGGGTGCCCACCCGCGGGACCAGGGTCGCGGCGCGGCGCGCGTACTCCGGCCCGAGCGCGGCCGCCTCGACCGCGCGGCCCAGAGGATTGCCCGGAACACGCATGAATGCTGTCTACCCAGGGTGCAGCGATAGCCGCTCGGTGCCGCTGGGCACCTAAGCGGCACGCCGCTGGGCACCTAAGCGGCACGCCGCTGGGCACCCAAGCGGCACGCCGCTGGGCACCCAAGCGGCACACTGTCGGCCGGGGCGGGTGAGGATGACACAGACAACGCGCATGACCGCAGTGGACGCTGCGTGGCTGCACATGGACCGTCCGGTCAATGCGCTCGTGGTCAACGCCGTCCTGCTGTTCGACGACCGGCTCGACGACGAGCTGCTGCGCGTGGCCGTGATCGAGCGGCTGCTCGCCCACCACGACCGGTTCGCACAACGCGTCCAGGACCGCGGCACGCGCCGCCCGTGGTGGGTCGATGTCCCCGATTTCGACCCCATGTCGCACGTAACCCGTGAACGGTTGCCCGCCCCCGCCGATCACGACACCCTCATGCAGCGCGTCAGCGAGCTGGCGTCGACACCGCTGCCCGACGACCGGCCGTTGTGGCAGCTGCACGTGCTGGACGGCTACCGCGGTGGCACCGCGATCGTGGCCCGCATGCACCACTGCATCGCCGACGGGGTCGCGCTGTTCCGCGTCCTGCTGTCGTTGTCCGACGAGGCGCAGGACGGCGGGCTGGGTGCACCGTTCCCGTCGACGCCGACCGTTCCCGCCGGCGGCGTTCGCCGGGTCGTCGACACAGCCGTCGCGGCGGGAAAGGTGGTCCAGGCGACGGCCACCCTGCTCGCCCTGCCTCCCGACCGGAAGACCCAGCTGCGCGCTCCCGTCGGCGTGGCCAAGTCGCTGCGGTGGTCGGCCCCGATACCGGTGCCGGCGTTGAAGGCCGCGGCCAAGGCCACCGAGGCGACGATCAACGATCTCGTACTCGCCGCCCTGAGCGGCGCGCTGCGCCGGCAGCTCGGCACCGAGCACGACGTGCGTGCGGTGCTGCCGGTGAATCTGCGCCCGCTCGATCGTCCGGAGGTCGAGCTCGGCAACCGCTTCGGCCTGGTCTTCCTGCGCCTACCGGTGAGCGTGTCGTCGAGCGCGCGGCGCATCGCCCTCGTGTGCCGGCGCACGGCCGCTCTGAAACGCTCGGCCACGGCACCCGTCGCCCTGGCCATCCTCGCCCTCGTCGGCCACCTGCCGCGCCGCGCGGTCAGCCTGGTCATCGACATCTTCTCGGTGAAGAGCAGCCTGGTGGTCACCAACGTGCCGGGCCCCCGTGAGCCGCTGCACCTGGGCGGGTGCCGCCTCACCGGCATCATCGCGTGGCCGCCGCAGTCGGGGCGACTCGCTGTCGGTGTGTCCGTGATCAGCTACAACGGTCAGGTGCTGCTCGGCGTCATGGCCGACGACCAGGTCCTGCCCGACCCGGACGCGTTGCTCGCCCACCTGCGCGACGAGCTCGAGGCACTGGGCGTACGCACCGATGACTGAGTTCCACGACGTGGTGGTGGTCGGTGCCGGTCTGGCCGGGTTGATCTGCGCCCGCGACCTGCATCGAGCCGGACTCGACGTCGTCGTGCTCGAGGACGGCGACGAGGTGGGCGGGCGCATCCGCACCGACCGCGTCGACGGCCTGCTCCTCGACCGCGGCTTCCAACTGCTCAACCCCGGCTACCCGCGCGCACCGGCCGACCTCGACCTCGTCGCGCTCGACCTGCATCCGTTCGAGGCCGGCGCCGTCGTCGCCCGCGGGGACACGCGTCGGGTGCTCGCCGACCCGCGCCGCTCGCCGCGCGACTCGTGGGCGACCGCCACCACGACCCTGGGCACGCTCGGGCAACGCCTGCGCCTGGCGGCGTGGGTCGCCGAGATCGGCTTCGGGCCGGCGCAGCGCATCAAGCACCGGCCGGACCTGCCGTTCATCGACGAGTTGCGACGACGCGGCATCGACGGCGAACTCGTCGACAGCGTCCTGCGCCCGTTCCTGTCCGGCACCCTCGCCGACGGCGAGCTGGCCACCTCACGACGGCTGGCCGAGCTGATCATGCGCTCGTTCGTCAAGGGCACGCCCGGCGTGCCCGCGTCCGGGATGCAGGCCATCCCTGAGCAGGTCGCCGCCGCGCTCCCCGACGGGGCCGTGCGGTGCGGGCAGGCGGTGACCTCGGTACGGGACGGCGCGGTGACGACGTCGGACGGCACCGTCACGGCCCGGGCCGTCGTGGTCGCGGCGGGGCCCGTGGCGTCGGCCGGGCTGCTCGGTCAGGACTTCGGCCGCACCCGGGCGCTGACGACGTACTACCACCTCGCGCAGATGTCCCCCGCCGAACGCACGATGCTGCACCTCGACGGTGACCGTCGCGGTCCGGTCGTCAACTCGGCGGTGATGACCGACGCCGCGCCGACGTACGCGCCCGGTCGCGCGCTGATCGCGTCGTCCGTGCTGGGCGCCGACGGCACGGCGGAGACCGAACGGGCCGTCCGCCGGCAGCTCACCCACGTCTACGGCGTGGGCACCGACGCCTGGGAGCACGTGCACACCTACGTCATCAGGGACGCGCTGCCCGACACCCCGCCGGGCACACCGTTGCAGCGGCCCGTGCGCGTCGCGCCCGGGCTGTTCGTCAGCGGCGACTTCCGCGACACGGCCTCCATCCAGGGCGCGCTCGTGTCCGGGCACCGGGCCGCGGCCGCGGTACGTCGCGACCTCGGGCGATGACGACGCACCCGCCGCCCGACGCGCCGACCCTGCCCGGCCGGGTCGTCTTCGACCAGCGTTGGTGCGATCTCGCCTTCCTGCACTGGCCCGTCGAGCCGAGGGAGGTCGAGCAGTTCATGCCGAGGGGCGTGCGGGTCGACGTGTGGGACGACGGCCTGACCTACGTCGGGCTGATCCCGTTCCGCATGCGTCGGGCCGGGCTCGGTACCGGCGTGCCGCTGCCGTACCTCGGAACGTTCCTGGAGTGGAACGTGCGGCTGTACTCGGTCGACGACGCCGGCCGCCACGGTGTCGTCTTCCGCACCCTCGACGCGACCCGCCTGCCGGTCGTGGCCGCGGCGAACGTGGGTGGGGTCCCGTATCGATGGGCGCGCATCCACGCCGAGCAGCACGACGACGAGGTCACCTGGCGGCTGCGTCGCGTAGGCCGGCGGGGCCTGACCTCGCAGGTGCGCCTGCGGGTCGGTGCGCCGGTCGAACCCACACCGCTCGAGTCGTTCCTGGTCTCGCGGTGGGGCATGCACGGCAGCTGGCGCGGGCGCACGGTGTGGGTGCCGAACGCGCACGGACGGTGGCCGCTGCAGGCGGCGGAGGTAGTAACCCTGGACGATCAGCTCGTCGCTGCGGCCGGTGTCCGGACCGCGGGCCCGATGTTGCGTCCGCTGTGGACGGCCGGCGTGCACAGCCGGTTCGCGCGGCCGCAGCGGGTGCGCTGAGCGGTGGACGTCGCCTCGGCGCTGCTGCTCACCGCGACGTCGCTGTACTGCGGCTTCCAGGCGACGATCCGCGTGCTCGTCTACCCGCAGTTCGCCACCGTGCCGGCCGGCGGGTTCGTGGCCGTCGAACGGGAACATCAACGCCGGGTGACCTTCGTCGTCGGGCCGCTGTTCGCGTTCTTCGCAACGGCCGTGGCGATCGCGGGCGTCGCCGACACCGACGTCTGGTCGGTCGTCGCGGGCGCGTGCTTCGTGCTGATCCTCGCTGTCACCGGCCTGGCCGCCGTGCCGTTGCACGGCCGCTTGAGAACCGGTTTCGACGCCGCCACGCACACCCGCCTGCTCGCGGTCGACACCGTCCGGGTCGCGCTGGCCGTGCTCGCCGTGGGCGCGGCGATCGGGTACGCCGTCGCCGCCTGACCCCGGGGCCACCCGGTGCGGCACTGTCGGATGCCGGGGTTACATTGAGCGACGTGACCTCGGTAACAATTACGCGCACCGTCCCTGGCCGGCCACGTCGGTCCGTCCTCCTCCGTACCGGGGTCGCGGTGGCAGCGTCCGCGCTGTTGCTCGGCAGCGGCGCCGTCGCCGCCGACGCGGCACCGGCCCACCCCGCCGCGGCGGCCCGCTCGGGTCCGCTCGGCGCCAACGTCGTCGTCTTCACCCCGAGCATGTCGACGGCCTCGATCCAGGCCAAGGTCGACGCCATCGGCGCCGCCCAGGTCGACAACCAGTTCGGCACCCAGCGTTACGCGCTGCTGTTCGAGCCCGGCACGTACGGCACGGCTGCGGACCCGCTGGACTTCCAGGTGGGCTTCTACACCGAGGTCGCCGGCCTCGGCCGGAACCCCGACGACGTCACCATCAACGGGTCGATCGACGTCTACAACCAGAGCGACGGCACCGCCCTGGACAACTTCTGGCGTTCGCTGTCGAACCTGCACATCGTGGTCGCCGGGCAGGGTGGCAACCACGCAGGCGGTTGCTACGCCGACACCGAGTTCTGGGCCGTCTCGCAGGCCGCCCCGATGCGCCGCGTCGACGTCACCGGGCACACGACGTTCATGGACTACTGCACCGGGCCGTCGTACGCCAGCGGTGGTTTCGTCGCCGACACCTCCTTCGGCACCGACACCCCGACCAACGGCAGCCAGCAGCAGTTCTACGTACGCAACAGCGCGATGGGCGGCTGGAGCAACGGCGTCTGGAACCAGGTGTTCTCCGGCGACAACGGTGCCCCGGCCCAGAGCTTCGGCACCAAGAGCGCCAACGGCACCGCCGCGCAGCCCTACACGACCCTGGCCACCACACCCGTGTCCCGCGAGAAGCCGTACCTGTACACGGACGGCGGCGCGTACCGCGTCTTCGTCCCGTCGACGCAGAGCAACTCCACCGGCACGACGTGGTCCGCGGGCCCGACCGCGGGTCGGTCATTGGCCTTGAGCCGTTTCTTCGTCGCGAAACCCGGTGATTCGGCCGGCCGGATCAACGCCGCCCTGCGCCAGGGCAAGAACCTGCTGCTGACGCCCGGCATCTACCACCTCCGTCAGACGATCAAGGTCAACCGCGCCGACACCGTCGTGCTCGGCCTGGGCCTCGCCACGCTCGAACCCGACAACGGACAGACCGCCATGACCACCGGCGACGTGCCGGGCATCGACGTGGCAGGCGTCATCTTCGACGCCGGCGCCAAGAAGTCGCCGGCCCTGCTGCAGGTGGGCTCGGGCAAGGCGCGCGCCAAGTACGCCGCGAGCTCAGCGGACCCGACCGGACTGCAGGACGTCTTCTTCCGCGTCGGCGGCGCGCACCTCGGCCGCGTCGTGAACGGTCTGGTCGTCAACAGCGACTACACCATCCTCGACGACATCTGGTCCTGGCGGGCAGACCACGCGCAGAACCCGAACGACGTCGGCTGGACCGTCAACACCGCCGAGAACGGCGTGGTCGTCAACGGCGATGACGTCACGGCTACCGGCCTGTTCGCCGAGCACTACCGCAAGTACAACGTGCTGTGGAAGGGCGAGCGCGGCGAGACGATCTTCTTCCAGAACGAGTTGCCCTACGACGCACCGGACCAGGCCGCGTGGATGCACGACGGCGAGCCGGGATACCCCGGCTACACGGTCGCGAAGTCGGTGCGTCGCCACGTCGCGTACGGGTTGGGCAGCTACATCTACACCAACGTGAACCCGTCGCTGCACTCCGCGAACGGTTTCGAGGTGCCCGACCGGCCGGGTGTCGTCATGCACGATCTGCTGACGATCTCGCTGAACAAGGCCGGCACCATCGACCACGTCATCAACGGCGTGGGCGCCGCGGTGACGCCGACCGTGCAGGGCCCGAGCGACGTGACGTTGTACTCGAACGGGGTCGGCAGCTGACGGCTGCGGGCCGACACCCCGCCGGCCCGCGCCGGCCGTCCCACCACATTGGCTCGGTGTTAGTCCACTGAACCTGGTGCAGGTCGAAGGTCTGGGCCGCCGAGCGACCAAACGGGGGGGTCCGTCGCCCGGCGGCTGCTGTCAGTATCACTGTCGTCACGGAGAGTTGCCTGTGACAGCATGCGCGGCGTGTCGAGGTCAGGCAGCGTCGGCCGGACAGTTGTCACTGCCGGCCGCGGGCGGGTCGTCAGCGGGGCCGCCGCGTGCCGCCCTGGCGACCAGCGCCGTCACCGCGGACCCGAACACCGGTGAGTGCGAGACGAACTCGGTGCAACCGCCCTGATGCCGCCCGCCGATGACCCCGACGACGACCGGGGAACTCCTCGCTCCCGTCAGCCACGGGCTACCGCTGCTCCCACCGACGAAGCCGTGGCAGAAGAAGGTGGGGTGCCCCCGGACCTTGCTCAGCTGGGTAGCGCAGGTCAGCGAGTCGTCGCCCTTGCCGTTGTTGTAGGCCGCGATCCTGATCGATGTGCCGGCACGAGGAGTGGTGCCGACCCGCTCCGCGCCCACGACCGAGGCCAGGGTGACGCTGCGTCCGTCGACGTCGCGGTTCGCCACCGTCAGCACGGCGAAGTCGTCGGCGGGCGTCTGGTGGGTCAACCAATCCGTCGTGACGTAGGCCGCCGTCACCCTCCACACCCCGAACGGGGCCTTCTTCCCGGTGTAGCCGGGGACGAACAGGATGCGGTCGACGGGACCGGACAAGCAGTGCGCCGCGGTCAGGATGGTGTCACCGCTGCGGGAAGCGACCACGCTCGCCGTACAGGTGTGGTTGTGGGTCAGGCCGTTCGGGAAGAGCGGACCGACCTGGGCGATGCCGCTCCTGGACACCGTCGACGCCGCCACCGTCGTCGGTCGCGAAAGGGGGTGTGAGCTTCGCGCGTTGGTGGCACGCGAGCTGCCGGACCCGTCGCAGGCCGCGACGGCACCCGCACAGGCAAGGACCGTGACCAGCCCGATGACGCCGACCATGCTGTGCCGTGCTCGCGCCGGCGTTCTCAGCCTCACACCCACCTCCGAGAGCGGCACCGCGTCGCCGGCATCAGTACGACCCATCGAGGTAAGTGGTCGGTGGCGCTCTCAGCGCCGACTCGGCAAGGGTGGCTCAGGAATCGTGGAAGGCCCGCACCGTGTCGAGGGTGTCGGCCTGAGCCGGCGTCTTGTCGTCGCGGTAGCGCAGGACGCGCGCGAACCGCAGAGCCATCCCGCCGGGGTAGCGGGTCGAGGTCTGCACGCCGTCGAAAGCGATCTCGACGACCTGCTCCGGGCGCACCCGGACCACGTAGCCGTCCGCCGGCCCGTCGGCGATGGACAGGAAGTGCTCGGTCTGCCAGGCGAGCGTCTCGTCGGTCATGCCCTTGAACGTCTTGCCCAGCATGACGAAACCACCGGACTCCGGGTCGCGGGCACCCAGATGGATGTTCGACAGCTTGCCGGTGCGTCGACCCGAGCCCCATTCGACGGCGAGCACGACGAGGTCGAGCGTGTGCACCGGCTTGACCTTTAGCCAGCCGGCGCCGCGCCGCCCCGCCTCGTAGGGCGCGTCCAGCGACTTGGCCATGACGCCCTCGTGGCCGGCGGCCAACGTGCGGTCGAGGAAGGCCTGCGCCTCGTCGGCATCGGAGGTCACCAGGCGGTCGACGCGGAACGTCGCGGGGACGATCTCGGCCAGGGCCGCGGCGCGCTGCTCCCCCGGCGCGTCGAGCAGGTCGACGCCGTCGCGGTGCAGGACGTCGAAGTAGAACACCGACAGCTGTTGCGCCCCGGGGGCTGCGGGGTCGGCCCCCTTGCGGCTCGCGCTGCGCCCGAAGCGCGACGCGGTGACCTGGAAGCGGTGCGGGCGCCCGTCGGGCCGCAGGGCGATGGCCTCGCCGTCGGCGACGAACGCCTGCACCGGCAGGGCGAGCGTGGCCTCGACCACCTCGGGCAGGCGGGCCGTGACCTCGTCGAGCGTGCGGGTGAAGATGCGGACCTCGTCGCCCTGCCGATGGATCTGCACCCGCGCGCCGTCGAGCTTGGCCTCGAACACCGCGCGCCCCCCGAGCCGCCCGAGGGCATCACCGACGTCGGTGGCCGTCTGCGCCAGCATCGGCCCGACCGGGCGACCGACCTGCAGCTGGAACCTCGCGAGCGCGGGTTCGCCGTCGGCGAGCACCGCCGCGGCCACCGCGGGCAGGTCACCGCTGAGCATCGCGGCGCGGCGCACCGCGGGCTTCGGGACATCGGCGGCGACAGCCACCGCGTCGGCCATGACGCCCACCGCGGCACCCTGTCGTAGCTCACCACCGAGCAGGCGGCGCAGGAACGCCTGCTCCACCTCGGTGGCGACACCGAAGACCTCGTCGAGCTGCGCTGCGCGGCGCGCCTTCGAGCCGGCGCCGGACGTCGCCTTGATGGCGGAGAACGCGGCGTCCACCTCGGAGACGGTGAGCGACGGTTCGTCGGCCGGGCTGGGCAGCGACTTCAGGGCTGCCCAGCCGACACCGATCTGGCGCTGGGGCAGCTCGCCGGACAGCCAGGACACCACGATCGCGGCCTCGCCGGGCCCGGCGAGACGCAGCACGTCGGCGATGCGTGCCGTCTTCGCGAGCCGGGAGGAGGTGGCGCCGACCTCGGCCGAGGCGGTGGCGACGTCGTGGATGAGCACGATCCCACCTTGGCACGGGCGTCCGACGATGCTCGCCGGCCGTCCCTCGACCACCCGGGCCTACGAGCTCAACAGTTCTTGAGGAGCCGGTCGAGCACCCGCACGCCGAACTGCAACCCCTCGACCGGAACCCGCTCGTCGATGCCGTGGAACAGCGACATGAAGTCCAGATCGGGCGGCAGCAGCAGCGGCGAGAACCCGAAGCAGCGCATCCCGAGCGTCGAGAAGGACTTCGCGTCCGTGCCGCCGCTCATCAGGTACGGCACCATGACCGCTCCCGGGTCCTCAAGCCGCAGGGCGTCGCCCATGGCGTCGACGAACGCGCCGTCGAAGGACGTCTCGACGGCGATGTCGCGGACCTCGGTCTCGCGTTCGACGTGCTCGCCGAGCAGCTCGTCGACGGTGGCGAGCAGCGCGTCCTCCTGGCCCGGCAGGAAGCGGGTGTCGACGCGTGCCTCGGCCGTCGACGGGATCACGTTGGTCTTGTAACCGGCGTTCATCATCGTCGGGTTCGCGGTGTTGCGGACGGTCGCGCCGATCATCCGGGCCGCACCGCCCAGCAGGGGCAGCCATTCGTCGGGGTTCTCGGGATCGAGGTCGCGCTGCAACACCTCGCCGATGCCCTTGACCAGCCCTCGGACGCTGTCGGTGATGACGATCGGCCAGTCGTAGGTGCCCAGGCGGGAGACGGCCTGCGCGAGCTGGGTGACGGCGTTGTCCGGGTGCACGAACGACCCGTGCCCGGGCCGGCCCTTGGCCCGCAGACGCAGCCAGTTGATGCCCTTCTCCGCGGTCTGCACCGCGTAGACCCGGGCCTGCTCGTTGAGCGAGATGCTGTAGCCGCCGACCTCGCTGATCGCCTCGGTGCAGTCGGCGAACAGGTCCGGGTGGTTGTCGACCAGCGGGTGCGCACCCTGCCGGCCGCCGGCCTCCTCGTCGGAGACGAAGGCCAGCACGATGTCGCGTGACGGCTGCTGGCCGGTGCGCGACCATTCGCGCACGAGCGCCAGCACCATCGCGTCCATGTCCTTCATGTCGATCGCGCCGCGGCCCCAGACGTAGCCGTCCTTCACCTCGCCGCCGAACGGGTCGACGGACCACTCGCTCGCGTCCGCGGGGACGACGTCGAGGTGGCCGTGGATGAGCAGCGGCGGTCGGCTGCTGTCCGAGCCCTCGATGCGGGCGATGGTCGACGCCCGGCCCGGATCGGCCTCGATGATCTGCGACTCGACCCCGACCTCGTCCAGCTTCTCGGCCACCCACTCCGCCGCCGGACGCTCGGGATGCGTGGGGTTCGAGGTGTTGAACCGGATCAGGTCGACGAGGAGTTCGGTGACCTCGTCCTGGGCGGTGGGGTGCTCCGCTGCGGCGCTCATGGCGTCAGTACTACCAGGCTCGGGACGGCGCAGCCGGTGCGGAAGCCGACCGCGCCGTTGGGCTAGAGTAGGCGCCGCACTCGTCCGGGTGGCGGAATGGCAGACGCGCTAGCTTGAGGTGCTAGTGCCCTTTATCGGGCGTGGGGGTTCAAGTCCCCCCTCGGACACAGCGAACGGTTGTAATCTCGGCCCCGCCCCGCATTGCGCGCAGGATCCGCCGCCCGTCAGCCCGCACCGGCTGGCGGGCGGTCGTGCGTTCCGGTCCGGCGCGATGCCATCCGCCGGTCTTGGGTACCGCATCGTCATGACCGAGAATCACGACCAACCCAACCTCGACGATGTCATCGAGCCCACCGAACAGATCCACCCCGACCACCGGGCCCACGGCAAGACCCCGAAACACCTCGACGACGACGAGCTCGAGCAGCGCGTCGCGATCGAGGAAGACGAGGTCGACGCCGACAGCTGAGCACGACCCCCGGCTCCTGCTCGCTGGTCCCGCGTGGCTCCAGCGAGCAGCGGACCCGTAGGAGCTCGCCCCCCGCGATGGCATCCTGTGACAGATGCAGCCCCTACGGGTCCTTGTGCTGCAACCCTGCCCCATTGTGAAAAGTTCGCAACTCGAACGAAGTCGTCTCGAGTTGCGGTCGAGGGTGAACCAGGGATGCTGGTCATCGAGCGGTCCGCGCAGCCCCCCGGGCGAGCCGCCGGATGGCGCCCCGCGTCTCGAGCCCCCCCGCTTCGAGACGCGGGGCAGCCTTCTGTCCGTCGGCAGCGCGTGCCGCGCCGCGGAACGGATGCAAGATCTGTCCAAGCTGCGCGCAAGCGCGATCCAATGCCCGTCGGCCACGCTTGCGGGCATGACGAACACCCGCGCCGTGCAGCGCATCAACCCGTCCTCCTGGAGCAGCACGTTCCGCTACGACCAGGCCCAACTCCGATCGTTCCCGGCCCAGCTGCTCACCCTGGCCGGGCAGGGCTCGATCACCGCCGACGGCATTCCCGTCCACGACGCCGACATGGTCGCGCAGGTCGCGCAGGCCATGGACAACGTGCAGGAGCTGCTCGGCCTCGCCGGTATGGACCTCGGCGACGTCCTGCAGCTGACGATCCACGTGACCGACATGGACGCGGCGCTCGCCGCCTACGGCGAGATCATCGGTCGCCTGGACGCCGTCGGGGCAACCCCTCCGGCCACCCTGGTCGAGGTGTCGCGGCTGGCCATCCCGTCGATGCTCGTCGAGATCACCGCGACCGCCGGACGCCGATGAGACTGCCGACCAACCGTCGGCCGGGCCCGGGTGGGTACGTACGGTGCATGACAACCCCTGATCCGCGACGCGGCGACGAGCCCGGCGACCCCGACATCACGCCCGGTCAGCCGCAGCCCGGCAACCCGAACGCCCCGCACGACCCCGAACCGAAGCGCGACGGGCAGCCGGACCGCTGACCGTCCGACACCTCACGAGCCGGGCAGGAACAAGCAGAAGACGTGCCCGTGCGGGTCGCGCATGACCCGCACACCCTCGCTGGGCTGATGGCCCTCGACGGTGGCCCCGAGGGTGAGCGCGCGTTGCGTCTCCGCGTCGAGGTCGTCCACGAGGACGTCGAGGTGGGCCTGCATCTGCACGCCATCGTCGCGAGCGGGCCAGTCCGGCGCGACGTCCGCGTCCTCGCGCTGGAAGCTCAGGCCGGGCCGCTCCCGCTCGGGATCACGAAGGCGCACCCAGTCAGGTCCGTCGTCGACCGTGAGCCAGCCGAGTAGTTCCCGGTAGAACGCGGCGAGTTCCTGCGGACGCCGCGTGCTGATGACGACGGCGCCGAGCAAGGCAGCCATGCCGGTCGTCAGTCCGGCGCCGGGTACATGACGCGCAGCAGTGCCGGCGGGACGAAGGGTGACGCGCCGGGGTCGTGCTTTGCGAGACGATCGGCGACGAGCCAGAACGTCGCCGGGTCCATCCCGAACCCGAGGTGGGCGCAGCGGACCTGGACGTTCCGGTGCCGGTCGGTCTGCGGCTCGATGCACGAGCGCCAGTGCACGATGCCGTCGCGCTTGGAGTACACCGCGGTGGACGGCACGGGGATCGGCTGTGCGGTCTCGGCCGACGGGCCGGTGCCGACCACGTGCCGGTGGGCCTGGCGCTGGAACGCGCGTCCGGCCCTGCTCTGCAGGGGGTCGCGCAGGGCGAACGGGCTGCCCAGCGTGATCACCTGGCGAACCAGGTCGGGCCGACGACGGGCCAGTTCCCGGGCGAACACGCCGCCGAGGCTCCAGCCGACCAGCGAGACCGGGGACCCGGCCCGCTCGGCGAGCAGCTCGACCGCCTTCGGCATGCCGTCGAGGATCGAGGAGGTCGGCCCCAGGTTGCGCCCGAGGCGCCACCCCCACACCGTGTGCCCGAGCCCGCGCAGGTAGCGGCGCAGCAACTGGGTGCTGGAGTCGGTGGCCAGGAAGCCGGGCAGGACCAGCACGCCGTGCGGGTTGTCGCGCGGGGCGCGTGCCAACCAGGGCGCCGCCAGCGGGTAGGCGCTCAGTTGCGCGAAGCCACGTGGCGCCTCGGTCAGGAACAACGGCAGGGACGGCGCCCGAACGGTCGTCGAATCGCTCACCGTGTCGGTCATCGCGCGCACCGGCTCACGAGCGGCCGGCCCGGTCGCGCGCCCGCGGGCCGAGCCGCACCGGCAACGCGTCGTACCCGCGCAGGATGCGCGTCTCCCGCCGGCGCGCACCCGGCAGGGTCTGCAGTTCGGGGTAGCGGTCGAACAGCGCCCGCAGCCCGACCTCGCCCTCCATGCGAGCCAGCGCGGCGCCGAGGCAGTAGTGCCGCCCGGCCGAGAAGGCCACATGATCCTTGGCGTTCGGACGGGTGACGTCGAAACGCGTCGGGTCCGCGAAGATCTTCGGGTCGCGGTTGGCCGCGGCCAGCACCGTGGTCACGAGGCGGCCGCGCGGAACGGGCTGCCCGGCGACGACGGTGTCGCGGATCGCGCTGCGTCCGGTGAGCAGCACCGGCGGGTCCAGGCGGAGCACCTCGTCGACGGCATTGGGCCACAGGCCCGGGTCGTCGACGAGCGCCCGCAGCTGGTCCGGGTTCTCGCGCAGGAGTGCGACTCCGTTGCCGAGCAGGTTGACGGTGGTCTCGAAACCCGCCGCGAGGATGAGCCCGGCGGTCGCCTTCAGCTCGCGCTCGTCGAGGCCCACCCCGTCGTCGCGGGCCGCGACGAGCTGGCTCAGCAGGTCGTCCCCCGGCTCGGCGGCCAGGCGTTCGAGGTGCTCACCCAGCCAAGCACTGAACCCGGCGAGAGCGTCCTCGACGGTGCGGAACTGACCGAAGCTCAGTCCGAGGTCGAGGCTGGGGGCGGCCGCGGCGCCGAAGCCGAGCACCCGCTCCCGCTCGCTGGCGGGCACACCGAGGATCTCGGCGATCACCGTGACGGGCAGCAAAGTGCAGTAGGCCTCGACGAGCTCCACGGTGTCGCGGCCGGCGAGGTCGTCGAGCAGCTCGGCGGCGATGACCTCGGTGCGCTCGCGCAGCCGGGCGACCGCCTTGACGCTGAACACGCGGGTCACCAGCTTGCGGTAGCGCGTGTGGTCCGGGGGCTCGGTGACGAGCAGCGACGGTGGTTCGAGCGGCCCGAGCAGGCTGCTGTCGGAGGCCCAGCGGAAGACCGAGCCCAGGGCGCCGGAGAGTTGCGAAGGGTCGAAGCCCGCGCGGAAGTCGTTGCTGGACAGCACCTCACGCACGACGGGCAGCGAGGTCGTCACCGACGCGTACCGGCCGCGGTACAACGGCCCCTCGGCGCGGATGCGCTCGAACACCGGGAACGGGTCGCCGTCCCGGCTGACCTCGATCAGCTGCCCCTGCAGGTCGCCCTTGCGTGCGGCCACCCGCATCACCGTCGACGGGAGCAGGTGCCCGAAGGCCCAGCGAGCGGCCGGGCGGACCCGGCGGTCCAGCAGCGTACGGGTCGGTACGGACGTCGTGGCCATCCTGCGAGGTTAGCCGCGACAGTCCGAAGCGCCTATGCGTCGCGTCACGGTCGGACGGCGGGGATGACGCCGTCCCTGGCCAGCGTCGGCACGTCGACGGTCACGGTGTCGGGGTAGATCAGGCCCGTCCCGGTGTTGAGGACGACCACGTCGTCCGCCGCGCCCAGCCAGCCCGACTCACGCAGTTGCCCGGCCGCGGCGAAGCACGCCGCGCCCTCCGGGCACACCCAGGTGCCCTCGTCGCGCCCCAGTTGTTGCTGGGCGGCGAGCAACTCCTCGTCGGTGACGGCGATGGCCGTGCCCCCGGTCGAACGCACCGCGTCGAGCACCAGGAAGTCGCCCAGCGCCTTCGGCACGGTGATGCCGAACGCCACGGTGTGCGGGTTCTCCGGGGCGGTGCTCTCGTCCAGGCCCGCCTCGAAGGCGTCCACGATGGGTGCGCAGCCCGCGGCCTGCACGGCCACCAGCCGCGGCAGGTCGCCGGTGATCCAGCCCAGCTCGCGCAGCTCCAGCAGCGCCTTGTGGATGGCGATGATGCCGACGCCGCCGCCGGTCGGGTAGAGCAGCACGTCGGGGCACCGCCACCCGAGCTGCTCGGCGATCTCGTAGCCCATCGTCTTCTTGCCCTCGATGCGGTACGGCTCCTTGAGCGTCGACGTGTCCTGGAAGCCCTCGCGCGACGTCACCGCGGCGGCGACCAGCTTGCCCGCGTCGCCGATCAGGCCGTCGACGAGGTACAGCTCCGCACCGGTCACCACGCACTCGCGCCGGGTGATCACCGGGGCGTCGACGGGCATGGCGACCAGCGCCTGCATCCCGGCCCGCGCCGCGTAGGCGGCCCACGCCGCACCGGCGTTGCCGTTGGTCGGCATGGCCACGCCGCGGACGCCGAGCTCAGCGGCCCGCGAGACACCGACGGCCGCGCCCCGGGCCTTGAAGGCGCCGGTCGGCACCAGGCCCTCGTCCTTCATCCGCAGCCGCGGCACGCCGATCCGTGCGCCGTACCGCGGGAGGTCGAGCAGCGGGGTCATCCCCTCGCCGAGGCTGACGACGTTCTCGGCGGCGCGGACGGGAAGCAGCTCGTGGTAGCGCCACAGCGTCGGCGGCCGACCCGCGATGTCGGCCGGCGAGGTTGCCGCGCGGGCGGCGTCGAGGTCGTAGCGGGCGAGCAGCGGGGTGCCGAGCGCGGACACGCCCTGCACGACGTCGGCGTCGTAGCGCGAGCCGTCCCGCGAGCACTCGAGATGGCTGAGGGCAGAGAAGATCACCTCGTGATCGGACGCGGTCGACCTGTCCGCCGTCAAATCCGTCGCGTCATTCCGGGGCGCGCTTCCTGCGTCGCAGGTGCGGGGCGCGCGCCGACAGCGGCCCGACCAGCCTCGGCCCGGAGAGCCGGCTCTCGAGGCGTCGCGCCTCGCGTTTCAGGGGCTGGGCGATGTACTGGCCGAGCAGCACCCCCGAGCTCAGCGCGATCAGGATCGCTGCCGCGTTGGCCAGCGCGAGCAGCCCACTGCTCTCCCCCGCGCCGAACAGCGCCAGGCCGCGGTAGATCGACAGGCCCGGCAGCAGCGGCACGATCGCGGCGGTGACCACGACCAGGGCCGGCACCCGAGCCCGCCCGGAGACGGCCCAGCTGACGACGCCGATGACGACCGCTGCCACCCCCGACGCCCAGTTGGTGCCGACCCGGTTGTTCGCCGCGAGGTCGTACACGGCCATGGCCAGGGCACCGATCACCGCGATGGGCAGCAGCGCCCGGTACGGCACGTAGGACGAGAACGCGTACGCCGCCGCGGTCAGCGCCCCGCCGATGGCGAGCATGGGCAGGTCGGCGAAGCGCACCGAGCCGGGGTCGAGGGTGCCCAGGCCGATGTGCAGCACGCGGGCCAGCGTCAACCCCCCGCTGACGCCGGCGATCGCCCCCGCCGTGGCGATGACCGCCTCGAGGATGCGCGCGCCGGACGTCAGCGGGAACCCGGTCAGCGCGTCCTGCACGGCGCCGAGGAAGCTCACGCCGGCCAGCAGCAGCACGATGCTCGCGGTGATGACCCGGCTGGGCGCGACGTCCAGGCCGGCCTTGGCGATGCCTGCCGCGAGCAACGTCGCGAACAGCCCGCCGGCGACCTGCTGGTAGAAGACCGGCCACCGCCGGCGGGACATGTAGCGCTGAATGACGTCGACCCCGACGGACCCGACGAACGCGATCCCGATCACCACCCAGTCACCGGCCAGCACCATGCCGATCCCAGCACCCATCACGCCCAGACCCAGCGTGACGGACCACTTGGGCCGGCTGTGGCCGGTCGAGGTGATGCGCTTGAGCCTCGTCGCCGCCTCCTCGCGGGTGACCCGCCCGGCGAGCAGGTCGCGCACCAGGTGATCGACCTGGGTGAGGTCGCCGAAGTCGACCTGCCGGTAGCGCACCTGACGCAGCTGGATGAGCGCCGGCTCGTCGGAGCGCGCCTGGTGGCTCATCGCCAGCTCGGTGAACGTGACGTCGGAGGTCGAGCCCCGCAGGCCGCAGGCGTAGGCGACGTTCTCCATCTGCGCCTTGACGTCGGACGCGCCGGCCCCGGACGACAGCAGCAGCTCGCCGATGCGCAGGGCGAGGTCCATCGTCCGGTAGATCTCGTTCGTCGTCTCGGCCATCGCGCGTCAGTGTGGCATCGGCATCCGAATTGGGTAACGGACTGCCCATGCTCACGCCGCCCGAGAAGCCCGTGCACTGGAATGTCGACGACGTTGTCGTCACCGAGCCCGACGTCATCCGCAGGGCGATCGGCGCCGCAGCGATCGGCAACATCACCGAGTGGTACGACTTCGGCGTCTACGCCTACTTCGAGCCGACGATCAAGAAGGTGTTCTTCTCCGGCCTCGGCGACACCGTCGGCACCGTGGCCACCTTCGGCCTGTTCGCGGTCGCGTTCCTGGTGCGCCCGTTCGGTGGGATGTTCTTCGGCCCGCTCGCCGATCGCATCGGCCGCAACAAGGTGCTCGCCATCACCATGATCATGATGGCGGGCGGCACGTTCGTCATCGGCTGCATCCCGAGCCGGGCCAGCATCGGCATCGGGGCACCGCTGCTGCTGCTCGTCGCGCGTCTGCTGCAGGGCTTCTCGACCGGCGGCGAGTACGGCAACGCGATGACCTTCATCGCTGAGTACGCGCCGGACCGCAAGCGCGGGTTCCTCGGCAGCTGGCTGGAGTTCGGCACCTTCACCGGCTACCTGCTGGGCGCGGTGCTCGTCACCGTGGCGGACGCCGTCCTCACCGAGCACCAGCTGCTGACCTGGGGCTGGCGCATCCCGTTCTTCGTCGCCCTGCCGCTCGGCCTGGTCGGCGTCTACCTCAGGTCGAAGCTCGCCGACACCCCTGCCTACGCGGCGCTGGAGAAGGAGTCCGAGAAGCGGGAGAAGGACAAGGCCGGGAAGGACATCCGCACCCTGCTCCGGATCTGGCCGTTCCTGCTGGTGTGCATGGGCCTGGTCATCGTCTGGAACGTCACCAACTACATGCTGACGTCCTACATGCCGACCTACGTCAGCGACACCGTCCCGAACGCCCAGGGCGGCGGCGTCTCGTCGACCACGTCGCAGGTCCTGCAGATCATCGTCATGGCCGTCGCGCTGTGCACGATCCCGTTCCTCGGGCGGCTCTCCGACCGGGTCGGGCGCAAGCCGATCGCGTGGACGGGTGTGGGCCTGCTGATCGTGCTGGCGTTCCCGATGGTGCTGCTCATCCAGGCCGGCAGCGTGATCGGGGTGTTCCTCGGCCTGCTCCTCATGGGCCTGGCGCTGATCTGCTTCAGCTCCACGATGCCGTCGACCCTGCCGGCACTGTTCCCCACCGAGGTGCGCGGTGCGGGGCTGTCCGTGTCGTTCAACGTGGCGGTGTCGCTGTTCGCGGGCACCACCTCGGTCGCGGTCGGTGGCCTCGTCGGGCTGACCGGTGACCTGAACTGGCCGGCGTATTACCTCATCGCCGCCGGGATCGTCGGTGCCGTGGCGCTGTGGTTCCTGCAGGAGCCCAACGGGCGCCGCATGTGGGGGTCGGCGCCGGCTGCCGGCTCGCAGGACGAGGCCCGCGAGGTCGTCGAACACCAGGACCGGGAGGCCGTCCCCGCCTGAGCGCGTAGGTTCACGCCATGACGTCCAGGGTGGTCATCGTCGGCGCGGGCTTCGGTGGCGTGGCCGCGGCGGCCGAGCTGCTGCGCAACGGCTTCGACGACGTCGTGGTCCTGGAAGCAGCGCCCGGACTCGGCGGCACGTGGCACCACAACACCTATCCCGGTGCGGCCTGCGACGTGCCGAGCCATTTCTATTCCTATTCCTACGCGCAGCGGCACGACTGGTCGCGGTTCTGCTCGCCGCAGACCGAGATCCTGGGTTACCTGCAGTCCACGGCACGGGACCTCGGCGTGGCCGAGCGGGTCGTCCCGAACACCTCGGTGACCGCGTGCCGTTGGGACGACGCCACAGCGTCCTGGACGGTCGACGCCGAGGGGCCGGACGGGCCCGTCACCTACACGGCGGCGTCGGTGATCATCGCCACCGGTCAGCTGAACCAGCCGGCCTACCCGCGCATCGAGGGCCGCGAGGACTTCGCCGGCCACAGCTTCCACTCGGCGCGGTGGGACCACGACTACGAGCTGCGCGGCAAGCGGGTGGCGGTCATCGGCACCGGGGCGAGCGCCGTGCAGTTCGTCCCGGAGATCGCGCCCGACGTCGCGGCCATGTCGGTCTTCCAGCGC
This sequence comes from uncultured Jatrophihabitans sp., assembly GCF_964252635.1. Classification (GTDB taxonomy): domain Bacteria; phylum Actinomycetota; class Actinomycetes; order Mycobacteriales; family Jatrophihabitantaceae; genus Jatrophihabitans. The sequence goes on from NZ_CAXUNP010000003.1 coordinate 82,145, forward strand.
TCGGGCAACTGGTTCCTGCCGCGTGAGCACACCGACTACAAGCCGTTCGTGCACACCTTGTTCCGCCGGGTTCCGCTGCTGCACAAGCTGTTCCGCTTCGCGCTGTACTCCTACATGGAGTTCCTGACCGCGATGATCCGACACCCGCGAGCGCTCGGGTGGATCGGGCGCACCTGGTCGACACTGTTCATGCGCGGCCAGCTCACCGACCCCGAGGTGCGCCGCAAGGCGTGGCCCGACTACACCTTCGGCTGCAAGCGGGTGCTGTTCAGCTCGGCGTTCCTGCCCGCGCTGCAGCGCGACAACGTCGAGCTGGTGACGGACGCGATCACCGGCATGACACCTGCCGGGCCGCGCACCGCCGACGGCCGCGTCCACGAGGTCGACTGCATCATCTACGGCACCGGCTTCCGCACCACCGATTTCATGTTCCCGATGGCGGTCACCGGCCGCGCGGGTCGATCCCTGCGTGACGAGTGGGCGGGCGGCGCGCGGGCGCACCTCGGCATCTCGGTGAGCGGCTTCCCGTCGCTGTTCCTCATGTACGGCCCGAACACCAACACCTCGGGTGGCTCGATCATCTTCTTCCTGGAGGGACAGGCCCGCTACGTCCGCCAGGCGCTGGAGCTGGCGCGCGAGCGGGGTGCCGCGGTCGATGTCCGCCCCGAGGTGCAGCACGACGGGGACGTCCACACCCAGGAACGCTTCGCCGGCACGGCCTGGACGCGGTGCGACTCCTGGTACCGCAACGAGTCGGGCCGCATCGTCACCAACTGGCCGGGTTACATGCGCCAGTACGCCGCGGACACCCGCGAGCTCGACGTCACCGACTACGACCTGGTGCCGCGCCCGCCCTCGACGGTCCCGGTGAGCTGAGCCAACTCGGCCGTGACGTTGGCGCGGGCGGTCGCCTCCCACCGGGTGCGGCCCGGCTCGGACAGGTACAGGCGGGGTCGGTCGACCAGGGCGGACAGCACTGCGGCCCGGCCGGCGCGCCAGCTCTCGTCGTCGACCGCCGCGTACTCCTGGCGGACGGCGCCCACGTAGGCGTCGTAGTCCGACGGGTCGCCGGCCAGGATCGCCAGGTCGGCGTCGAGCAGCGCCGCCGCAACTTCGTCGGCGTCGGACGCGTCGTGGGTGAGGGTCGCGAGGACCAGGTCGACGACCGGCCCGACCCGATCAGGGTCGACGCCCGCGACCTGCAGCGCCGCACGTGTCCAGTCCGCGCTGGCCCGCTCGTCGTCGCCGGGACGGGCGTCGTAGACGACGTCGTGCGCGCAGGCCGCGAGCGCCACGTACGCCTGCTGTCGTCCGTCGAGACGCAGCGCGACGGCGAGGTCGGCACTGTCCCGCAGGACCGCGGCCACGTGCGTCGCGGTGTGGTAGCGACGATGCGGCTCGGCGTACCTCCGCACGAGGTCCGCGGCGCTGACCCGCGCGGCGGACTCCTGACCGCCGAGGGCCACGACGGCCGCGACCCACGAGGACTCGACCGGTGATGCCATGTGTCGTGCCTACCACCCCGCGCCACCGGTACGCGCCGCGCCGAATGGGAACCCTGGGTCGGTGAATCAGTTCTCCGCCACGACCGAGTCCGAGGCCGTCGTCGCTGCTGACCGCATGAGGATCTGGCAGGCCCTCACCGACCCGGTTCTGCTGCCGAAGCTGACGCCCCTGCTCACCCGCATCGACGCCGAGGGCGACCTGTGGCGCTGGCACCTGACCAGCATCTCGGCGCTGGGGGTCAAGATCGCCCCGGCGTTCACCGAACGGATGCACTTCACCGACGGCACCGACATCGTCTACGAGCACGAGGCGCCGCAGGGCACGGTCGAACGCACCGGCGCCGACGGCTGGTACCGGCTCTCCGACGTGGAGGGTGGCACGAGGTTGCAGATCAGCCTGACCCTCCACGTCGACCTGCCGCTGCCGCGCGCCTCCGGTCCCGCCGTGCGAGGCGTCATGAACACGACGATGGCCCGCACGGGCGACCGGTTCTCGGCCAACCTGCTGCGCCACCTGGGCGTCGACGACCCTCGCTCCGCGCGCCGCTGACGTGGCGCCGCGCACCCGCCTGCCCAGCGCCGGCCTGCTGCTGTACCGCCTCGAACCGGCCGGCCTCGAGTTGCTGCTCGCTCACATGGGCGGCCCGCTGTGGGCGAGCAAGGACGACCGCGCGTGGACGGTGCCCAAGGGCGAGTACGACGACACCGAGGACGCGTACGCCGCCGCGCGTCGCGAGTTCGCCGAGGAGCTGGGCAGCGAGCCGCCCGACGGCGACCCGGTACCGCTCGGCGAGATCCGCCAGTCCGGTGGCAAGCGGGTCACCGCCTGGGCCCTGCCCGGCGACCTCGACGTCACCACCGTGCAGAGCAACGACTTCGAGCTGGAGTGGCCGCCCCGTTCCGGCCGGACGCAGACCTTCCCCGAGATCGACCGGGCCGCCTGGTTCGACCCCGGCACCGCACGGAGCAAGCTGGTGACGGCGCAGTCGGCGTTCGTCGATCGCCTGGAGCAGGCACTGGCCGTCGGTAACCGGTACGGTGCGTCACAGACACCACGGCCCCCGCAGGAGGACCCACGATGACCGCTCCGCACACCGACGTCCTGATCATCGGCGCCGGCATCTCCGGGGTGGGAACGGCCTGCCACCTGGCCCGGGAGTGCCCGGACAAGACGGTGCGCATCCTCGAGCGTCGCGCGACCATCGGTGGCACGTGGGACCTGTTCCGCTACCCCGGCGTACGCAGCGACTCGGACATGTTCACCTTCGGCTTCAACTTCCGGCCGTGGAACGACACCAAGGTGCTGGCCGACGGAGAATCGATCCGGCACTACCTCAGCGACACGGCCGCCGAGTACGGCATCGAGGGGCTCATCGACTTCGACCGTCAGGTCGTCTCGGCGTCCTGGTCGAGCGCCGACAACCGGTGGACGGTCGAGACGCGCGACGCCGCGGGCGCGACGCAGACCTACACCGCCGGGGTCCTGGTCGCCGGCAGCGGCTACTACAACTACGACACCGGCTACCGGCCGGAATTCCCCGGCGAGACGTCGTTCACCGGGCCGGTCGTGCACCCGCAGCACTGGCCGGCCGACCTGGACTACGCCGGCAAGCGGGTCGTCATCATCGGCTCGGGAGCCACCGCCGTCACGCTGGTGCCGGCCATGGTGCCGGACGCCGCCCACGTCACCATGCTGCAGCGCTCCCCGACCTACGTGGTGTCACTGCCCGGCAACGACCGCATCTCCGGTGCCCTGCGCAAGGTCCTGCCCGACAGCGCGGTGTGGAAGCTCGCCCGCGCCCGCAACATCGCCGTGCAGCGAGGCACCTACGCGCTGGCGCGGTTGCGCCCGAACGTCATCCGCAACTTCGTGGTCAAGGGCGCCGAGAAGGCCCTCGACGGAGCGTCGGACGTCGCGAACTTCACGCCGTCCTACCAACCGTGGGACCAACGCCTGTGCGTCGTGCCCGACGGTGACCTGTTCCGCGCCATCCGCAGCGGCAAGGCCGACGTCGTCACCGACCGCATCCGCAGGTTCACGGCCGAGGGCATCGAGCTCGAGTCCGGCGACGTGCTGCCGGCCGACGTCATCATCGCGGCCACGGGCCTCGACGTGCAGCTGCTCGGGGGCGCCACCCTCGAGGTCGACGGAGAAGCCGTCGCGGTGAACGAGCGGCTCACCTACAAGGCGACCCTGCTCGAAGGCGTGCCGAACATGGCGCTGGTGTTCGGTTACATCAACGCCTCGTGGACGCTCAAGGCCGACCTCGCCGGTGAGTACCTGTGCCGGGTGCTCACCCACCTCGACCGGCACGGGCTCACCACGTTCGTCGCCCACGGCGGCGCCGACGACCACGGCGAGGGCTCGGTGCTCGGTGCGCTCAACTCCGGTTACGTCCGCCGCGGCGACCGGCACCTCCCCCGCCAGGGCTCACGGGGCCCGTGGCGGGTCACCAACGACTACCTGCGCGACGCGATCACCCTGCGCCACAGCTCGGTCGACGACGGCGTCCTCGAGTTCAGCACCCACGTGCCCACCCGACCGGCGCCCGAGCCCGCGGGCCGCTGACGCACCCGCCCGGGTTGCCGAGACCACTGCGCGACGCCCCCGAGCAGGTGTCCGTGCGGTGCGGGCTACGGTCGAAAACATGACCGACGACATCCGCAAGATCGTGGACTCGGGCCTGAACGCGACCCTGGGCTTCCACTTCGCGGACGTGGGCGCCGATCGCGTCGAGCTGACCTGGACGGTCGGCCCGCAGCATCTGCAGCCGTTCGGCATCGTCCACGGCGGGGTGTACTGCTCGGCGGTCGAGAGCGCCGCCAGCATCGGCGCCGCGATGTGGTTGGGCGACCGCGGCCACGTGGTCGGCGTCGCCAACCACACGAACTTCCTGCACGCGGTCCGCGAGGGCACCTTGTCCGCCGTCGCGACCCCCATCCATCGCGGACGCAGCCAGCAGCTGTGGCTCGTGGAGATCACCGACGACCAGCAGCGGGCCGTGGCCCGCGGCGAGGTACGACTGCAGAACCTGACCAGCTGACCCGGTCGACACCACGACCGGGCGGCCCGACCGACCAGCGCAGTAGGGTCGAAAAAGACTCGCCGCCGAGAGGGGACCCATGTCCGACCCAGCAGAGAACGCCGTCCTGGACGTACCCGGCAAGGACGCTCTCGACCTGCCGATCCGCCATCCCGTCGAGGGAGCGCCCGCGGCCGACGTCGGCACGTTGCTGTCCAAGACGGGCATGGTCACCTACGACCCCGGCTACGCCAACACGGCGTCGTGCTCGTCGGCCATCACCTACATCGACGGCGACGCCGGCATCCTGCGCTACCGCGGGTACCCGATCGACCAGCTGGCCGAGAGCTCGTCGTTCCTCGAGGTCAGCTACCTGCTGATGTACGGCGAGCTGCCCACCGTCGACGAGCTGGCCTCCTTCGAGGACCAGATCCGGCACCACACGATGCTCCACGAGGAACTGAAGGGCCTGTTCGACGCGTTCCCGCGTGACGCGCACCCGATGCCCGTGCTCTCCTCGGCCGTCTCGGCGCTGTCGACGTTCTACCAGGACGCGCTCAACCCGCAGGTCGAGGCCGACGCGCAGCTGTCGAGCATCCGGCTGCTGGCCAAGCTGCCCACGATCGCCGCGTACGCGTACAAGAAGTCCGTGGGCCAGCCCTACCTGTACCCGGACAACTCCAAGAACTACGTCGAGAACTTCCTGCAGATGACCTTCGGCTTCCCGGCCGAGCCCTACGAGGTCGACCCCGCCGTCGCGAAGGCCCTGGACACCCTGTTCATCCTGCACGCCGACCACGAGCAGAACTGCTCGACGTCGACCGTGCGTCTGGTCGGCTCGTCGCAGGCCAACCTGTTCGCCTCCATCTCGGCCGGCATCCACGCCCTGTCGGGCCCGCGGCACGGCGGCGCCAACCAGGAGGTTCTCGAGATGCTCGAGAACATCCGCCGGACCGGCGGGGACGTCGGCGAGTTCGTCACGAAGGTGAAGAACAAGGAGGACGGGGTCAAGCTGATGGGCTTCGGCCACCGCGTCTACAAGAACTACGACCCGCGCGCGGCCATCGTCAAGAAGTCCGCCGACCAGGTGCTCTCGGCGATGGGCAAGCGGGACGACCTGCTGGACCTCGCCATCGAGCTCGAGGGCGTCGCCCTGGAGGACGACTACTTCGTCGAGCGCAAGCTCTACCCGAACGTCGACTTCTACACCGGACTCATCTACCGGGCCATGGGTTTCCCGACCAAGATGTTCACCGTGCTGTTCGCCATCGGGCGCCTCCCGGGTTGGATCGCGCAGTGGCAGGAGCTGGTCAACGACCCGGAGAACCGCATCGGCCGCCCGCGCCAGCTCTACACCGGCGCTGCCGAGCGGTCGTTCGTGGAGCTCGAGAAGCGCTGACCCGTGGCGTACGGGCTGGACAACCTGCCCTACGCGTCGGTCGTCGGCACCGACGGCCGGCGTCGCGCGGTCGTGCGCTTCGGTGACGACGTCCTCGACCTCACCCCGCTCGACAGCACGTTGTTCGCCGACGGCACCCTGGACGCGTTCCTGGGCGCCGGACGGCAGGCCTGGGCCGACGTCCGCGGACGCGCGCAGGAAACCATCGAGGCCGGTGACACGGCACTGACCCCGCTGACAACCGTCCGCCCCGTGCTCGGCTTCGCGGTCGCCGACTACGTCGACTTCTACGCCTCGATCCACCACGCCACGAACGCCGGGCGAATCTTCCGTCCGCACGGCGACGCGCTGGCCCCGAACTGGACGGTGGTGCCGGTCGGCTACCACGGCCGCGCCGGCACCGTCGTCGCCTCGGGGACGCCCGTCGTCCGCCCCACCGGGCAGCTCGACGCGACGACGTTCGCGCCGACGCGGGCCCTGGACTTCGAGGCCGAGCTGGGCTTCGTGGTCGGCACACCGTCCACCGGCGCGGTCGGTGTCGCCGACGCCGACGAGCACGTGTTCGGGGTCTGCCTGCTCGACGACTGGTCGGCGCGGGACGTGCAGCGGTTCGAGACCCAGCCGCTGGGGCCGTTCCTGGGCAAATCCTTCGCCACGTCCGTCTCACCGTGGATTACCCCGCTCGCCGCGCTGCAGGACGCACGGTTCCCGTCGGTCCAGACGCCGGCCCCTGCGGACCACCTCCTCGACACCGGCAGGCACCGTCTGGGTATCGAGCTCACTGTGAGGGTCAACGACACCGTCCTGTGCCGGTCCAGCACCACTGACCTGCACTGGACCTACGCGCAGTTCGTCGCCCACCTGACGTCGAACGGGGCGCCGCTGCGGACGGGTGACCTGCTCGGGTCCGGCACGGTCAGCGGCCCCGAGCCCGGCTCGCTCGGCTGCCTGCTCGAGATGACCCGCAACGGTGCGGAGACGGTGTCGCTCGACGACGGCGGTGTGCGCACCTGGCTCGAGGACGGCGACGAGGTCGTCATCACCGGGAGTGCCGGTCCGATCACGCTCGGTGAAGTCAGGGGTCGCGTTGCCGCCGGGTGACGCGGACGGAACCGAGGACGCCCCTGATGACGAACAGATCAGTGTGGAAGCAGCCCTCGGGGACATCGGCGAACGCCTGAATCGTGGCGAGCCGGATGCGTTGGAGGACGCCTACCGCTCGCTCGGCCCGCTCGTCATGTCCTACCTCGGGCGTTACGTCCCGCAACCGGACATCGAAGATGTCATGCAGCGGGTGTTCTACGAGCTGTGGCGCGTCCACGAACGCTACGACCCGAACCAGTCGCTGCGCGGTTGGGTCCTCGGTATCGCCCGTAAGCGGGCCATCGACCACCTGCGCAAACGCCGCGACGTGGTGGTCCCGCTGGACTCGATGCGCGAGATCACCGGCGACGACGGTCGTGAGGTCGCCGACCGCCTGGTGTGGGCCGACGAGGTCCGCGGCGGCCTGGACTCGCTGCCGGACCTGCAGCGTCAGGTGATCGAGCTGGCCTACTTCGACGGCTACACCCAGACCGAGATCGCTGCCGCCCTCGACATCCCACTGGGTACCGTGAAAACTCGCACGTCGCGCGGACTGCAACGTCTCGCCGGCCTGCTGGAGAATCCTCGAGGCGTCCGATGAGCAACCACATCACCGACGACATCCCTCGCCTGCTGACCGGCGAGGCGAACCGGGATGCCGTGCTGGCCGCGGCCGAGCACCTGCGCTCGTGCCCGGACTGCCAGCAGGAACTCGTCTTCGCCGTCGTCGCACACGCCTCGCTGACCTCGGCCCACCGCTTCGCCCCCGAGATCGTCGCCCCCGACGGCGCCGACGAGCGCCGCCACCACGAGGCTGCCGACGACGATGCCCCGTCGCTGCCGCCGATGACCACCGTGTTCGAGAAGGTACGGGCCGAGGCCGAGCAGGCCACCCGCAAGAAGCACGCGGCTCCGAAACGCCGCCGGCTGCTCGCGGTCGCCGCGGCGGCGGTCGTGCTGGCCGGTGGCGGGGTCACGCTCGCCGAGGTCAGCTCGTCGTCCTCCTCGTCGCCGGGCAAGCAGAACGTTGCACTCACCGCGTTCGACCGCGGCCACTCGCGGGCCACGGTCACCATCGTCGGCGACCGGCGACTGAGCATCGACGCCACCAAGTTGCCGCGCCTCGATTCCGACCACGTCTACGAACTGTGGCTGACGGACGGCTCCCGTACGCGCATGCAACCCGTGGGGCTGCTGGGCAACGACAACACCGCCGAGTTCACGGTGTCGTCGAAGTCGCTGACCCAGTACGACAACTTCGAGGTCAGCGTGCAGCGCACCAACCAGACGAGGTACAGCAACATCAGCGTGCTCCGCGGCGCCTACCGAAGCTGACGCCCACACTCTGCAGCTCGCCGCGTCCCTACTGTCGGGCACCGTAGCTCCGGCCCCCGGCCCGGGCGGCGTCGTCGTCGTCGTCGTCGATCGGATGGAGCACACTCGTGGTCATGACGGCCTACGTTGTCTCCACCGGCACCGGTCTCGTGTTCGCCGCTCCTGACCGGACCGCCGCGCAGCTCCGAACGGACGTCGAGGCCTGGGTTCGCGACAAACGCATGATGACCGTCGCGGGTGTCGACGCGGCGGGTGACGAGGCGTCGATGGTTGTGGCGTGGGACGACGTGACCGACTACTCGATCACCGAGGACGAGCCGGCCGGCGGCACCATCGTCATGACGTACGTCGGCGAGGACTGACCTCGCGGGTGACGCCCGCTCATTCGTCGATGTCGTCGCGCGTGACCGAACAGGCCACCTCTCGATGGCGGTCGTGCTCGGCAAGACGGGCAATGAGGGCCTCCCTGACGTCGGCATAGGTGTCCCGGCCCAGTGGGAGCCGCAGCGGAGCGTCGCCGGACGCGACGAGCGTGATCATGGCGGCCGCTATCTTGCCGGGACTGCTCGGGAGCGGGAAGGCTCCGGCGGCGAGCGCCCGACGGACCTCCCCGGCAGGGGTGGCGTCGTACTCGGGCATGACGGGTGCGGTGTCCAGCGAGGTGCCGAAGCCGGTGGGTGTCGCACCGGGTTCGACGATGGTGAGCTTGATCCCGAAGGGTGCTACCTCGGCCGCGACGGTCTGGCAGAAGCCTTCGACGCCCCACTTCGAGGCGTGGTAGTAGCTGAAGTTCGGATAGGTCGTCTGCCCACCGGCGGTGGAAACCTGCAGGATGTGCCCGCCGCCCTGGGCACGGAGGTGTGGCAGGGCCGCACGGATGACGCGGATCGAGCCGAGCAGGTTGGTGTCGAGCACGCGACGGATCTGTTCGTCACTGGCCTCCTCCACGGACGCGAACACCCCGTACCCGGCGTTGTTGACGACGACGTCGATCTTCCCCAGCGCGCTGAAGGCGTCGTCGACGACGCGGGGCACCTGCGCCGCGTCGGTGACATCCAGCGAGGCGACCCAGAGGTTGTCGCCGTACTCGGCGCGCAGGTCGTCCAACGCTTCCGGCCGGCGCAAGGTGGCGGCCACGCGATCGCCTCGGTGCAAGAGCTGTTCGGTGAGCAGCCGCCCGAAGCCGCTCGACGTTCCGGTGATGAACCAGGTTGTGGACACTGTCGCTCCTTCGTCGATGAACGCCGTCGACGCTAGGAGTTCGAGTCGACTCGAAGGCAAATGTCCGTACCGTGGAGAGCATGACCACCGGGACGACCCTGACCATCGGAGAGGTCGGCGAGCTGACCGGCCTGACGACCCACACGCTGCGGTTCTACGAGCAGGAGGGCTTGTTCCTCGCACCCGTCCGCCGCGATTCCGTGGGCCGTCGCGTGTTCACCGAGGACGAGGTCGAGTGGCTGAAGGTCTGCACCCGACTGCGGTCATCAGGCATGCCCCTCGAGGACATCCGACGCTATGCCCGGCTCGTGGTCGCCGGACCCGGGACCGTCTCCGAACGCTTCGACATCCTGCGCGGTCACGAGACCCGCGTGCAGGCGCAGATCGCCGAACTGCAGGCCGCCCTCGACGTCATCCGGCGCAAGGTCGCGATCTACGCCGACCATCTCGCCGACGGCACCGCGGACAACCTGTGGCGACACGGGCCGCAGTGCGCCGTCGATGCGGTGGAGTCCCGGTAGTCCGCTGCAGCTGCCGATCAGACGTCGGCATGGACGGCGATGACGATGCGGTCGCGCATGCTCGGCCGCAGCTTCTCCAGCAGCGTAACGAACCGGTACTGCAGACCGTACTTCGACTTCAACGCAGCCTCGACACGGGACCTGCTCGCGCTGTCGTCCAGCAATCCCGCCCGACCGGACGCCATCGGCGCCCCCGGTTTGACCTCGCCGCGACGCCCGCACGGACGCACCTCGACCGCAGGATTGTTGCGCAGCCGTTTCACCTTGCCGGTGCCACGGCCCGTCCAGAACGCGAGGGTGTCGCCGTCGCGGACAGCCCACAAGGGCGTCGCCACCGCCTCGCCATTTCGCCGCAAGGTCGTCAAGGACACGAACGGCTCGGACGCGAGATCCATGGGGACGGTCACAGACCCATTGTGGGCTCACGACGGCCGGCCGACGACAGGCGAGCCGTAAGGGTTCGGTGCTCGAGGTGACGAACCGGCAGCCGCTGCCCCGCCGACCCAACCAGCTCGAGGTGTCAGCTCTCGTCGCCCTTGAGCCGGGCCAGGCGCTGCTCGAGGGCTCCGAGGATGCCCTCGTTCTCCTCGATCGAGGTCAGCATGGCCGCCGTGTCCTCGGAGTCGACGGCACCGAGCCCCTGCCCACCGACCTGCTGACGCAGCTGGTCGTTGTCGCGGCGCAACTCGGCGATCTCGTTCTCGAGATCGGTGACCTCGGACTGGTCGGACACAGGTGACTCCTTCGGTTCAACGGGTGGTGACGGCCTTCTTGACCCGGGGCGGCAGCGGGAAGAACATGCTGGTCCTCGCCGCGTACTCGTCCCAGCCGTCACGCTTGCTCATGGACTTCTCCAGGATGCGCGCCCCCGAGCCGATGGTCAGCAGCAGGGTCATGATGACGGGCGAGAAGACAGTGGCCACACCGGGCAGCGCGTCGGCCGCGACCAGGAAGATGCCCCACCAGATGCAGGCGTCACCGAAGTAGTTCGGGTGCCGGGTGTAGCGCCACAGCCCCGTGTCGATGAGCTTGCCCTTGTTGCCGGGGTCGGCGCGGAAACGGGCCATCTGCGCGTCACCGACGCTCTCGAAGAACAGACCGACGGCCCAGACCGCCACACCGACCCAGGCCAGCGGACCGACGCTGTCGCGCTCGAACCCGCCGACCAGGATCGGGGCCGAGATGACGTAGGCGAGCACGCCCTGCAGCAGGTAGATATGGGTCAGCGCGTACAGATCGCCGTTGCCGGGCTGCTTGTCGAGCAGCTCCTTGTACCGGGGGTCCTCGGGCCTGCCCCACGATCGCTTGCCGGTGTACGCGGCCAGGCGCAACCCCCACACCGTCGGCAGCGCGAGCAGCAACCAGCGACGGACCTCGTCGCCGTCGGAGCGCACGACCATGACGACTGCGGCGGTGACGAACAGCAGGCCCCACGTGGTGTCGATGACCGCGTGCTTGCCGACGATCTTGGACACCACGAACGTGGCCAGCAGCACGACGACCATCGCACCGGCGGCCCAGGCCAGCGTTCCCGCCCAGGCCGCGGTGTCGAAGTTCATCGCGGCAACGTACCCACCGTGCCTAGCTGTTCACCGACCACGGCCTCGTCGCCGGCATCGCGCTGACGCCCTCGGCACTCGGCTTGACGGCGAGGAACTGGTCGACACCCATCCGACCCTCGTCGAAGGTCAGCATGCCGCCGACGAGGTAAAGCCGCCAGACCCGCGCGACCTCCTCCCCCTGCAGCGCGACGAACTCGTCCCAGTGGGACTCGAACGTGTCGATCCAGTGCTGCACGGTGGTGACGTAGTGCTCGCGCATGGCCTCCACGTCACGGACCTCGAAGCCACCGTTGACCAGGTGACGGGTCGTCTGCCAGATCGGGCGCATGTGCATGTCCGGTGCGATGTAGGACTCGATGAACGCCCCACCACCCGGAGCGGTGTTCTCGTGTCGCGACATCTGCTGCAGCAGCAGGCGGCCGGTGGGCTTGAGCGCGTCGAACATGAGGCCGACGTACTCGGGGTAGTTGCCCTCGCCGACGTGCTCGCCCATCTCGATGGAACTCACGGCGTCGAACTGCTCGGTCGTCCCGGCGAGCTCGCGGTAGTCCTGCAGTCGCACCTCGACGCGGTCGGACAGCCCGCGCTCGGCGATGCGCTTGGCGATGAAGTCGCGCTGCTGGGCCGAGAGGGTGACGCCGACGGCGTGCACGCCGTAGTGCTCGGCCGCGTGCAGGATCATCGAGCCCCACCCGCACCCGACGTCGAGCAGGCGCTTGCCGGGCTGCAGGTCGAGCTTGCGGCAGACGAGGTCGAGCTTCGCCCGCTGTGCGTCGACGAGCGACTGGCCCTCGTGCGTGAAGTAGGCCGAGGAGTAGGCCATCGTCTCGTCGAGCAGCAGCTCGTAGAACTCGTTGGACAGGTCGTAGTGGTGGGAGATCGCGGCCCGGTCGCGCAGCTTGGTGTGCAACCCGCCGCGTAAGCGCGCCTCGGACGCCGGCGGGGTGGGCGGCGCACCGACGGCGCCGAGCCGGGCCGCGCCCAGCGCGGCCTTGGCCTTCGCGCCGGTGGACAGCGAGACGCCGGTGGTGGGACGCGAACGCGCCAGCTTCCACGCCCGCCGGAAGCCGTCGGCGAGATCGCCGTCGACGTCGAGGTCGCCGGTGACGTAGGCGCGGGCGAGACCCAGCTCGCCCGGCGCCCAGAGCAGGCGGCGCAGGGCCCGCCGGGAGCGGATGACCAGCACGGGGCCGCCGTCGGCGGGGCCGGCCTCGCTGCCGTCCCAGGCGCGGATGCGCACCGGCAGGTCGATACCGGCGGTGTCGCGCAGCAGGGTGGCGAGGCGGTCGGCGATGGTTGGCATGGCGGTGTCCTCCGGACGGTCCGACGGGTGGGGCGGGCGGTGCTGGATCGGCAGGCCCTTGCGCCACAGCCGCAGGCCGTGGACGGTGATCAGGGCGCGCACGAGCCAGGTCTCGAACGGGTGGCGCAGCGCAGTGGTCAGCACCGCGCGCCGGGTGGCGGCTCGGCGGACCCCACGCACGGACGCCGTGAACGGCTTGGCGTCCGGCCGGTGCAACGTGATGGTGACGGCGAGCCGGTCACCGGGCTCGGGCAGGCTCATCCGGTAGTGACCGTCGACGGGGTAGAACGGCGACACGAAGAACTGCTTCTCGGTGTCGACCCGGCCGGCGTCGTCGGGTTGCAGCAGGTAGCGGTGCCGCTGCCGGTAGGTGTTGTGCACCTCGGCCACGACGGCGACGACCTCGCCCGCGGAGTCGTGGCACCAGTACAGCGTCAGCGGGTTGAAGACGTAGCCGAGGCTGCGGGCACTGGTCAGCATGGTGATGCGCCCGCCGCGCAGGTCGATGCCGTTCTCGTGCAGGTAGGCCTCGACGTTCTCGCGCAGGGTGCGGCCTGGGTCGCCCACGTGATCGCTTGGCCGGAAGCGTGCCAGCGGCCCGTGCTCGGGCAGGTCGTCGAGATCGACGAACCAGAGGTAGCTGGAGTGCCGTACGTCGTGGCGGACCGGCTCGGCCCGCACGTGCGCGATCGAGACGTCGTAGAGCGCCGGTGTTCTCGGGGTTGCAGGGGTGACGCTCACCAGCGCACACCCAGGCTCTTGGCCGCCTCGACCCCCGCCCGGCACCCGTCCTCGTGGAAACCCCAGCCGTGATAGGCGCCGGCGAAGGCGACGACCCCGTCGTTGAGCTCGGGCAGGCGTTCGCGGGCGGCCACCGATGCGGTGGTGTAGACGGGGTGCTCGTAGGCCATGCGTTCGAGCACCGTGTCGGGAGCGACCCGGTCGTCGCCGTTGAGGGTGACGATGTAGGTCTGCGGGGCGTCCAGACGCTGCAGGCGGTTCATGTTGTAGCTGACCTGCACCGACGTGGGCACCGCGTCGCACGCCGGCAGGGCGTAGTTCCACGAGGCCTGCGCGCGCGGCGTGCGGGGCAACAGTGACGCGTCGGTGTGCAACAGGGTCGGGTTGACGGTGTACCCGATGGCACCGAGCACCTCGGTCTCGGAACGGGTCGGGGCGCTCAGCATCGACAGGGCCTGATGCGGGTGCGTCGCGATGACGGCACCGTCGAAGTGCTCGACCTGGTCGGCGTCGTCGCGGACTTCGACGCCCCGACCGACCCGGGTGACCGCGCGGACCGGGGTCGAGGTCTGCACCGACGTCAGGCTCTTGGCCGCCTTCTCGACGTAGCGGGCCGAACCACCTGTGACCGTGTACCAGACCGGGCTGCCGCTCACCGAGAGCGCGCCGTGGTTCTGCAGGAACGTGAACAGGTAGCGGGCCGGGTAGTCGCCGGCCTCGGTCGGCGCGGTCGACCACACGGCGGCGATCACCGGCGTCACGAAGTGCGCGGTGAAGTAGTCGGAGTAGCCGTGCTGGTCGAGGAACTGGCGGATCGTGAGCTCGTGCTCGTCGCCGGCCAGCAGCGCGTGGGCGTCACGGTAGAAGCGGACGACCTCGCGCAGCAGGCGCAGGTACCGCGGCGTCAGCACCGTGCGGACCGTCGGCAGCAGACCCGACAGCCCGCGCCCGCCCGCGTATTCGAGGCCGCAGCCGGCGCAGGAGATCGACATGCTCATGTCGGACTCCTGGGTTGCCACCCCCAACTCGCTGAACAGCCGTCGAAGGTGGGGGTAGCTGCGCAGGTTGTGGACGATGAACCCGGTGTCGATGTTGCGCAGGACGCCGTCGGCGCCGACCACGTCGTGGGTGTCCGCGTGCCCGCCGAGACGGCCGTCGGCCTCGTAGAGGGTCACCGCGGCCTCGCGTTGCATGATGTAGGCCGAGGTCAACCCGGCCACGCCGCTGCCGATCACTGCGATCCTGGGCTGGGTCACCGTGCCGTCCTTCGGTTGCCACCCTGTCGCCGGGCGCAGGGGTTCATGCTCCACTTCGTGCCTAGCCGGTACGGCGGTTCCGTCGCCCGACGCGAGGGACAGGAAAGGGCGGCGGCACGGGAGGGATGTGCCGCACGCCCTTTCGTGCCACATAGTAGGTCATGAAGGCGCTTCACAGGAGATCGAAAGGAACTCGGTGTCACACCTTTACTACGACCTGACGCAGGACCGCTCGGCGGCCGACGAGCTGCACTGGGTCTGCGACTCCAGCCCGCACACGGTCGGCCCGTGGTCGCCGGTCCTGCAGCACGGCGGCCCGCCGAACGCGCTGGCCGTCGCGGCCGCCGAGCGGATCGTGTCGCAGGTGACCCACCGTGACGACCTGACGGCCCTGCGGCTGGGGTCCGAATTCGTCGGGCCGGTCCCGGTCGCCGAGCTCGAGGTCCGTGCCGCGATCGTGCGCGCGGCACGCAGCGCGGTGCTGGCCGAGGTCACGGTGCTGGCCGCGGGCCGGCGCTGCCTGACGTCCAGGGTCTGGTTCGTACGAAGGGCCGACACCTCGGAGCAGGCGCCGGCCCTGGGCCCTGGGACCGAGCTCCCCGACGACCTCCCGGGCCTCGACCATTCCTTCGGGTACGGGGACAGCCTGGACTGGCGTCGGGTGTCGGGCGGGCTGAGCGAACCCGGCCCGGGCACCGCCTGGACCCGGGCCCGGACCGGACTGTTCGACGGTTACGAGTGGAGCGGCCTGGCCCGCGCGGTACTCGTCGCCGACAGCGGCAACGGCCTGTCCTCCGAGCTCGACTGGAGCGCGTGGTCGTTCGTCAACGTCGACCTCGACGTGCATCTCGCGCGGCCGGTCGTCGGTGAGTGGGTGCTGCTCGACGCGGCGACCCAGCTGGGCGCCCACGGCTCGGCCCTGGCCCGCTCGACGCTGTCGGACCGGCACGGCGTCGTCGGTGCCGGCCTGCAGACCCTGGTGCTGGCTCCCGCCCGGAGTTGATCGCGTGGCGTGGTCGGGCGGTCGGCAAAGCCTACTTGCCGACTAGACTTGACCCGTGTCCGTGATCGGTTTCCCCAACCCCGTCAACGAGGTCGCGGCCCGCTGCGTCGCCGCAGGTGTCCTCGTCCTCTCCCTGGTCACCCTCACACTCGGGGCGGCGGTCGGCACCGGCTGGTTGTGGTTGACCGTCGCGCTCGCCTACGGCTTCGTGGCGCGCGTACTGGCGGGGCCCCGGCTCAGCCCGCTCGGCCAGTTGGCCACGCGTGTCGTGGCCCCACGCATCGGCCACGAGCGGCTCGTGCCCGGCCCGCCGAAGCGTTTCGCGCAGGCGATCGGCGCCACCCTGACCCTCGCCGCGGTGCTGTTCCTGGCGTTCGGGCTGCCCGCCGTCACCGCCGGGCTGCTGGTGGTGCTCGTCGTCGCCGCCGGCCTCGAATCGATGCTCGGCCTGTGCCTGGGCTGCAAGGCCTTCGCCGTGCTCATGCGCGTCGGTGTCGTACCCGAGGAGACCTGCGCGGCCTGCGCGGACCTGAGCCTGCGCACCCGGGACGGCGCGCTCACGGCACGCTGAGCAGGTCGCCGGGTCCCCACGCGGCTGCGGCACACTGTCGGCATGAGCGCCTCGACGGACCCGCCCGTCGCCGAGCGCGCCGCTCCCCCACGCTTCGGTCTCGAGCTCGTCGCCGTACTCGGCGTCAGCTACGGGTTGTCCGGACTCACCGCGTTTCTCGACTTCCTGCGCTCGCAGATCGTGATCCAGAAGGGCGTCGGGTTCAGCAAGGTCGCCACCGCCCCGATCAAGAGCGGCAGCAACACCGTCCACTACCAGTACCTGGACATCCTCGACCAGCTCGCGTCCATCCTGGCCGGCCTGGCCCCGGCCTTCCTCGCGGTGGTGCTGCTGCTGCGGACACCGGGCGGGCGCGGGCTGGGCATCGGCCTGAACCGGTTCGGGGTCCGTGAGGTCGGGGTCGGGCTCGGGTTCGCCGGCCTGATCGGCATCCCCGGCCTGGGCCTGGTCTACGTCGCGCGCGAGCTCGGGCTGAACGCCCAGATCGTGGTCACCAGCTTCCCGGACGTCTGGTACCGCGTGCCCACGCTGCTGCTCGAGGCGTTCCAGCAGGGCATCGGCGAGGAGGTCGTGGTCTGCGCCTTCGTGTTGACGCGGCTCGCGCAACTGGGCTGGTCGAACTCCCGCGCGTTGGCGCTGGAGTCGGTGGTGCGCGGTTCGTACCACCTGTACCAGGGCTTCGGCGGTTTCGTCGGCAACGCGATCATGGGCGTCATCTTCGGTTGGTGGTTCCAGCGGACGAAGCGGGTCTGGCCGCTCGTGATCGCCCACGGCGTGATCGACGCCATGAGCTTCATCGGCTACGTGTACCTGCACGGCCGCGTCAGCTGGATCTGAGTTGACCCGGCCTGGCAGGGTCGGGGTATGCCGCTCGAACTCGTCCACCCGGTCGACACCGAGGACCTGGAGGGCTGGTCACGCCAGTTGATGATGACCCTGATGGGTGACGTCCATGGCGAGGAGTTCACCGACGGTGTCGAGCGGCGTCGGTGGGTGCTGGAGCCGGCCCGCACGTGGGGCGCACGCGAGCGCGGGCACTGGGTGGGTACCCTCGCCACCTTCGGACGGACCATCACGGTGCCCGGCCCGGACGGAACCGCGGTCGAGCTCGCTGCCGACGCCCTCACCGGCGTCAGCGTCGCCGCCACCCACCGCCGTCGTGGGCTGCTGACCACGATGATCACGCAGTCGCTGCAGGCCGCCGCCGACCGCGGCGACGCCCTGAGCATGCTCGTGGCCGCCGAGTGGCCGATCTACGGGCGCTTCGGATACGCGCCGGCCGTCGACGCCGCCGGTTACACCTTTCGCCCGCGACGTTCGGGTGGCGTGGCCGGCGCCGACACGCACTGCATCCGCCCGGTCGACCTCGACGAGGCCAGGGCGCTCGCGCCCGCGATCTTCGACTCGGCCCGGCGCCGCCGTGCCGGCCAGGTGCAGCGGCTGCCGCGGTGGTGGGACCAGCAGTTCGGCCGCGAGGGTGCCGCGCCGCTCCCGTCGATGCGGGCCAGCTGGTTCGTGCACGACGGCCCCGACGGCCCCGACGGCATGCTGGCGTGGCGCCGCAACCGCGACTTCGACCTGTACGGGCCGCTCGCCGCCGTGGACCTGCACGAGTTCTTCGCGGCCGGGCCCGAGGCCTACCGCGACCAGTGGGGGTACCTCGCGGCCATGGACGTCGTCGAGGAGATCAACATCCACCAGGCGGCTCTCGACGAGCAGGTGCGCTTCCTGCTTGCCGACGGCCGCGCGTTGGAGACGACGTCCACCTTCGACTTCGTCTGGCTGCGGATGCTCGACGTCCCGGCCGCGCTGTCGGCACGAACCTACGGAGTGTCCGATTCGATCGTGCTCGACGTGGTCGACACCGCCGGCCCGGGTTACGCCCAGGGGCGTTACGTGCTGGTCAGCGACGACACCGGGTCGCACTGCACGCGCACCGACGTGCCCGCCGATCTGCGCCTGGACCAGCGTGACCTCGCGTCGATCTACCTGGGCGGGCACCGCCTGCGCGAGGTCGCCGTGGCCGGCCGGGTCGAGGAACTGACGCCCGGGTCGCTCGACCGCGCGTCGGCCATGTTCGCGACCGCGCTGCTGCCGGTCAACCAGACCGGCTTCTGACGAAGGAGGCACGTCGTGGATCTCGTGTGGGAGCAGGTGGTGATGGATGCCCGCGACCCGGTGGCGCTCGGGCGGTGGTGGGCGGACGCGCTCGGATGGGTCGTGGTCAACGACGCCGCGGACGAGTTCGAGATCCGCCCCACGCCCGACCAACTGCCCGGGCTGCTGTTCGCGGTCGTCCCCGAGGACAAGACGATCAAGAACCGGCTGCACCCGGACTTCCGACCCGCGGACCAGGCCGCCGAGGTCGCGCGGCTGGTGGGTCTCGGCGCGCAGCGCGTGGACGTCGGGCAGGGTGACGAGTCGTGGGTGGTGCTGGCCGACCCCGAGGGCAACGAGTTCTGCGTCCTCAGCAGTCGCGCCGGCTGAGAGTCGTCCGTCGGGCCCCGACCCGCCCCTCGCTGCCCAGTGCCCCTGTCGGGTGATCAACTGCGGATCGCGGCGGAAAAGTCACCCGGATCCGCAGTTGATCACCGCGGAGGTCAGGCATTGGGGTCGGCCGGCGGCGGCTCCGGCTCGTCCGCGCTGTGCTGGGGGCGGTCGTCGCCGGTCGGCACGCGGCGGCGGAGGAGCTCCGCGACGTCCACGTCGGCGTCCGGCAGCCCGCTGTGCGCGTCCAGCGTGTCGGCATCGTCGTCGGACAACAGGATGCCCGCGGCTTCCGGCTGCTCCGCGGCCGGGGGCAGGTTGGAGTCGAACCAGTTGCTGGTGTCGATCGCGTCGCCGGCGCCGGTGTCGGCCCCGGTCTGGGCCAGCCAGTTCGGCGCGTCCTCCCCGTCGCCACCGGTCAGCTTGGCCAGGCCGTCGAGAGCCTTGCTGAACTCGGACGGGACGATCCACATCTTGTTCGAGTCGCCCTGCGCGATCTGGGGCAAGGTCTGCAGGTACTGGTAGGCGAGCAGCGCCGGGTCGGGCTTGGCGGCGTGGATGGCACCGAACTTGGTCTCGATGGCCTTGGCCTCACCCTGCGCCGCCAGGTACAGCGCCGCCCGCTCGCCCTCGGCCTTGAGGATGCGCGACTGGCGGTCGGCCTCGGCGGCCAGGATCGCGGCCTGCTTCTGGCCCTCGGCGCTGAGGATCTGCGCCACCTTGTTGCCCTCGGCTGTCTTGATCGCGCTCTCCCGCTGACCCTCGGCGGTGAGGATGAGCGCACGCTTGTTCCGGTCCGCGCGCATCTGCTGCTCCATCGCGTCCTGGATGGACGGCGGCGGGTCGATGGCCTTGATCTCGACGCGCGCCACCCGGATGCCCCACGGCCCGGTCGCCTCGTCCAGGACGCCACGCAGCTTGCCGTTGATCTCGTCGCGGCTGGTCAGCGCCTGCTCGAGGTTCAGCGAGCCGACGACGTTGCGCAACGTGGTGATCGTCAGCTGCTCGACGGCCTGGATGTAGTTCTGGATCTCATACGTCGCCGCCCGCGGCTCGGTGACCTGGAAGTAGATGACCGAGTCGACGCCGACGGTCAGGTTGTCAGACGTGATCACCGGCTGCGGCGGGAAGCTGACCACCTGCTCGCGCAGGTCGATCATGGGGCGCATGCGGTCGACGAAGGGCACCAGGAGGGTCAGGCCGGGTGTGGCCGTGCGGATGTAGCGGCCGAGGCGTTCGATGACGGCTGCCCGGGCCTGCGGCACGATGCGCACACTGCGTACGAGCGTGATCAGCACGATGGCCAGGATGATGATGGCTGCGATCAGTCCGCCGGTCATGAGTTCTCCTCCGGGACGACCGCGGACTGTTCGTCCGTGGCCTCGTCGAAGACGACGGCTGTCGCCCCGTTGATCTGTACGACCCGCACCTCACGCCCGACCGGGAGGACCCGGCTGTCGTCCAGGGAACGCGCCGACCACTCGGCACCGTTCAGCCGGACCCGGCCGGTACGCGCGTCGACGGCCGACAGCACGACCGCGGTGCGCCCGACGAGTGCGTCGGACCCGGTGACGGCGCCGCTGCCCGGGAGCATGTGGTTCCTGGCGATCGGCCGGACGACGCCGAGCAGCGCCACCGTGACCACGATCGCCACGACGAACTGCAGGAGCACCGGCCCGCCCAGGGCCGCGGTGATGGCGGCCGCGGCTGCTCCCCCGCCGAACATCAGCACGACGAGCGTGAGCGTGGTCGCCTCGACGGCGGCAAAGACGCCGGCCGCGATCAACCACAGCAACCAGTCAGGCATGGCTCCATAGTGCGCCTCGGTGCTGTGCGGCGCCCGTACCCCGGGTCAGAATGTCTCGATGGCGATCACGGTCACGACGCGTCGGGCACCGTGACGAAGTCGATCAACTCCTCGACGGCGCGCAGCAGCGGCACCTCGACGTCGGCGTAGCTGTCGACGCTGCCCAGGACGCGGCGCCACATCTCGCGCGGGTCGCTGACCCGCAGCGCGGCGCAGATGCCGTCCTTCCAGTTCGTGCCGCGCGGGACGACGGGCCACGCGTCGATGCCCAGTGCGGTGGGTTTCACGGCCTGCCAGATGTCGATGTAGGGGTGGCCGTTGACCAGCACGTGGGGGTCGCGCACCTGCGCCACGATGCGAGTCTCCTTGCTGCCGGGGACGAGGTGGTCCACGAGCACGCCGATCCGGCGCTGCGCGGACGGTGCGAAGGCCCGCACGTGCGACACCAGGTCGTCGATGCCGTCGAGCGGTTCGACGACGATGCCCTCGACACGCAGGTCGTCACCCCAGATGCGTTCGAGCAGCGCCGCGTCGTGCACGCCCTCGACCCACAGCCGGCTGCCCCGGGCCACCCGCGCTTTCGCTCCGGCCACCGCGTACGAACCGGAGGCCGTTCGCGCTCGTGCGGCCGGTGTCGCGGCCGCCTGCGCCGGCCGCACCAGGGTGACCGGCCGGCCGTCCTGCAGGAACGCCGCCGGCAGCATCGCGAACTCGCGACGCGTGCCGTGGCGGTCCTCGAGGGTGACGGTGTCGCGCTTCTCCCCCGCCTCCACGGCCCGTCCGACGGTGACCACGGCACCGCAGAACCGGCCGTCGGCGGTCTCGACGACCAGTCCCGTCTCGGCGGGGAGCTGGGGAAGCTGCTTGCGCCGGGCCGGTCCGGCCAGGACGTCGCCGTAGTCACGCACGGGCGGTGACGTTACGGGCGGCGCGGGTCGTCGTGGTGGCACCACGCCCGCGACCAGCCGTCGCGACGGCCCCGACCCGCACGGCGACGGCGGCTGCTCCTACCCTCGGACAGCGTGTCCTACGTCCGCTCCGGAGCGCTCGCAGCCTGGGCGCAGGCGTGGCTCGTGGGCCGGTTGAGCCTGGACGAGGTGCTCGACGCGACCACGGGGGACGACGCGCCGCACCAGGTCGTCGGGCTGGCCGGATTCGACGAGCCCGTGACGTTGCGGGAGGCGCTCGTCGCGTGGCGGCGCACCGGCGCCGCGCCGCGACTGGTGCTGCCGGCGCCCGGTGACGTCCGCGGGCTGCCCGGGCCGGCCCCACTGCGGGCCGCCGCGCTGGACGCCGGTGAGGCCGTGGTCGCGCCCGGGCTCGCCCTCGTCCCCGAGGTGACGGTCCACACCCCGAGCAGCGCGCCGCCCACCGTCGTCTGGACGGCCTTCGTCGCCGAGGCGCTGCCGCACGACCACCTCGACCTGCGTGAGGCGCAGTACGACCTGACCACCACCATTCGCGAGTCGGCGTCCGCCCTGGCCACCGCCGGGGTGGGTGGGTCCAGCGCCGACGTCGCAACGCTGCTGTCCGGGGCCCGGCGCGCCGGCGACCAGGTCAACGTCCCGCCCGACCACCCGTCGAGCGCCGTGGCGTTGCTGTCGCAGGCCGAGCGGTTGCAGGCCGTCCTCGACCTCGTGGCCGAGGACCCCGTCGGCGGGGCGGTCCACCAGCACGGTATGGCCGTGCGGGCCGAGGCGTTGCGCCCGCTGGCGACGGCCGTGCGGCGGGCCCGGCAGGCGGCGTACAACGCCCTCCCCGCCTGACCGCGGCCTGACCAGCCGTCAGCTGCTGCGACGTTGCGGTGCCGGGCAGCACCCCACCGGGCAGTCCACCCCGCACAGGCCCAGTCGACCGAGATGCTGCGGGTCCGTGCCCGACGTCCGCTCCTCGACGAGGTCGCACATCGCCCCGACGAAGGCGGGGTGGGTACCGGCGGTGGCGGCTCGCGCGAACGCCATCCCCAGACGTGCCGCCGTCTCCTCGGCCTCGGTGTCGAGGTCCCACAGCACCTCGAGGTGGTCGGACACGAAGCCGGTGGGCGCGACGACCACGGCCTGCACGCCGTCGGCGGCCAGGGCCTCGAGGTGGTCGTTGATGTCGGGTTCGAGCCACGGCACCTGCGGCGGCCCCGACCGCGACTGCCACACGAGGTCGAACTCTGCGCCCGGGCCCCGGACAGCCTCCGCGGTCAGCCGTGCGGTCTCGCGCTGCTCGGCGGCGTACAGCCCGTTGCGCTCCGGACCGGACTCGTCGTTCATCCGTTGCGGTATGGAGTGCGCGGTGAAGACGAGGCGGGCGCTGTCGCGGTGCGCGGCGGGCAGCGCGTCGAGAGCCGCACGCAGGCCGTCGGCGGTGGCCGCGATGAAACCGGGGTGGTCGAAGTAGTGCCGCACCTTGACCAGCTCGGGCGATCCGCCGCCGGCCACGCGCTGCGCCTGCGCGAGGTCGTCGCGGTACTGGCGGCAGCCCGAGTAGGACGACGTGGCACTGGTCGCCACGACCACCGCGCGCTCGACGTGGTCGTCACGCATCTGCCGCACCGCGTCGGCCACGTAGGGCTTCCAGTTGCGGTTGCCCCAGTAGATCGGCAGGTCGTGGCCGCGCCGCACCAGCTCGTCGTGCATCGCGGCCATCAGCGCCCGGTTCTGCTCGTTGATGGGCGAGACGCCGTGGAAGTGCTGGTAGTGCTCGGCGACGTCGGCCAATCGCTCGTCGGGGATGCCACGCCCGCGCGTGACGTTGCGCAGGAACGGCATGACGTCGTCGGGCCCCTCGGGGCCGCCGAAGGACAGCAGCAGGATCGCGTCGTAGGTCGGCGCCTGCGGTTGCGCCATCAGACGCCCATGGCGTGAAAACCGCCGTCGACGTGCACGATCTCGCCGGTCGTGGCCGGGAACCAGTCCGACAGCAGGGCGACGCTGCTGCGGGCCACCGGGTCGAGGTCGCTGTTGTCCCATCCGAGCGGCGCGCGCCCGGACCACGCGTCCTCGAAGCGGCTGAACCCGGGGATGCTGCGCGCGGCCATCGTGCGCAGGGGGCCGGCCGAGACCAGGTTGACGCGGATGTGCTTCGGGCCGAGCTCGCGGGCCAGGTAGCGCGACGCCGACTCCAGGCCCGCCTTCGCCACACCCATCCAGTCGTAGGCCGGCCAGGCGACGGTCGCGTCGAAGGTCATGCCGAGGACGGAGCCGCCGGTCTCCGGGAAGAGTGGCAGGGTCGCGACGGCGAGGGATTTCAGGGAGTACGTCGACACCTGGACGGCGGTCGCGACGTCCTCCCACGGGGTGGCCAGGAAGTCCCCGCCGAGGGCCGAGGCCGGCGCGAACCCGATCGCGTGCACCACTCCGTCGATGCCGTCGACGTGCTCGCGTACCCGGTCGGCCAGCGAGTCCAGCTGGCCCTGGTCGGCGACGTCGAGCTCGATGACCGGCGGCGGGGTGGGCAGCTTGCGGGCCACCCGCTCGACCAGCGACATGCGCCCGTACCCGGTGAGCACGACCTCGGCGCCCTGCTCCTGCGCGGTGCGGGCGATCGCGAACGCGATCGAGGCGTCCGTGATCACCCCGGTGATCAGCAGCCGCTTGCCGTCCAGCAGTCCCATCGTGTCTCCCTGCGCTCGGTGGATGTCAGATGCCCATGCCGACGCCGCCGTCGACCGGCAGGACGACCCCGGTGACGTACCCGGCGCCGGGCGAGGCGAGGTAGACGGCGGCGGCGGCGACGTCGTCGACCTGCCCGTAGCGCTTCAAGGGGACCGTCGCCAGGATCTCGGAGCGCCGGGCGTCGGTCATGGCCGCCGTCATGTCGGTCTCGATGAAGCCCGGCGCGATGACGTTGGCGGTGATGGACCGGCTGCCGAGCTCCCGGGCGATCGAGCGGGCCAGGCCGATGAGACCGGCCTTCGACGACGCGTAGTTCGCCTGACCCGGCGCGCCCAGGAGCGCGACCACCGAGGAGATGAAGATGAGCCGGCCCTTCCTGGCCCGCAGCATGCCCTGGGCGGCCCGCTTCGCGACGCGGTAGGCGCCCGTGAGGTTCGCGTCCACGACGGCGGTGAAGGAGTCCTCGCTCATCCGCAGCAGCAGGGTGTCGTCGGTGGTGCCGGCGTTGGCCACCAGGATCTCGACCGGGCCGAGCTCGGCCTCGACCGCGGCGAAGGCGGCGTCGACGTCCTCGGCGGACGTGACGTCGCACCGCACCCCGAACAGGCCGTCCGGCGCGCCGCTGCCGCGGTGCGTGACCGCGACGCGGTCGCCGTTCGCGGCGAAGGCGCGGGCGATGGCCAGGCCGATGCCGCGGTTGCCCCCGGTCACCAGCACCGTCCGGCCTCCGTCGGCGTCGGTGTCGGCGGCCGCAGGGTCGGCTCGCGGGGACTCGGTCACCGCACCGACGCTAGCGGATGCCTACTCGCCCCCGGCCGGCACTGGCGCTACTGCCGGGTAGGGCGGCGCGCGTAGGTTCGCCCCATGCGCGCTATCCAGATCACCGAGTTCGGGGGCCCCGAACTGCTCGTCCCCACCGACCTGCCGGACCCCGAGGTCCGCGACGGCCAGGAGGTGCTCGACGTGGTGGCCGCCGGCATCAACTACGCGGACACCCACCAGATCGAGGACTCCTACCTGTCCTCGCAGCAGTTGCCGTTGATCCCGGGTGGCGAGGTCGTGGTCCGCGACTCGGGCGGGCGCCGGTTGCTCGGCCTGGTCGGTGCCGGTGGGTACGCACGGCGGGTTGCCGTCGACCCGTCGCGGCTGGTACCGATCCCGGACGGCGTGTCCGACGGGCAGGCGCTGGCCTCGCTCGTGCAGGGCGTCACCGCGTGGCATCTGCTGCGCACCAGCGTCCACCTGCAGCCCGGCGAGACGGTCGTGGTGCACGCGGGTGCCGGCGGCGTCGGCACGCTGGCCATCCAGCTCGCGAAGCGGTGGGGCGCGGGTCGCGTCATCGCCACCGCGTCCAGCGAGGACAAGCGGGCGCTGACCTTGGAGCTGGGCGCCGACGTCGCGCTCGACTCCCGTGCGCCGGACCTCAAGGCCGCGCTGCGCGACGCGAACGGCGGCCGCGGCGTCGACGCCGTGCTGGAGATGACCGGCGGGCCGGTGTTCGATCAGAGCCTGGACGCGCTGGCGCCGCTCGGTCGGCTGGCCGTGTTCGGTATGGCCGGGCGGGTCCCGCCGACGCCGGTCGACCCCGCGCGGCTGATGGCCCGCAGCACCGCGGTGATCGGTTTCTGGCTGGTGCACGTGGCGGCCCACCCGGAGATGATGAGCGCCGCGCTCACAGACCTGTTCACCCTCATCGCCGCCGACGAGCTGCGACCGATCGTGGGCCCGACGTACTCCCTCGACAGTGTCGCCGACGCGCACCGCGCGCTGCTCGACCGCAGCTCGGTCGGCAAGCTCGTGCTGGATCCCTGGGCCTGAGTCCGGGCGTTCCGGCCGGTTCTAGACGAGACGGCCGGACCAGAGCATCGACGATGCCCCGGCGGCGAACAGCACGAGCAGGCCGGCGACGAGGAACCGGTAGCTGATGTCGCGGCGTTCCTTCGTGTAGCCGATCTTGGATCCGATGTCGGAGTAGATCTTGCGCAGCTGCCCCTCGGACACGGCGCTGTCGAACGTTCCCCCGGTGCCCTGCGCGATCGAACGCAGCTCCGGTTTGTTGGCGGGAACCCGCAGGGTCTGGCCGTCCTGCGTCACCATGCCGGTGTCGGTGCCGAAGGCGATCGTCGACACCGTGACCTTTGCGGCGCGGGCATCGGCGATGGCCTGCGCGATGCTGGTGCCGATCGTGCGCTCGCCGTCGCTCAGCAGCACGATGCGCGCGGGCGGCGGCTTGGCGCCCTTGTTCTTGCTGGCCGAGCTGAAGCTGCGGATGGCGTTGAGGGAGGCGACGACGCCGTCGCCGAGTGCGGTGTAGCTGGCCAGCTGCAGCCCGTCCACGGCGCGGTCGACCTGGTCGCGGTTGGTCGTGGGCGAGACCAGGACGTTGCCGGTCCGGGCGAAGCTGACGAGCCCGAGATTGATGCGCGGCGGCAGCAGCGCGGCGAACGACTTGGCGGCGGACTGCGCAGCCTTGATCCGGCTCGGTGGCACGTCGGTGGCCTTCATCGACAGCGACACGTCGATGGCGAGCATGACCGTGGCCTCGTCACGCGGGACCCGCACCGTGCGGGCCGGTTTGGCCACGCCGATGGACAGCACGGTCAGGCCGATGAGCAGCAGCGCGAACGTCAGGTGCCGGCGCCAACCCGGGCGGCGCGGGGCCACACTGCCGAGCAGCTCGACGTTGCTGAACCGCGCGACGAACGTCTTGCGCCGCAGCTGCAGCACGAGGTAGACGGCGAGCAGGGCCGCGACGACGACCAGCAGCAGCAGGTAGACGGGGTGGAGGAACATCAGCTGACTCCTGCTCCGCGCGCGCCGGACACGAGCTGTCGGCGGGCGATGACGAAGCGCACGACGTCGGACACCCAGTCGCGATCGGTGCGCAGTTGCAGATGGGCGGACCCGGCGTGCCGGAGGGCGGTCGCGATGCGGGCGCGCTGCGCCTGTGCGGCCGCTGCGTACCGCTGGCGCACCGCGGCGTCGTCGGTCTGCACCTCGAGCTGACGTCCGGTCTCGGTGTCGACGAAGGTGACCAGCCCCGCGGCAGCCAGCTCGAGTTCGCGCGGGTCGAGGATCTCGACCCCGAGTAGTTGATGACGGGCGGCGAGGGCGCGCAGCGGCCGCTCCCAGGTCGGAGGTTCGTCCGAGGGCACGCTGTCGACGAAGTCGGAGACGACGGCCACGAGGCCACGGCGTCGTTGCGGCCGGCGCAGCTGCTCCAGCAGGTCGGCGAGATCGTGGCCGCCCCGCTCGCCGCCGCGACCGCCGGCTCCGTCGACGCGCGGCGTACCGGCGACCTGACGGACCAGTTGCCGCGCATGGATGTGCCCGCCGAGGGCGGGGATGACGAACGACTGCGCACCGTTGCCGACGATCGCGCCCACCCGGTTGCCGCCACGCACCGTCAACTGCACGATCGCGGTGATCGCGGCCAGCACGAGCTCGCGCTTCTCGGCGCGGGCGGTGCCGAAATCCATGCTGGCCGACAGGTCGACCACCAGCCACGTCTCCAGCTCACGATCGGCGATGGTCTGGCGCAGGTGCGGAACGGTGGTGCGGGCCGTGACCGCCCAGTCCATGCGGCGGACGTCGTCACCGGGAACGTAGGGCCGGGACTCCCCCGCCTCGCTGCCGGGGCCGGGCACCAGCCCCAGGTAGTTGCCCTGCAGGAGGCCGTCGAGCTTGTTGCGCACCGTCAACTCGAGCCGGCGCAGCAGGGCGTCACCCTCGTGCAGATCCAGGCGCGGGCCGTGGTCCGCGGGCTCACTCACGTACGCACCCCCGACCCCACGTCACGCCGAGCGCTCGCCCCACGGGCCGCCCGTCGCGGCGCCGCCCTGGCCACCCTGACCGCCGCCCTGGCCACCCTGGCCGGACGCCGATCCGTAGACGAGCCGCTGAGCACCCGGTCCCTGGCTGCCGGGCCCCTGGTTGCCGGGTCCCTGGTTGCCCGGTCCTTGGTTGCCGGGTCCTTGGGGGCCGGCCGGCGCGCCGGCGGGGCCACCGGCGCGCTGTCGCGACGCCACCTGCGGCAGCGGGACGGCCTGCAGGATCCGGCGCACCGCATGCGTGGCCGGGACCCCGTCGGCGATGGCGTCGTAGCTGAGCACGAGTCGATGGGCGAGCACGTCGACGGCGATGTCGAGCACGTCCTGCGGGAGCACGTAGTCGCGGCCGCGGGTCAGCGCGAGGGCCCGCGAGGCGGCGACGAGCCCGAGGCTGGCGCGCGGGCTCGCGCCGTAGGAGATCCATTGCGCGACGTCGCCGAGACCGAGCTGCTGGGGCGCGCGGGTGGCCAGGACCAGGCGCACGACGTAGTCGACGATCGCGTGGTGCACGAAGACGCGGCTCGACGTGGCCTGCAGGCGCTGCAGGTCGTCGGTGGACAGCACCGCGTTGGCGACCGGCGCCTGCGCACCCATGCGGTAGACGATCTCCCGCTCCTCGGCCGCGGACGGGTAGTCGACCGTGACCTTCATCAGGAACCGGTCCCGTTGGGCCTCGGGCAGCGGGTACACGCCCTCGGACTCGATCGGGTTCTGGGTGGCGAGGACGAGGAACGGCCGCGGGACGTCGTAGCGGTTGCCGCCGATCGTCACGTGCCTCTCGGCCATGACCTCGAGCATCGCGGACTGCACCTTGGCCGGCGCCCGGTTGATCTCGTCGGCCAGCACGAAGTTGGCCATGATCGGGCCGAGCTCGGTGGCGAAGGACTCCGACCCGGGGCGGTAGATCCGGGTGCCGACGATGTCGGAGGGAACGAGGTCCGGGGTGAATTGCAACCGCGAGAACGTGCCGTCGACCGTGCGGGCCAGGGTCTCGACGGCGAGGGTCTTCGCGACGCCGGGAACGCCCTCGAGCAGGCAGTGCCCTTGCGCCAACACGCTGACCACGAGCCGCTCGACCAGCCGTTCCTGCCCGACGATCACGCGCTTGACCTCGAACATCACGCGCTCGAGAGCAGCTGCGTCGCTGGCCGGGGTGTGCTGGTGGTCGGACTGGGTCACGTGTTCTCCCTCGCACGGCATCGCCGCAGCATCGTGCGCATGCGGTCAGAGTCACGGTACGGGACGTCGCTGTACGGTGCCTGGGTGTCCGTGCCCGACGTCGAGGAGTCGCCGCGCTGCTCGGCGCGGGGCTGCCGCCAACCCGCGGCCGTCGATCTGTCCTGGCGCAATCCGCGCCTGCACACCGCCACCCGGGTCAAGCACTGGCTGGCCTGCCCCGAGCACAGCGACGACCTGGCCGGCTTCCTCACCCGCCGGGGATTCCTGCTGGAACGCGGCCCGCTGAGGTAGCGGATCAGCCGCCGATGGCCGACATCGACCGGGCCGGCTGCACGAAGTCCACCGCGTCGATGCCGTGCCCGGCCTGCTTGCCGGCGACGGCCTCGGCGATGAGCTCGGCGAGCTCGGCGTCGCAGGCTCCGTTGCGCAGCGGCGCGCGCAGATCGGTCTCGGTCTGCGCGAAGAGGCAGGTGCGCAACTGCCCGTCGGCGGTGAGCCGCAGCCGGTCGCACTCGCGGCAGAACGGCCGGGTGACCGACGCGATGATGCCCACCCGCGGCTCCCGCCCGGCCCAGCGCTCGCGGCCCGGGCCGTCGAGGACTTCGAACTCCTCGGCCGGGGCGTTGCCGCGCCGGCCGAAGGGCCGTAACTCATACCCCGCAGCGGACAGCAGCCCCTGGATCTCGTCGGCGGTCACCATGTCCTCGCGCGACCACAGATGGTCTGCGTCCAGCGGCATGTGCTCGATGAAGCGCAGCCGCAGGCCGCGCTCGAGGCTCCACGCGAGCAACGCGGGCGCCTCGTCCAGGTTGCTGTCGCGCGCCAGCACAGCGTTGATCTTCAACGGGTCGAGTCCGGCGGCGGCGGCGGCCTCGATGCCGGCCAGCACCTCCGGCAGCCGGTCCCGCCGGGTCAGCGCGGCGAACCGTTCGCGGTCCAGGGTGTCGAGCGAGACGTTGACCCGTTCGAGCCCGGACGCCGCCAGTTCTTGCGCGCGACCGGCCAGCGTCACGCCGTTCGTGGTCAGCGACAACGCCGGCCGGGGTGACAGGGCGGCAAGACGCGCGATGACCGCCGGGAGCGTGGGATGCACCAGCGGCTCGCCGCCGGTGAGCCGCATCGACGTCACGCCCAGGCCGACGAACACCGACGCGAGCCGCACGAACTCGTCGTCGGTCAGTCGCTGGGCCTTGGTCAGCCAGTCCAGCCCCTCGGCCGGCATGCAGTAGGTGCAGCGCAGCGAGCACAGGTCCGTCAACGAGATCCGCAGATCGGTGGCGACCCGCCCGAAACGGTCACGCAGCGGTCCGACGGCGGTCATCGGGCCAGGCTACGCGTCAGGTCAGCGGGCGGGTCGCGCCGAAGATCGTCCCCGGGTCGTACATCGAGCTGACCTCGACGTACCCACCGCTGTACGGCGCTTGGATGATCTGCCCGTTGCCCTTGTAGATGGCCACGTGGTGGATACCGCCGATGCCGCCGTTGCTCCAGAACAGCAGGTCCCCGGGCTTGAGGTGGCTCAGCGACGGGTGATAGCTACCGGCCTGGGTGTACTGGGTGGCGGCGTAGTGGGCCATCGAGATGTAGGGCCCCCACGCGTACATGGCCAGGCCGGAGCAGTCGTAGCCGCGGACGTAACAGTCGTTCGGCGCGCCGTTGCTGGCGTCGCACACGCCGTAGCCCGGCCCGCTCGAACCGCCACCGGCCCACGCGTAAGGCGTGCCCAGGGTCGTCATCGCCCGGCGCACCGCCGCCCGACCGCGGGCCGCGGTCCAGCTGCCCCCGGAGGCGTGCACCGGTGCGCTGTAGGTGTAGCTGCTCCCACCGCCACCGTGCTTCTTGTGGTGCTTGCGTGCGTACGCCGCCGCGGCGGCCGCCTGCGCTCGCTGCGCGGCGATCCGGCGGGCCTTCGCAGCACGTTCCGCAGCCAGGCGGCGCTGGTAGGCGAGGTAGCGCTGGTAGGCGTTGTACGCGGCCCGCTGCCCGGTGAGGGTGGCCAGGTGGGCCTGCGCGGCGCTGAACGCGTTCTGCTGCGCGGTCAGGGCGGCCTGACTCGAGGCCAGGGTGGACTCCAGCGACGCCTTGCGGGACGCCTGCAGGGACACCGCGGCAGCGGCGGCGCGCTGGGCGGACTTCGCCGTCGCCGTCAGGACCTTGAGGCGCTGCACGGCCAGGCGCGCCTTCGCGGCCGTGTTGGACGCGGCGATCGACAGCTTCTGCGAGCGACCGATGGCGTCGGTCTTGTTCCGGACGATGAAGTTGTTCAGGGCCGACTGGTCGAGCAGGGCCGTCGGGTTGCTGGCCTGCAGCAGGGCGCCGGTGGAGTCGCCGGACTGACCGCTGATGTAGATGGACTGCACCTCGCGCACGGCACTGTCGTGGTTGGCCTTGACCGCGGCGACAGCGCGCGAGTTCGCGGCGATCGCGCTGCTGGCCCGGGCCTGTCCGGCGCGCTGGTTGGCGACCGCGAGGGCCACCTTCTGCTCGGCGAGCTCGGCGGCGCCCTGCAGGGCGGCGAGCTGCGACTGTGCCGCGGCGACCTCGCCGCCGAGCCGGCCCACCGCGGCCGACTGGCGACTGACCTCGGCGTTCGCGGCCGCCTTCGCCGCAGCTGCTGCGGAGAGCTGGCCGTTGGTGGGGTTCGGCGGCGGCTTCGGCGCCGCCGATGCCGCGCCGGGTGCCACGAACACGGTGACGGCGCCGATGGCCAGCACCGCGGTGGCAGCGATGGTCCGGCGGCTCGCACCACGGATCGAGGCACGTCTCAGATGCAGCAATGCAACTCCTCTGACATCCCCCACGCGAACACAGCGAGCCTCAGAGTGCCATTTCTGCCCCATCAGCGCCAGTGACACCACTGAAAACACTGGCAACAGACGTCACAAAGCGGGCCAGAGCCGACACCGGACAGCACCGGCGGGCACGAAACGGCGGACGTGACCCGCCCACAGAGGCGACCGGCCCCCGGAGGGCGTGCCTCAGACGGGGTCGCGCTCCGGCTCGGGCTCCAGCTCCGGCTCCGGCTCCATCTCCGGCTCCAGGGAGGTCGGCTCGGCCACCTCTGCCGCCGGGTCGTCGCCCCGGGCCGCGCGCCGCCGTTCCCACCAGCTGACGGCGAAGTGGACGGCGAGGGCGTAGAGCACACCGGCCACACAGTCCAGGACGTAGTGCTCGCCGGTGTAGACCAGCGTGAAGGCCATGGCCATCGGGTACAGGACGAGTAGGTAGCGCCACCGCGTCGTCAGCAGCGAGCCGATGAACAGGGCGATCAACGTGGCGAACGCGGTGTGCAGCGACGGCATGGCCGCGACCGCGTTCGATCCCGCGGTCTGCGCCTTGGCCAGCGTCGTGTTCACGTTGCCGGCGTGCAGCCAGATCCACCCGCGGGTCGACAGTCGTGCGACCGGTGCGAGGTCGCCGTCCTTCGCGGCCAGCCACGGCGGGGCCTCGGGGAACAGCACGTAGGTGAGCAGGCCGCTGAACGACAAGATGATGACCCGCGTGATGTAGCGGATCCAGAGCCGGCGTGCCCGGAGCCACAGGATGGCGGCGACGATCGGCGTCGCCAGGAAGTGCGACGTGTAGACCAGCGTGCACAGCCCGTCGTACCAGTGCACGACGAGCGGGTGCGCGGAGTCGTAGAGATGGTTCTGCAGCCACACGGTCGGGTCGATGCCGCCGAAGGTCCAGCGTTCGGCGTGCACGATGTCGCTCTCGTGCAGCGGGATGCCCAGGCTGTCGGCGATCCCGCGGGTGCGGTCGTAGAGCAGCAGCACGGCCGTGAACGGGGCCCAGTCGACGAGCACCTGGCCCAGGCGACGCCAGCCCTGACCGAGCCGGGTGAGCAGCAGTCCGGTGACGATGATGCAGGCGAGCGGCAGCCGCGCGGTCGGCACGGAGCGGAAGATCGTGAAGTACAGCAGGACGCCGGCGTAGACGGTGAGCGCGCCGATGCGGATCCACCGCCACCCGACGGCATGGATCGGACGCATCGCCGTCGCGGCCAGCCTGTGGCGTGTCGAGGGTCTTCCCGGGGCGTCTGCTGCCGGCCGTTCGCCGGTCGCCTCGGCCACCACAGGGCGTGAGTTTACGGGGCGGATGCCCCGGTGATGCTCTGCGGATACCTTTCCGGCGCGGCGAACGCTCAGGATCGCCGGTGGTATCTTGACGTCAAGAGATTTTGGACCAGCCACCACCAGACAGGGAGCACGTCGTGACGGCGGAGAAGAACAGCTTCGGGGCCAAGGCAGAGCTGCGCGTCGGCGACGCGACGCTGGACTACTACCGCATCGACGCCGTCGAGGGGTCCGAGACCCTGCCCTTCAGCCTCAAGGTGCTGCTCGAGAACCTGCTGCGCACCGAGGACGGCCACAACGTCACGGCCGAGCAGATCCGCGCCGTCGGCGGCTGGGACCCGGACGCCGAGCCCGACACCGAGATCCAGTTCACGCCGGCCCGCGTCGTCATGCAGGACTTCACCGGCGTTCCCGCCGTCGTCGACCTCGCCACCATGCGTGAGGCCGTGGTCGAGCTCGGCGGCGACGCGGCGAAGATCAATCCGTTAGCGCCCGCCGAGCTGGTCATCGACCACTCCGTCATCGCCGACCTGTTCGGCACGCCCGACTCGTTCGCGCGCAACGTCGAGCTGGAGTACGAGCGCAACCTCGAGCGCTACCAGTTCCTGCGCTGGGGACAGGGCGCCTTCAACGAGTTCAAGGTCGTCCCGCCCGGCACCGGCATCGTGCACCAGGTCAACATCGAGTACCTCGCCCGCGTCGTCTTCAGCCGCAACGGCGTGGCCTACCCGGACACCCTCGTCGGCACCGACTCGCACACCACGATGGTGAACGGCCTGGGCGTGCTCGGATGGGGCGTGGGCGGCATCGAGGCCGAGGCGGCCATGCTGGGCCAGCCGGTCAGCATGCTCATCCCGAAGGTCGTCGGCTTCAAGCTCAACGGCGAGCTGCCGGACGGCTCGACGGCCACCGACCTCGTGCTGACCATCACCGAGATGCTGCGCAAGCAGGGCGTCGTCGGCAAGTTCGTCGAGTTCTACGGGCCGGGGGTGGGCGCGGTGCCGCTGGCCAACCGCGCGACCATCGGCAACATGAGCCCGGAGTACGGCTCGACGTGCGCGATCTTCCCCATCGACGACGAGACGCTGCGCTACCTCAAGTTCACCGGCCGCGACGACGACCAGATCGCCCTCGTCGAGACCTACGCGAAGGCCAACGGTCTGTGGCACGACCCGTCCGTCGAGCCGCGCTTCTCCGAGACGCTCGAGCTGGACCTGTCCACCGTCGAGCCGTCGCTGGCCGGCCCGAAGCGCCCGCAGGACCGCGTTCCGCTGAAGTCGGCGAAGCCCATGTTCCGTGAGGCGCTCAACTCCTACGTCGACGGCGACTCCCAGCAGGACTCCGTGGACGAGTCGGTCGGCGAGACGTTCCCGGCCTCCGACCCGGCGGCCCCCGACGCGGACGCCGCTCCCCCGGCCCCGACGCACACAGCAGCCGCGAACGCGGACGGCCGCACGTCGAACCCGGTCGCCGTCTCCATCGACGGCACCGACGCCGTCGTCGACCACGGCGCCGTGGTCATCGCCGCCATCACCTCGTGCACCAACACCTCGAACCCGTCGGTGATGATCGGCGCCGCCCTGCTCGCCAAGAAGGCGGTCGAGAAGGGGCTCACCCGCAAGCCGTGGGTCAAGACGTCACTCGCGCCCGGCTCCAAGGTGGTCACCGACTACTACGACCGCGCCGGCCTCACGCCCTACCTCGAGAAGCTCGGGTTCAACCTCGTCGGCTACGGCTGCACGACCTGCATCGGCAACTCGGGCCCGATCATCGAAGAGGTGTCGACGGCCGTCAATGACGGCGACCTCGCCGTCACCGCCGTGCTGTCCGGCAACCGGAACTTCGAGGGCCGCATCAACCCCGACGTGAAGATGAACTACCTGGCCTCCCCGCCGCTGGTCGTCGCGTACGCGTTGGCCGGGTCGATGGACGTCGACCTCATCAACGACCCGATCGGCCAGGACGAGGACGGCGCGAACGTCTTCCTGCACGACATCTGGCCGTCGCCGCAGGAGATCCAGGAGACGATCGACTCCGCGATCGCCAGCGAGATGTTCAGCAAGGACTACGCCGACGTGTTCGCCGGCGACGAGCGCTGGCAGGGCCTGCCGACCCCCGAGGGCGACACGTTCGAGTGGGACGCCGACTCGACCTACGTCCGCAAGCCCCCGTACTTCGAGGGCATGTCGGCGCAGCCGTCGGACGTCACCGACATCGAGGGCGCGCGGGTGCTGCTGAAGCTCGGCGACTCGGTGACCACCGACCACATCAGCCCGGCCAGCTCGATCAAGGCCGACTCCCCCGCCGGCAAGTACCTGTCGGAGCACGGCGTCGACCGTCGCGACTTCAACTCCTACGGCTCGCGGCGCGGCAACCACGAGGTGATGATCCGCGGCACGTTCGCGAACATCCGGCTCCGCAACCAGATCGCACCCGGCACGGAGGGCGGGGTCACCCGCGACTTCACCGCGGGCGGCGAGGTCACCTCGGTCTACGACGCCTCGGTGAACTACGCGGCCGCCGGCGTCCCGCTGGTCGTGCTCGCCGGCAAGGAGTACGGCTCCGGCTCGTCGCGCGACTGGGCCGCCAAGGGCACGGCGCTGCTCGGTGTGCGTGCCGTGATCGCCGAGTCCTACGAGCGCATCCACCGCTCGAACCTGATCGGCATGGGCGTGCTGCCGCTGCAGTTCCCCGGCGGCAAGACGGCCGAGGACATGGGGCTCACCGGCGAGGAGACCATCAGCATCGCCGGCATCACCGAGCTCAACGACGGCACGACGCCGCGCACGGTCACCGTCAAGGTCGAGGCCGAGGGGCGCTCGGACACGTTCGAGGCCACGGTGCGCATCGACACCCCCGGCGAGGCGGACTACTACCGCCACGGCGGCATCATGCAGTACGTGCTGCGGTCGCTGCTGTAGGTCGCCCACGCGCATCCGTCGGTCGCCCACGCGCAACTGTGGGTCGCCCACGCAGTTGTCCGCGCCCCGACCGGTTGCCCCGCGGCGGGGGGGGGGGCACGCGCGGGTGTCCGGGGCGGGGGGCGCGGGGGGGGGGGGGGGGGG
>NZ_CAXUNP010000003.1:118726-153088 GCF_964252635.1 uncultured Jatrophihabitans sp.
CCA
The DNA here is from genome assembly GCF_964252635.1 of uncultured Jatrophihabitans sp. GTDB lineage: Bacteria > Actinomycetota > Actinomycetes > Mycobacteriales > Jatrophihabitantaceae > Jatrophihabitans. The sequence continues at coordinate 118,730 of NZ_CAXUNP010000003.1, forward strand.
GCGATTCGGCAGTCCCCCCGTCCATGCCAGCGAGCGCGAAGGCGCGCAGCATGGCCGCGAGCAAGAAACGCGTCGTCCCCCGGTAGGGTGCAACTTGTTGCACCGTCTCGTGGTGCCAACTGGTGGACCCGGGAGCCGCCCCCCCCGCCCACCGGGGGGCGGCCCCCGCAGGGGCCCGGCCCCCGCGGTGTCCCGCCGGGGCGGGGCGCGGACAACTCGCTAATGTCAGGCCGTGGACGAGCGGACGGGGTCGGGCGATTTCGACGACAGGGTCGAGCCCCAGTACCGCAGCGACGACCGCACCGCGTGCTTCGTCTGTGAGACCCGGCCGGCGGTTTGGCGACGGTTCCTGACCGACGACCGATTGGTGGACAAGGACGGCACCGGGTTCGCGTTGGGCGGACCGTTGTTCCTCTGCGACTCGTGTGACGGGTTGTTCCGTATCTAGGACTACACCGGGCTGACGGCCGCCGCGGAACGACGGCTGCGAGCAGAGGTCGACGAGGACGATCTGACGGACGACGACGATGTCGCGACATGGGCCGACCGAGAGGTGGGCGTCGTCCTGCCCGCCCTGCACCGCGCGGCTGACGAACCATTCCGGCTGGACCACTTCGTCGAGCAGCCGCACATCGTCGCGCTCTACAGGTCGGGCTTCGTCGACCTCGATCACCTCACCGGTGCCGTCGACGAGCTCGTGCCGCTCTGGCCGTCGGGTCACCTTCGCACCGTCGCCGACGAGCGACCGAACCGTTGGGGCGACGACACCGAGCGACACCTGGTCCGCTCGCCGTGGCCGTCTCTGTCGGTCGACGACGTCCTGGACCTCTTGTGGCGTTGGGTGGAACGCGATCAGGACGGGCTGGTCGACCGCGTTCGCGCCGCACGCATCACCGAGGTGTTCGGCTGGACCGAGGAACGCGCCCGCACCGTCCTGGACGGCCCCGACCCCCGCGACGACCGCTGAGGCGCTCCCGAGTTGTCCGCGTCCAGTCGCGCCCGAACGCGTCCGGGCGCGGACAACTGCAGCAGGGAGCGGTCAGAGCGGGCCGACGTCGGTCACGACGACGACGGGCTCGCCGGCCTCGTCCGAGGCGGCCAGGTCGATGGACGCGCTGATCCCCCAGTCGTGGTCGCCCTCCGGGTCGTCGAACACCTGACGCACCGTCCAGGCGTCCGGCCCGACCGACACGTGCAACAGGGCCGGGTTGCGGGCGTCCGGCCCCGTACCCAGCCGGTCGTACTCCGCGTAGTAGCCGTCCATCGCCTCCGCCCAGCGCGGGGCATCCCAGCCGGCGTCGGAATCGAGTTCGCCCAACGCGTCGAAGCGGCCCAGGGCGGCCAGCTCGACCCGCCGGAACATCGCATTGCGCACCAGCACCGTGAAGGCCCGGACGTTCGCGGTCAGCGATGCGGGTGGCGGCGGCCCCAGCTCGTCGGTGCGCACGGCACCCGCAACGTCGCCGGCCGTCAGCTGCTCCCACTCGTCGAGCAGCGAAGAGTCGGTCTGACGGACCACCTCACCGAGCCATTCGACGATGTCCTCGAACCCCTCCGTGGCGGCCGAGTCCGGCACCGACGAGCGCACCGCGCGGTAGGCGTCGGACAGGTAGCGCAGCACCGCGCCCTCGCTGCGTGAGAGGCCGTAGAACGCGACGTACTCGGTGAAGGTCATGGCGCGCTCCCACATGTCGCGCACGACCGACTTCGGCGAGAGCTGGTCCTCGGACAACCACGGATGCGTCTGCCGGTAGACCGTGAACGCGCCGTGCAGCAGCTCGTCCAGCGGCTTCGGGTGCGTCACCTCGGTGAGCAGCTCCATCCGCTGGTCGTACTCGATCCCTTCGGCCTTCATCGCCGCGACCGCCTCGCCGCGGGCCATCCGTTGCTGGGCCGACAGGATCTGCCGCGGGTCGTCGAGGGTCGCCTCGATGACGGACACCACGTCCAGCGCGTAGGACTCGGACTCGGGGTCGAGCAGGTCGAGGGCGGCCAGCGCGAACGTGGACAGGGGCTGGTTCAGCGCGAAGTTCAGCGGCAGGTCCGCGGTCAACCGCACGGTGCGTCCCTCGGCGTCCGGCGCCGGCAACCGCTCGATCACCCCGGCCGCGAGCAGGGCCCGGTAGGCGCGGATCGCGTCGCGCACCTGACCGCGCCGCGCCGACGCCGGGCTGTGGTTGTCCATGATCAGAGCGCGCATGGCAGCGAACGCGTCGCCTGGCCGGGCGATGACGTTGAGCAGCATCGCCGGGGTCACCGCGAACTGCGGCGTCAGCGCCTCGGGCGAGGACGTAACCAACCTGTCGTGCGTGGGCTTGCCCCAGGAGACGAAACCCTCCGGCGCCTTCTTGCGCACCACCCGCCGGCGCTTCTTCGGGTCGTCGCCGGCCCTGGCCAGCAACCGCGCGTTCTCGACCTCGTGTTCGGGCGCCTGCACGACGACGGTGCCCGCGGTGTCGAAGCCGGCGCGCCCGGCCCGCCCCGCGATCTGGTGGAACTCGCGCACCTGCAGCTGACGCTGCCGCTGACCGTCGTACTTCGACAGCGCCGCGAACACCACCGTACGGATCGGGACGTTGATGCCGACGCCCAGCGTGTCCGTGCCGCAGATGACCTTCAGCAGGCCGGCCTGGGCGAGCTGCTCGACGAGGCGGCGGTACTTCGGCAGCATGCCCGCGTGGTGCACACCGATGCCGTGCCGGACCAGACGGGACAGCACCTTGCCGAAACCGGCGTTGAACCGGAACCCGCCGATGGCCTCGGCGATGCGGTCACGTTCCTCGCGGGTGGCCACGTTGATCGAGGTGAGCGACTGCGCGTGCTCGAGCGCCGCGGCCTGGGTGAAGTGCACGACGTAGATCGGTGCCTGGCCGCCGGCGAGCAGGTCGGTGATGGTCTCGTGCAGCGGCGTCAGCTCGTAGTAGTGGTGCAGCGGCACCGGACGCTCGCCGCCGGCCACCACGGCCGTCTCACGAGCCGTGCGCCGGGTGAGGTCCTCGGCGAGCGCCGTGGTGTCGCCCAGGGTGGCCGACATGAGCAGGAACTGCGCCTTGCGCAGTTCGAGCAGCGGCACCTGCCAGGCCCAGCCGCGGGCCGGGTCGGCGTAGAAGTGGAACTCGTCCATGACGACGACGCGCAGGTCGCTGTCGACGCCTGTACGCAGCGCGATGTTCGCGAGCACCTCGGCGGTGCAGCACAGGATGGGCGCGTCGGCGTTCACCGCGGCGTCGCCGGTCATCATGCCGACCTCGGAGGAGCCGAAGACGGCGCACAGGGCGAAGAACTTCTCGCTGACCAGCGCCTTGATCGGCGCGGTGTAGACGGAGCGGAGCCCGGCCGCACGGGCCGCGTGGTGGGCGGCCACGGCCACGAGCGACTTGCCCGACCCGGTGGGCGTCGACAGCACCACGTTCGAGCCGGAGACGAGCTCGAGCACCGCCTCCTCCTGGGCCGGGTACAGCACCAGGCCCTGGCCGGACACCCACTCCTCGAACGTGGCGTAGACCGCGTCGGGATCGTCCCCGGGCGGTGCGGCGAGCACCGCGTGCGGGGCCGCGGCGTCCGGGGCAGCACGTGTCATGTCGGGTCCACCATGCCGCATGGTCCGGTGCCGCCGGGGGCTGGCCTGTACTACAGTGCGATGAGATTGTTCACGGCGCAAACAAATCGCCACGACGCAGTGGAAAGAGGACGACATGGCAGCCGAACCCACCAAGGACGACCGATTCAGTTTTGGCCTCTGGACCGTGGGCTGGCACGCCAACGACCAGTTCGGCGAGCCCACCCGCGCTCCCGTCGACCCGGTCGAGTCGGTCCACCGTCTCGGTGAGCTCGGCGCCTGGGGCGTCACCTTCCACGACGACGACGTCATCCCCTTCGGCACGTCGGACGCCGAGCGCGAGAAGATCATCACCCGGTTCCGCGCCGCGCTGGCCGAGACCGGTGTGGTGGTCCCGATGATGACGACCAACCTATTCTCGCAGCCGGTGTTCAAGGACGGCGGCTTCACCAGCAACGACCGTTCCGTGCGTCGCTACGCACTGCGCAAGGTCGCCCGCAACATCGACCTCGCCGCCGAGCTGGGCGCCGAGACCTACGTCTTCTGGGGCGGCCGCGAGGGCGCCGAGTACGACGGCGCCAAGAACATCGCGTCCGCGCTGGACCGTTACCGCGAGGGCATCGACGCCCTGGCCCAGTACGTCACCGAGAAGGGCTACGGGCTGCGCTTCGCCATCGAGCCCAAGCCGAACGAGCCCCGCGGCGACATCCTGCTCCCGACCGTCGGGCACGCGCTGGCCTTCATCGAGCAGCTCGACCACGCCGACATGGTCGGCGTGAACCCCGAGGTCGGCCACGAGCAGATGGCCGGGCTCAACTACACCGCCGGCATCGCGCAGGCGCTCTGGGCCGGCAAGCTCTTCCACATCGACCTCAACGGCCAGCGCAGCATCAAGTACGACCAGGACCTCGTCTTCGGCCACGGCGATCTCACCAGCGCCTTCTTCACCGTCGACCTGCTCGAGAACGGCGCCGTCGGCGGCGGCCCGAGCTACACCGGCCCGCGGCACTTCGACTACAAGCCGTCACGCACCGAGGACATCGCCGGCGTCTGGGACAGCGCGGCCGCGAACATGCGGATGTACCTGCTGCTCAAGGAGCGGGCCGCGGCCTACCGCGCCGACCCGGAGGTCCAGCAGGCGATGGAGCACGCCGGCGTGGGGGCGCTGGCCGACAGCACGCTCAGCTCCGGTGAGAGCTTCAACGACCTGCTGGCCGACCGCAGCGCGTTCGAGGACTTCGACCCGGCCGCGGCGGGCGAGCGCGGCTACGGCTTCGTCCGGCTCAACCAGCTCGGTCTGGAGCACCTGCTCGGCGCCCGCTGAGCCGTGCACGCATCAGGTCGCCAGTACGAGCTCGAGCACGGCGCCTACCGGGCAGCCGTCGCCTCGGTCGGGGCGTCGCTGCGCGGGCTCACCCACCGCGGTCGTGACCTCGTCCGTTCCTTCGGGGCGGACGAGGTCAGGCCGCGCTTCCGCGGCGCCGTACTGGCGCCGTGGCCCAACCGCGTCCCTGACGGGCGCTGGACGTGGCGCGGGCAGACGCACCAGCTGGCCCTCACCGAGCCCGAGCACGCCAGCGCCCTGCACGGCCTGGTGTGCTGGCTCGACTGGCACGAGGTCGAGGTCGGGTCCGACACCGTCGTCCTGGGCACGCGCGTCTGGCCGCAGCAGGGCTACCCCTTCGCGCTCGACCTCACGATGCGGTGGCGGCTCGGCGCGGACGGGCTGGACGCCGAGCTGAGCGCGGTGAACGTCGGAGGCGAACCGGCGCCCTACGGCTGCAGCATCCACCCGTACCTCACCGCGCCCGCGGGCGGCTACGTCGACGACTGGACGCTGCACCTCCCTGCTGCCCGGCGACTCGAGGTCGACGACCGATTGCGGGTGGTGGGCACGGCTGAGCAGCCGCCGCCCCATGCCGACTTCAACCGCGCGCGACCCGTCCGCGGCACCGCGATCGACCACGCCTACACCGGTTTGGCGTTCGACAGCACGGACACCGCCGCGGTCACGGTCACCGACCCCGCCGGCGACGGCGTGCAGATGACCTTCGGCCCGCGTACGCCCTGGGTCCAGGTGCACACGGCCGACCGTCCCGACGAGCCCGGCCATCACCGGCGGGGGCTGGCGGTGGAGCCGATGACGTGCCCGCCCGAGGCGCTGGCCACGGGCCTGGACCTCATCGTGCTCGACCCCGGCGAGTCCGTGTCGGTGCCCTGGCGCATCGCCGCCGTCTGAGGCCGGGCGACCGCAGCCCGACCGTCAGTCGTAGACGAAGGACTCCAGGAAGTCGTTGCCGAACTTGCGCTGCGGGTCGTGCGCCGCGGCGAGGGCACGGAACTCATCCATCCGCGGGTAGTGCGCGCGCACGACGTCCGGTGCCATCTCGAACACCTTGCCCCAGTGCGGGCGTACGTCGAAGCCGGCCAGCGCCGCCTCGACCTGCCTGACCACGGGCCGCACCAGCTCGTCGTCGTCGACCCAGGTGAAGTGCAGGGCGACGGTGTCGCGCTGGTGGAACGGGCTGATCCACAGATCGTCGGCGGCGATGGTCCGGACCTCGCACACCATCAGAGCCGGGTGCAGCTCCAGCTCGCGCAGCGCGGCGATCGCGGCCGCGGCGTGCTCGCGGGCCACGAAGAACTCCGACTGCTGCTCCTCACCACTGCTGGGGGTGAACTCGAGACGGAAGTGCGGCAGCCGGGCGATCCACGGCCCGGGCACGCCGAGCTGCTGGGTGGCCGTCGAGGCGTCGGCACCCGCGATCGGGTGGTGGGCCTCGGCGGCGGGGCGGGCGCCCCACCGGGTGCCGTCGACCAGCGGGGCGTCGGCCAGACCCTTGATCCAGATCTGGTCGAGCCGGTCGCGGTCGTGCCACTCGGTGAAGAGGCTGACGCTGTAGCCCGCACCGAGTACGGCGTCGATGTCGTCGAGCACGGCGTCGAGGTCGGCGTCCAGCCAGACGTCCTGCCGGATCTGGAAGCTGGGTTTCACGGACAGGCGCAGGCGGGTCGTGACGCCCAGGGCCCCGAGGGCGAGCACCGAACCACCGAAGGCGGGGTCGCCGGCCGCCACGCTGACCAGCTCGCCGTCGGCGCGGACCATCTCGATCCCGACCACCTGGTCGGCCAGGCAACGGTTGCCGATCCCGGAACCGTGCGTCCCGGTCGACGTCGCGCCGCCGACGGTGATGTGCGGCAGCGAACCCAGGTTGGCCAGGGCGAGACCCTGGTGCTCGAGCGCGCCGCCGAGCTCGCCGTACCGCACGCCGGCGCCGACGAGCACCGTGCTCGTCGCGCTGTCGATCTCGATGGTCGCGTCCAGGTCGGCCACGGTGACCAGGTCACCGGTGGTGTCGGCGATGCGGTTGAACGAATGGCCGCTGCCCAGGGCGCGGATACGCGAGCTGGCGCCCACGACCTCCTGCAGCTGCTCGACGGTCTGCGGACGGCGGAGGTGTTCGGCGCCGAAACTCACGTTCCCGGCCCAGTTGCGTAGCTCGGCCGTGGTGGTCATGAGTAGTCCTCCGGGATGGTCGTCGACGACGTGTCTCCATCCAGTCTGTCCAGCGTGCGGTCGCGCGCCTGCGCATAACGGTCACGGATCCACATCCGTGGCCGGTCCTCGTAGGTCTCGACGGGGCCGGACGACCATCGTGGCGCCTCGGACGCACCGGACAGCGCCCAGGCCGCCTGCCGCGCCGCGCCGTCGGCGACGTACTCGGCCGGGGCGGGTGCCTGCACCGGGACGCCGAGGATCGACGGCGCGATCCGGCGCAGCGCCTCCGACCGCGCGCCGCCGCCGATGAGCAGCAGCCGGTCGACCTGGACGCCCTGCTCGCGCAACGCGTCCAGCCCGTCGGCCAGGCCGCAGAGCAGACCCTCGATGGCGGCGCGGGCCAGGTGGGCGGCCGTTGCGGTGTGCAGCTGCAGGCCGTGCACCGCTCCGGTCGAGCGGGGTTTGTTGGGGGTCCGTTCGCCCTCGAGGTAGGGCACGAGGACCAGGCCGTCGGCGCCGGGCGGCGCGGACAGCGCCAGCTCGGAGAGGCGGTCGAGGGACACGCCGAGCAGGGCGGCCGTCGAGCTGAGCACCCGGGCGGCGTTCAGCGTGCAGACGAGCGGCAGGAACCGGCCCGTCGCGTCGGCGAAGCCCGCCACGATGCCGGTCGGGTCGGCGGTCGGCGTCTCGCTGACCGCACTGACCACCCCGGAGGTGCCGACGGAGGCGATGACGTCCCCCGCGCCGGCCTGCACGCCGAGGGCCGCGGCCGCGTTGTCGCCGGTGCCGGCACCGAGCCGTACCCCGCCCGGTGTGCTGCCCGGGCTGCCGGCCGGGGCGAGCACGGTCGGCAGCTGGGGCACGTGCCCCAGAGCCCGCTCGAGCAGGTCGGGCAGGTAGGTGCCGTCCGCCGGCGACCAGTACCCGGTGCCGCTGGCGTCGCCACGGTCGGTGGCCAACGCCGCGAGGTCCCCGGTGCCCCCCAGCTTCCAGGTCAGCCAGTCGTGCGGGAGGCAGACCGCCGCGGTGCGGGCCGCGTGCTCGGGTTCGTGCTCGGCGAGCCAGCGCAGCTTGGTGACCGTGAACGAGGCCAGCGGCACCGAGCCGGTGCGCTGCGCCCAGGCGCGCGCGCCGTCCGGGAGCTCGGCGACGAGGTCGTCGGCGGCACCCGCCGACCGGGTGTCGTTCCACAGCAGGGCCGGGCGTACCACCTCGCCGTGCTCGTCGAGGCACACCATCCCGTGCTGCTGGCCGCCGACGGCCAACGCGGCGACGTCGTCGAGCCCGCCGGCCTCGGCCAGCGCGCGCTGCAGCGCGTCCCACCAGGCCTGCGGCGCCACCTCGGTGCCGTCGGGGTGTGGAGCGCTGCCGCTGCGCACGAGGGCTCCGCTCTCGGCGTCGCGGATGACGACCTTGCACGACTGGGTCGAGGAGTCGACCCCGGCGACGAGGGTCACGAACGCCCTCCGGCCCTACGGTCGGCGGTGCGGACGGAGCGGCCGGGCCCGACGCCTGTGGCGCCGTGCCGTTCGACCGTTGACAGGGAGGACACGGACACGGGGCGGACATCCATTCGTCATCGGTTCATAACAACTTGAGCTCGGCCTCCAGTGAACCACTTCACCATGGGATATGTTCGCGCGCACAACATTCACGGGCGTACGTTCGTCACGGACACGCTCAAACTCCTCAGAAAGGCTGTCTGCGCATGCGCAAGAGCACTGTGGTCATCGCGGCGGTCGGGGCAACCGCCGCACTCGCCCTCGGGGCGTGTTCGAGCTCAGGGTCCGGATCCGGCAAGTCCTCGGCGGCCTCGGCCGGCGGTTCCGGCGGCGCGTCCTCCTCGGCGGCCTCGTCAGGTTCCTCGGGCTCCGGCGGCACGGTCGACGGCAAGGGCGCGAAGGTCGGCATCATCCTGCCCGACACCATCTCCTCGCCCCGCTGGATCACCGCCGACCCGACGGCCCTCAAGAACGCCTGCTCCACCTACAAGCTCAGCTGCACCATCCAGAACGCCAACGGCTCCGCCCAGCGGATGAAGACCATCGCCCAGCAGATGGAGTCCAGCGGCGTCAAGGTCCTCATGATCGTCGACCTCGACGCGGCGTCGGGTGCGGCCATCGAGCAGCAGGCCAAGAAGGCCGGCGTCATCACCGTCGACTACGACCGGCTCACCCCGGGCGGCGGCGCGGCGCTGTACGTGTCCTTCGACAACGTCAAGGTCGGCCAGGCGCAGGGCACGGCCCTCACGCAGTGCCCGCAGGTCAAGGGCCAGAAGTCGGTCCAGTACGTCGACATCGACGGCGCGCCCACCGACAACAACGCGATCCTGTTCGCGCAGGGCTACGACAGCGTGTTGGGCAAGACCCCGGGCTGGACCCGCGTCGGCAAGCAGACCGGTCAGTGGGACGCCAACACCGCAGGCCGGGTGTTCAACTCCTTCCTGGGTCAGCACAAGGACATCAAGGCCGTCATGGTCGCGAACGACACCATGGCGGGTGCCGTCATCACCGACCTCTCCCGTCAGGGCCTGAACGGCAAGGTCGCCGTCTCCGGTCAGGACGCGAGCGCGGCGGGGCTGCAGCAGATCATGAAGGGCAACCAGTGCTTCACGATCTACAAGCCGTCCAAGCTCGAGGCTGACCCGGCGATCAAGGCGATCGCCCAGCTGGCCAACGGCCAGGCTCCGAACACCAACGGTGTGACGGTCACGGACCCGAAGACCAAGACGAAGATCCCGGCCCTGCTGGCCACGCCGACCGTCATCACCAAGGCGAACGTGGCTCAGCCGATCAACGACCAGTACACGCCCAAGAACACGGTGTGCACCGGCAGCTACGCCAGCCTCTGCACGCAGAACGGCGTCAAGTAACACCTAGGACGCGGGTGGCCGCCGATCTCACCGAGACGGCGGCCACCCGTGTCCGCTGCATTTACACCCGACAACCACACCTCTGAAAATTTGAGAAAGGACGCGCTCGTGGCGGACGAACCGATCCTCGAACTGCGCAACGTCACCAAGAGCTTCGGCCCGGTCGAGGTCCTCAAGGGGGTCGATTTCGCCGCGCGTCTGGGTGAGGTGACCGCGCTCGTCGGCGACAACGGCGCGGGCAAGTCGACCATGGTCAAGTGCGTCAGTGGCACCTACTCCATCGACTCCGGTGACTACCTGTTCGACGGCAAGCAGGTCACCGTGCACGCGCCTCGCGACGCTAGCGCGCTCGGTATCGAGATCGTGTACCAGGACCTCGCCCTGTGCGACAACCTGGACATCGTGCAGAACATGTTCCTCGGCCGGGAGCGCGTGAACGGCGTCTTCCTCAACGAGAGCAGCATGGAGGACGCTGCCGCCTCGACCCTCGCGTCGCTGTCCGTGCGCACCGTCAAGTCCGTGCGGCAGCGGGTGTCGAGCCTGTCCGGCGGTCAGCGCCAGACCGTCGCGATCGCCAAGGCCGTGCTCTGGAACTCCAGGGTCGTCATCCTCGACGAGCCGACCGCCGCCCTGGGCGTGGCGCAGACCGAACAGGTGCTGAACCTGGTGCGCCGTCTCGCCGACCGCGGCCTCGCCGTCGTCCTGATCTCCCACAACATGTCCGACGTGCTGCAGGTCGCGGACCGCATCTCGGTCCTGTACCTCGGGCGGATGGCCGCCCAGGTCAAGCGCTCGGACGTCAACCAGACCCAGCTCGTCGAGCTGATCACCACCGGCCGACTAGAGGACAACTCCGGTGTCGACCTCGGCCTGAAAGAGGTTTCGGCATGACCAGTCTCGACAAGCAGAAGACCGATGCGACGGTCGCGGAGCCGACCGCGGGCGAGGACGACACAAGCGGCTCGGACGAGTTGTCGGCGCTCACCAGCACCGCGCCCGTCGAGGGCGGTGTCGGGGCGTACGTACGGCTCTACGTCCAGCGCGTCCGCGGTGGTGACATGGGCTCGCTGCCCGCCATCACCGGCCTCGTGGTGCTGGCCGCGATCTTCTCGATCGTGCACCCGGCGTTCCACTCGGTCTTCAACTTCGGCAACATGTTCACCGAGGGCACCGGCACCATCTTCATCGCCATGGGCCTGGTGTTCGTCCTGCTGCTCGGCGAGATCGACCTTGCCGCCGGCTACACCGCCGGTGTCTGCGCCGCGGTCATGGTCCGCCTGATGGTCGGCTACGGGCAGCACTGGTACGCCACCATCCCTGCGGCTCTCGCGGTGGGCCTGCTCATCGGCTTCATCACCGGCTGGCTGCGAGCCAAGATCGGCATCCCGTCCTTCATCGTCACCCTGGCGTTCTTCCTGGCCTTCCAGGGCGTCATGCTCTTCATCCTCAACACCGGCGCCGGTCAGCACGGCGACATCAGCATCACCGACAACGTCATCACCGACCTCGAGAACGACCAGATGCCGATCTGGGCGGGCTGGACGATGGCCGCCATCCTGGTCGGCGGTTACCTGGTCGCCAAGCTGGCTGCGGTCCGGTCCCGGCGCAAGCAGGGTCTGGCCGCCGAACCGGTCGGCGTGTGGGGCTCCAAGGTGGTCGCGCTGGCCGTGATCGTCGGGCTCGTCGTCTTCCTGCTCGGCAAGAACCGCGCGCTGAACACCAAGCCGGCCATCCAGAGCGTGAACGGCAAGTTCGTCAAGGTGTTCCCGCCGAAGGTCGAGGGCGTGCCGTGGGTCGTCCCGGTGCTGCTCGTGCTCCTGGTGGCGTTCACCATCCTGCTGGGCCGTACCCGCTACGGACGCCACCTGTACGCGGTGGGCGGTAACGAGGAGGCCGCGCGTCGTGCCGGTATCCCGGTCGACCGCATCCGTATTTCGGTGTTCATGTTCTCCGGCTTCATGGCCGCGATCGGCGGCATCGTCATCGGGTCGAACGTGAACTCGGTCAGTGAGAACAACTACGGTGGCAACACCCTGCTGCTCGCGGTCGGCGCGGCCGTCATCGGCGGTACCAGCCTGTTCGGTGGTCGCGGCCGGATGATCGACGCCGTGATCGGCGGCGCGGTGGTCGAGGTCATCTACAACGGCACAGCCAACCTCATCAACACCTCGAACACCGCCGTGTCGAACTCACTGCAGTTCGTCTGCACCGGTGTCGCGCTGCTGCTGGCCGCCGCCGTCGACGCGCTGTCGCGTCGCCGCGCCGGTTCCTCCGGCCTCGCCTGACCGGACCAGGAGTGGGAGTCCGTCATGACCATCAATCCGGCCGCAGCGCGGCCGGAGGCGATGCGGCGCTACAACATGTCGCAGGTCCTGCGCGAGGTGCACCGCAACGGAGCGGTCACCCGCGCTGAGCTGACGCAGCGGTTGGGACTGTCCAGGTCGACCATCGGTGTTCTCGTCACCGAACTGGTCGGCCTGGACGTCCTGCGCGAGTCCGTGCCGAACGGCGGGACACGCGCCGGGCGGCCGTCGCACGTCGTCCGGCCGCACGACGTCGGTCCGTATGTCGTCGCGGTCGACGTCGACGTGACGCAGGTCGTGACGGCCGCGGTGGGCATCGGCGGCATGGTGCTGGCCCGTCATGTCGTCGAGACCGGTGAGCTGCCGCCGACCCCGACCGCCGTCGCCGGCATCATCGTCGATGCCGTCCCGGTCCTGCAGTCGATGATGCGGCACGACTTCGGGCCCGAGGCGATCGGCGTGAGTGTGCCGGGAACGGTCGACCGCCACTCGGGCACGGTCGGCATCGCGCCCAACCTGGAGTGGCGCGACGCCGCGCTGGCTCAGACCCTGGCCGACCTCGTGTCGCCGTCGTTCCCGGTGTACGTCGGCAACGACGCCGACCTGTCGATCCTGGCCGAGCACACCCGGGGAGCCGCGCGGGAAAGCCCGGACGCGGTGTACCTCATCGGCCGCTTCGGCGTCGGTGCCGGCATCATCGCCAACGGCACCGCGCTGCGGGGCGGCGACGGGCACGCCGGCGAGGTCGGCCACAACGTCGTCGACGTCACGGGTCCGCCGTGCCACTGCGGCAAGCGGGGTTGCCTCGAGACCTACATCGGTGCCGTCGCCCTGCTCTCGGCCGCAGGTTTCGACGGCCCGCCGACCACGGAGCGGGTCCGCGAGATGCTGGCCGCCGCGCACGACGGCGACCCCGTGCCGCGGGCGGCGGTCGCGACGGTGGCCCGTGCTCTCGGGCGCGGGCTGGCGAGCCTGGTCAACACCCTGAACCCGCAGCTCGTCGTGCTCGGCGGGTCGCTGTCCGACGTGCTGGAGCTGGCCCGCGACGAGCTCGAAGAGGCCCTGGCCACCTACACCCTCGAGCCACCGTACGAGACGGTCCGGCTGTCGCCACCCGGCCTCGGCGACGACTCGGCGCTGCTCGGCGCGGCCGAGATCGCGTTCACCGAGTTGCTGGACGACCCGTCGAGCGCTCGTCTGCGCCCATGGCGCTCCCGCGAATCGGTTCCGGGCTGAGCCCTGCCCCCGGCGCGACCTCCCGCACCCGCCCGAACTGGGTCCGGTGCAGTTCGGCGTAGAGCCCGCCGGCGGCCAGCAGCTCCTCGTGCCGGCCCCGCTCGACGATGCGTCCGGAGTCGAGGACGAGCACCAGGTCGGCATTGACGATCGTCGACAGGCGGTGCGCGATGACCAGGGACGTCCGGCCGGCCAGCGCGCGCGCCAGGGCGGCCTGCACCGCCGCCTCGCTCTCGCTGTCCAGGTGCGCGGTGGCCTCGTCGAGGATCACGATCTCGGGCGCCTTGAGCAGCAGTCGGGCGATGGCCAGACGAGCCTTCTCCCCGCCCGAGAGCCGGTACCCGCGATCCCCCACGACGGTGTCCAACCCGTCCGGCAGGGAGGCGACGAGGTCATGGATCTGTGCCCCGTCGACCGCGGCCTGCAGCTCGGGCTCCCCCGCGCCGGGTGCGGCATACAGCAGGTTCGCGCGGATCGTGTCGTGGAACATGTGCGCGTCCTGGCTGACGACGCCGATGCGCTCACGCAGCGACTGCTGGGTGACCGCGCGGACGTCGAGGTCGCCGACCCGTACCGCGCCGCTCGTGACGTCGTAGATCCGCGGCAGGAGCTGGCTGATGGTCGTCTTGCCGGCTCCCGACGGGCCGACGAGCGCCACCAACTGCCCGGCGTCGGCGCGGAAGGAGACGCCGTGCAGCACCTCGGCCGACACGGTGCGGTCCAGCGTCGCGACGTCCTCCAGCGAGGCCAGCGAGACCTGCGCAGCGGTGGGGTAGGAGAAGCGGACGTCGACGAACTCGACGGTGCGGGCGTCCGCCGGCAGCTCGACCGCGTCCGGGGCGTCGGCGATCATGGGTTCGAGGTCGAGGACCTCGAAGACGCGGTCGAAGCTGACCAGGGCGCTCATGACGTCCACCCGGGCGTTCGACAGCGCGGTGAGCGGGCCGTACAGGCGGGTCAGCAGCAACGCCAGGGTGACGACGGTCCCCGCGGACAGCGACCCGGTGATCGCGTAGTACCCGCCCAACCCGTACACCAGGGCCTGGGCGAGCGCGGCAACCAAGGTGAGCGAGACGAAGAACGCGCGGCCGTACATGGCCGACGTCACCCCGATGTCGCGCACCCGCGCCGCGCGCCCACGGAACGAGGCATCCTCGTCGGCCGGGCGACCGAACAGCTTCACCAGCATCGCGCCGGCCACGTTGAAGCGCTCGGTCATGGTGGCGTTCATCGACGCGTTCAGCGTGTAGGACTCGCGGGTGATCTCCTGCAGCCGTGCGCCGATACGGCGTGCCGGCACGACGAACAGCGGCAGCATGATGATCGAGATCAGGGTGATCGGCCAGGACAGGGTGAACATGACCGCCGCGGTCAACACCAGGCTCACCGCATTCGAGACCAGCCCGGACAGCGTGGAGGTGAAAGCCTGCTGCGCGCCCAGCACGTCGTTGTTGAGCCGGCTGATGAGCGCGCCGGTCTGGGTCCGGGTGAAGAACGCCAACGGCTGGCGCTGCACGTGGTCGAAGACCGCCGTGCGCATGTCGTAGATCAGACCCTCGCCGATGCGCGCCGAGTACCAGCGCTGGATGAACGACAGCACGGCGTCGACGACGGCCAGCGCGGCGATGACGACGGCGATCTCGACGACGACGTGCGCCGCGGCCCGACTGGTGATGTCGTTGACGACCCGCCCGGCCAGGACGGGGGTGATCACGCCGATCAGCGCGCTGCCGATGATCAGGGCCAGGAAGATGATCAACTCGCGGCGGTAGGGGTGGGCGAAGCGGAACACCCGGCGCCAGGTGCCCTTCGGGATCGGATGGTCGCCGTCGGAACCGCGCTTGCCGGCCGACGACATGGCCCGCATGGCGGTCGAGTGGTCGAAGCTCACACCTTCACCCCGTTCGCGCCGGCCACGCCGCGATGCCGCCGATTCCTCCGCCCGCGTCGCTCGGTCATTCCTCCAACCCGGCGATGGTGCGCAGCCGGCGGTACTGGGCGTCGCGCTCGGCGGCCTGCTGCTCGGCCTGGGTGCGCCGTGCGGCCGCGAGGAGCAGGGCCTTGGTCTCGGCCGCAGCGTCCCGGTCGGTCGCGAGCAGGGCGTCGACGGTCTCGGTCACCGCGGCGTCGAGCGCGTCGGCGGCCACCACCCGCGACGCCAGGCCCAGACGCAGCGCCTCCTCGGCACCGACCCGCCGCCCCGTCAGGCAGATCTCGGCGGCACGCGAGTAACCGATGAGGTCGACGAGGCGCTTGGTGCCGCCCAGGTCGGGCACGATCCCCAGCGCCGTCTCGGCCATGCACAGCTGCGCGTCGTCGGCCAGGATGCGCAGGTCGGCACCGAGCGCGAGCTGGAACCCGGCACCGATCGCGTGCCCCTGGACGGCGGCGACGCTGACCAGGTCGGCCGCAGAGGTCCAGTCGAAGGCCCGCTGCCACTGCGCGATCCTACCGGTCGCCTCGGCCGCAGACTGGTGGGCGAGGCCGGCCATCCCGTCGGCGGCCGACGAGGTGAACAACGCACGGTCGAGACCGGCCGAGAACGCCCGGCCCTCCGCCCGGATCACCGCGACGCGCACGGTTCCGGGCAGCTCGCGACGCACACGGACCAGCTCGGCCCACAGGCGAGGCGACTGCGCGTTCAGCCGGGCCGGGTTCGCCAGGGTGATCGTGACGGCATGCGTCGAGACCTCGACCGCCAGACCTGCGTCGGGGTCCGTGTCGAGGGTGCGGGCGGCGGGCTGGGGCGAGTCGGAGGTGTCGATGCCGCCAGGTTACCGACGGTCCGGGTACGGCGCCGTCGCCGCTACTTCTTGGCCCGTGCCTTCTGCTTGCCGGCGGCGGCCTTCGTCCGCGTGGCGCCCCCGCGCCCGCGCAGCGTGACGCCGGACTCCGACAGCACGCGGTGCACGAACCCGTACGAGCGGCCGTGCTTGTCGGCGAGCTCGCGAATGCTGGTTCCCTTGTCGTAGGCCTTCTTCAGGTCCGTCGCGAGCTTGTCGCGTTCGGCGCCGGTGATCCGGGCGCCCTTCTTCAGCACTGCCATGATGTCTCCCCTGATCGTTCTGGGTGCGCGTGTGTTCGGCATGCGGCGACCGGCTGCCGCATGATCATTGGTAGCAGCCGGATCCGAACCCGGGCAAGATCGACTCGGACGATCCGCGACACGCCTGCCGCGCAAGCCGGGTAGGTCAGGCATTTGCCGCCCGTCCCGGACGTCACCCGTCGAACGCGTGCCAGCCTCACAGGTGCTTCCTGGCCTGCGAGTGGCCCGCTTCAGGCGAGGGCGATGAGCTCGGCGAGGTCGGGGCTCCACTGGTCCTCGACCCCGTCGGGCAGCAGGATGACCTTGTCGGGCGAGAGCGCCTCGACGGCCCCCTCGTCGTGGGTGACGAGGACGATGGCGCCGGCAAAGGTGTGCAGCGCGTCGAGCACCTGTTCGCGTGACACCGGGTCGAGGTTGTTCGTCGGTTCGTCGAGGAGCAGCACGTTCGCCGCGCCGGTCACGAGCATGGCCAGTGCCAGCCGGGTCTTCTCGCCGCCGGACAGCACCCCGGCCGGCTTGTCGACGTCGTCGCCGCTGAACAGGAACGCACCGAGGATCTTGCGCAGGTCGGTGTCGTTGAGGTCCGAACGCCCGACGGCCGAGGCCGAGCTGCGCATGTTTTCGAGGATCGTCCGGTCGTGGTCGAGGGTCTCGTGCTCCTGGGCGTAGTACCCCAGCCGCAGACCGTGGCCGGGCACCACCTCGCCGGTGTCCGGGTTCTCGTTGCCGGAGAGCAGCCGCAGCAGCGTGGTCTTCCCGGCGCCGTTGAGGCCCAGCACCACGACCCGCGCACCACGGTCGATCGCCAGGTCGACGCCGGCGAACACCTCCAGCGAGCCGTAGGACTTGGAGAGACCCTCGGCGGTGAGCGGGGTCTTGCCGCACGGGGCGGGCGCGGGGAAGCGGAGCCGGGCGACGCGGTCGGACACCCGTACGGCGTCGAGCCCAGCGGCCAGCGCCGCGGCGCGGCGATCCATCTGGTGGGCGGCGCGGGCCTTGGTGGCCTTGGCGCGCATCTTGTCGGCCTGCCCCTTCAGCTGGTCGATCTTGCGCTCGGCGTTGGCGCGTTCGCGGACGCGACGCTTCTCGTCGGCCTCGCGCTGCTTGAGATAGGTCTTCCAACCGACGTTGTAGACGTCGACGGCGGAACGGTTGGCGTCCAGGTACCAGACCTTGTTGACCACGGCGTCGAGCAGCGAGACGTCGTGGCTGATGAGCACCAGTCCCCCGGTGTGCTGGCGCAGGAAGTCGCGCAGCCAGACGATGGAGTCGGCGTCCAGGTGGTTGGTCGGCTCGTCCAGCAGCAGCGTGGTGGGCTCGGCACCGGAATCGGCGAACAGGATGCGTGCCAGCTCGACGCGGCGTCGTTGCCCTCCGGACAGCGTCGAGAGCGGCTGCTCCAAGACGCGGTCGGGCAGGCCCAGGTTGGCGCAGATCCGGGCCGCCTCGCTCTCGGCCGCGTAGCCGCCGAGCGCCGTGAACCGCTCGTCCAGCGAGCCGTAGCGGCGCAGCAGCGCCTCGTCGTCGGGCGTCTCGCCGAGCTGCACCTGGGCCTTGGCGATCTGGGTGACCAGCACGTCCAGGCCACGGGCCGACAGCACGCGGTCGCGGGCCAGCACGGTCAGGTCGCCGTCACGAGGGTCCTGGGGCAGGTAACCCACCGGCCCGGTGGTGTCGAGCCGGCCCGTGTGCGGCAGCGTCTCCCCGGCCAGCACCCGTAGGCTGGTCGTCTTCCCCGCGCCGTTGCGGCCGACGAGCCCGATGCGGTCGCCGGCCTGGACACGCAGGGTGGTGGGTTCGAGCAGGATGCGCGCGCCGGCGCGCAGCTCGAGGTCATGAGCGGTGATCACGGAAACTCCAGACGATGGGTATGGCGGGGACGCGCCGTCCTGAGCAGGGCTCAGTGGCGTCCGGTCACTCCCGCTGGATCACCCGTCTACGGTACAAGGTGGGACGACCCGGACCGACCGATCGGAGTGAGTCGTGCGATACAACGACGACGCGCAGCTCGACACCTCGGAGGTGACGGACTCCCGCGGTGGGTCCGGCGGCGGGTCCATGGCGGGCGCCGGGATCATCGGGCTGCTCATCCCGCTGCTGTTCCGGGGTCGTAGTGGCAAGTTCAGCGGGGTGCTCGTCATCGTCGTCGTGGGCGTGGTGGTGCTGCTGCTGAGCCGCGGCGGGTCCGGCGGCGGCCAGGGTGTGCTGGGGCAGTTGGGCCAGGGCAACAACCCGGCGACGGCGAGCAACACCGACCTCGCCCGGGAGTGCAAGACCGGCGCCGACGCGAACAGCAAGCTGGAGTGCGCGGTCGTCGCCGACATCAACTCGGTGCAGGACTACTGGGTCGCCGCGTACCCGTCGCTGGCGACCCACTACCGCGGCGCGGCGCCGTCCTACACCGAGGTCGACACGGTGTTCTTCACCGGGCAGGTGTCGACGCGCTGCGGTGCGGCGACCAGCGACGCCGGCCCGTTCTACTGCCCGGGCGACAAGCTCGTGTACATCGACCTCAGCTTCTACAACCAGCTCAAGAGCCAGTTCGGTGCAGAGGGTGGCCCGCTGGTCAACGCCTACGTGCTCGCCCACGAGTACGGCCACCATGTGCAGGATCTGCTCGGCACCGAGTCGAAGGTACGTACGCGCCAGGGTGCGTCCTCGGACTCGGTGCGCCTGGAGCTGCAGGCCGACTGCTACGCCGGCGTCTGGATGAACCACGCCAGCCAGCCTGCGGGCGGTCACCCGGCGCTGATCACCGGCATCACCCAGGCCGACCTCGACAGCGCCGTCGACACCGCGCAGCGCATCGGCGACGACTACATCCAGAAGAAGCTGGGCAACGGCACCGTCGATCCCGACAGCTTCACCCACGGGTCGTCGGCGCAGCGCAAGAAGTGGCTGACGACCGGCTACCGCAGCGGCGACGCGCTGCAGTGCGACACGTTCTCCACGTCGAACCTCGGCTAGCACTGGCCTCGGCCGCGCCTGGGGAGTACCGGGCGGCGTCCCCGCCCAGGACGGGCGGCGCAGGACGGACGGGTCGCCCTCGCGGGATCAGCGCAGGTCGTTGCGGCGGGCCACCACGAAACCGCCGAACGGGATGATCGAGTCGAGCAGCACGATGCCGGTGGTGCGTCCGTCCCAGCCGACCCGCCGGCGCACCTCGAACAGCGCCAGCAGGACGTACACGATGAACAGCACGCCGTGGATCGGGCCCATGATCTGCACGCCGAGCTGCTTGTGCGGCGACGTGGCGTACTTGACGATCGTCGCCACGATGAGGATCAGCCAGGACGTCGCCTCGAGAACCGCCACGAGCCGGAACGCCTTCACCGTGGGCGAGGTGGTGGACGTGCCGGCCATGGGTGCTCCGATCAGGTGAAGGCGGACAGTCCGGTGATCGAACGCCCGACGATGAGGGTGTTGATCTCGCGCGTGCCCTCGTAGGAGTACAGCGCCTCGGCGTCGTTGAAGGGTCGGGCGATGCCGTACTCCAGCAGGATGCCGTTGCCGCCCAGGATCTCACGTGCCCAACCGACACACTCACGCAGCCGGGACGTGCAGAACGACTTCGCCAGTGCTCCCTGCTCGTCGTGGAACACGCCGTCGTCCTGCAGCTGGGCGCCGCGCACGGCCATGCCGAGGGACGCGGTCAGGTTGCCGAGGATGCGGGCGAGCAGGTCCTGGACCAGCTGGTTCGCACCGATGGGCCGGCCGAACTGCACGCGGTCCTTGGCGTACTGCACCGCGATCTCGTAGACGGCGGTCATGACGCCGACGGCGCTCCACGCCACGCTGCCGCGCGTGCTGCGCAGGATGGAGTTGGTGTCGTCGAAGGAGTCGGCGTGCTGCAGCCGGTTCGCCTCGGGCACCCGCACGCCGTCCAGGGTCAGGTCGGCGTTCTGCGTGATGCGCAGCGCCATCTTGTTCTCCATCTTCGCCGACGAGAACCCGGGCATGTCCTTCTCGACCACGAAGCCGCGGACCCCACCGTCGCTGCCGTCCGTGACGTCCTTGGCCCAGACCACCACCAGGTCCGCGAACGTGCCGTTGCCGATCCACCGCTTCGCGCCGTCCAGTACCCACTCGTCACCGTCGCGGCGTGCCGTCGTCTCGAGGCCGCCCGCGACGTCCGAGCCGCCGTGCGGCTCGGTGAGCCCGAACGCGCCGACCTGGTCGAGGTGGCGCATCGCGGGCAGCCAGCGCTCACGCTGCTCGTCGGAGCCGCACTGGGCGATGCTGCCCATGGCCAGCCCGCTGTGGACGCCGTAGAACGAGGCGAACGAGGCGTCGATGCGCGCGAACTCCAGCCCGACGAACCCGGACAGCAACCGGCGCCGGGCCTTGCGGTCGGCGAGGTCGATCGACAGACCCATGACGTCGAGCTCCGCCAGCTCCGGGATCAGCTGATGTGGGAACTCCGACCGCGACCAGTAGTCGTCGGCGATGGGCGCCACGTTCCCGGTGAGCCAGGCCCGTAAGCCGGCCAGCAGGGCTTGCTCGTCGGGGTCGAGCAGCGAGCGGTACCCGAAGAAGTCCGGGTCGATGTCGGCGCGTGCCCCGGGAAGGGGGCCGCCGTCACGCGGTGCGTCAGCCATTGACCTGTCGTATCCAGCGCACGCGGCCCGCTAACCAGGCGTCGGTCCTTGGTGGACGCGGTGGGCGCCGGCACCGGTGGGCTCCTGCGCGAGGCGAGACCTAGTCGACGCCGGGGACGATCCGCATGTCTCGGACCGCTCCCCCGTCGAGCGCGGCCAGTGCCTCGGCGTAGGCGGGGCTGTCGTGGGCGTCACGCGCGGCCTGCACCGAATCGAAGCGGATGACGACGACGCGCGTCTCAGCCCCCTCCTCGTACACCTGCTCGGGCATGCCCCGGGCGACGAACGTGCCGCCGGCCGCCTCGAGGGCAGGGCCGGCGAGGGCGGCGTACGCGGCCACCTTGTCCTGGTTAAGGACCTCGCGGTAGGTCGTGACCCAGTAGGCGCTCATACGTTGAAGCCCAGGGCCCTCAGCTGCTCCCGGCCGTCGTCGGTGATCTTGTCCGGGCCCCACGGCGGCATCCAGACCCAGTTGATCTTGGCGTCGGTGGCCAGCGGCTTCGGGCCGCCGGTCAGGGCCGAGTGCGCCTGGTCCTCGATGACGTCGGTGAGCGGGCACGCCGCCGAGGTCAGGGTCATGTCCAGGGTGATCACGACGCCGCTCTCGGCCTCGTCGACGGTTACGTCGTACACGAGACCCAGGTCGACGACGTTGATGCCGAGCTCGGGGTCGACGACGTCGCGCATCGCCTCGTCGATCTCGTCGCGTGACGGAACGGTGGTGGCTGCGGTCATGACGCCCTTCCTTCGGCTGTCGTCGGTTCGGCCGGTGTGGCCCCGGCAGAGGCCACGGCGCTCTTCATGGCCATCCAGCCCAGCAGCGCGCACTTCACGCGTGCCGGGTACTTCGAGACGCCCTCGAACGCGACGGCGTCCTCGAGCTCGTCGGCCTCGTCCTCGCTGAGCTCGGCCGTGCCACGCGACTGCATGAGCTGCAGGAAGCGGGCCTCCAGCTCGAGCGCGTCGGAGACCGGCTTGCCGCTCACGAGCCCGCTCATCACCGACGTGGACGCCTGGCTGATGGAACAGCCCTCGCCGTCCCAGCCCAGCTCGGCGATCTCGCCGTCGACGACGCGGACGCGCAGGGTGACCTCGTCACCACAGGTCGGGTTGACGTGGTGCACCTCGGCGTCGTACGTCTCGGGCAGGCCGCGGTGCTGCGGGTGCTTGTAGTGGTCCAGGATGATCTCCTGGTACATCGACTCGGTCATCGTGCCTTCTCCGTGCGAGCGCTCATCTGGCGAACATCTCCGCGACCTTGCTGAGACCCACCACGAGCTGGTCGATCTCGTCGGTGGTCGTGTACACCCCGAACGACGCCCGCGTGGTCGCCGGTATTCCGTAACGCACGCACACCGGCCGCGCGCAGTGGTGACCGGCGCGGACCGCGATGCCGTACTCGTCGAGCAACTGGGCGACGTCGTGCGGGTGCACCCCGTCGATCGTGAAGGAGATGGTGGCGCCGCGGTCGACGTTGTCGGCCGGGCCGATGACGGTCAGGCCGGGGACGGCCTGCAGCCGCTCGAGGGCGTACCCGGTGATCTCGTGCTCGTACTCGCGGACGCGGTCGAGCCCCAGTTCGGTGAGCCAGTCGATGGCCGTACCCAACGCGACGGCCTGGGCGATCATCGGTGTGCCGGCCTCGAAACGGTGCGGCGGCGCGGCGAAGGTCGAACCCTCCATGCTGACGGTCTCGATCATCTCGCCACCGCCGAGGAAAGGCGGCAGCGCGGCGAGCAGGTCGTAGCGCCCCCAGAGCACGCCGACACCGGTGGGCCCGTAGACCTTGTGACCGGTGAAGGCCAGGAAGTCGACGCCGAGGTCCTGGACGTCGAGCGGCAGGTGCGGCGCGGCCTGCGCGGCGTCGAGGATGGTGACGGCGCCGACCGACCGAGCGCGTTCGACGATCCGCTTGACGGGGTTGACGGTGCCCAGCGCGTTCGACACGTAGGCGAAGGCCACGATCTTCGTGCGCTCGGTGATGACCTCGTCGATCATCGCGTCCTGCAGCCGCCCCGCATTCGGGCCGTCGGTGTCGACCGGGATCCACCGGAACGTGGCACCGGTGCGCTGCGCCAGCTGCTGCCACGGGACGATGTTGCTGTGGTGCTCCATCTCGGTGACCACGATCTCGTCACCCGGGCCGAGCGCGAGACCCTCGGCTCCCGGGAACGTCGACGCGTTCGAGAAGGAGTAGGCCAGCAGGTTGAGGGCCTCGGTGATGTTGCGGGTGAAGATGACCTCGTCCCGCGACGGCGCGTTCAGGAACGCAGCCACCTTGTCGCGGGCGCCCTCGTAGGCGTTGGTGACCTCGCTGCCGAGGGTGTGAACGGCACGCGCGACGTTCGCGTAGTGGTTCGCGTACAGGTCGGCCTCGGCGTCGATGACCACCTGCGGCTTCTGGGCGCTGTTGGCGCTGTCGAGGTAGACGAGCGGGACGCCGTGCACCTCGCGCGCCAGGATCGGGAAGTCCTTGCGGACCGCCTCGACGTCGAGCCCTCCGACGGTCATGGCTACGCGCTCGCCGTCTCGTTCACCCCGAAGCGGTGGTAACCCTCGGTCTCCAGCTTCTGCGCGAGCTCGGGGCCACCGGACTCCGCGATGCGCCCGTCGAAGAAGACGTGCACGAAGTCGGGGTGGATGTAGTTCAGGATGCGCGTGTAGTGCGTGATCAGCAGGGTGCCGATGCCGCCCTCACGAGCGCGGTTCACACCGGCGCTGACGACGCGCAGGGCGTCGACGTCCAGGCCGGAGTCGGTCTCGTCGAGGATCGCGATCTTGGGCTGGAGCAGCTCCAGCTGCAGGATCTCGTGGCGCTTCTTCTCGCCGCCGGAGAAGCCCTCGTTGACGCTGCGGTCGGCGAAGGCCTTGTCCATCTCCAGCTCGGCCATGGAGGTGTTGACCTCCTTGACCCAGGTCCGCAGCTTCGGGGCCTCGCCGCGGACGGCGGTGGCTGCCGTGCGCAGGAAGTTCGACACCGACACGCCGGGTACCTCGACCGGGTACTGCATCGCCAGGAACAGCCCGGCGCGGGCGCGCTCGTCGACGGTCATGGCCAGCACGTCGGCCCCGTCGAGGGTGACGGTGCCGCCGGTGACCGTGTACTTCGGGTGGCCGGCGATCGAGTAGGCCAGCGTCGACTTGCCCGACCCGTTCGGGCCCATGATGGCGTGCGTCTCGCCGGAGGAGACGGTGAGGTCGACGCCCTTCAGGATCTCGGTGGTGCCCTCGGCGTCGCCGACGGTGACGTGCAGGTCGCGGATCTCCAGGGTGCTCATGCGGTCTCGTCCTCAGAATCTTCGGTGTCGATGGCTTCGGCGGTGAAGCCCAGCCGGGCCTCGATGGTGGTCATGACGCGCGTCTGCAGCGCTTTGATGCCGATGCGTTCGACGACATCGGCGAAGAACCCGCGCACGACCAGGCGGCGGGCCTCGTCCTCGGGGATACCGCGGGACTGCAGGTAGAACAGCTGCAGGTCGTCGAAGCGGCCCGTGGCGCTGGCGTGGCCGGCGCCGGCGATGTTGCCGGTCTGGATCTCCAGGTTGGGGACCGAGTCGGCGCGCGCACCGTCGGACAGCAGCAGGTTTCGGTTCATCTCGTAGGTCTGCGTGCCGGTGGCCTCGGGCCGGATCCGGACGTCACCGATCCACACCGTGCGGGCCGTGTCGCCCTGCAGGGCGTGCTTGTAGAGCACGTCGGAACTGCACTGCGGCACCGCGTGGTCGACGAACAGACGGGTCTCGATGTGCTGGCCGGCCTCGGCGAACGCGACGCCGAGCAACTCGGCGCGACCGCCCGGGCCGGCGTACTGCACGGTCGGGGCGACGCGCACGACGCCACCACCGAGACCGATGTTGACGTGGCGGAACGTCGCATCCCGGCCGACCTTGGCGGCGTGGGCCACGAGGAGCACGGCGGACGGGCCGCAGTCGTAGAGCGCGACCATGGTCAGCTGGGCACCGTCACCGACGACGATCTCGACGTTGCCGGACACGGTCAGCGCCCCGCGGTGGTCGAACACGACGGTGGCGTGCGAGTTCGCACCGGCCTCGACGATGTGGTGCGAGTAGCCACGACCGCTGACGCCGAAACGCTCGATGACGACGGGTTCGGTGAGCTCGGCGTTCGCGTCGATGACGGTGTGCGTGCCCTTGCGGGCCTGCGTCATCGCGATGGCGCTGGCCTTGTCGGCCGGCGTCAGCACCGAGCCGAAGGCCGGGACCGTCTGCGGGTCGACGATGTCGACCCGCGCCCCGTCGGGCACCGTGGTGGTGCCCTCGACGACGAGGTCCTCGTCGAACGGCTCGAAGAACGGGCGCAGCTTGCTGATCGGGCTGAAGCGCCAGTCCTCGTCGCGGCTCGACGGGGCCTCGAACGCCTCGGGGTCACGTGAGGTGAAACGTTCCGCGGGCGAGCCCGTGGGTTGAAGCAGTGCGGTCATGTGCGTGGCGGACGGCTCAGCCGACCGCTCCCTCCATCTGCAGTTCGATCAGGCGGTTGAGCTCGAGGGCGTACTCCATCGGCAGCTCACGGGCGATGGGCTCGACGAACCCGCGGACGACCATGGCCATGGCCTCGTCCTCGGACAGGCCGCGGCTCATCAGGTAGAACAGCTGGTCCTCGCTCACCTTCGACACGGTGGCCTCGTGACCCATCGAGACGTCGTCCTCGCGGACGTCGACGTAGGGGTAGGTGTCCGACCGGCTGATGTCGTCGACCAGCAGGGCGTCGCACTTCACCGTCGACTTGCTGTGGTGGGCGCCCTTGTTGACCTGGACGAGACCGCGGTAGCTGGTGCGGCCACCGCCGCGCGCCACCGACTTCGAGATGATCGTCGAGGACGTGTGGGGCGCCAGGTGCAGCATCTTGGCGCCGGCGTCCTGGTGCTGGCCCTCCCCCGCGAAGGCGATGGAGAGCACCTCGCCCTTGGCGTACTCGCCGGTCATCCAGACGGCCGGGTACTTCATGGTGACCTTGGAGCCGATGTTGCCGTCGACCCACTCCATGGTGGCGCCGGCCTCGGCCTTGGCCCGCTTGGTGACCAGGTTGTAGACGTTGTTCGACCAGTTCTGGATGGTCGTGTAGCGGCAGCGGCCGCCCTTCTTCACGACGATCTCGACGACGGCCGAGTGCAGCGAGTCCGAGCTGTAGATCGGCGCGGTGCAGCCCTCGACGTAGTGCACGTAGGCGTCCTCGTCGACGATGATCAGCGTGCGCTCGAACTGGCCCATGTTCTCGGTGTTGATCCGGAAGTAGGCCTGCAGCGGGATCTCGACATGCACGCCCTTGGGCACGTAGATGAACGAGCCGCCGGACCACACCGCCGAGTTGAGTGCGGAGAACTTGTTGTCACCCGAGGGGATGACCGAGCCGAAGTACTCCTGGAACAGCTCCGGGTGCTCCTTGAGGCCGGTGTCGGTGTCCATGAAGATGACACCCTGCTTCTCGAGCTCCTCGTTGATCTGGTGGTAGACCACCTCGGACTCGTACTGCGCGGCCACACCGGAGACGAGGCGCTGCTTCTCCGCCTCGGGGATGCCGAGCTTGTCGTAGGTGCTCTTGATGTCGGCCGGCAGGTCGTCCCAGGTGGCAGCCTGCTTCTCGGTGGACCGCACGAAGTACTTGATGTTGTCGAAGTGGATGTCGGACAGGTCCGAACCCCAGCTCGGCATCGGCTTCTTGTCGAAGATCGACAGCGCCTTGAGCCGGTGGGCGAGCATCCACTCGGGCTCGCTCTTCTTGGCCGAGATGTCACGCACCACCGCCTCGGAGAGGCCACGCTGCGCGCTGGCGCCGGCGACGTCGCTGTCGGCCCAGCCGAAGCCGTACCGGCCGAGGGCGTCGATCTGCTCGTCCTGCGTCAGGGTGCGTTCTGGTGCGGTGGTCATGTGCGGTCCTCCCGGATCGGGTGGGTGGTGCGTGGGGGTGCGGGTCGGTACGGAACGTGCGTGGTGCAGACGCCGTCGCCGTGCGCGATCGTGGCCAGGCGCTGTACATAGGTGCCCAACACCTGTTCGAACGCACGTGTTTCCGCTTCACACAATTGCGGGAACTCGGCGGCGACGTGCGCGACCGGGCAATGGTGCTGGCAGATCTGCACACCGGTGCTGTCCTGGCCCGAGGCTCCGACCGCCTGCGTGGTCGAAGCGTAACCGTGCTCGGTCAGGCCGCCGGCGAGGGCGTCGGTGCGCGAGGTGAGCGGCGCGTCGTGGTCGACCCGGTCGGCCAGCAGGCCGGCCAGCTGCTCGGCCCGGTGCGCCGCGAAGGCGGCGACGGCCTGCTCCCCACCGGTGTCGCGCAGGTAGCGCAGCGCGGTGTTGGCGAGGTCGTCGTAGGCATGCGGGAACGACGCGCGACCGGCGTCAGTGACCGCATAGGTGCGGGCCGGTCGGCCCCGTCCGCGGGCGGCGTTGGGGCGGGGGTCGCGCTCGACGAGCACGCCGTCGACGACCAGCGCGTCCAGGTGGCGGCGAATGGCGGCCGCCGACAAGCCCAGCTGCTCGGCCAGGGCGGCGGCGCTCTGCGGCCCCTGCTCGAGCACCGTCCGGGCCACCGCGTCGCGGGTCCGGTCGGCCGTCCGGTCGCAGCCGCCATCGGGCACCAGCGGCCCGGTGGCGGCGACGGTCGACATTTTCACAACATCAGTATGACGTATTTGCCGACCGTATTCACGAAGGGGACCCGCCCGGTCGGGGCCTGATGCGTCACACCTGCGCCGGAAGGGCGACGCGATAGGTTCTCGCCGTGCTCTACCGCGCCCTCCAGCTGACCGTCGCCCCGGCGCTGCGCACGGTCTACCGCCCGGCCGTGACCGGCCTGCACCACCTGCCGCCCGAGGGCGAACCGGTCATCCTTGCGGCGAACCACGTGTCCTTCGCCGACGAGATCTTCACGCCGATCGCGACGCGCCGCCAGGTGTGTTACTTCGCGAAGGCCGAGTACTTCACCACACCGGGCCTCAAGGGCGCCGTGATGGCCGGCTTCTTCAACGGCATGGGCCACGTGCCCGTCGCCCGGTCCGACACCCGCTCGGCCGCCGCGGTCATCGACATCGGCGTCGAGGTCCTCGCCGACGGTCGCACGCTGGGCATCTATCCCGAGGGCACCCGCTCCCCCGACGGGCACCTGCACAAGTTCCGGACCGGCGTGGCCCGCCTGGCCCTGCGCAGCGGGGCGCCGGTCGTGCCCGTCGGGCTCGTCGGCACCCGTGCGGCCCAGCCGCCCGGCAGCAAGATGTGGCACCGCGTCCCGGTCGAGGTCCACTTCGGCGCCCCGCTGCACTTCGGCCACCTCGCCGACCGGGAACGCAGCTCCCGGGTCCTGCGGGAGGTCACCGAGACCGTGCGGGAGAGCGTGCAGGCGCTCTCGGGGCAGCACTACATCGACGCGTTCGCCGGTTCGTCCACCACCACCGCCTGAGGCGCGGCGGGGACGGACGGCCTCCGTTCCTAGACTGTGGGGGTGTCCGCATCCTGTGCCCCGTCGGGGCCGGCCCTGGAGGTCGTCGACCTCGTGAAGGCCTACGGCGACCACCGCGCGGTCGACGGGCTGTCGATGCAGGTGGCGACCGGCACGGTGCTGGCCCTGCTCGGGCCCAACGGGGCCGGCAAGACCACCACGGTCGAGATCTGCGAGGGCTTCCGGCGGCCCGACGGCGGCAAGGTGCGGGTGCTGGGCTGCGACCCGGTCACGGACGCGGCTTCGCTGCGGCCTCGCGTCGGGGTCATGCTGCAGGACGGCGTCGGCGGGTACACGGGGGCTACGGCGCAGGAGCTGCTGAGCCTGTTCGCGTCCTACGCGGCCAACCCGCAGGACCCACACGTCCTGCTCGAGGTGGTGGGCCTGACGGAGGCGTCGGGGACGGCCGTCAAGCGACTGTCCGGCGGGCAGCAGCAACGGTTGTCACTTGCCCTCGCCCTCGTCGGCCGCCCCGAGCTCGTGTTCCTGGACGAGCCGACCGCCGGCATGGACCCGCAGTCGCGGCACGGCACCTGGGATCTCATCCGCGCGCTGCGCGCCGACGGGGTCAGCGTGGTCCTGACCACCCACTTCCTCGACGAGGCCGAGCAGCTGGCCGACGACGTCGTGGTCATCGACCAGGGACGGGTCGTCGCCCAGGGCAGCCCCGCCGAGCTCACCCGTTCGGGAGCCGAGGGCCAGATCCGGTTCCGGGCCGTGCCCGCACTGCCGGTGCACGACCTGCTCACGGCTCTGCCCCCCGGCTGCACCGCCGTTGAGACGGAGCCGGGCCGCTACCTGATCACCGGTGACGTCACCCCTGACCTGCTGGCCACCCTGACCGTCTGGTGTGCAACGCAACAGGTGCTGGCGCGTGATCTGACCGTCGAGCGGCGGACACTCGAGGACGTGTTCCTCGAACTCACCGGCCGCGGGCTGCGCCCATGACCGACGTCGTAGGTGCGGTGCCGGACACCTCGCCCGAACGCGTGTCGTTCGCGCCGGCGCCTGCGGCCGCCTCGCGGGGCACAATGCTGCGCGCCCAGACCGCGATGGAGTTCCGGCTGCTGCTGCGCAACGGCGAGCAGGTCGGGCTCACGCTGCTCATTCCGCTGCTGCTGTTGTTCTTCTTCAACCTGCCGTTGCTGTACTCACTGGGCACGCCACGGCGCATCGACTTCGTGGTGCCCAGCATCATCACCCTGGCGGTGATGTCGGCCGCGTTCACCGGGCTGGCGATCGGCACCGGCTTCGAGCGCAAGTACGCCGTGCTCAAGCGGCTGGGCGCCACCGCCCTGCCGCGCTCGACGCTCGTGCTGGGCAAGACCCTCGCCGTCCTGCTGCTCGAGGTCGTGCAGATCGGGCTCATCTGTGCTGTCGGGCTCGCGCTGGCGTGGCACCCCCACGGCGACCCGTTCTCGGTCGTGCTGCTGGTCGCGTTGGGCACCCTGGCCTTCGGCGGTCTGGGCCTGCTCGTGGCGGGCACGTTGCGCGCCGAGGTCACCCTGGCGGCGGCCAACCTCGTGTGGCTGATCCTGCTGTTCGCCGGAGGCATCGCCATCCCGCTCGACAAGTACGGCACCGCGGCGCGCGACGTCCTGCAGTTCCTGCCGTCGGCCGCCCTCAGCGACGGTCTGCATTCGGTACTGCAGCACCACGCGGGCCTGCCGCTGCGTCCCGTCCTGACCCTGCTCGTCTGGGCGGCGCTGGCCCTGCCCGCGGCGGCCAGATGGTTCCGCTGGGAGTGACCGGGCCCCGACGGTTCTGCCGGCCGTCCGACGCTCTGCCTGCCGTCGACACTCGGCAGGACGCTTCACATCCGGTCCACGGTGCTTCATCATCGGCGTATGTCAGCTGGCCAGCCCGAGACCTAGCCATGGCCATCCAGACCCGGGCGAGCAACCTGCAGGTGTGGCTCGTCGCCATGGGAACGTTCGTCGTCCTGCTGTTCGTCGCCTGGGGCGTCATCGGTGAGTCAGCACCGTTCTGGAAGACCGTGGTCACGGCGGTTGCCGCAGGTCTGGTCGCCGGTGCGACCGGGAGACTCTTCGCGTACCTGCGGCGCTGACGCCGGCGGTGTATCACCGCGTGTCACACCTTTCAGCACCCAGGTGCGTTCACGGCAGGCGCTCGTGACCGGACGCCGAGCCACGGGCCGTACGCTCGTGGTTGTGGACGGTGCGTGCTCGACCCCGGTGGAAGCAGCGCCTCGATGGGCGTGAGCACCGAGCCGCTGTCCAGGTCGCGCAGCACGCCCGCCCGGGACGGCGTGCGGTGGCTCCCCGCCTGGCTGCAGACCGGGCCCGCGCTGCGCCGGCTGGCGCTCACCTCCGTCGTCGCGAACGTCGTCATCGTCGTCACCGGCGGAGCCGTCCGGCTCACCGACTCGGGCCTGGGCTGCCCCACCTGGCCCCGCTGCACCGACGCCTCGCTGACCCCCACGCGGCAGTACGCGATCCACGGAATCATCGAGTTCGCCAACCGTCAGCTGACCGTCGTGCTCGTCGTGGTGGCGCTGGCCACCTGGTTGGTGGCGATGGCCCGGCGCGAGCAGCGCGGCCTGGCCACCTGGGCCGCACTCGGGATCCCGGCCCAGGCCGTCCTCGGCGGGCTCACGGTGCTCACCCACCTCAACCCGTGGCTGGTGGCGGCACACTTCATGCTGTCGATGGCCGTCATCGCCGTCACCTTCCTGCTCTGGTGGCGCCTGCGCGACGCGCGGGGCGTGCCGCCGCTGCCGGCGCCCCTCGTGCGTGTGCTGACGCGGGTCACGGCCGGGGCCGCGCTGGCCACCCTGGTGGTCGGCACCGTGGTGACCGGCAGCGGTCCGCACGCCGGCGACAAGGACACGAGCGGTAAGGGCGCCGGGTACACGGTGCACCGCACCGGGCTCAAGGTCGCCTCGATGTCGCAACTGCACGCCGACGTCGTGATGGTGCTCATCGGGCTCACCGTCGGGCTCGTGGTCCTCGCCTACGCCGTCCACGCCGGCGCCGCGGTCCGTCGCGCCACCGTCGTCCTGCTCGCCGTCGAGCTGGCGCAGGGGGTCATCGGCTTCACCCAGTACTTCCTGCACGTCCCCCCGCTGCTCGTGGGGCTGCACATGCTCGGCGCCTGCCTGGTGTGGCTCGCCGCGCTGCAGGTGCTGCTGCAGACCGAGCCGTTCGCCCGACGCGGGGTCGCGCTCAGAACAGCTGGCTGAGCGTGTAGATCGCCAACCCGGCCAGCGCGCCGACCACGGTGCCGTTGATGCGGATGAACTGCAGGTCGCGTCCCACCTGCAGCTCGAGGCGACGGCTCGTCTCCTCGGTGTCCCAGCGCGACACCGTGCCGGAGATGACGTCGGTCAGGTCGTCGGCGTAGTGGGTCGCGACGTGCCCGGCCAGCCGTTGCAGGGCCTCGTTCACCCGCGCACGCATCGCCGGGTCGTCGCGCAACACCTCGCCGGCGCGGATGGTCAGCGCCTGGGCCGAGCGGCGCAGGTCGGAATCGGGATCGGCGGCGCCGTCGAGGATGATGGTCTTCAGCCCGCCCCAGATGTCCTCGAGGTACGCGTGCACGGCCGGGTGGTCGAGGATCTCGAGCTTGGTCTGCTCGACCTTCGCGATCTGCTCAGGATCATGGCGCAGCCGCTCGGCCAGGGCCCGCAGCTGGTCGTCGAAGCCCTTGCGCAGCCCGTGGCCGTCGTCGGCAACCACATCCGCCACGAACGACTGCAGCAGCTGGAAGCCCTTGTTGAAGACCCGGTCGTCGACCCAGTCCGGCACCCAGTCCGGGCTCTCGTCGGCCACGCGGCGCCGCAACTCGCTGCGGTTCTCGCGCAGGAAGGTCTGCAGACCCTTCAGCGTGCTCGTCAGCGCGGCCTGGTGCTGGCCCGAGTCGCAGACCGCCTCGAGCAGCCGCGCGAGCAGCGGCGACATGTCGGTCTGGCGCAGCCGCTTGTCGGCGAAGGTCGCCACCGAGTGGCGTAGCTGGTCGTCGCGCAGCATGGCCGCCATCCCGCTGACGCTCTGGCTGAGCTCCTGCGCCAGCCGCGCGGCGTGCTCGGGGTCGGCCAGCCACTGGCCCACGCGCTGCGGGACACGAGCCGCGGCGAGGCGCTCGCTGAGGATCTCGGTGGTGAGGAAGTACTCGCGGACGAAGCTGGCCAGGCCCTCACCGATCTGGTCCTTCTTGCGCGGGATGATCGCGGTGTGCGGGATCGGCAGGCGCAACGGGTGCCGGAACAGTGCGGTGACGGCGAACCAGTCGGCGAGACCACCGACCATGGACGCCTCGGCCGTGGCCTGCACGTACCCCCAGACGCCGTCGCTGTCGGTGAGGGCGCGGCACAGGACGTACACGACCGCGGCGACGAGCAGCAGCGCGCCGGAGATGGCCTTCATCCGCCGCAGCGCGCGCAGCCGCCCGTCCGCCATCGCAGGGAACGGCGACCCGGCACTCGCCTGGGGCGCGCTCATGCGCGGGCGGCGATCGCTGCGGCGAAGGTCGCGGCGGCGTGGTCGGCCTGCGCCAGGAACAGCGACGGCTCCACGAGCTCGAGCTCCACGACCACCGGCCCGTCCGGGGCCGGCAGCAGGTCGACCCGGGCGTAGAGCGGGGTGCCGAAGCGCGCGCGCACCGCGGCGAGAGCCTGCTCGCCGACCGCGAGCTCCGCGGCGTCGGGCTCGCGCGCCGCGATGGCCTCGGCCTTGTACAGCGCACGCTCGGGGGTGTCGTCACCCGTGAAGGGTGCGTGGCCGGCCGCCAGCATCGGCCCCTTGCGCGCGGCGTGGCTGAACCGTCCCTCGACGTAGACCAGTGCGGTCTCGCCGCGCGTGTCGACGTCGGCCAGGTAGGGCTGCACGAGGGCGGTGTACCCGCCGTCCCGCAGCCGGTCGACGTGGGTCCTGGCCGCGTCCAGACCGGCCTCGTCGGTGCGGAAGCGGCCGACGTCTCGCGACCCCGAACCGACGGAGGGCTTCACCACCACTTCGGCCGCCGGCGGGAACACCGCGGTGTCGCCGGAGTTCGGGGTCGACGTGGCGACCACCGGGACGCCGGCCCCGGCGAGGTCCGCGAGATAGACCTTGTCGCTGTTCCAGTCGACGACGTCGGCGGAGTTCGCGAGCCGCGGCACGGCCGCGGCCCAGGACAGGAAGTCGGCACGCCGCGCGGTGTAGTCCCACGTCGAACGCAGGACGACGAGGTCGGTGGCCCAGTCCGCGCCCGGGTCGTCCCATACCGCCCATACCGGGTCGATTCCCTCGGTTCGGAGGGCAGATTCCAGCAGCCCGGCGTCCTCGTCACCAACCGGTAATCGGCCACAGGTAGCGAGCAGAACGCGAGACATGCCCTAATTCTAGGGAGCCCGAGCGTGCCGGCCGGCCGGAAGGCGCGCGGTGTCGGCCCGTTTCGTGTGATCATCACTGCTCGACCGGGCAACGACGGAACTCGACCGAGCAACGACGGAAGGTATGCAGTGGCAGAAGCCGGGTGGTACCCAGACCCACAGGATTCCCATGCCGAGCAGTATTGGGACGGCCAGAGCTGGACCGGCCAGCGCCGCGGCGCCGGCTCGTCCGGGACGCAGGCGCAGGCAGCCGCGCAGTCCGGTGCTGCGACCGGGGCACCGGAGACCCGCGTCAACCCGACCTTCCAGCCGGGCGCCGAGGGCGGCACGGCACAACCGGCCGCCGGCTACGGCGCCGGCGGTTACGGCGCATCGGACGCCGGGTCCGGCTATGCGGCGCAGGGGCAGCAGGGCTACGGCCAGGGCAGCTACGGCCAGGGCGGTCAGCAGCAGGGC
>NZ_CAXUNP010000003.1:153188-160672 GCF_964252635.1 uncultured Jatrophihabitans sp.
TACGGCCAGGGCAGCTACGGCCAGGGCGGTCAGCAGCAGGGCGGGTACGGCCAGAGCGGCTACCCAGCACCGGGCGGTGGCGGAGCCACGCCGTGGGCCGGCAATCCCGCGCCGGCGAACCCCAAGAAGCGTCGCAACCTGCTCATCGCGGCCGGTGTGGTCGTCGTCCTCGTCGCGGCCGGCCTGATCACCTGGCTGGTGCTGCCCGGCGACGACGCGCCGTCACTGACCTACCAGGGCAAGAGCATCAAGGATCCCGCCACGGTGTTGACCGCCGCCGAGACCTCGGTGAACAAGACGGTGTCGTCCCGCCACGGTACGAAGAGCAAGGACACCCGCTGCTACTTCGTCCAGGCCGACAAGCCGGCCCAGGGCAAGAAGAAGAGCGACATCGACAGCAGCCTGTCCTGCGGGCCGGTGCTGTTCGTCGACGGCGACGCCAAGCAGGAGTACCTGCCCGTGCCGCTGTCGGCCAATACGTCGGGCAGCAAGGCGCAGCTCACGCCGCAGTCGTCGCTGGACGGTGTCGACCCGTCCAGCGTCCGGTCCGGCTACAAGCTGGTGCGGCCCGACAGCAAGACCAAGCCCGCCGGCGACGGTGGTCTCAAGGTGCCGCAGCCCCCGCCCACGACCAAGGACTCGATCACCGCGACGTCGCTCGGCTCGACCGCGGCACCGGCCTCGCTCACCGGCGCCGTCATGGTCGGTCGCACCGCCAAGGTGACGGTGTCGTCCGCCGGCTACATCGCCCGCTACGGCACCGGCACCGACGCCCGGAGCGCACCGAGCGGGCAGAAGCTGCTCGCGTTCCGCACCTCCTCCGACGACGGGGACATCAGCGGCGGGACGAGCGCACAGGTCAAGCTGGCCGTGGACGGCGCCACGCGCGACGTCCCGACGCCGGGCTCCGACGAGTACGTGGTCGCCGCCGTGCCCGCGTCCGCCTCGGTCGCGCTGCAGCTCGTCGACTCGGGTGACACCCAGACGATCTCGTTGCCGCAGGGCACGCCGGGCAGCAACAACATCGCGGTACTCACCCGTACGCACCGCACCCAGTTCCTCGGGCGCACGCTCAACGTGCCGATCACGGTCAGCAAGGGCTCGCGCAGCGCCAAGGTGACCTTCCGGACGTCCGCCACGCTCGCATCGCTTGACTACTGGCCGCCGGCCAACACCTCGGTCAAACCGAGCAGCCCGTCCAAGGCCCTGCTGTCGGTGCGCGTCAACTACACGGACTCGGGCAACTCGGGCGGCCCGTACGGGTACGACCCCGGTCTGCTGCGGCTGCGGCTGCCGAACGGCACCTACGTCAAGGCCCGCAACATCGCTCCGTCGGGCAAGATCGCCAACGTGTTCGAGGTGCCGGCGAACTTCACGACCGGGACCGTGCAGATCACCGGCACGGTGCCCGCGTCCGGCGGTGTCAAGGTCAGGGTGCGCACGCTGCAGCAGATCCCGATCAGCATCCCGGCCGGCTGAGCAACCGATCCGGCCGGCTGCGAGCCGGTCGGCGGCCCGGACGCCCCGTCCACCTCACCCGGTGGGCGGGGCGTCGTGCCGTGCGGTGCGGTGCGGCGCCGTCAGGATGGCCGGAGCAGATGCGAGGAGTCCTGCGGGCCGGGCAGCAAACGGCCGGGGCCGCAGGGTCAGCGGACGAAGACGTCGACCGCGACGGCCACGAACACGAAGGCCAGGTAGCTGTTGGACAGGTGGAACAGTTGCATCGGCCGGGCGTCGACGCCGCGACGGGTACGGGAGAGCAGGCGGTGTGCCGACGCGACCAGCGCCGCGCCGGCGCCGATCGCGAGCACGCCGTAGACCCACGAGGTGGCGATGGGCCACAGCGCCACGGAGGTCAGCGCCGTCAGCCAGGCGTACACGGTGATCTCGACCGCGACCCGCATCGGGGTGGCCACCACGGGCAGCATCGGCACGCCGGCGTTCGAGTAGTCCTCGCGGTAGCGGATGGCCAGCGCCCAGAAGTGCGGCGGCGTCCAGAAGAACACGACACCGAACAGGACGAGCGGCGCCCACGAGAGCGAGCCCGTGACGGCCGACCAACCGATGAGCACCGGCATGCAGCCGGCGGCTCCACCCCAGACGATGTTCTGGGAGGTCCGCCGCTTGAGCAGCATGGTGTAGACGACGACGTAGAACGCGATGGCCGCAGCGGTCAGCCCACCGGCCAGCCAGTTGGTGATCGCGCCCATGCCGACGACGGCAACCGCGCCCAGCACCAGGCCGAACCACAGCGCGCCGACGGGTGAGACCTCGGCACGGGCCAGCGGCCGGTGCCCGGTCCGGCGCATCTTGGCGTCGATGTCGCGGTCGACGTAGCAGTTCAGCGCGTTGGCGCTGCCTGCCGCGAGCGTGCCGCCCACCATCGTCACGACCACGACCCACCACCGGGGCAGGCCGTCCGCGGCCAGGATCATGGTCGGCAGGGTCGTGACCAGCAGCAGCTCGATGATCCGCGGCTTGGTGAGGGCGACGTAGGCCGCGATGCGGCTGCGCCGGCGGGCCTGACCGCGCCGGACACCAGGCCGGCCCGGGGGGGCTGCGAACTCCTCGCCGTGGCCCGCCCGTGCGGGCGCCACCGGAGTCTGCGTCACGACTTCAGGGTAGCCGCCGAGCCCGGTCGTCCCGCACGCAGGCCAGCCCGTTCCGCCCCTGACGGGGGCTCTGTTGCGGACACCGGAAGTGGCTAGGCTGGGCAGGGCCAGAACTTGGGTACCACGACCCCTGGACAACCGGGCCCCGCGTGGGCCCCACACAAGCGATGCGAAGGGACCTGATCGTCCGTGACCGACACAGGCAAGAGTTCAGCGGACGGCGTCATCACGACGCACCCGGACTGGTGGACCGACCTCGACACGAAAGCGGTCGACACCGCACGCCTGCTCGCCGCGGACGCGGTGCAGAAGGCCGGTGACGGCCACCCCGGCACGGCGATGAGCCTGGCCCCGTTGGCCTACCTGCTCTACCAGCGCGTCATGCGTCTGGACCCGACCGACCCGGAGTGGGTCGCGCGCGACCGCTTCATCCTGTCGAACGGGCACTCGTCGCTGACGCAGTACTGCCAGCTGTTCCTGTCCGGCTACGGCCTCGAACTGAGTGACCTCGAGTCGCTGCGCATGTGGGAATCACGCACGCCCGGCCACCCCGAGTACCACCACACCGCAGGTGTCGAGATCACCACCGGCCCGCTCGGGCAGGGCCTGGCCAACGGCGTCGGGATGGCCATGGCCGCCCGCCGTGAGCGCGGCCTGTTCGACCCGGACGCCGCCCCCGGCACGTCGCCGTTCGACCACCACATCTACGTCATCGCCGGTGACGGGTGCATGGAGGAGGGCGTCACCGCCGAGGCCTCCTCGCTGGCCGGTCACCAGGAGCTCGGCAACCTCACCGTGTTCTACGACGACAACCACATCTCCATCGAGGACAACACCGACGTCGCGTTCAGCGAGGACGTCGGCAAGCGCTACGAGGCGTACGGCTGGCACGTGCAGTACGTCGACTCCGGCGAGGACATCGTCGCGCTGGAGAACGCGATCACCGAGGCGCGGAACGTCACCGACAGGCCGTCGTTCATCATCGTGCGCACGATCATCGGCTGGCCTGCGCCGACGCTCCAGAACACCGGCAAGGCCCACGGTTCGGCGCTGGGCACCGAGGAGATCGCACGGACCAAGGAGATCCTCGGCTTCCCGAAGGACACCTCCTTCTACGTCGCCGACGACGTCCTGGGCCACGCTCGTCGCGTGATCGAGCGTGGCCGCGACGCGCACGAGTCCTGGCAGAAGGACTTCGACGCCTGGGCGCAGGGCAACCCCTCCGGCGCCGCGCTGCACGACCGCATGCAGACCCACACCCTGCCCGAGGGCTGGACCGACTCGCTGAAGTCGTTCCCGGTCGAGAAGGACGGCAAGCCCAACTCGATCGCGACCCGCAAGGCGTCCGGCGAGGTCCTGACCGGCCTGGCCGACGCGCTGCCCGAACTCTGGGGCGGTTCGGCCGACCTCGCCGGCAGCAACCTGACCACCATGGAGGGCGAGCCCAGCTTCCTGCCGTCCGATCACCAGACGAAGATGTTCCCGGGCGGGCCCTACGGCCGCACCCTGCACTTCGGCATCCGCGAGCACGCCATGGGCGCGATCATCAACGGCATCGCGGTGCACGGGGCCACCCGCCCGTACGGCGGCACGTTCCTCGTGTTCAGCGACTACATGCGCCCGCCGGTCCGCCTGGCCGCGCTCATGAAGCTGCCGTCGATCTTCGTGTGGACGCACGACTCCATCGCGGTCGGCGGTGACGGCCCCACTCACCAGCCGGTGGAGCACCTCGCCGCGTTGCGGGCCATCCCGGGGCTGGACGTCGTGCGCCCGGCCGACGCCAACGAGACGGCCGTGTGCTGGCGCCAGGTGATCGAGAACTACGGCCGGCCGGCCGGCCTGGCGCTGTCGAGGCAGGGCCTGCCCGTGCTCGACCCGGAGAAGACGCAGGACGCGACCCGCGGCGCCTACGTCCTGGCCGAGGCGACGGTGGGCCGCGCCGAGGTCATCCTCATCGCCACCGGGTCCGAGGTGTCGCTGGCGCTGGAGGCCCGCACCGTGCTCGAGGACAGCGGCACCCCCACCCGGGTGGTGTCGATGCCGTGCGTCGAGTGGTTCGAGGCGCAGCCGCAGTCCTACCGCCAGGAGGTGCTGCCACCCGAGATCAAGGCCCGGGTCAGCATCGAAGCTGCGGTGTCCTTCGGCTGGCGCCAGTGGATCGGCGACGCCGGCGAGTCGATCTCCGTCGAGGAGTTCGGTTCGAGCGCCCCGGGCGACGTGGTGTACGAGCAGTTCGGCTTCACCCCCGACCGCGTCGTCGCGGCCGCCCACCTGTCCATCCAGCGGGCCAGCAGCGCCACGGCCTGAACTGCGTCATCCGTAGGAGGAAACATGAGTGAACCCCTGGCCGAACTGTCCGACGCCGGTGTCTCGGTGTGGCTGGACGACATCAGCCGTGAGCGTCTGAGCACCGGCAACCTGCAGGACCTCATCGACACCAAGCACGTCGTCGGGGTCACCAGCAACCCGACGATCTTCCAGAAGGCACTGGAGAACGGCGAGGCCTACGACGAGCAGGTCCGCGCCCTCGCCGCCCGCAACATCGAGGGCGACGACGCTATCCGCCTGCTCATGGCCTACGACATCCGCTGGGCGTGCGACGTGCTGCGCCCCGTCTACGACCGCACCGACGGTCAGGACGGGCGGGTGTCGATCGAGGTCGACCCGCGCCTGGCGCACGACGGCGACCGCACGACGGCCGAGGCCAACGGCCTGTGGTGGCTCGTCGACCGTCCCAACGTCATGATCAAGATCCCGGCCACCCAGGAGGGCCTGCCGGCGATCACCGCGGCCACCGCGGCCGGCATCAGCGTCAACGTCACCCTGATCTTCGGCCTCGACCGGTACGACAAGGTCATGGACGCATACCAGAGCGGGCTCGAGCAGGCCCGCGACCGCGGCATCGACCTGTCCACGATCCGCTCGGTCGCGTCGTTCTTCGTGTCCCGCGTCGACACCGAGGTCGACAAGCGGCTCGACAAGATCGGTTCGGACGAGGCCAAGGCCCTGCGCGGCAAGGCGGCCGTGGCCAACGCCCAGCTCGCCTACCAGCGCTTCGAGAAGGTCATCGCCGCCGACCGGTGGAAGGCCCTGGCCGACGCGGGCGCCAACCCGCAGCGCCCGCTGTGGGCCTCGACCGGCGTCAAGGACCCGGCCTACGACGACACGATGTACGTCACCGAGCTCGTCGCCCCGAACACGGTCAACACCATGCCCGAGGCCACGCTCGACGCGGTGGCCGACCACGGCCGCATCACGGGCAACACGATCGCCGGCAGCTACGAGGCCGCGCAGCAGGTCATCGACCAGCTTGCCGGCCTGGGTATCGGCTACGACGACGTGATCGACACCCTCGAGGCCGAGGGCGTGCAGAAGTTCGAGGACTCCTACACCCAGCTGGCCGACAGCGTGAAGAGTCAGCTCGCCCAGGCTGACAAGTAGCAGCCGACAAGTAGCAGCCGCCGAGCAACAGCGGCCACGAAGCAGCCGACACGTAGCCGACGAGCAATTCACCAGATCGGGGTCCGATGACCGAACCGGGCACGACCACCGAGGGCCAGCCCGACGCCCTGGTCGGTTCCGCACAGACCGACCAGGGCGGGTCCAGCTCGACGACCGACGCGCCGCGGGCCAGCACCCCGGCCGCCACCGGCGAGGCCCTGTCCGAATACGGCGCCGACGGGCCGAACCCGCTACGGGATCCGGCCGACCGACGCCTGCCGCGGGTACCGGAGCCGTGTGCGCTCGTCATCTTCGGTATCGGCGGCGACCTGTCCCGCAAGAAGCTGATCGCGGCCATCTACGACCTGGCCAACCGTGGGCTGCTGCCCACCGACTTCGTGCTGGTCGGTTTCAGCCGCGCCGACTGGCCGGACGGCGGCTCGTTCGAGGCCATGGCGCGCAAGAGCGCCAAGGACCACGCGCGCACGGTCTGGAACGAGGAGGTGTGGCGCCGTCTGGCCCACAACTCCCGCTTCGTCGAGGGATCCTTCGACGACGACGACGCCATCGACCAGCTCGTCGCGACGATGAACGAGCTGAAGGACAGCCACGGCATCAAGGGCAATGCGGCGTTCTACCTCTCGATCCCGCCCACGCTGTTCCCGAACGTGCTCAAGCAGATGCAGCGCACGGGCCTGTCGGACGCCCGGCAGGCCGGCGGTTGGCGCCGGGTCGTCGTGGAGAAGCCGTTCGGCCACGACCTGCCGAGCGCGCTCGAGCTCAACCAACTCGTCGACAGTGTCTTCCCCCCGCGCGACGTCTACCGCATCGATCACTATCTGGGTAAGGAGACGGTCCAGAACCTGCTGGCGCTGCGGTTCGCCAACCAGCTGTTCGAGCCGGTGTGGAACGCCAACTTCGTCGACTCCGTCCAGATCACCATGGCCGAGGACGTCGGCATCGGCGGACGTGCGGCGTTCTACCAGGCCACCGGCGCCGCCCGCGACGTGTTGCAGAACCACCTGCTGCAGCTGCTGGCGCTGACCGCGATGGAGGAGCCGGTCGAGTTCTCCCCCGAGGCCGTGCGCATCGAGAAGCTGAAGGCACTGCGCGCCATCTCCCTGCCCGACGACCTCGAGCGGTACGCGGTGCGCGGCCAGTACGACCAGGGATGGCTGGCCGGCGAGCGCGCGGTCGCCTTCCGGGCCGAGAAGGGCATCCCCGAGGACTCGACGACCGAGACGTACGCCGCCGTCCGGCTCGGCATCGAGACCCGCCGCTGGGCCGGCGTGCCGTTCTACATGCGCACCGGCAAGCGGCTGCCCAAGCGGGTCACCGAGATCGCGGTGCTGTTCAAGAAGGCACCCCACCTGCCCTTCAGCAAGACCGACACCCAGGAGCTCGGGCACAACCAGCTCGTCATCCGGGTGC